>CAZNRI010000012.1:0-59221 GCA_964575595.1 uncultured Candidatus Brevefilum sp.
AAGCCTAACGAGGTCTTCAACAATGTTGTTGCACTAAAAGTTTGAATCCACAAATTTATATCGTCTTTAATGTCTAATAATCCAAATCATCAATAATTTGTTCAAATTCATTCAGCCCAATTGCTGCTCCAGGCGTTTGGCTGTCTCTCGATATTCCGCAAGCTTATCTCGCTCCTTCTGCACCACCTCAGGCGGTGCTTTTTCCGCGAAGGGACTCGCCAGCAGATTTTCCAGCCTTTTGATCTGTGATTGCGCTTCAGCTAATTCCTTCTCCAAACGTTCCCGCTCTGCGTCAACATCCACCAGCCCCGCCAGTGGGAGCGCGATTTCCACAGGGGCGACCACCAAGGTGACATGGTCCTCAGAAGGCTCAATAGGCTTGTCAATGATAGTCAAAGCATCTGGGTCCACCCCAGCCAGGGAAACAAAAGTCTCTTGCTGGGATTCGATCATATCCTTCTTGCCGCCAGCGCTGATAGTGCAGGCGATCTTATGCCCGGGCTGTACTTTGTATTCCGCGCGGACATTTCGGATAGCGCGAACCATCTCCTGAATCAGGATAAAATCATCAATAGCGTTCTCCTCCCAGCCCTCTTTCGCTATCGGCTCAGGCCATTTCGCAATAATCAAGGCCTCACCCCATCCTTCTTGAGGCTTAATGAGGTCTGAAGCTTCTTTGCTGGCTTCCTTGAGATGCCCCCACAATTCTTCGGTGACAAAGGGCGTGAAGGGGTGCAATAAACGCAGGCAGGTGTCAAAAATGCGCACCAGAGTTTGAACTGTATAGAAAGCCCGGTCGCCGCCTTCAGCAATTTGATCTTTGGATATCTCGACATACCAATCCGCAAATTCCGTCCAGAAGAAATCGTATATCTGCCTGCCGGCTTCGCCAAACTGGTAACTTTCAAATAAGCGATTCACAGTTCCCCTTAATTGTTTATGCCTGGCCCAAATCCAGCTATCTGCCAGCGTCCAATCCGGTTCCCCTTCTGGTGCAGAGGGGATATTTTGCAGGTTGTAGATGATGAACCGCCCAGCATTCCATAACTTATTGGCAAAATTGCGGTTTGCTTCCACCTTCATCAGGGAAAGGTTCGTGTCATTCCCAGGAGTGGACCCCACCAGCAGCGTGAAGCGCAACGCGTCCGTTCCGAGATCATCCATGACTTCCAGGGGATCAATCACATTATCCTTGGTTTTACTCATTTTCTGGCCGTTCTCATCACGAATCAAACCGTGCAGATATACCGTATGAAAGGGTACTTTTCCAGTGAATTCCAGGCCGGCCATGATCATGCGCGCCACCCAGAAGAAGAGGATGTCATAACCGGTTTCCATGACAGATGTCGGGTAAAAATACGCAAGATCGGGGGTATCTTTGGGCCAACCCAGGGTTGAGAAGGGCCATAGAGCTGATGAAAACCAGGTATCCAGCACATCGGGGTCCTGCCGCAGATTCGCCCCCCCGCAGTGCTGGCAGACATCAGGGTCCTCACGTGCTACTGTGACACCGCCGCAATCCTCACAATACCATACGGGGATGCGGTGTCCCCACCAAAGCTGCCGGCTGATGCACCAATCCTGGATATTTTCCATCCAATTGTAATATACCTTCTTAAACCGCTCGGGGATGATATCAATTTGCCCTTCGCGCACCACCTGCAGTGCAGCATCCGCCATCTCCTGCACATCCACAAACCATTGGGTGGAGATCATCGGCTCAACCACTTCACCGCCCCGCTGTGAACGAGGCACTTTCATCATATAGGACTCCACCTGGATGGTCAGACCAGCATCTTCCATATCCGCCCAGAGTTTTTCACGGCATTCAAAACGGTCCAACCCTTCATAAGATCCACCATTCTCATTGATAGTTGCATCCTTATTGAGGACATTGATGAACTCAAGGTTGTGGCGCATGCCGATGTCGTAGTCGTTGGGATCATGCGTAGGGGTGATCTTCAAAGCGCCGGTGCCGAACTCGCGGTCCACATACTCGTCGGCGATAACGGGAATCTCCCGCCCCAGCATCGGCACAACAGCCTTCTTGCCCACCAGATCGATAAAACGCTCATCTTCTGGATGGACAGCCACCGCCGTATCACCCAGGATGGTCTCAGGTCGGGTCGTCGCCACCGGGATGTACTCATCGCTGTCCGCGATCATATAACGGAAGTAATACAATTTGCCGGTTTCTTGAGAATACTCGACCTCCAGGTCAGAGACAGCCGTTTGCAGTCCGGGTGACCAGTTGATCATGCGCGGGCCGCGATAGATCCAACCCTTTTCGTACAGTGAAACAAAAGCTTCCCGTACGGCTTTAGATAACCCCTCATCCAGCGTAAACCGTTCACGGCTCCAATCGCAGGATGCACCCAGACGTCGGATTTGCTTGGTGATGATCCCGCCGTATTTCTCCTTCCATTCCCAAGCATGTTCGAGAAACTTTTCGCGCCCCACTTCACGCCTGCTGGTTCCCTGTTGTTGCAGCATTTTCTCAATCTGCAGTTGTGTCGCAATGCCCGCATGATCCACACCGGGTACCCACAACGTAGGCTCGCCCTTCATGCGATGATAGCGGATCATCAAATCTTCCAGTGAAACGAACATGGCGTGACCTAAATGCAAGCTGCCCGTGACGTTAGCTGGGGGTATTGAAATTACAAAAGGCTCGATCTGAGGATCAAAATCAAGGTCATTGGGATCATTGGACGGTTTGAAGTAACCCGACTCCCACCACCAATGATACAATTGATCTTCAGTCTCATTGAAATCATAAGTTTTAGGTAATTCTTTCGCCATAATGATCGTCCTCCAAATAATAAATTAAAAACAAAACCTCTCGTCCCAGAGGACGAAAGGTTATCTTCCGCGGTACCACCTCAATTCGCTGCTTCTCAGCGCACTCAGCCCGGACAAATATCCGGCAGCGCGGTATCGGGCGCTCCCGTGCTGTTCTACTCACCTTGCGGTTTTCTTCAGCAGCATCCTGCGGCGACTTCGCCTATCACCTTGCCTGGAGGTGCTTTCAGCCATGGACACCCGTCTCTATCAGGTGCTGATAGGGTACTCTTCCGCAATGTTTTTGATTATCCCAAATTATATTCAATTTGGATATAAAAGGCAAATCAATTTAAAATAAACGTCCGCTCTTCTCTCAAATAATAATTTATGGTTCTACCAATGGAGCGTCTGCCAACAATTCTAATGCGATCTCCGCTATCTGAATCACATACTCGAGATCGAATTTTTCTTCGTAACCATACGCTAATATTTGGCTGACATAATTCCGATAGGCTGTTTCGACATAATATCTCACAATATACTCACCGCCCGGCTGTAGTTCACGATATTTTGAAATAACAGTCTTATCACCCAGATCATAATCATCATCAACCATCTCATATTTGTTGTCAATTTTATACGCAGGATACTTTTCAACCGCAATCAACGCCCCTTCACAACTTTCGAATTGAGAAATTCGATGAGACAATTCCTTAGGTGCAGGAACTCTGGAACTGCCACGTTTGAAAAATATGTACCATCCATCAATACGACCGGTTTCACGAAGATATTTTCCTCCATCGTTCTCTCCCATTCGCCCGATTACTTCATCATTATGATCAGGAGAAATCCATAATTGATTGGGTACATAGTACTTCGCATCAGCTGGCAGATCTCCTTTTTCGAGGAGGAATTGTTCTGGTCCAATTGCAATGATCCGTACATCGGGTGTCAAAGTAAAGGTTGGCGTTATCGTAGCAGTCAATGTAAATGTTGGTTCTGGTGTGTTGGTCGCTGTGGTAGTCGGCGCAGAAGTGTTCGTGCTTGTAGGCAGAATACTCTGTGTTTGATCAATCGCTTTTTGAATCGCTGCTTCCGATAGCTGCTGACAACTTGATAAGAATATCATTATGAAAACATTGATAAAAAGGAATTGACATCTTTTATTCATTTTTTCCTCCAGAAATATGACTTAATTGGAATTACCCACCAATTTTTCAGATTTGATGCATGAATCTGCAAATCAGTTTAAATTATTATACACTGAATTTTCCGGTCTCTATGCCAGAATTGGGAAAATTAATTATTTATTTTATTAAGATTAAGAATCAATGTGGCTTACTTAAGAATTTCGTACACCGGATCACCAAGGCTACCTGCCCATCGAGACCACTTGATCTTCCCAGCGGTGCCAGCCGGTGAATTTCTCTTCAACGATCTTCCTACCTTCGCCAGGGGATTCCAGTCCAGCCAACTCCAGATCTGCATCAACCATGATCTTGACCAGCTCGTGGAATTTAATTTTCGGTTTCCAATTTAATTCCTTTTCGGCTTTAGATGTGTCCGCCTCAAGGTAATCCACCTCTGTGGGACGGTAATAGCGGGGGTCAATCCGTACATATTGATGCCAGTCCATATCCACATAGCCAAAGGCTTCATCCAGGAATTCCTCAATCCTGTGCGCTTCACCAGTACCGACAACGTAATCATCGGGTTTTTCCTGTTGCAGCATGTGATGCATAATTTCCACATATTCCGGGGCATATCCCCAATCCCGACGGGATTCGAGATTCCCTAAATAGAGATACTTCTGCTCTCCAGCGCGGATATTGGCCAATGCCCGGGTGATCTTCCGCGTCACAAATGTCTCACCGCGCCGTGGTGACTCATGATTGAAGAGAATGCCATTGACGGCAAACATTCCATAACCTTCACGATAATTGCGCGCCATCCAATAACCATATAATTTGGCAGCAGCGTATGGACTGCGGGGCTCGAAGGGGGTGCTTTCATTTTGCGGTGGCGTTGAACTGCCAAACATCTCACTCGAGGATGCCTGATAGAAACGTGAGGTGTTGCCCGCTTTGCGAATAGCTTCCAGGATGCGTGTCGTGCCCAGCCCGGTCACATCGCCGGTATATTCCGGCATGTCAAAGCTCACACGCACATGACTTTGCGCAGCTAGGTGATAAACCTCGTCCGGTTTGACATTGTAAATGACATCCAAAAGGCTGTCCCCCGCGGTCACATCGCCGTAATGCAGGTAAAGATGCACCTTCCCACCATTGCCGTGGGGGTCTTTGTAGATATGATCAATGCGGCGGGTGTTGAAGGTACTTGCCCGGCGGATGATGCCGTGAACTTCATACCCTTTATCTAAAAGCAGCTCAGCCAGATAAGATCCATCCTGCCCGGTGATGCCCGTAATCAACGCTGTTTTCAATTTAAACCTCCAAATTATCCTTCAAATTCGATTTGAAAGTATATCGCCTCATGATAAGACTGTCAAACGCCCACCCAATGTTTAAAGAGTGTCGAAATGAGGGGGTTCGTTGACAAGACACTCTTTTAATGGCATGATAATGCAGATTAAGTATAATGGAAAAACACCATGCGAAGACGTACATTTCCAGTTTTTCGATGGGTTGCGATATTTCTAATTCTCATTACCGTTCTATTGACCGTCATCCAACTCATCAGCTACAGCCGAATACGCAACAGCTTCCCACTTGGCTTGCGGGTAGGGAAAATTCCTGTTGGAGGTTTGGATTACGAACAAGCCGCTGAGCGCATCTATACCGTTTATCGCTCTCCAATTGAAATCCTTTATGACGGATACCCCATCCAGATTCGTCCGGTTGTTCTTGGATTCGAGCCGAAAGTTGAAAATATGCTGGCTGTGGCTGATAACCAACGTGTGACGGAGCCCTTTTGGGAAGGGTTTTGGGATTTCCTCTGGAATCGAAACATAAAGATCATCAATATTCCACTTGATGCGGAATATGATGAAGCGCGCATACGAGAATACCTCCGTGCGGATATTGCCACACGCTTCGATACACCCGCGACATCGCCCCAACCCATCCCTGGAACCGCTCAGTTCGCTGCCGGTGTTCCGGGTAAGCAGCTTGATCTTGACCGCGCCACCTTACAGGTCATTGACGCACTCGAGTCACCCACCCAACGGCAGGTCAACCTGGCATTGGATCAAACCTCTATACCCAAACCTTCCATCATTGACCTTGAAACCCTGATGAAACAAATCATTAATGCCTCCGGTTTTGATGGTATTGTTGAGATTTATATGAAGGACCTGAACTCAATCGGAGGACTCCATTTTGCATATCAGGATGGTGTTGGAGACCTGCAGCCTAATATTGCCTATTCTGCCTGGAGCACGATCAAGATTCCCGTGATGGTCGGCGCGTTCCGTTACATTGATGACCCTTACCCGCAGGAATACTTAGACCTGATGGAGGAGATGATCGAACAATCAGAAAACACGAGTACAGACGAATTGGCGAGAACGGTCATCGACACCAATCTCTCTCCGCTGCTCATCACTGAAGATATGCAAACCCTGGGCTTGGAGAACACGTTCTGGGCAGGCCACTTTTATGTTGGTGCTCCTCTCCTTCAACGCTATGAAACACCCGCTAATCAGCGTGAAGATATCGACACAGAGCCAGACACCTATGTACAGACTACCCCAGCGGACATGGGCATGCTGATGGAAGATATTTATCAATGCGCTGAATGGGGCGGCGGGGCGCTTATCGCCGCTTTTCAGGGCGAGATCACACAGGAAGAGTGTGAAATCATGGTCACCTATCTGTCCGGCAACCAAATCGCCGTTCTGATTCAATCCGGCGTCCCCTCCGGAACAACGGTTGCCCATAAACACGGCTGGGCGATTGAGGATGACGGTTTGGTGCACACCTTCGGTGATGTCGCCCTCGTCTATACACCGGGTGGCAATTATACATTGTCGATTTTCGTCCATCACCCCGTGCAAGCTGTTTTTGATCCCGTCAATGCTCTCTTTGCCGAGTTGAGCAACGCAACCTACAATTATTTCAATAACCAATAATCTGGGACTAACGTAAGGGCGAGTCGTGACTCGCCCTTACGTTATATTATATATTTATTTATTTATTTAATATTGAAATATTTGCTCGCCTCAGCGTGATAGATAATTCAATTCTCACTATTGATTGATTGCAATTTTAAGTAATGAAATCCTTGGATAGCTTCTGCTTAATCAGCCCTATAAAATTGTTAGCCGATAAAAACTTCCACTTCTTCCCCATCTTCATCATTGACATGTACATAGAAAGGCTCTTCGGGAGATAAATTCGTCAGAATCTCCGAAATATTATCGAGGGGTTGATCCCTCAATCCGGGGATATGATCCCCAAAAGCAGAGATGAACCAGCGCGTCAGCGCAATAGGCATGGGCAGGCTGATCGAAATCCGTTGAGGCGTTTCCCCTGGCTTCTGCCTGACTCTCACATGCACCCATACACTCTGATGGGTTTGGAAACTGACAGCCACAATGAAAACACCCAACAAAAAGGGGACCCATGCCAGCCAGAAACCAAACCCAAAGCCACGTTCAACATAACCCATATACATCCAAATGACACCCAGCGTTGTGATCAGCAAACCAATCCCAAAAGGCAAAACCCACCAACGCTTCAAGCGATTCATGCGCTGCTTTTCCTCTTCGGGGATGTGCTTTCCGACTCTTTGTTTGGCTTCGTCAAGGGTGATATCCATCGCACCCAGTACTTCTTCATCAATTATTTCTGGATCGGGGCTAACTGTGGGGGGTTCCCCCATAGCGTTGATCAGTCGCAAACCTTCCTCAGCGGAAAGCTGTCCCTGTTCGACCATATCGAGAATTTGTCGCTCTGCTTTGCTTACCATTTTTTACCTCAGTCTTCCAATGCTTTGAACAAGGTTTCTGCCTCATCAACGGTGATCTTCTTTTCCTGCAGCATTTTCAATATCATCAAGCGTTCTTCATCAGATGCGCCTTTCTTTCCAACTTTCCGCTTCATCGGAGGCACAGGTTGCTTGTCTTCGTCTCCGAAATCAAAATCAACATTAAAACCTCGGTGCTTTTCAACCCTCTCCTGCATCTTCTCCAATCGAATTTCGGCTGCCTTTATCTTGGATTCCGCCAAACGCGTGGCCGATTTGACTCTTTCCTGGATCATCTCACTGAAAGTTGATTCTTCATGAGAAAAATACTCCGAGAGATCGCCGACAATATCCTCTTCTCCGTCTCCCAGTTCATTGAGGGTAATCGCTCCTCCAGAGGCTGCCTCCAAATTGCGGTCACCATCCCCAAGCGTATAGCTGAAATAGTCATCACCGATTTTGAGATCATCCTCGTTAACCTGAACGCGTATCTGCTCAGCGCCAGACCTGAACTCAAATGCAGATCCAGGGAAATCTTCAGCGATCTCCAATTGGATATCCCCACCAGCTTTGAAAGAGATATTGTCCAGATTGAAATCGAAGTCTTTCAGTCGAATATCGCCGCCGGCCCTAATATCCTCCCCTACTGTCAATCCTTTGGCAACAAACGACCCACCCACCCGAGGGAGGATCGTATCACCTTCTATTTCCTGGGCACGCAGCCCTCCACCAGCTTTCTGTAGCGAAAAATCACCATGTACATCCCGGGCATAACAGCTCCCGCCAATTTTTTCACAGCGAAAGGATTCGACATTTTCTACAACGAGATTACCGCCTACTTTTTCGACGGTAACACTGCCGGACGCATTCCTCACTGCAAAATTTCCACCGACTTTCTCAATCGCGGCTTCCCCGACATCCATTAAAACCAGGTTACCTAAAGCCTTCTCAATTTGGATCTTATTTTTTATGTGCGTAATCTTAATCGAGCCCATGCCTTTCTCGATTTCGATTGAGGAAGACATCGGCACCTTCAAGTTGCACGCAGCGTTGACCGTGACATAGACATGACCATCCTCTTCAACCAGGGTCGCAAGCTGAGGGGCGTTAATTTCACATTGAACTTCAGCCCGGTCAACACCCTCAATCTGCACGCCCCCATAGGCTTTTATGTGGATGACGGGATTTTCCGTTGAGATGTTTAAGATGTGTGTCATGGGTTATTCCTTTCATTATTAAGAAAATAATTGTATACCTACAATTATTAAAGAAATAATATCATAATTTTAAGTTTTGTCAAGTAAGATATTAATTATATTGAAGTTTATGCAAAGTTGATATCAATTTTTCGTGATCGCGAATGGATAAAATTGAAATAATGTCTTCACTCAGCGCCCAAATGTGCGATTCCGCGCGCGTCATAGCCTTGCGATACCCCGGATAGCGCTCCTTGAGGGCAGCCAGCCGTCTATCAAAAGACACAATCTGATCCCCCTCCACGAGCTTGTCCACAAAATAGACCAGTTTAACTTCCCAGGGAAGATCCTCAGCCCCTGGATGCATGATCCTGTGCATGATATGCTCCCTGACGATCTCGGCTGCTGCCGGATAACCTTCCCTCAACAGGAATTCTGCCCCCATCTGCCCATGCTGTCCATCTTTATCGAGTGTCTTGATCTTATCAATATCATGCAACAGCCCACCTCGGTGAGTCAGGATGGGGTCAACCTGTATTCCCCTGTTCCTCATCATTACCGCAAGGACATAGGCGCCCCAGGCGACTGTCTTCACATGTCGCTGAATGTTTTCCGGCAGATCCCATTCGTCCCACCAGGTATAGCACTGCCGGAGGGACGGTTTCCGGAACAACTTATTGTCCTTTAGAAAATCTTCAATTGAAAGGATATCCGCATCATGGGCGGGGACATCCTCTGGCGCGAAACAGCCCTCCCTGTTCAACCAGATCGCTCTCACGCCCCTGTTAATACAATCTCGAAGATTTGAGTAATCATCGTCCAAACAAGCCAGACGATGTCCTTCATCCCCCTTCAACTGATTGAGGCTGACCTGATCCAGCGCACCCCGACCATTACCACCCTGAACCCGAAGAAACATCAACCCATCAATGATAAAACGATCTCCTTCAAGTGCAGTGAAGGCTTTGTGAGCTGAATAATCCTTCAAAATTTCATCAAACAGTCCATCGGATATCACTACAATATCAAATTCATCCAGCATCCTTCACCCGCACCTTTTCTGCCGAGCTTTTGGAAAAAACGAGGGGAATTAACGGCAGTGCCAAGAGGTTCAACGCAGCCAAAATCAAAAACGCCCATGGGTATCCCATCGAATCAACCATCAAACCGGTCACTGCCATGCCGATGCCGGTGCCGATGTTGGCAATCGCCATCAGGATAGAGAACATCGAAGCGGCAATGCGGGGATCGGTGCGCGCCATGGACGTGGCGAAGTAAACCGTCTCATAAAATCCATAGGCGAAACCAAACACAGCAGCAATCAAAAAAGCAAGATAAGCACCGGGGACAATGAGAAACAGCAATATCGATGCAAATGAGACGATCATGGCGTAGATAACCGACCTGCGATGGCCAAATTTATCCGTCCCTTTCCCGCCCAAAAGACCGCCAAAGACAATACCCAATCCCCACACAGCCGAATACAATCCGGCGATGAAGGTTGAGATGGTGAACTTATTCTCAAAATAGGGATTCATAATCTCAGCCACCGAGTTGATGATCAATGAATAGAGAGCGCCTAATACCGCCAGGCTCAACACCTCCCGTCGCCCCAGAGTTTTGAAGGCTGACCACTCGAACTCCAGCTTTTCCCGTTCTTCCGATTCGCGGATGAAAAAGGACAGGATTAACACCAAAGCACTGAAAGCTGCCAGGGACCAGAAGGCAAACCGCCAGGAGAAGAAATCCGCAAAGAAGCCGAAGAACACGCTGATCACCGTCACGCCCAGAGCGCGCCCGCCGACCATAAAACCCTGGATGGTCCCCTGCTCATCTTTGGGCGTCGTATCCAGCGCCAGCCCGTCCGTGGCAGTATCGTAAAGCGCCATACCTGTCATCAGGATGAACCCCAATAGGGCATACAGCCAGAAACTGACCGAAGGGTCAACCAACGGCACCAGGAGCAGGGAAACCATCTGCACCCCAACACCCAGCAGGATATATGGCTTGCGGAAGCCACCACCCAGCAGGTTCACCCGGTCGGAGAGGATGCCCAGGAAGATCTTGAGGACGAAGGGGGTCATCCCAATCAAACCGATCAGCCCCACCCCCTTCATATCCACACCAAAGGAGATCAGATAAATGCCGTTGAAGCCGGTGAAGTAGCTCAGGATCGCCCCCTGGATGAAATACAACAGGCCAAACATGGTATAGCGGTAGGCTTTGCTCATCGTTCTCCTCAGAATAAGGGATGATAACTTAAGTCCTGAGTATAAATGGAATTGGGAGAGGGGTCAAATGAAGGGAAATAGCGAAAGAATCATAGAAGTATAATTGACCCCCGGAGAACAATCGCGGTATAATCATTCCTGCTCGCCCCCGTAGCTCAATGGACAGAGTACCTGACTTCGAATCAGTAGGTTGGGCGTTCGAGTCGCCCCGGGGGCGCCTATATATGGGGGCCATTCCAATCAATATACCCACATATACCGTTTAACAACCCACTTTACGAGTCGGTCTATCATTTCTGGTGCAACCGTGGTGCAACCGGGTGAAATTAATTTTCAAATTCAATTTGAATTGGGGTAAGAAGCTCGTCCATAAGGGATGCAGCTTCTTGTTGTTTTCCAGGAATGAGATGCCCATAAACATCCAAAGTAATGCTTGGTTGAGCGTGTCCCAAACGTCTTGAAACAACAATTAGTGGAATGCCGTTATTCAGCATAAGAGATGCAGCAGTGTGACGCAGATCGTGAAAACGGATATCGGGTAATCCTGCATCTTTGAGCAACGCTTTAAAAAACCAACGCATATTACTACGATCAATTGGCGTACCGACACTCGATGTGAATACTAAGCCCTGATCTTGCCAATGAACACCGACAGTTTGCCTCTCCAATATTTGTGCTTCTCGATGTTCGTCTAATACTTCCAGCGTATTATCTCCTAAGCTGATCGGACGAATTCCTGCTTTTGTTTTCGGAGCAGTCAGTTCAAATCCTCCACCCTTCTTTTTGGTGAGTTGACGGCTAACTGTTAGTTCACCTTTTTCCCAATCGAGATCTGCCCATTTTAATCCTAGTAACTCTCCCTGGCGCATCCCGGTAGCAATTGCTAAATAGTAGAGTGTGAAAAAGCGATCATTTTGAGCTTTAGCCACGATCAAAAATTGCTGAACCTGGTTTTCGTCAAGAAAGCGCATTTCTTTCCGTTTAGGTTTCGGTGGGGTTGTCGCATCGTCTGGATTACGTGACAACAAGCCTAATTTAACTCCATGAACAAGAGCACGGTGAAGAACAGAATGCACGATTTGAACTGTACGTAGGCCATATCCTTTTTTGACCATATTATTATACAGTCGTTGAATTTGTTCTGGTTTGATGTCCCTTATAGGATAATTGCCTAGTACAGGCAGGATGTATTGATGGGTAACTTGTTCATATTGCTTGATGGTATTGTATCGTAGGGCTGGCTCAATGCTTATTAACCACTCTTTCATAAAAGTTGTCAATGTAGTTTTTGTGCTTTCAAAATTCAGCCCATTGTCAATTTCATCCAGTGTCTTGTGAATCCAGGCTTGCACTTCACGTTTTGTTTTCGCTGTGAAAGTTAATCGCTCTCCTTGCAGGGTAACTTGCCCACGCCATGTGCCATTACTGCGCCTATAAATTGATCCTTCGTTATTACCACGTTTCTTTGCCATTTCCTTAGCCTCCTTTAGAAGCAATAAAAGGAAAGGCAACTCGACACCATATTTGATTGGTAAGGTTCTGAATAAATATTTTACTGCAAAACTGCAGACCCAGAGCACTTACCAGTCTTTTCATTTAATCAAACCTCACCCATTGGGGAGAGATTGTTCTCGATATATGTGAGTAAATCTTTTGTGCGCACTCTCTTTGCCGTGCCAATTGACACAGTGCGAATCTTACCAACCTGCATTAAGCGATATGCCATTGCTCGACTGATATTTAGAATATGCGCAATATCTGTTGCTTTGAGAAGCTGCTCACTATGACGCGTTAAGATATTTTCCATTCTTCACCTCGGATAGACCTAAAGGAAATACCCCTGCCAAAATCAAGGCAGGGGTAAGAATAATAGCCCCGATGATCCTGGTCAGGCTGCTTGCCCCCTGGCTTGAACCATAGTCCTGGTTCGGCAAGGGATCCAGGACTACACAACCACTCCTTGTCTTTTGAGTAGATTGTGCGAGACGACTACATAATGCCAATATAGCATTGGATATCAAATTTATGAAGTACATCATTCTGGAATACTCTCAACATTCTTGACTAAGGATTCTTGTTTGTTTGAGGCACCTAAATGCCATACAGGAGAAGTAAGCACCGTTTGGTAGGTCAATTCACTGGCAACGGCAAAGAGGAAATTGGATGCTTGTTTACCCAGGATATACTCGGTTTGAGCTTTCAGATTTTTCAAGCGCGTTTCACTTTTGCAAATAACCAGCCAGCGCCCTGAATTGAAACCAAAGCGATTTTTGTAGGCTTCGCTGCGGATATAATTCAAACCCGGTAATGCCTTATGTTTGCCAAAGCGAAATAAGGGATGCGTGCTGTTGTCGTATTCCACCAGAAACCTCGCCTTGGCAGGTTGGTTATTGATCAGCCGCAAATGATCGACCAGTGTAAAAAAACCATCCGGACGCACGCCGTGTTTCATTCTCTCTTTTTGACCTTTGCGATTTACATATTCATAGCTGATGATATCCATATCACGCCGGAAAGAACTTTCTACTTGCCAGGGTTCCATCGTAATTGATGGTAGGTTGCTAACCGCTTTCTCGACTTGCATTCTGAAATCATTAGTCGCGATGTCGTGAGCGAGTTGGCTCCAATGTGGTTCACGCTGCCAGAAAATGCCTTCCTTCCGCAATCTGGCTTCCAGTAACCGCATTTGATTCTCAGAACAGCTCTTGGGTTCAGCAGCATCCGAATGAGCTTGAAGTTTTGCCAGATGCAATATACCTCGCCAACCTAACCAGACAATAGGTTCCGGAATGGGACGTGTTCTGCGTTGCTCAATGTTAGGCCAATTGAGATAATGGTTATGAAATAATAAAGACAATCTGCGCTCCATTGCCTGGTCGCTAGCATCATGCCAGAACATCGCCTTGATTTGCCTTCTGGCAAGAATACCGTCATAGGATTGAATGCTTTTCAAGATGCTTTCGTCCCGTTGTTGAAAACGCATTGGATGGGAAATTGGGTTATTAGAAAATTTTTCTGTCATTGTTCCACTCTATCATTCAATTTGACCATTTTGGAATGGAGGAATTTTCGTCTATATATGTGTTCTCCGGTCTCAGGCAACTTCTCAGCCGAGCATAGTTTGCCCCGGAGCAATCCCGAAGCATCTGAATCCTTCTTTTTTTCTCAGCAGTCAAAATGGGATCAGGCATATCAAATGTATACTGCTTGATAGGCTGATTCAATCCCCGCTTCCGGAACCAGAATTCTCGCATCTGGAGATTGACAAGTTCCCTGGTTAGCATCTCCCAATTAGTAGCCTGAATTTTTGGGATGACCATCGGTAATAAAATACTGTTCACTGAACGTAGCCGAAGTTCCTGTCCCCTGCTTTGAATGTTTTCAGGTGAAGGAAAAATTTCCTTCACCAACATGGCGGCATCCTTGTAGCCCACACGGAAACAAACCACCGTGCCAATAGTATTAAGGACGGCGCTGCGTAAATCAGACGACAATTGATCAAGATATTGATGCGCCATCGTCACTGATAAGCTGTACTTGCGACTCTCCGAAAGAATATCCTTGATGTTGTTCGTAGTGTAATTTTGAAACTCATCCAGGTACAAATAGAAAGGCTGTCGATTATGTGTTGAGGCACGACTTAGAGCAGCTTTCTGGATCATTGCAACGATGAAAGCAGCCAGCAGGGAGCTCAATTCTTCCCCCATAATTCCTTTAGGAAGGTGTACGAGCAATATCTTTCCATTATCCATAATATGGCGAAAGTTGATAGTGCTCTTGCCAGTGAAAATAGTGCGAATCTGTGGATCAAAAATCAGGTTACCCAATTTATTCAAAATTGGCGCTGCCCATTGCATCGCGCTGGATTGTTTTTGAGGATATTCGTTGAGAAAGTAATTGCGCACAACCTCCGAATTTAACTTTGGCAATAGTTCAATACGAAATTCAGGATCGCTCAGAAAGCGTGGCAAATCAAGGATATTCAAACCTGATGAAGAAAGTGCCAGGAAGGTATTCGTAAGCAGCCAGACCATCCGCGGCGCATGTTCCGGTTGAATCTTCCATACCTTGATAACGATATCCGTCATATAGATTGCCAGGCGTTCTTTTGGTAGATCAGCCACAGCATCTAGCGGATTGAAACCCACAACCCATTTTTTATCCAGAGGATCAAAGAGAACAATCTTTTTCCATAGCTGAGGATAATCAGTCAATCGTGCGAGTAGGTTGTTGTAGAGATCGCCGTGGGGGTCAATAACCCCCACGGCTTTTCCCGCCCTGATATCCTGCATCACCCAGGATTCAATTGCTCGGGATTTACCTGTACCAGGCTGCCCGATAACATAAGTATGTGTGGAACGTTCTTTGCTGGAAAATTGAATTTCATCCCGGCCCATAATATATTTTGTGATCATTATTCATCTATCCTTTTTCCAAGCTGGAAATCCTCTGGTGTAATGATCTTCTCCCAGGTCAATCCAATGAAAGCGCCATGCAGGAGTGAGAGGATTGTCAACCAACGAGGCAGTGCCAGTCTGAAGACAAAGAAAACAATATGAGCGATCCCATACGAAAGTAGTGCTGTGAGGACAGTACGCGGAATCTTTTGCAGGATGTCCACTCTCAGGTAGTGATATAACAATGGCTGAAGCTTGTAGAGAACTGCCGCATACAGTTCGTAGGAGATGCGCAACAATCTTCGCAGCCCTCCTTGGTTAGTCATCATCTTCCTTGGAAGCCGGATAAGGGCAAGGAACAGGTTCAACACAACCATTGAGATGGCGGAAATACAAATACTTGAAAGAATGCGAGTGAAAATTTTTTCCTCTTAGTTAATCCATCGGTCAATTTCAATCCATTCGCCCTCTGGTGTAATAGCAACCAGAATGGGATCAACAACTGCCGCTGTCATGACCAGCATGCTGAGTATTGAACCTAGTGTAAACAAGCCAAATACTTGTGCGAGGGTACCCGATGCCTTACGTTGGTTCGGTGCAGCAAGTAGTGCAGGCGCTTCATGGATCACCATCCAAGCTTGCGGACGAATACCATAGGCATAAACCGTCTTAATCCTATGTTTTGTCCTGTTAGGAATAGGATGGGTGTCTTGTTCAGCAGGGATCAGAACCCAACCATCCAAATGGATGGGATCTACAGGGGTGGGCGCCTTTCCAAGGCTTTGGAAATGCCAGCCGTTTGCCTTGCCGAGTGCTAGCAATTGGGTCGCCATCGTGGATAAGGCACGCTTATTAAAAACTTGCAATTTGTTTTTCATCAGAACTCCTCTCTTGTGATTTGTTCTAGCCAGAAACGAAATTCGCGCAGTGCTATCCTCCAACCGTAGCTTGCCATCCAACCCAGGATGCAGATGACTAGCATCAGTATCCAGAACAACACCTGGACGGGTGTTGTTCGCCAGAGGATAGCAAATCCGATTTGCAGCAAAGCGAGAAAGATCGTCCGTTTGGAAATTCTAAATTTGCTAGCGAAGTTCAATTGCTCAAAACCATTCTTGTTCATTTCGTCTCCTTGTTAGGTGGTAAAATTTGGTTAGGAGGGGAGCCAATTGTGCTCCCAGCTAATATAATCCTATATTTTTACAACTCAATTTCATATCGTCTTCGGTTGATTTTGAGGTTTATTTTTCAAAGGTTGATCATAAATAAGCACTAGTCTGAGGTTTAATAATGCCTAAACCTAATCCTTACAAAAAAATAGCGTCCCTATCCCCTAGGCAAAAAGAAGTGCTTCAGCTTCTTTGTCAAGGAAAACAATACAAAGAGATTGCTGAAGTGTTGTTTATTGCGAAGTCAACTGTAAAAGCGCACATGGCTGGGGTTTACGAAAAATTGGGGCTCATTGAGCTGAAGCGGGATGAAAGGGTATTTCAGATCAAGTCGATTTATTGTCCCATTCTCCAGGAGGAGGAAGAAGAACCGGAAATCATTGATGCACCTTATGAAGATATTGTTGTCGAATCAGAGCCTGTTGAGATAACCCCGGAATTGGACGAAATGGTCTCATCAGATGAATACGCTATCATCAAATTCGAAGGAGAAAAAATACCTATGTCAATAAAACCGAACGAAGGAAAAGGATCAGGTGTAAAAAGGTTTTTTAGAACAGTATTCGTGTTGATAGTTCTTGTTATGGTTGGTTTTGGAGGATTGTACATATGGCAGAATTTCTTTGCAAAACCTGAAGAGACTCCCGAATACATGTCGCAACCCGAGGTAATTCCTGAAGTAATTTCTGAGGCAATTTCTGAGGTAATTTCTCCAGCCAAAACGCAAAAAGAATACTATGATGTCGGCGAATGGGTTGAAGAAGGAGACGTTTGGTTGAGAATCAGAGATTATGATATCGATAATATGGGAATCATTGCAATTAATATTGAGGTTTGGAATAAATCATCAAATGATCTCTTGTTTTCCTATAACCCGGGCATCAACTTTAAGATGACTGATAATACCGGTCATGTCTATGATTTATGGGGGCCTTGTGAGATTAGTGCTCTGGATAATGAAGTAATTGATGCCCAAGATGTGGATAAAATTAATTTCAAAGCAACTTCATCAACGGTAACTTATTCCGATGAAGCAATTTTTAATTCAGATGTCACTGATCTATATCTGGCAATGGATGGGTTCTCTGTGTTTAAGAGTGTGAAATTCTTAATCCCGATTAGATAATTTTCGGAATACGAAGCAAGAAAGTATAACTGAAATTATTTAGATTTTATGGTTGATGGATGATCAAGGGCTTATCCGCCCTGGCACACAGTTCCGGATCCAGGCAGATAAAAGAAAAGCGGTATAGGAATATGATAATCAGAGATACTAATAGGGTGATTATCGCAACGATCACTCCCCCTCTTTTTAGGTTTGTAGCTAATTTCTCCTGGAGATCATTCGACATAAAGCCAAAATAGCATATTTTAATCAAAAGATCAATCTATATTGAATTCGTTACACCAACAACAAGATAAGCCATAATTGTAAATTACATAACGAATTCGCTAAATGAGATTTTGAAAATCGAGAGCCCTTAAGGGCTCTTTCCGCTTTTTCAGCCGCCGGGGCAGAGGTGCGGGAGATGCCCCGAAGCGGCTGCGTGTCGGCGTGTAGACGCCGACCACCAACACGTAGTGAGGTCAAGAGTGTGATGCGGTGTTTTTCCGCAGCTCTCTCTTGATCGAACGGGCGCCGAAGTGCCGAGAAACGCAGTGACATCGGACACAAGGGCACTGAGAGATCGGTCTTATGAACGGTCTCGAAGCGCAGGGTTGGTGGTCGGGGTCGGTTTGCTGGGGTTTATACCTGCAAACCAAGCCCGCACGCACCGGCTTGATGAGCTGGGGGATCTGGCTGAGTTGGTGAAAATCTGCGTTTTATGACAGGTTTTCACGATCTCAGCCACTGGTCTCCCCGAATCAAGGCGGCTCTCCCGCATCAAGCCAAGACCTCGATGGTCGCAGGATTGATCTAACTTGTTGGTAAGCACCAAGGCTTTTCCCAACAAGTTTACCAATATGTTTGGGTCTAAAGAATTACAGGTTAGATGGAATCAGTAATACTATTGAATGAAAAAGGTGTTTTGTGAGCCGTTTAGTACCGTGAAAATCGTTCTTTTCTTGCCTTCTCTACCCTTATATTATCGTGTGAAATGTTTTCCCTTTACAATCATTTAATGTGATTGTGAAAACCTGGATGTGACTATTGACAATTCATAAAACAAAATCTATATTATTTTTGCTTCGCAAAAATCGTTCAGCTAAAGCTTTTGTTAAAGATTTGCCTTAGCAGAACAAATAGAATGCATATCAAACGCCTTGGAGAGTTTCAGGGCGTTTTATTTCCCTTTATCTCCGGCCGGTGCTTTTTCTCCGGCAGCGCGACCATTTACCTCTTTCGCTCGCCTCCTCAGGCTGGGACGTAGATGCTCCACCGCACCAGACGTCATCCCTACTTCAGTAAATGGATTTGAGAGCAGTAAAGCACATTAAAAAAAGCTTGTCAAGACAGTCTTTTTTGTGTTCGGAATAACGGTCGTATTTCCGTGCGCAGTTCCGTTCGTTTATCCGAACGGAATTAATTAGAGCAATCTTTTTTCTTGAGGAAACAACGAACAAGAACAGAAATGAAAACGGTAAGTTTATTGATTGTTTTACAAAAGAAATCAGATTTTATCTATGAAAAGGTCAAAAAGGTTAGCAAGATTTCTGAACAACAAGGTTTATTTATTATTTAGATACTGGTCCAATGCCTGGCGAACGATTTCAGACATCGCAATGGTTTCGCCATTCATTTCAGTTTGAATTTTCATCAGACGGATTTGTTGGATTTGGTCATCATAGAATTCAAAACTGTAACGTTTTGTTCGCCGCTTGATGGGTAGTTTGACCGAACGTAATTCCGAACGGATTTCCGTATGTTCTTCCGTTCTGTTTTCCGTACGCATTTCCGAACGGTTGGATTCGATATTTTCTTTACCGGTTAATCGAGGTTTGATGGGTACTGTACCACTAATATCTATTTTATCGGGTTTAGGCGATTTTGATGCTTCATAGCTAGGGTCAAAATCCTGCGGACGAGGTTTACGCATTGTCGATGATCCATTTTGCTAGTTTGATATATTGTTTGGCACCAGTGTGATTAGGAGAAAGATTGATAAGTGGCATGCGTTTATCAAATGAGCGTGGGAACTCAATTGTCTCTGGAATTTGGATATGTAGAATATTATCCTGATATATACGACGTGCTGCCTGAACGACACCAGGGGAATGTTTTGTATTTGCTTTATACATCGTAAATAGAATGCGGATTTCCTGTTGTTTCAATTCATCTTGAAACTTGTGCCAGAAAATTTCTTGTACATGATTTACCAGATCTGAGATACCATCAACAGACATTCTTTCAGCACTGGCAGGTACCATCAGTAGGTCTGCTGCAACAATGCCATTAAAGGCTAGCGATGCCTTCCCTGGAGGTGTATCAATGAGGATGAAATCATATTCATCTTGTAATGCCGACAATCTTTCTCGAAGGATCATTTCATCACCTGGCTCCAGGCTTTCTTCAATGGCAGCCATCAAGGCAGAGGAGGGGAGCAAGTCAAAGCCGAATTTTGTCTTTTGTCGAATAACACTTGCAGGGACATTTTGGAAGAAAACATGATACAAATTGTATTGGAATTCCCTGGGATCAAAACCGACATAGCGCGTGGCCGATGCTTGCTGGTCAAGATCAACCAGCAATACTTTTTTTCCTAAACTAGCCAATGCCGCAGCTGTATTAACTGCTGAAGTGGTCTTTCCTGTACCTCCCTTGTAAATTGAGAAAGTAATGGTTTTCACCCCATGCGGGTTCGGCATATTATTCCTTGATTTTCATATTTTGTTCCCACCACTGAGAGAATTGTTCGTGGGGTACTTGATACTCGTTTTCGACCTTGAGGATCTCGCCGAACTTACCTGCTTGGACCCACCGAAGAATGGTGGTTCGTGGTTTTCCAGTGATTTTTGCGATCTTACTGACCCCCAAATAATTTTTCATATCTAAATGACCCAACTGATACAATTGATACAATCAAATCATATTGAAAAGTTTAAGTCAATACACAATTTGACAAGGATGATATAGTAATAAGTAGAATGAAAGAGCGGGGAATTCAATTCATTCCCAATAAACCACTGCTTACTGAAGAAATCAGGAAAAAGCTTCCTAAACTATACGAATGTGAAGAACAAGGGTTGAATGCTCTGGCCCAGGTGAAATTCTTCACCCCAGATAGCAACTGGACCTGGTATGCCAGTGAATTTGACGGTAAGGATATCTTTTTTGGTTTGGTCTCCGGCCTTGAAGTAGAACTGGGTTATTTCTCCTTGTCAGAATTACAATCGGTGCGCGGCCCATTAGGTTTGCCCATTGAGCGCGACCTGTACTATGTTCCCAAAACCTTACAAGAATTATTAGAAAAACATAGACGGGGGAGATAGCATAACAGAATCCTGCCTGACTAAAATTGCCAGCCTTATCCTCACACCACCCTGGCCGGAATTAATTGGTAATGCTCTAAAGTACACCAGCAAAGTGCGACATGGGTTTGCTCATGAGGGAATGTACCACGTGCTTGACTATGAATCCACACTTGAGCTTCTGGATGTAAAAGGTAAATGTGCACGGTTTGGGAAACATAAGAAAGTCAAGTATTTGCAAGATAATATCATCGCCCATCAAGATTATGCATGGGGTGATGGAAAGATCCTTCTGAATTATAAATGTCATCCAGGCAAAGCCGTTGATCGCTATCGCTCAGGATACAAGACCTACATACTGCTGGCACTGCATGAAGTCAAGAATAGAGGAGATGTGGACGATTTTCATATCACTTGGGAGACAAAGGATGGTTTTTTAACACCGGATGGCTTCTGGGAGACGAATGTCTCTCAAAAGACGACACAAATGCGCGTAAACGTCATTTTTCCAAAGAAACGTCACCCCCTACGAGTAATAATAGAGGAAAGTAACCATCGAAAAACACATATCATGACCAGTAAAGAAAGAACTGTTTTGCAAGATGGTCGATTAAAAGTAAGTTGGGTAAAGAAAAACCCCCGTTTGTATGAGACCTACCTGATGAAATGGCTCTGGTAAAAAAAGAAGACGATGAGATGGAAAACTCATCGTCTTGGCCGTAAACTAACCAGAACCGCCGCCCATTGCGCCCTCCTTGTCTCTGAAAATCGAATAGCACAATATGGAGTGATGAAAGTTCTGTGATGTGATTCTATTATACACGATTACGTGTATATATATCAAGTATTTTCCTTAGGACCAGGCTTACGATTGCTTGCAAGGTATTCATTAACTGCCAGTTCGGTAGTGACCCAATTACGGCCAATTTTCTTTGCCCACAGTTCACCTTGTCCTGCTAATCGCCGGAGGTGGTCGTGGGATAACCCACTGAGTTTGGCTGCTTCTCGGAGTGAGATCAAATCATTGAGATTTGGTTGATAATCTTCTGACTTATTTCCCATGACTTGATTATAGCGTGTAAATGCTTTAGGGAAAAAGCTGCAGCTATATCATTTTCGGGTGATATTTACAAAACCGCAACACATATGCTATTCTATGCCATAGAGCTACTTCTCTGTTCTAAGTCGGAATGAACTACCTTCGTTTTACAGGGTGTAGCTCTTTTGCTTTTAGTTGATTTCTATACACCCACATTACGGGTAGTTTGTTGTTTCGGCTGGTAACCAGCCTATAAAAAAAATTTCAAATCTATAGAGAGAAAATCTTTTGGCCTTATTCTTTTAATGATTTTTCGGAACTGTAGAAAGAGAAAAGTACGGAACTTGTCAGTCTGATTATCTAATCTCAAAACCAGGAAAACCTTTAAGCATTACCTCGATTAAAGAATCTTCAATTGGATGTGAGTAAAATATCGCCTGTTTTTCAGCTTCTTTTTGTTCCCCGGTCAACTTCCAATTCCGCAAGATGCTTGCCTTAGTAATCGGTTTGCGAATTTCCTTCTGGCGTACATAACCAAGAATTTCTTGAAGATCAAGTTGGTGAGTTATTAGAATCAGGTATACATCAAAGAAATCTCGATAACGTGCTCGATCACTCATCGCACGGATTTTTTCTGCACAGATTTCTCGAATATCCATTACCCTGACAGGGAATTCAATCCCCCAGGTAGTTCGATAAATAATTTCCTGTACAGGTAGCAAGACATTTTGAAGTATATCAATATCAATTTTGAGCGAATTGGGAAAACCAATGGGACCGGTATAAAGAAGGCGCTCGATTTTCATAGTAGCTGTGGATTGGTAGTGTTTCTTGACCGTCAAATAATCAACACTGGTGAGAACTTTTTGCACTTCTTCAAATGAGATTGGCTGCTGAACAGAAGAAAAATCCAGGTCTTCTGAAAAGCGCCGCTGCTCCAAGTAGCAATGATGAAGAGCTGTCCCACCTTTAAAAACCAGTTTCTTGCCCAAGGGGGATTGGCTAATCAATTGCAGGACAAGCACTAACACATAGTCTTTTTCAGCAATTTGTAATGGATAACGAAAAGTTTTCCGGTTGAGAATTTCCAATTGTTGGCGTGATAGCATTATTTCTCTTTATCAATTTGGTATTTATCAAAATAGTCATCATAGTAAATTCGCCATTTGGCATTGAAAGCCTTATCATCCACATCTATCCAATGGGTGCTTCGCGTATTGGAAAGAAGTTGGAATAACGCTCGTGAATCCCAGCCTAATAAATCAAAGGCCAAGCCAAAAACCTTCACCGTTTTTTGTGAAGCAAGACTGGCGTATTGGATCAAATCTTCAACCCTCAAATCTTCTTCATGATTTTGTAGTTTTTCAATAACCAGGTCAATTACGTATTTGCTTGTACGAAAGTGAATGAGATCTACCAGAGCTTTTTCGGCAGAGGCTATCTTGGCGGTCATGTTTTCTATTTCAACATTTTCCCAACCCACAAAGAAATCTTCTTGGGTTTTGATGAACTGGTATTGGATAGGTTCCAGCTCCGTCAGTTTGTACTGTTTTAATGAGACAGAGCTATACATTTGAACAAACTGGTCAAACATACCTCGGTAATTTAGCGCGGCTTCAAAGGAGACATAGGAGTCTTCTACTAGGAGGCTAGCAACCACGTAGGGGGTAATAGACAAGAAACCTCGACTGCTTAGGTCGTTAATAGCATACAGACCACGTTTGATGCGTACTAACCAGCCGTTCTTCACTAACTGCTGGATGCGATTATGCATCTGCTGATAATCCCAAGTGTCTTTTGCTTCGGCTTCGATTTGCTTAGCAGTAGCGACTTTCCCGTATTTGGCGATCAACGTTTCAAGAAGCTCGCCATCTTTGACTGCCAAGGTTGTGTTTTTCATATAGCCTTATTAATTTAGGTAAGTTAATATCTATATACAAAATACACCAAATGTGCTTTTTTGTCAAGTTATTTTGATAATTCCAAAATGCCATTATTTATGCTACGATGCAATAGAGGACAATGACAAAAGAACATTCACCCTCAACACCAGAAAATCCCTATCAGAAATTCGGCTTCACCGAATCGGAAAATCTTTTCAATCGCATAACGCACAAGCGCTTTCTTGAAATGCTTAAGGATCCTAAGAACAAAATTCACACGATCGAAGAATCCGGAAATGCTTATGGTGAATTTTTGTTTGTCACTGTTAGCAGGGAGAACAATGGGCGGCAATTGATAATGACGTTCTACGGTTTGGGATTCCACGAATACCGGGATCGCTGGTTCATGGATGAATGGCATTGGTATCAAACCTATCCATATTCCGAATCCTGCAAAGGGAATATCAGCAAAGATGATGCTATGAAACAAATTGAAGCCCTAAAGGATGATATATTGCCGTATGCTGAAAAAGCCACTCAATCGGAAGCAGGCCATTTGTTTGAAATGATTGCTGATCTTACGGACGATGATGGTGCGATTGCTGAGTTCGATGATCTTCTTGGATTTTTGGGATAAGTTTTCCGAAGCGATTTCCGGGTGTTTGCTTTGAAGTTATAGGCTCATTGAAGAAATTTTGTTCCCCAGGTAGCAATAGTTATTGATCGTTTGTATCCTGGCGTAGTCTGGAGGCTGCGTCGCAAAACAAAAATTGTGCGACGTAAACTCTGCTTTAAAATAAAAAAGGGAAGCTGATATTCCCTTTTTCATAGAATGAAATATTGAAGTATTAGGTTGTTGGGTTAACCAAACTAGTGTCGGGGCTAGAATTCCGGCAAATTTTCGAGGTTATCAGATGCCCTGGAATTCTTATCGGTGCGGATATACTTTATTCCGTTCACTTTAACAATGTGAACATCTTGCCCCTTATTCCATTTCCCATCGGTGCTTTTAAAGATTGTCACAAAAATTGTACCACCTTCGATTTCAGTCACAACTTTCTCGCGTTTCCATTCACTTGAGTTCCCAATTGTGTCACCATTATCTGAATGCACCTTGACTTTTACTATGTGAGTTTTATCTTCGTTATATCTCACTGCTGAGATACAGTAATCAGCCCATTTTGTCATTTCATTATCTCCTAATATTTATCTAGTTGATGACTAATGTTCAGTATCTTTTGGTGGGTTCGGATCATTACCGTAACTGTCTTTGCTCTGGATAGTGCCATCTTTGCGTTGAGTAATTACTTCGACCCCGTCTTTTTTACCAAGGTCACGGCCAATTTTTTCAGCTTCTTTTTTGGTCGTGGTCACCTTGGAGCTTCGATCAGAGCCTTCTCGCTTTACTGCCCAACCGTCTTTGTGGGGAGTGATCCAGATATTCTTTTTTTTACCCATTTCAAACCTCTCTTTCTTTTTTGAAATTATCAACTTCTTTCAAATCAACCGATCAATGTATGGTAATATTACCACTCATTGAGAATTATACACTATTACTCCAATACTTGCAAGCCCATTAGTCAATTTACCAGTCGTTTTGCGGTATAATAAATTAGAAGAACACCTTGAAAGGAGGTTGCAATGGATACTAAATTGATTAGAGATAATGTTAGAAATCTCAGAAAAGAGCGAAAATTATCCCAAGAGAAACTTGCTGAACTAACCAATGTATCCCGTAATTACATCTCTATGATAGAACGTGGAGAAGCCGAAAATATTTCCGAGGAAATTATTCAAAAGCTGGCATGGGGATTAGAAGCCTCGATAGAACAGATCACAGGAAAGCCAAATGAAAGATCGGGAACGATCATTCTCCCTGCCCTTCGAGAATTTGCCTTGAATGAGGGCTTACACTATAAAGCTGTAGAATCTCTTTTAAAAATCCCTTTTAGAGGAAAAGAGCCTACCACTGCTCAAGAATGGAAAGACCTTTATGAGGCGATTGAGCCATTCATCTCAGAGGGATAATAATAATGGTAGATTATGAAAATCCAGCAAAATTATTCTTAGAAAATCACTCAGTTGAATCCCTGGCAGATGTTATAGCATATATGGATTTCCTGCGCAAGGAATCGGGCTTGTCCAGCGATCCACCAATCAACATAAAAAGCATAATTGATCGGTTTGGGATGCACACTCCTCAAGCTATTCCCCTACCACAACAACAAGGAGCAACTATTCCTTTTCATGGTACTCCACAAATAATTATCCATGCTGGTGACCCCGCTTCTCGTCAAAAATACTCAACAGCTCACGAACTGGTCGAATTACTATTTTTAGAGTTGCCTGGAGAAATAAGACCGGATCGGTTAAAAGAAAACATTTTCGGAATGAAAAAAGAGAGAATTTGTCAGAAAGCAGCTGCAAACCTGCTTATGCCCAGGGATAGTTTTCATCCTAGAGCCATGCGGATTGGGCTTTCTTTTCAATCTGCCGAGTTACTTGCGGATGAGTATGAGGTTTCTTTGATGGCTGCTCTTTGTAGAATGACTGATATGTATCCCAAACAAAGCATTTTCATTTTATGGCAGTTGAGGAATAAACCTACCGAACTCAAGAAGAGAGTACCTGAGATTCAAATTGAGATACCCGGATTTCATCCAACTAACCTTCCGGAACCCAAATTGCGGGTTGCCTGGAGATATGGAGATTATAAAGGGCAATTTATGCCCATTGACAAATCGATTCCCAAGGATTCTTCAGTGTATATTGCTTGGGAGAATAACCAATTCTCTTCTGGAGCAGAAATAATTCCTTTCGGAAGCTATAATGTAAAAGCATTTATTGAAAGCAAACCGATCAATATAAATGGAGAAAGGCACGTTCTATCTCTAGTGAGATAGGCGAAGAGAACTATATGTCCACACAATACCAGAAATTAATATCCCTTCTAAAGGAACTTTTCCAAACTGACCAGGCTGATTTAGATTTTGGTATGTATAAGGTAATCAACCAACGTCGTGATGAGATCAACCGCTTTTTAGAGGAAAAGTTACTTCCCCAGATTATGAATGCTTTTTCAACTTATCAATCTGTGGATACAGAAATTTTGCAGAACGAATTAAAACAAGCAATGCGGCAGTCTGAGGATTTAGGCGTTGATCCTGATACATCGTCCAAAGTTAAAGGAATTCGAGAACAAATAGCAACTTACAGTGTGGATGTCAATGATCTGGAAAATCAGGTTTACTCCGCACTTTACAACTTCTTCCGACGTTATTATGACAATGGCGACTTTATTTCACAACGTCGTTACAAAGAAGGCGTGTATGCCATTCCCTATGAGGGTGAAGAAGTCAAACTCTATTGGGCCAATCACGATCAATACTACATCAAAACCAGTGAGTATTTTCGAGATTATTCTTTCAAGCTGCCGTCAGGTAAACGCGCCCATTTCAAGCTGGTAGAAGCCGACACTGAAAAGGATAATCGCAAAGAGATTGATGATAACAAACGCCGCTTTGTGCTGGCTGAGGAACCGCTGGCATGGCGGGATGGGGAAGTAGTGATTCGCTTTGAGTTTCGCCCGGAAAAGACTAAACAATCGAATTGCAACGAACAAACCCTGGAAACCCTATTTGGTTTACGAGAAAAATTAACCGAACAGGCTCAAAAAGACGCTCTGACCGAACTGGCCCACCCCGTCCCCACAGAAGGCAACCCGGAACGCACCTTGCTGGAAAAGCATCTCGAAGATTACACTCGTCGCAACACGCAGGATTATTTCATTCATAAAGACCTGGGGAAATTCTTGCGCCGTGAGCTTGATTTCTATATCAAGAATGAGATCATGCACCTTGACAATATCGAGAATGAGAGTGCGCCGCGGGTGAATGAATACCTGAGCAAGATCAAAGTTATCCGCCAGATCGCGCATAAGATCATCGACTTTCTGGCCCAGATTGAGGATTTCCAGAAAAAGTTGTGGCTCAAGAAAAAATTCGTGGTAGAGACCAACTATTGCATTACCCTGGATCGTATCCCCGAGGAACTCTATCCAGAGATTGCTGCCAACGATGCACAGCGAGAAGAATGGGTACGTCTTTTTGCCATTGATAAGATAAAAAAAGATTTGGTTACTGTTGCTTATAGCAACCCATTATCCATTGAATTTCTCAAGGCGAATCCTTTTCTGGTGCTTGATTCAAAATTCTTTGATCAGCAATTTAAATATAAAGTTTTAGCAAGTATCGAAGATATTGATAAGTCCTTGAATGGATTACTTTTGCAAAGTGAGAATTTTCAAGCGCTTCGATTTTTGTCCGAAACTTATCGGAAGCAAATGAAAAGTATCTATATTGATCCGCCCTATAATACAGATGCCTCTGCTATTCTATATAAGAATAATTATAAAGATTCTTCCTGGACATCCTTGATGGAAAGCAGACTTCAGATAGCACACTCATTATTGATGGATGAAGGGATAATTTGTGCAGCAATTGATGATGAAGAAGTTTTACCTTTGAGGTATCTATTAACTTCGGTTTTTGGATATCAATTGGGCATTGTTCCAGTCCGGTCTAATCCAGCAGGAAGAAAAACTAAGGGGCGATTAGCCCCTACTCATGAGTATGCATTGTTCTATGGAAAATCGTCGAAGACAATACCAGGAAGTATCCCAAAAAGGAAAAAGGCCCTAGCTCGGTATCCTCATGAAGATGCAAAAGGAAGGTTTGCTTGGGCTAATTTTATTCGATCTGGAAACAATGACAAGAGAGAAGACCGCCCAAAACTATTTTACCCAATTTTCGTTTCCGAAGAAGATAGAATTCGAATACCTCAGCTCATGTGGGATGATGAAAGTAAAGAATATTTAATTCAAGAAGAACCCAATAAAAATGAGACGGTTATATTTCCTATAGTAGAAGCGGAGAATGGGGAGAAGATAGAAAAGAATTGGCAAAGAGGATATGTCAGGGTTCCAACGGAATTAGATGAATATAGAGTTCGCCGTGAGAAAAATGGAAAAATAAATATTGATTTCAAGACCAGGATGGATGAAGGGGCACCACCAAAAACGTGGTGGGATTACAACTTATATGCCTCCGCGAATTATGGTCCAGCTGAGTTGAAAAACTTGTTTGGTGAAAAAATATTCGATTATGCAAAATCTGAGCTTTTAGTTGAAGACTGCCTTCGAACATCTGGCATGTCATATAACAATTGTTTCGTAATTGATTTTTTTGCTGGCTCTGGAACTACAGGACACGCTGTAATTAACTTAAATAGAACCGATGGTGGAAACCGAAAATATTTATTAATAGAAATGGAACAATACTTTGATTTCATTGTAAAGCCACGCATTCAAAAAGCTATCTATTCCGAGGACTGGAAAGATGGAAAGCCAATTTCACGCAAAGGCTCCAGTCATGCATTTAAATACATGCGACTGGAATCATACGAGGATACACTTAATAACCTGACACTGGAACGACCCGAATCAGCACAAGCAGCACTGCTGGATGAAACTGCATTTGGTGAAGATTATCTGCTGCATTATATGCTGGACTTCGAAAGTCAGGGTAGTTTGCTCGATCTGGAACGCTTTGAAACGCCGTTTAACTACCAACTACAAATTGCCAGCAGCACCGTGGGCGAAACCGAGGCGACGCCGGTTGACTTGGTCGAAACATTCAATTACCTGCTTGGCCTTCACGTGCAAAACATTCGAAAAATTGAGGGTGCAGTTGTCGTACGTGGGACAACCCGAGACGAAAAACAGATCTTGGTCATCTGGCGCACGGTGCCTGAAATGGACAATGACCAACTGAACGACTTTTTTGAAACGCATTTGGCCGGCGAGAGCCAGGAAATCACCGATATTTACATCAATGGGGATAATAACCTCGCCAATATTCGTCCAAACGACCAACACTGGACAGTTCATTTGACAGAAGAGAGTTTCCACCGATTGATGTTTGAGGAGGGTAAGACCGTATGAGTAAAAAAGATCCAAAAGAAAAGTTTATCAGCATCCCCATCTATCTCGATCAAAAAGTGGTATTTGATCATCTGGCAATAATAGAAGATGGATTCTCACAGTTTAGCAACATTGTGGAAACCGAGTCGGAAGATGGAAAACTTTCAGCCAATACAGAAGCTTCTTTAGGTACAACAAATGCGTTAGCATTTCTTGGAATTTCTCTTGGCGCAAAGGCTGGCGCAGCCGCAGAAACAGCAGCTGCCTCTCAATCACAAACATCAAAAACCAAAATCCACACGCCAACTTCCCTATTCCATATTTATCGAGAGTATCTACTAGATCAACAATTATTGCAAGAAATCACATCCGACACCGAACTCAAATCGATTGTTCCCGGGTCATTTATCGAAATCCACGGAAGTCTCGAAGAAAACCCAGTATCTGCTTTTTTCTCCTCGATTTCCGAACTAATGACTTCACCAATAATGAAGTTAATGGGAAATAAGAGTACTCCTCAATCAAGCAAGAACAAAGGTGGACCTCGCCAGGATAAAGAAGTTTTGCGAATAATTCAATCCTTGGTCGACGAAAGTAGCAATGACCTTATTGTCAAAGCAGTTGATCCCAGTGAATTGAGTGTTCTACTTGCCACACAGGACAAATATTTCATGGAGGGATGGCGGAGAGACATAATTGATGGAGAATTTACTGTTATTGGAAAAGTTATAAAAAATGTTTCGGATACTAGCGAAGTTATTACATTGGTAAACCAAGGGCTACTGAAATATCTCCCCCAGCAAACACTTGAGGGATTAGCTACTTCAATGGCTGTTAATCCTTCACAGATAAACCTGCCGGCTTTGAAAATTTCTTTGGAATCCCCGGCAATGAAAGTTTATCCTATTGCAATTTGTGTCTAATATATAATGACAACTACTAAAGAAATGATATTCGAAAACAAACTCGTCCTCAATCAATGGGCGCTGTCTGTATTGGAAGTAAGTGACTTCTCGGAAATCCAACACTGGTTGAAAGACGATGCCCTGGAAGGTTTGAACGAAGAAAATGTTACCCATTTCAATGAAGCGCTTTCTGCACATTGGGGGAAGCGAACGCGGGTAAATAAAGATGACCTACTGCGTTACGATAACAACATTGTTAATTACTGGCAGCGCATCACAGCCAAACGAAATCTGAGCGAAGGGCGCATACTACAACTCAAATACTTCCAGTATATAGCCCTGCTCTTCACCGAGATTTACCTGGAGTGTTATTTTCGCGATCCAGATGCGCTACTGGCTGAGATCAACGCGGTGATCGACACCTATAATGACGGCGAGCCTGATAAAGACAAGGTGGAAACCTTCGACGCGAGCGAACTCAACAGACTGGCTTTCTGGATGGCAACCGGCAGCGGTAAAACACTGCTCATGCACTGCAATCTCTTGCAGTACCAACACTATCTGAAAAAATACCGCCGGGAAAATGAGATTGACCGTGTGATCTTGCTTACGCCCAATGAGGGGTTATCCGAGCAGCACCGGAAAGAATTCGAGCTTTCAGATATCGAAGCAGGGATTTTCTCAAAGCAAGGATTGGGAAGTTTTATCAACCAGGACCGTATTGAGATCATTGATATTCATAAGCTGGCGGACTCTGGCGGCGATAAAACCGTGGACGTGGCTGCATTTGAGGGTAGCAATCTGGTTCTTGTTGATGAAGGGCATTCCGGAGCCAGCAGCGGGGGCGATGGCGCATGGATATCCCGCCGTAACGCCCTCTGCGAAAATGGATTTTCTTTTGAATATTCCGCTACTTTTGGGCAGGCAGTTAAGTCGAGTGAACATCTGACACAAGTATATGCAAAAAGTATTTTGTTTGACTATTCCTACCGCTTCTTTTACAAGGATGGCTACGGCAAGGAATATCGCATTCTTAACCTGGAAGATGACAGCCACGAAGCGCAACGCTATCGCTATTTGATCGCATGTTTGCTGGCTTTTTACCAGCAGCAGAAGGTGTATGCACAAAATCCTGTTGATATGCTGGCTTACCTGATTGAAAAGCCCCTGTGGGTGTTTGTGGGCGGCAGCGTGAAAGCCGTCTACCAACGAAATAAGCGTGAGGTTTCGGACGTGCTTGATGTGATCCTTTTCCTGGCGGAATTCACGCATCCCCAAAATCAAGGGGATAATGTCAGAATCATTGACCAATTCCTCAAAGGGAAAGCCGGACTGCTGGATGATCAGGGCAATGATATTTTTGAAAGAAGTTTTGAATACCTGGCTGGCCTGAGGATGTCGGCCACACAAGTTTTTGAAGATATCCTGAAGGTCTTATTCAATAGTGGTAGCGCTGGCCGTTTATTTGTTGAGGATCTCAAGGGAGATGAGGGGGAGATCGGACTTAGTTTAGGTAAAAACGAATACTTTGGCCTGGTCAACGTTGGCGATCCCAGAGCCTTATGCCGACTGGCAGAGAAACACGATGAAGTTATCGTCACCGAACAACCGCTGTCGACATCTTTGTTTCATGCGCTCGATAAACAAGATTCCAAGATCAACATTCTGATTGGCTCACGTAAATTCATGGAAGGCTGGAATAGCTGGCGTGTCTCCACAATGGGATTGATGAACATTGGACGGGGAGAAGGCACGCAAATCATACAACTCTTTGGACGCGGTGTGCGCCTTAAGGGGCAGGACTTCAGCCTCAAACGCAGTACTGCTTACAATGACCAACCACCTCGGTATGTCCCGCTGGTCGAAACCTTGAATGTCTTTGGTGTGCGCGCTGATTACATGCGTCAATTTGAAGAGTATCTGGCTGAAGAAGGGCTCCCCACTGAAACACAAAGAGTTGATTTTGTCATGCCCGTTATCCCTAATTTGGGCACAAAGAGGCTCAAGGTTATCAAGGTCAAGTCGGGGATGGATTTCAAACGTCAAGGTGAAAAGCCATTGCTGGATTTGCCTGATGACCAACTCAAACGCAGGCCAATATCGATGAATTGGTATCCTCATATACAGGCGATATCAAGCTTGAGTGTAGATGACGTGGCTGCCAACCTAAATCAGGGAAAGTTCACCGCGAAGCACATTGCATTTTTAAATCTGGATCAAATTTACTTTGCGTTGCAAGATTTCAAAGCAGATCGCGGCTGGTATAACATCAATATTTCACGAGAAAAAATAAACGATTTGTTGCTAGATGGCTCCTGGTATCAGCTCTATATCCCTGCTGATGATCTGGCATTTAAGAACTTTGAACAAGTATTCCGCTGGCAGGAAATTGCGATGGCGCTGCTCAAGAAGTACATGGATCGCTTTTACAAACACAAGAAAGCTGCATGGGAAAGTGATCACCTCGAGTACCGCGAACTCACCCCAGATGATCCCAATTTCATTTCTGAATATCACATCCTGGTTGAGGAGTCGCGCACTGAAATCATCCATACCCTGGAAGAAATCAAACAAGCCGTTGAAAGCGGTGATTTTCGGCTTATTGAATATGAGCGTATGTCAGCCATCATGTTCGACCAGCACCTTTACCAACCCTTGCTATATTTGGGGAATGGGATGGACATTGAGATCAAACCAGTCGCGCTTAACGAAGGTGAAAAGGATTTTGTGAAAGACCTGAAAAAGTATTACGATCAAAACCCGGCAATCTTTGAGGGCAAGCAATTGTACTTACTGCGTAATCGAAGCCGGGGCAGCGGAATTGGCTTCTTTGAGGCTGGCAATTTCTATCCGGACTTCATTCTCTGGATCGTCACGGATGATCTACAGCATGTTGCTTTTGTTGATCCGCATGGCATGGGCCGGGAAGGTATTGAGGATCCTAAAGTTCAATTCTATAAGAATATCAAAGAAATTGAAAAAGAGTTAGGAGATCCCGAAGTGGTTTTGGATTCATTCATCGTTTCCCCAACACCCCTGGCTGAAATCCCGCAGCAAACGCGGGAGATGAATAGAGCAGAGTGGGAAGAACGTCATGTGTTATTCCAAACTGACGACCGACATGATTACATCAGCAAATTGTTTGATAAACTGAACTTCACAGGGGGCTGAGCCCGCACAAACTATCAAGCGTTCTATCAAGTATTATGGGATGGCCACTGCATCCAACATAATCTGGATGATCTTCTTAATTACCAAGCTTTTGTTGTAATCTTTTAAAAGGCCCAAAACAAAAATTGCACGATATTACTGTATCCAAAAGCGCATTCTTGATTTATTGATATAATCAAATTTGAAGTTGTAAATTTATTAACTGACACTGAACAAACAATTTAGTGGCTTAGAGGGAATTGCGAGTATCATATGGCAAATACAGAGGAAATAAAATCCGCTCAAGAAATAATCAACGAATTTTTCACAAATCTTTCTACTTTAGATGGAATAGATGATAAAACTGCAGCGGCAATCCAAAAGCTTTGGAATGAAGATAATCTACACAGAGATGAATTATTATCCAAATTGAAGACTCTGAGGGATATGGAGGCACAGGGTGGCGAAGAAGAAGCTTAGAAGGCTATCTATAACCGGATTTAGAGGAATTAGACACACAATTACAATTGATTTCACCAGCAATAATCACTCCATTTTGATTTTTGGAGCAAATGCGAAAGGTAAATCGAGCATTGCTGATGCCTTTGAGTGGTTCTTCAATGGAGAAGTGAAAGAACTGACAAAAGAAGGATGCACAAGAGAAGACTACCGGCATCGTTTATTAAATGATGACGAAGATACCATTGTTGGGCTTGACCTCTCTGATACAGATTTAAGTAGTGAATTCAGGCTTCACTCATCTCGAAGACAAAACCAAACCAACGAGACAGAAGAATTTAATGAATACATTAGTACAAGCAAGGATGAGTTACTGATTCTCCGACATAAGGACCTTAAGCAATTCGTGGATGAAACTAAGGGGGAAAAAAGAAAACAAATTGCCCAATTAATCGGAATGGAAGGTTGGGAAAACCTACGAAATGATATGGCGGCAGTTGAAAACCGACTTAACTCATTGCTTGAACAAAAAGAAAAAACACTGAGTGATCGGCAGGAAGAAGTTGCTGCAATAATGGGATTAGATTTTTCCTATGAGAATTGCTGGCACTTTGCAGAACAACAAGCAGAAGTTTTAGGATTTGACTTTCCGATATCAAGTTTGGATGATTTACGAAAATTAGATGAAGAGGCCAAAAAAGCTACAAAAGTGTCTAACAGATCTCAATTACTCACTGAACTTAATACTACCGAAAAAGTATTAAGTAGTCTTGTGAATAATCCTATTGACCTAGATAATTTAAGAGTTTTTGAAAACCAATATAATTCATTGTCTGAAAATCCCGAGAAAGTTCTTTGCGTTCATTTGAATGAACTGTATGACTTAGCAAAATCATTGCTCGAAAGTGAGAAGTGGACAGAAGATACATGTCCGCTTTGCAATGCAGATATTCCAAGAGAAGATTTAATCTCGCACATACAAGATCATCAAGAGAAAAGCAAGGAGACCATTTTAGAAGTCAATCAGTTGGAGGCAACAAGAATTCAGTTAAGAAAGGAACTAAGAAGTGTTATTGGTATTGTTGAGCAGATAAATGAGTTAAAAACTGACAAAATAAAAGGCATAGAAGAAATCAAGAAGATAAGCACAAAATTTGCTCTGGCAGTAGGTTCAGCTCAAGCACAGATAGAACAGCCCTTGAAAACTGGAAATACTGTCTCATTCAAGGAATTTAAGATAGAAGAGAAGCTGACATCGGAAAAAGATCAAGCAAAACTAATAATTGGTGAAGTAAGTAAAAAACAAAAGGAACTAGCGCCTACCAAAGAAGAAACTGCAAAAATAGAAGCATTTCAAAACTTAGGTACTCTACGTGCACATGTTACTAGAATTTCTTCGATGGAGGATGAAATAATTCCCCTTGAAAAACAGGTTGCATCTCTTATGGTATTCACAGCCGCTTTTCAAGAATTGAGGCGTAATACCATGGGCAGCGTTTTAGAAACCATATCGGATGATGTATCAAGATACTTCCTTGCTCTTCATCCTACTGAAGGCTTCGATGATGTTAGTTTGAAATTTCTACCCAACGAAGATGGCGTCGAATTTCATATTTATTACAAGGGTGAAGAAATTACTCCTCCTAGAAAGTTCCTTAGTGAATCCTATCTCAATGGGTTAGGTGTTTGTTTGTTCCTTGCAACAGTGCGTGCATTCAACAAAGAAAACGGTTTTGTAATTTTGGATGATATTGTTAATAGCTTTGACGCAGAACATAGAGCTGATCTAGCGAGATTACTTGTCAATGAACTTCCTGATCATCAGCTCATTGTATTAACTCATGATAATGTCTGGTTTGATCTTTTCCGGCGTCTTGCCAGGAGAGGATGGCAACATAAAAGAATTTTAAGGTGGAGTTATGAGAATGGAGTTGAGATAGAAACCCCTCAGGCTCTTGGTTTGGCTGGTTGCCGAGAGGCCCTTAGTTCAGGAAAAGTAGAGATAGCTGCACCAAGAGTAAGAACATACATGGAGAATCGATTAAAGGCGGTTCTCAAAAAAGTTGGTGGCCGAGTAAGGTTTAGAGAAGGATCGGCGAATGATGAAAGATCATCTGGAGAATTATTGTTTGAATTGAAAAGATATCTTTCTATTAATGGTTTCTTTGATTTTATTGAGCAAACAAGTTTTGATGAATTAGAGGCGTCTACGTTTATTGTAAACTACGGCAGTCATGATCGTCCTCCTGCTCCAGTTGGTTTAGTAATTGGAGATGTCGAATTTGCTTTAGAAAGATTGATGGATCTAGAGAAAACATTCATATGTCCCTCATGTAATAAAAAAATCTGGAATCTAACAGACGGGAATTATCACATGCAATGCGAGTGTGGCAAATATAAATTGTGATATTAGCTGACGGTAATATCCTTCATTGATACACAATGCTTAAAACTAACCCGCAGGACTGTGACCTGACCCCATAAGTTGTACCAATCTTTATGATAGTCCAACAGGCTGAAATTATGACAGCTTGTGTCGGCCTCAAGTATTTTATAAAACAGGGATCCAAAATATTTACGATTTCCATTATTTATAAATTTCTTTGAGCCTTTTTGCAGAGAAGCCATTTATTGATATATATTAAATTATTGACGAAAAAAGCTAAGGGTTCATTAATTACATAAAATCTTTGAGGAGATAAACAACAAATGGTAATTCTAAAAGATATCCTACTTCTTGTCGCTGGCGGGATTATTGGTTTCATCATCCCTGAAATTCTAGAAGTAATGAAAGAGAAACACCAATTACGGAAAGAAACACTGCGATGGCGTAAATCAGAAAAGACAAGGGAAAGATTTCATGATCTTCAGTCTGGTATTGAAGTTGTCCAAGCAGGATGGAGAGCAGGGGTTTTTGGAGAAGATCAGGTCGTTGTCACTGCTGATAGTAGTAAATTTACGTTAAACGAGGAAATTCATGAGGGAATATATAAAAATCATCTTTCTGAATGGATTCAAGACCGTTTGGAAAACAACCCACAATATGGAGTTAATTCCATTGTTATCCACAGGGTTGCAGATGAAAATAATATTCATGAATTACGGATAAAAGGTCAAATATATTCCTTCTATGATTATTTATCTACAAATAAAATTTTTCACTTAGGCTCAGATGATGAAAAAAATCTATTGAAAAAGTATGTGGATAATCCAGTTTATGAACATCCAGTGCTACATTTCCCAAATCCATTAAGTGTTGGGCTTTCGGTGTTTTGTGAGAATGGAGATTCTCTTGTTCTGACCCGACGGTCTAATATTCCAGCTAGTGGAGGTCATCATTCTCCAAATACTGTATATAATGCTGTCGGAGAGAATATGATTTTAGCTGATTCACATGGATATACATTCGAAGGCGACAAAAAACTATCGCCTTGGCAAACAGCTAAACGGGGATTTCAAGAAGAGATGGGCATAGCTTTTGAAGAAAAGACAATGAAGCTTGTTTTGCATACGTTCACATGGGATCGTCGGATCTTGGATTACAAGTTTTTTGGCTACGTTAGGACCCCCCTTTCTAGACTTGATACTGAGAATTCTTGGATAGCCGCCCCAGATAAGAATGAAAACCTAAGCATTGAATTTCACCCTTGTTCAAACAAAGAACAAATCAAAGCTCTCATTACGCAACTGATTTCAAGCAAGGGGGATTGGTCTGATGAATGCATCCATTGCACTATCTACTCATTGTTCCACTTGAAGCAAATTCCAGTAAAGGACATGGAAGAGTATTTAGGATGACACCCGAATTGAAAATGTTTTGTTTCTGCGTGCCGCAACAATTGATCACCATCCATATAATAAAGAAAATACGTGATTCAATGACCTGACCCCCAAAAACTGATCCAGATACTGTGATAGTATTTGGAGCCAGGTCATCATTTAGAATTACACCTAATATTTTAGCAATATTTAAGCATTACTCTAAAAGGTGGGCTTTTTAAGTGGTTATAGCTAGTTAAAATATAGGTTTGTCTTCCCTAGCTCATTATTGGGTGCAATTTGGGTGCAGTTAGCATGGAAACCCTGTAATTTATGGACACAATGGAAATGAAAATTGGCCATTTTATCCCTGAAAATCCCCCTTACGAAGGGATTTTCTGCTCTTTTCAGACTCTGGTTATGCCTTTTAAGCCATTGGTTGGGAGTTCGAGCCTCCCCACGCTCATCTTACTATATGTGTCGGTTTATCACAGACTTACCCCTAGGCTTAGGGGTATTTTTGTTTCCCTCTAAATGGCATTTTGTGATAAGCCATTGGTTTATTTAAGGTACAAAAGACACTCTCTGTCTTTGAATAGAGAGCGTTTCGCTTTGTTGCTGTGTTACAATTTCCTTAGCTGAACCGCTGCTCTATTCAGTGGTTTGGTTAGGGCTGGTAGTAGACAAAATAGACAACTTTAATCGCCACAGGTGGTAGACATAAACAAAAACACCCTCGTATATACGTTATAGACGAAAATCTAGTGGACTCCGAACCGGTTGGCTACGCGTTCTAATTGCGCCAGGGGTGCTATAAATAACACTCATCCTTCCAAACAAATTATAAAGGGGGATATTCTTTTATTTGATGAATCTGTTTCTTCTCAAGTGTAACAACACTAGAACACTATCCTTCACCATATCTTTGAGTAATTGTTCCCTTTACCTACTATTTTATTAATGAAACCATCCAAATTCTACGTGGTGAACTATCATAAAAATTGGTAAAACTTATCGGTGCAGGTTAGTCTTCTTCAAGTTTTTCAATTTCTTCTTCACCATGGAATGAAACCTCACCCACTTCTATGACATAAGTGGCTTTTTCCATATCGCTAAAGAAAACTCCCTCAAAGACGTCACTACTAGTTAGTACTCGATAGGGCCCAAAAGCTTGAAGAAACGAACTATCTGTACTTGTAGTATACAATTCACGAGATATCATATTACTATCTCTTTTCCCAGAAAATCAAATTTCTCACTCTGTATCCATAACTTTATCAGAATTTTCAGAAAATGTCCATTTTTGTGATATTGGCGTAACACTTACTGCAATGTTCATATCAGGTAGCCGAGAAGCATTAATAATGCCTTTTGTCTTAAATTCACTCCGACAATATTTTGATTCAACAGAAGCATGGAATAATTCATAATTTACAGGATGTATAGTGACTATTTGAATTTGATTTAATATCTTATTAAATGCTTGTTGAGCAAGTTGAGGAGGTAAATTTGAGGGTAACTGAACTTGGCGGATAGGCTCAAGCTGTGACGCTATAGCTGAATCTGCAAAAATTAATTCTATAGGAATGAAAGGTGTTTTACAATCCATTTCTTTTTCAAAATCTAGCCATACATCCCAAAGTAAAGATTCGATTTCTCCATTAGGATCTTCAACTGGAAGACCAATTTGGCGAGCTTCTGACCGCCCAACTGGATAACCATGATGATAAAAAGACTTACTTAAAGATTCCGCAATCGCATGAGCTTCGTTCCTATCATTCATATGTAGATTTAATAGTTTTTCCCCTAAAGACAATGAAAGTTGAGCACTCCTCTTTGCTGCACCGACTGTTATTGCACCTACGTCATTTGCTAATAACTCAAAAGTTTTTTGTAATTCTGCCTGGTCTGTAATTCCAACATCCTCCCGCACAAATGCTAAATAATTTACTAAATCTTCAGAACCGAATCTATTAACTTGTGGTTTCCCTTCTCCTGGTCTTGTTGAAGTAATTTGTGGATCAACAGGCCCAAGGTTAGCAAATGGATGCATTATTATATTATTAGCACCCATTGCTAAAAGAGTTGCAGCACTATAAGCAGTATAAGGCAATAATACATCAATGGTTTCAAATCGCTCTCTTAAGAAACTTATACAGCGCCATGCAACCGTTGGATCACCACCATTACTAACAATTAACAAATCTACATGTTTTTCATCAGCAGGGATAGCAAGTACTTGTCGCGCGAATTCTGGAACGACATCAGGAGCCATTTGGCCAGTAGCATTGGGACGCAAACTGGTCACATAAGATATAAGATGTTTCCCTCGAATTTCCTCAATTCGCTGATATAAACTTAGCCTTTCTCGATAGGACATAAAAGTTCCTTTTTTTATGATTTTCTGAAGAAGAAACACAATAAAGACAAAAAACACTAGATTGTTCTATTAAATTATATCAACAATGTGTAACGTATGCCATTGCTCGGGAACAAGAAATTATATTTCGTTTAAAATATTTCTGAAAAGTCGTTAAATTTGGTTCCCAATTTTAAATAATTTTCTCCAAATCTTCACCATCGCAAATGTATCCAGTTTGCAATACTCTAAGAGCGCTATTTTCGTCTTTTCTGCTTCTTCAATGGACATCTTATCATTGATAATCTCCCACCAGGCCATCATTGCCTGGTCACCTTTGCCGATTTCCATTTCATCATAGCTAAGTTCAGGAACCATAACGGGTAAAACATTTTTGATTGACCAGCTACCCTTAAATTTGGGATGTAGGTAGAACCCGAAGTTGATGAAGTCGCCAAGGTCGTAAATACGGTCGTTTAGATCTTCAAGAAATTCTGCATATTCTGGATGAATGATTGCCAGTTCTTTGTTCCTGGTCATCTCAAACGGCTTAAACCAGACGAAAACAGTACCTTTGTCACCTATGTCTTCACGTAATTGCTTGATTATTGATTTTGATGGATCATCTTTCGTGATGGCCAAATGCTCTGTGTGGCGGATGTCTCCGTTTAGTGATTCCATTTTATGAAGCGAATATTAAAAGACCATCTGCTGCTGGGGTTTAAACCCGTCATACATTGGGATCGCAGACAAATAGGTTTCATAGTCCAGGAAGTAAAGCGGGAATGTGAAGTGCTGAAATTCCTTCTGGATCGCTTCCCTATCAATGCGTTCTTGATTGGTTTGAGCAACGTCAACAATCAGACGCTGCTTCTGGTTTAATGGAAAAGTTTTCGGAACGTCTCTGATGTCAAGAATACCTTGACTTACGAGCTCAGTTTTCCTTTTCTTTGATAACCTGGGAATGTCAAATATTGAGATTTCAGGTTGTCCAGGATAGCAGATCTCCGGACAGGGACAAGATTTAGGATTAAGGCAAGGTTGAATACCTTCTTGTGAAGGTTTAAGAGTTGTCTTTAGGGCTATAGACCTCAGTCTATCAACTTCATCCTTGAGTTCAAGAACTTTTTGTGTCACATCCTCCGCAATGAATAATTCTGCAAGATTAAGATATGAATACCGGGTGTATTCGCTATTCAAGTGCAAGATGAAGACTCGGTCAAGCTTGATTTGTTTGTTGACAATCAAGAATTGGTATGTAACATCATCGATGTTTTCTTTCTTTACGCTTGTGCCGCTTTTGACTTCGTAGAGGTCGTATGAGTCTGTAGCTAGTTTGTGAATGAGAATATCCGTTCTGACGGTGAATTGTCTGTCAGTGTAGGTTTTCTGAAAAATCAGTTTCTCATCTGGTTTGATTGCATATTTTTCAAGATATTCCTTGCCAAGAGCTTCGACCTCATAGCCTTGCCTCATTACATTGACATCAAAAACGGATGGGGTTTTATCTATAAGATCATGTTTGGCAGCCCACAAATGGCGTGGGGCTTCTAGGAATAAGAGGAAATCGGATTTGGTGAGTAAGGTTTTGTTATCCATATAGATATTTTATACCAAGAGGGGATTGAGTAAAAACCAGTTTATGGTGTGAGTTGCTTTTAGATATCTTGGTTGAAATTCTTTTGTCAATTCTTGTTTGCTAGGTTTACCCATCCTTTCGCTCTATCTCCAGATACTTCGATCTGGTTTTGATTTTAATTCTTTTTGAGGCAAATTAGTACTATATAGTAAGATTATTTGTGAAACAACTTGATTTTGCTGTTGCCAGATATATTTCTGATATAATTTTTTATGATATATTCCGGTTTCAATGAAGGGAGGTTCAATGAGTAATAAACAATTTCACTTACAACTAATTCAAGACATCATTTCTAGATTAGCAAAAAACTCTTTTTTGATAAAAGGCTGGGACATTGCAATATTATCAGCTGTTATTGCATTATCAACAAAGAGTACAAGAAGTGTTTTCATTTTTTCTCTATATCTCCCCACAATGATGTTTTGGATCCTTGATGCATATTATTTACGGCAGGAGAAACTTTACCGTAACCTTTATGGAAAAATAGTTTTGTTACATGAAAATGAAATCTGCTTTGATTTAATTATTCCGGATTTTGAAAAAAAAGAAACAAAATATATCAACTCATTTCTCTCGCTAAATATAATCTTGTTTCATGGAGTAATTCTCATATCAGTAACAGCACTAATATTTATTTTGTATTTCTGATATAAGAACTAATGTGTTCTTAAGTTTGGGAAGGGAAGATATGGAGAAACAAAGTAATTATTCAATATTAATTGATATTGATAAACATGGCTGCTTTTTCAATTATTTCTCGGAATATTTCGATATAAATTTAAAAGAGATAATAATAAAATTAGTAAATCAAATGGATGAAAAATATGGAGTCAATTATGAATTAGAAAGTCTTATTCATCGCTTTTATAGTAGCGTGCACGCAACTGTGTTTTTTACCCTATTTCTTTGTGATTTTTTAACCGACAAAGGTGTAAGAATTTTTCAGGAAACTCTCTTGAATTTGTGCAATGAAAATCCTAATGAAAAATTTAATAAATTACCGGAGGACGAATTTGCTTGGGATGTTATTGAAGGACCAAATATTTTCTCCACAGCTATTTCATGTTATTCATTGATAATTTCAGATAGTGATCGAAAAGATGAAATAAGAAAGTCATTAAAATGGATTCTAAAAAACCAAAATGAAGACATTTGGCCAATTATTATGAATGGTGAAGGCAATTTGTTCTCTACACTTTACTGTTATTTTGCTCTTAAATCATGGAGGGTACGAAACCCTGATGATACTGAGATAAATTCGGAAATTGAGACAAGCTTTAATAATGTCTTAACTTTTATAAAGTATTCTGCCAATAATCTGATAGAAAACAGGGAAGATCAGAACCAACTTTCACAATCTGAGATAATTTTAATTCTATTTTTGCTCAAAAAATTAGATAAAAAAACATATAAAGAATCCGGAGATCATCTGAAATCAATCTTGGACAAGCAATTACGGAAAGATGATTGTTGGTATATCTCAGACTTGTCAAAATACAAGACTAATGCTGGAAGAAAAAACATGTATTCATATAATCCAGCTTTCATTCCGATCCTATTATCACTTAATTGGGATCCAAATGACGATCTAGTCATAGCATTTCTATCCCAAATTGTTCTTGATTTACAAACTGATTGGGACCATTATGATAACCCTATACCATGGAGAAGTTCTGATACCTACATACAATCGTTTATTGTGAGCCTATCGATATTTGCACTTTATAGATGGTTTCAGGCATACTTACGAAAGTCGGTAAACCCAATAACAGAAAAAATCTCATCAGGCATAAAGCTTCAAAAAGATGTATTCATTTGTTACACCTCACAAAATAAAGAGGAGTATGTCACACCCCTGGTTGAATTTTTAGAATCAAATAACATTAGCGTTTGGATAGATCAAGGCGAAATTCTTTGGGGTGATTATATTTTTAGAAAGATACAAGAAGGAAAAAATAAAAGTAGGTTTACAATTGTTTGTTTATCAAAAGAGTTGCTTAACAGAGATTTCCCTCTTATTGAATTCGAGGGAAATTTTATTAACCAACTTTCAGATAAGAATAAAGTAATATTGCCATTAATATTGAATGGTAAGGATCAAATTTTTTCCAAATATCCCGACCTAAAAAGTATTTCTTATCTCGAATGGGGAGCAGGTTTATCCACCATTCTATCATCATTACGAAAAGTATTAAACGACCAATAATAATAAAGAAATTACTAATTTTTTATATTCTTACTTGTCATGGTGACTAAAAAAAGGGGAACTAATGTTAAGAATAAGATTGGATAAGACGGTAAATGAAGGTCAATATGTGAATAAAAGGAATTGCAATTTAAATTGCATATGGTGTCATAATGATTATTTTGAGCATAACGGATTCTATGCATTGAAAAACAAAGAATATGTCAAAATAATTAAAAATGTAATAGAGGCCAGTGGAGAAAAGGATGTTTATATAAGATTAGGGGGAAATGGTGATCCATTGATGGTGAAAAAGAAGGAATTATCTGATTTCATTAATCAATTAAAACAAACAAATCTATTTAGCAGCATTGATCTAACCACAAATGGTACTCGATTAAAAAAATATGCTTATGAACTAAAAAGTATAGGCTTAAATTCAATAACCGTAAGTATAAATTCTCTCGATAAAGAACAATATTCAAGAATAACAGGAAAAAATGAATTAATGAATGTCTTAGGAGGGATCACTTATGCTCGAGACATTGGGTTAATAATTAAAATCAATTCTATTTTCAGTACGTTCAATAAAAATGAAATCGAGCTTTATGAAAGATTATCAATCGAAAAAAATATAAAGATAAAATTTTTCGATTTACTTTATAATGAGAGGACAAAAAAATATTTTTGCAAACTTGAGGAATTAAAATCATTACTCAAACCCAGAATAAAAAAATTTGAATATACCGAAGATCCTTATCCAAAAGAGATATATTATTTAGATTCTGGCGCTATCTTCCAATTGAAAACTGCGGGAAAAATAAACCTTTGTCCTAATGTAAGTTGTGATTTTCGAACTTTTTGTTTAGAAGGCTGTCGACATTCAATTAGAATTGGAATTGATGGTATCTTACGCCCATGTGGAATTAGGACTGACAACATATTAGATCTTATGAATAATGAAATTTCATCCGAGGCGATTTGGAAATCATTGTATTCGGGTGGAAAAGTAGGCTATTAGACAATCAGGCAATTACATTGATTCATAAAGTAGCCAAAAGAAAGTGTTGGTATTTCTGGTATGGAGACAAAAACTTATTTAACTAAAGCAAAATTCAACTGCTTGAAAAAGCAATTGTCCTATATGGAAAACCAAGGGTCAAAAAAATTGGCTAAATTATTAGGGAATTCTCCTGGAAGTGGAATGGGAAGACCTTTAGATTTACCCATTCATGATTTAGCCAGACAATTTTATTCTGAAATTAAATCAATAAGGGAAAAGATTCGAACCTCAATCATTATAGAGGAGCACCTAGCAAATATTCAAGATATGAAAAAAATTGAAATAGGCGCAAAAGTGATTTTGCAGGATCTGACTTCAAAAAATCAGGAGGAATTTATTATTCTTGGTTCCGATGAGGTAAATCCTAGAGAAGGAAAAATATCATATCAATCGCCTTTAGGGAAAGTACTTATTGGAAAAAGAAAAGGGGATATTGTTCAATTGCCGAATATTGATTATCAAGCTGAAATCATTTCAATTACTTACGAAGATTATAACTTCAATTATGAACTAAAAGAGTGGGATATTATATTAAAAAATGAGTGAGTTTTAAGCTAATAAAGATAAAGCAAGAAGAGCAATAAACATCAATATTCTAGGAACTCTAGTATTTTCTCCCCTTGTTCCAGAAGGATGGAAAAGGCTTTTAGTATCCACCAGTATAAATGCATAAACACTTAATCACACCTATTACTCTATTACTCTTGATGTTGTCAACATCCCGTTTATAATACCACCTTTACGTGGACACTTTCTGAAAATTGGATAATTTAGCTTGATATGGTGATAGCCCTCCAAGCACATCTTGAGGGCAAACAATATCGTATAATTTTAACCATTCCTCTTTTATCTCCTACATCTCCTTTATAGGAGATAACAAATAAACATCCAAAACATACTCTCGTTAATTTCAGGTAAAAACGCTCAATGAATTCATCTTGAGCAGGTTTGCCTGGCTGAACGAAAACCTGCGTAAGGTTATGCTTTTAAGCCAGGTCTGCCAGTTAACTGGAGAACAGTTATGAGTTATGATCGAACCGCAACTGACTTAAGCATACTCGTCGAGTTACCCTTCCCTCTGATGTGCCTGGTGCAACCGTGGTGCAACCTGAGTAGAAAGTATAGAAAAACTGTACGCATTAGACATTTTCACCCCCATATATTGGGACCTGTAGACTCATTAGACCCTATATACAGGATAGAGTGATTCGATGATAACTTCGAATCAGTTGGTTGCGCGTTCGAATCGCGCCGGGGGCGCTGTTTTATTTTACAGGTTCGAGTCGCGCACGCTCGAAGAGGGCTTTGCACGGGCGCTGATTCATTTAATAGGTTCGAGTCGCGCACGCCCAAAGGGGGTTTCGCACGGGGCGCTTTTCTCCTGTCATTGTGGACCGCCGAAGGCGGTGTGGCAATCTAAGAATCCCAATATCTGTAGATACAATCTATGAATAACAATAAGACCCAATAACTATCATCCTCTCGGTGAGACATCAGTTGATTGTGCGTTTCTCTAACAATGAGCAATATCTCATCTCACTTTCACGCACCAAAATTATTGGAAAATCCCCTAATTTTATGTTATTGTATTATTAGGAGGTGCTATAATGGAAACACAAATTGGTCAAGTCACACATTTTTACAATGGGATCAGTGTCGCGGTTCTTTCACTCACCGATACCTTAGAAATTGGGGATAAAATTCACATTTTAGGTCACACCACCGACTTTATTCAAAACATCACATCCATGGAGATCAACCACAAAAAAGTAACTTCGGTAGGCCCGGGGGATGATGTTGCGCTCAAGGTCAATGAGCCGGTAAGAGTAGGCGATGCCATTCTTAAAATCTCTGCCTAGATACAACATCCCGCTTACAACATGATCAATCCCCTTGAAGCATTAACTCCAAAATAAATTAATCTGTAATGACGCCCTTCCTCAGAACAATGTATCCATAGGGCGCCGTCTCGCCCGTTTATATCGTCGCATAGGCTGCACGCGCCGACAATGCCCAATCGTCATGGGGATCGGCGAGCAAATATTCCTTGTATCGTTTTAATGCTGTCTGTAGATGGCTTATTTTTCACTACCCTCCGTTCTATCTGGAAGTGCCAGATGTTTCTCAAGATTTTCATCGTCCAGCCGTGCAGAGGTTGTGGTTTGGCAAGTCCTACTGATCACAGCAAGCGCTCTGCCCAATTTGGATCAGGAGAGAGGAATTTCATTACCCCCCCCTTTATTTTTGCAGACTCCACGGCGATAAGTAACCAATCTTAGTGAGCGATGTTGTATAATATAAACACCGCTTATGTTAAAGTGGGCCATCGTGCGGTAGGAACTGTCATTAATTTAGTGAATAAGGAGTTATAAAATGAAACTCTCAGCCCCTAAAAATGTAACCTGGTGGATTGCTGTAGTTGTAGGTGTATTAGGCATACTGGCGAGTTTTACCAGCATACCTTTCGTGAGCGACAACCACTTCTTGTTCGTTGCCATTGCGTTTGTTCTTCTGGCGCTTGCGACACTCCTCAAAGGCCTTTAGTTCAGAATTTCCCATGTGAATCCGGCCCAATTCGCATGGGTAAATTTATCAAAGTCCTCCATGCATAATAGGAGGACTTTTGCTTTATACTCACTCGATAACCTGATTCGATTGTCAACATTTCACTGGGGAGGAATCGGGGGTTCAGCCTGCTGCTTACCACTCAATACAGGTTCAGCAGCAGTGATCAGTTTAGAGATACGCGCCATGCTGTTTGTGATCATTGGTGGATGCGGTTTCTCCACAGCGTAAATGGTTTTCGTTATCTTTGCCAGTTGTTCTTTACGATCTGAAAGATCGGTTGCAGCGCCTGCTGCAACTCTATCAATGACCAAGCGGTTCCAGAAGATTAAGCAGATAGCGGATTATAGTGGATTTGCAGAAATTGGTGCAATGCATCAAATCCAAAGTGTGATCAATGCCCTATGAATAATTACTGTAAGAAATTTTACAGGTACGTATTTAGTCCCTTTTCCTGGTGAAATTCTGTTACAGAGCTTGCGATATTCTGTGCAAATAAAACCCTGTGTGGACAAATATTCGCAAATTTTGTGTACTTTGTGCACAAAATGGAAGCTGTGATACGCTGTGGTCACGATGTCTACCGATTGCAAACCAGTTGTTTGCACGTTTCCTTCTTCAGCAGGCAGACGATGCGCTCACGCACGCAGTGGGCTTCTTCTTTAAAATTAAAATTTCATGCCTTATTTTATGGAGTCAATGAGTGAAGGACCCGGTTTTTATGATATGGCACATTTAACAAAAGTGTTGTTCAAAGAAAATTTGATGATCTTGCTTATATCAAAATCGCTTTTTACTTCCTCTTGATTAAGCGGTAAATGACAATGACGACAATTGAACCGGCAAGGGCAACCAGGATGCTGGTCAAGTTGAAGCCAGTCACCAGATCGGCACCGGTGATCAGACTTGAAATCCAGCCGCCCAAGATGCTGCCAGCGACACCCAAAAGAAGGTCAACGAAGACACCAGTTTTAGCTTTCATGATCCAGGATGCCAGCAGCCCAGCAATAAGTCCTACGACAATAGTTGCTATTAAACCCATGATTTTTTACTCCTTATAACTAATTATGATCCTTGTTATTGATCCAACAAACCCAAATCAGGTTACATGCTCTCGACAGTTCGCCTGAGCGCGTGTACAGCTTTCTTAACACGGAGAGTGTCTTTTGGATTCCCGCCAGCGACAAAATTGGAAATGATCCCACCACCCATGAGCGTGTCCAATTCGTAGGTGACCTTTGTCTCGTCTTTTGCCAAACCCAAAAAACCACCTGATGGTTTCAGTGTGAAAACGTGCGAATCACGATCGTCATCCATTTGGGTGATTACCTCAAGGCGCTTGTGGGGATCTAACTTAACAATGGTTCCTCGCCCAATGCGACCTTCATCTTTCCACTCAAATTGGCTGTTTTCAACAACATCGGTCACTTTTGAAACTTCCTCAATGCCTGGGAACCACTGCGGCCAGGTGTTCGGATTGGTTAAAACATCCCATACTTTTTCGACTGGTGCATCAATTTCTACTTCTCGTTCGAATTTTGGCATGTTATTTTCCTCTCTTTTTATGAAATTATTCAATCATTATTCTTCCAAGACGATCCTATTAATTAATTATATCGATTTTATTAATCTATGCCAACACTCATCCGCAAATCTTGCAGGTTTGCGACATCTGCTGTCTTGCCGCACACACCGCGAGTGGTGTAGCTGCTATTCTTTAGGGTTTCCTGACACTGCCAATAAAACATCTCCGTCATAATGCTCAAACTCCTTTTTACTCATCGAATGAATAAAATAATCGTATCAAATTATGAATGAGCTTCACGCAAAGGGTACCAAGCCCGCCTGACTACACTCTCAAGCTGTGCGGGATGAGCATCCGAATAGTCCTCGGAAGCGCTGTTGCATGTGCAGCACCCAATATCGGAAATATTTATTAAAGCAGATAGCCTTTACTTGATAATCGGGTTGAAAACCCCCTTGACCCATCCATCCCGGAGGAATCCCCGTTCCTGCTCTACGATGTGCAAAACAGTGGAGGCTTGCTGCCAGGCGTGCCCGAAAATCCAATTGATGATTTTCTTTGCACAGCGGAAGAAAGAAAGATTCACGCATGGCAGATAGGTGAAGCCATTGAGGATAAGAGCGTCATTGTGGAAAAGTAAAAACAAGGTATCTTAAAAATACCTCAGAGACCACAAAATACATGGGGGGGAATATCAGAAGGCGTTATAATCACACCATAACTAATACATTACAAGGAGCAACTTATGTCCGCAGTTCATCACTTTACCGGCAATCCAGAAGAAGGAATTTACGCCTGGGAAGATATCGAACCCCTCGCCTACAACGGTGAAAACGTCCAGGGTGTCCTCAAGCACGTTCTGGTTGGCCCTGACGACGATGCCCCCAACTTCATCATCCGTTACTTCCATGTCCCTGTGGGTCAGAACACTGTCTATGACCAGCATACCCACGAACACGGCGTGGTCATCCTGCACGGCAAAGCCAAAGTGCAAATCAATGATGATTTTTATGAATTGGAACCTTTAGACTCGGTCTTCGTCTCCGGTAACGATATTCACCAATTCACCAACATCGGCGACTCCCCCATGGGATTTATCTGCGTGATCAAACGACAGGATTGAGTCATGCATACCCTCACCGCCGAACCGTTGTTCCACGTTCAAAACGAATTGGGCGAAGGCCTTGTCTGGCATCCGACCGAGAAATGCTTATATTGGGTGGACATTGTCTCTGGGGACCTGTATCAATCCAACTCTGTACTCACCGGTTTCACAAAAACCCATTTCAATACGCAAATAGGCTCCTTCGGATTTATAAAAGGAGGCGGCTTGATTCTGGCGACAACCGACGGCTTCTCCACCTGGAAGCCCGGTCAAGATGCGCCAGAAGTGTTCTGGAATCCCCTTCCCCCTCGTGAGGATATACGCCTGAATGACGGCAAAGTGGGTCCCGGCGGACGCTTTTGGGCGGGGTCTATGGACTTCGCGCAATCCAAGGGGGAGTTCTATTGCATAAACCCTGACGGCAGCCACCAAGTGATGCTGAGCAACATCGGCATCTCAAACGGTCTCGGATGGAGCCCAGACCGCAAGACCATGTATTACACAGATTCAATGAAATACACCGTCTATGCCTTTGACTATAACCTGGAAACAGGCACGATCACCAACCAACGCCCTTTCATCCAACTCCCCAAGGATGACCGGGAGATCGTCCCCGATGGGTTGTGTGTGGATGCTGAAGGGTGCATCTGGAGTGCGCATTGGAACGGTTGGGAGGTGGTACGGTATGACCCGCAGGGTACACCTATCTTGAAGATTGAAGTTCCCGCCCAGCGTGTCACCTCATGCTTCTTCGGCGGCGAAAAGGGAGACCAGCTCTTTATTACCTCAGCCTGTGGGGAATTACCCCAAGAAGCCTTAATAAAACAAACCTATGCTGGCGATGTCTTCACCTGCCAAACCTACACCCAGGGGCAGAACGTCAATTTCTTTGGATAATTCTGCTTGTTACTTGCGAAACTAATTTGAGATATCTGGTTGATAACGATCTCCAGATTTTTCCAGTTTCTGAACCTCTAGCCATAAATTCTATTATCTCAACCACTCTACCGTTGGTTTAGTCCATATAATTCCACCAGAAGTCGGTTGTCTATTGGATTTAACATGGTACGATGGAAGCATCGACAAGAAAAAGAGGTCATATTCAAAATGGATAATGAAAATTTATCAGGAATGGCGTCATTAATTTCAGGTTTGAGAAACAGTAAAAATTTAACTCAAAAAGAATTAGCGGAACAATTGGGGGTAACAGATAAAGCTGTTTCTAAATGGGAACGGGGTCTCAGCTGCCCCGACATTTCGATATTGCCGAAATTGTCTCAAATACTGGGGGTAACTATCGGTGAATTGGTGAATGGCGAAGAAAAGGACTCGTCTTCTCCGAAAAACAATGTCCTAAATAAAGGAACTCCTCACCAACCTGATAAGTTACAAACTGGAAGCTCAACTAAAAAAGTAATTTGGAAAGTCATCGCCAAAGCCTCCGCTATTTCATTATTTTGCCTATTCATCATCATTGGCTGCATTACTGCCATTGAATCAGGATTTGCGCAGATAGCTCCCCCATTATCCATCACCTTCATCATTTGGCTGGTCGCAATACTTGGCGCATTCATCCTTGGGAAAAACAAGATGAGTTCCGCATTATTCTGTGGGATGTCTATCTATATGACAACCTTCTTCTACGCATCTTTGAATGCAACTCCAGGAAGAGTTTTGACCACCTTTAATGGATTCCCAAAGAATTATATCCCGCACTATACCCTTATCCTGGTTATGTTTGTCAGTTCTTTCGTTTTGCTGGTAATTGCTGTTCGAAGTAAAAAGGCTTTCAGCGATAAAAGCTTTCTTCTTGTCGCCTTAAGCCTCACAATTATTATCTTATCTGTGGTTACTGTTTCCGCAATTATGGATTATGTTGATCTCAACGCGCTGGGCGTTGATGGGAGATTTACAGTTCTATTATTACTCGCCTTCTTGATGAATTGTATTTCATTGGCGTTTTGGCTTCGGCATCAAATAAGACAAAGTGTCAAATCTCAATAACCAAATATTTTTTATATCCCCTATAACTTCTTCTACCCAAAACGACCGGAGATATAATCTTCGGTCAATTTCTTTTGTGGGAAGGTGAAGACTTTCGAAGTTTCTCCAAATTCCACCAAGTAGCCCGCCCTATCGTCATCCATATTGAAAAAAGCCGTGTAATCTGAAGCGCGGGCGGCTTGCTGCATGTTATGGGTCACGATGATAATGGTGTAATCCTGCTTCAACACCTGAATCAATTCCTCAATTTTCAAAGTTGCAATGGGGTCCAGCGCCGAAGCGGGTTCATCCATCAACAGGACATCCGGTTCTACGGCCAAAGCGCGGGCAATGCACAGCCGCTGCCGCTGCCCACCGGAAAGCGCCAAGGCTGATTTTTTCAGGGTGTCCTTGACCTCATCCCACAACACCGCCTGACGCAGGCTGCGCTCGACGATCTCCTCCAGTTCAGGCAGCGACTTAAGTCCGTGGGAGCGGGGACCGTAGGCGACGTTGTCAAAGATAGATTTCGGAAACGGATTGGGGCGTTGAAAGATCATGCCCACAGACAGCCTCAGGTCAACAATATCCAATTCATCCAGCGCTTTCCCGTCCTTTTTTATCACTCCCTTATTGCTTACATTGGGAATCAAATCGTTCATCCGGTTGAAAGCGCGTAAGAATGTGGATTTTCCACAGCCCGAGGGGCCAATCACAGACGTGACAGCATTGGCATAAATATTGAGGTCCACGTCCTTAAGCGCTCTGAAATCCCCATAGCAAACTTCCAAGTCTTCCACAACGAATTTATATGGATTGTGATTATTATTGGCCATAGGGCTTATTCTTTACCAGTGACACGCTCGGTCAGGCGCCGTGAGACAATGTTGATGGTGAGATTCAAAATAATAATGGTAATAATCAGTATGGATGCGGTCCCCATGGCTTTATCAAAAGCCCGTGTTTCAGATGCCAGCATATACACATGCAGCGCCATCGAACGTCCAGAGTTCATGATCGATTTGGGCAGATGATAACTGCCGCCCAGGGTGACCCAAAAGATGGCTGTTTCAGCGATGATGCGTCCCACACTCAAAACGATGCCAGTGACAATACCAGGCATGGCTGTGGGTAATACCACATTGAAGATGGTATACCACTTGGTCGCCCCCAGAGAAAGGCTCCCCTCACGATAGGAGCGCGGTACCGTTAATAACGCCTCTTCGCTGGTGCGGATGATGGTCGGGAGGATCAATGCTGCGCCGCTGAGGGAGGCAGAAAGCAAAGAAAAGCCCAGCTTGAGGTAAGACACAAACAGGGCAAAGCCGAACAACCCGAAGATGATCGAAGGCACACCCGCAAGGATTTCCACGCCGGTTCGCGCCGCTTTCACCAGAAAAGCCACCACCCTGCTTTCCCGGGAAGCATCCCCAGCATACTCCACCAGGTAAATCGCTGCCCCTATCCCCAAAGGTGTGGCGATCACAATGGTCAAGATTACCAAATACAGCGTAGTCACAATCGTTGTGGACATCCCCCCCTCGCCAGAAACACCGCCGGCCGGCCGTGTGGTCAGAAATTCCAGGTTAATCACCCGTAAGCCTTGCGAGAGGACATAGCCAATGATCCAAAACACAGCAGCAACCGCCAGGATGCCGCATAACCAGACCAGGATATAGCCGAATACCTGAACTGCCTTCTGACGGTGCAGATTGCGATTGTTCTTCGCTCGGCTGACAACAGATTCAACATCAGACGTCATGCTAGGACTCCTGTTTGGATCGCATGATGAAACGAGCTGCACTGTTCACCAGCATGATCATGAGAAATAATAGAACACCGGTAAAAAACAATGCGGACCGGTGTGAACCGGCCGCATAATTGATCTCAACCGCGATATTGCCCGTCAGGGTTCGGGCTGTATTGAGGAACATAGTCAGGGGATTATCAGTCAGAGGTCTAGGCATGGCAATGGAATTGCCAATCACCATGATCATCGCCATGGTCTCGCCCAGCGCTCGTCCTATCCCAAGGATCACGGCCGCGATAATACCAGAACGGGCAGCCGGCAAGATCACCTTGACAATCGTCTGCCAGTGGGTGCCGCCCAAGGCCAGAGAGCCTTCTTTATATTCTCTAGGTACCGCTCGGATAGCATCCTCTGCGATATTGGTAACAGTCGGGATTATCATCACCGCCAGGATAATAGAGGCGTTCAACAAACCAAAACCCGTATTGTGTGGGACATCAATGTTTCGGATTAACGGCGCCAAAACCACCATGCCAAACAAGCCATATACAACAGAAGGAATACCTGCCAGTAACTCCACTGCCGGGCGCACCACTTCCCTTACCGCTCGTGGGGCAACTTCCGCCAGCAGGATTGCTGTTCCCAATGATAAGGGGACGCCAATCACCACCGCGCCCAGGGTACTTAAAATGGAACCGACGATCATCGGCAACAAGCCAAACTGCGCCTCCTCTGTACCAATTATAGAGCCAGGGCGCCAAATGGTGCCCAAAAGCATCGTGTCCAAACCAATTTCTTCGATGGCAGGCCATGCTTCGGTGATCGTAAAGATGAAAATCAAGAAAACGATGATGATACAACTCAACGCTGTTCCCAATAGGACATAGCGGACAGCATTATCAATAAAATCCCGCTGTTGAGGGCTTTCTCCAAAGTATTGGCTCATCTTCATTAACGCATAAGTCAAGCCAATGGGAATAAATGTGTACATCAGGAAGTAAAGCAATCCCTGTCCGATCACCTTAAGGATAGTTAACACCGGGACAAGGCTTTCCCCAGCAAAAATACAGGATGATACTGTGAAGATGATAATCACAAAATAATAAATGACGAAAATCAACAATCCACCTAAAACAATCGTTCTCGCCCAATTCCTATATTGCCAAATGCCCTTAGCGATCCAACCCAACAAGCCGCTGCCGATCACCAGTCCGATGGCATAATAGAGATGGTCCAACTGCAGTGGGCTGCCACCACTCACGTCAATAAAGCTAGGATTTAAAAGCAAAAAAACTGCAAATGCCAAACCAGCAATCGCAGCTACACCTAAGATAACAGATATGGATTTGGTAATAATATCAACATAAAGGGGTTTATTTTGATGCTCTGATGGCGAGTTTTCCATAAATCTCATTCCTGAATGTTGAAGGAGCAGAGCTATTATACTGCCACTCCTTCAACATTTTAATTGATTTTTCTAATTTACTCTCTCATCCAAGGATGGGTTAATCTACTGTGATATATTCCTCCGCCACAATCGCCTGACCTGCATCACTCAGGATGAAATCAAGAAAAGCTTGCGCCAGGTCATTGGGCTCGCCGTTGGTGAGCATGTTCAACGGGCGGAAGATGGAATAGGAGTCATTCTTCACATTCGCCACCGTTGGATCAACATCGTCAATCGCAACAGTGTTAATACTCTCATCCAGGAAACCGAAGGAGAGATAGCCTATTGTATTGGGAGTGGTTGATACAGTCGTGCGCACCTGTCCATTGGATTGCTGCAACAGCGCATCTTCCGTGATCTGGGCTTCTTCATCGCCGGTATCCATGACTAGTTCCTCAAAAGCTGCGCGGGTTCCTGAGCCCTCTTCCCTTGAGACGACAACGATCTCCGCATCTGGGCCACTAACTTCTGAGTAATTGGTGATCTCGCCTGCGAAGATCGCCTTGACCTGATCGATCGAGAGGGTTGGCAATTCAAGATCGGGATTCGTCACAATCGCAATGCCGTCATAGGCAATGGTATAGACCCGTAGCTCCGGAAACTCCTCGAATTCAGAGTCTTTCACATTTCGAGAGGCGTTTCCGATATCAACGGTGCCCTCGCCAGCTGAAGTGACACCCACACTTGAGCCGCCGCCCTGAACCTCAATCATGACATCAGGATTCTCAGCCATGAAAGCTTCGGCTAATACCTCAGCCAGTGGCTGGACGGTGGTCGAACCTGCCAACTGGATTTGCCCGGAGAGGCCATCGCTGGCCCCTTCAGTCGGTTGGGCTGCATCCGTTACTTTAGGTTCTTCCTCCACGCTTAGTACCGGCGCACAAGCTGAAAACAACACAGCCATCACCAGAACCAGTATGGATAGGACAAACAATTTAAGACGCATTTTTTCTCCTTTTTGAGAAAGATAGAATAAATTGTCCGACAATTAGAATCATATCAGAGGGTATTTAACGTGGGTGCAACCCCTAATTAACACATTGTGAAACATGGGTTAATTTTCATCACCCGTTATTACTGTTACTTTAATAACACCGATTTGATAGCCATTTGATAATAGTTTAATTTGGAGTATAATTACCTTATTAGATTAAATAACAAAAAAATAAAAGGAAACACAAATGGAAAAATATAATGCAGTGGTTATTGGCGCAGGGCCAGCCGGACAGAGCTGTGCTGTTCGAATTGCTGAGCTTGGCGGGAAAGTGGCTGTTGTTGAACGGGATTATATTGGCGGCATTTGTACCAATTGGGGTTGTACGCCCAGCAAAGCCATGATCGAATCTGCGAAGGTGGCTCACGAGGTTGAGAACAGCGGCCGCTACGGTATCGCGGTTGACCAATACAATATTGATTTCCCAGAGATTGCCAGAAGGCGGAATAAGGTCATTAGGAAAACACGAGACTTTATCACTGACTTGCTCCACCATCACAATGTCGATATTTATCAGGGTAAAGCAGAAGTCAGTGCGCCTGACACCGTGAAGGTTAAATTCGGAAAACTGAATAATGAAACGTATCAGATGGATTACACAGGCAAAGAAGAGATCTTAACCACAGACAATGTCATCATCGCCACCGGATCAAAAGCGCTGATCCCCGGTTTCATTGATGAAAGTGATCCCAGCATCGTCAGCAGCCATGAACTCATCACCATTGAAGAACTACCAGAGAAACTCACCATTGTCGGCGGCGGCGTGATCGGCATGGAGTTCGCCACCATCTTTTCCAACCTCGGCAGTCAGGTTACAGTGGTCGAATTACTCCCTCGTGTTCTGGCCATGATGGACCCGGATATATCCGCTGAAATTACCAAAATTATGGAAGAAAACAGCGTAAGCATTTTGACAAATTATAAAGTCACAAACGTAGGCGGCGGCGTATTAAAGGCTATCAATCAGGATACGGGAGAGGAAGTCACCATCGATTCGCCCATGAATTTGATTGCCATTGGGAGAACAGCAGTCTTGCAGGAAGATTTATATGACCGCCTCGGGTTGGATTACACGCGGAAAGGGATTGAGGTCGACGATACGATGCAGACTTCGATTCCGGGCATTTGGGCGGTCGGTGACGCTACTGGAAAATCCATACTTGCCCATTGCGGCATTCAGCAAGGGGTGGTTTGCGCAGAAAACATTATGCTGAAAGATGATGAGGACCCCAGGCTCATGGATTACGGCGTCATCCCAGCCATTGTCTACAGCCTGCCTGAGATCTTCAGTATCGGCGTTGTACCTGACGACTTATCGGATGTCCGCATTGTAAAAGTTCCCTTTGCTGTGAACCTGCGGGCAATTATTGAAGAGCACACTGATGGTTTCATCAAATTATGGATTCGAGATCATCAAGTGGTTGCGGCCCAGGCGATTGGGTTCATGGTGTCTGAGATTCAACAGGAACTGGCCAATATGATTGCCCTCGGCACAGATATTGATCAGGTGGCCAGGGTCGTCCACGCCCACCCCACTTATAATGAGATCATCAAATCCGCCCTGGAATATGCAGAAGGTAAAGCTGTCGATTTTTATCTCTAACATAGAACACCAATAAGATTATCATTTAGCTGATTCTACACAAAAAGTACAGGCGAGGCATCCCTTGCCTGTACTTAATAAATTAAATATACAAGAACTTTAAAATACTTTGTTTCAAGTATTAAGTGCAACAGTGATTTTTCAGTTGAAATGCTCCACTTTTTGTTAGTGTAACGAATTTTCTGTAAATTCATAAAAAGTGTAGATCACGGTATCCTTTCAGAAGTTAGTCCAATAACCAAGAAAGGATGAGAACCATGATCTACAAGAATGATTGTACATTGCCGTAGGCATGCTTCGCGACCAAGCGAATATCTGGAAGAACTGGCAAAACAGGGTTTGGATGGATTACCTGATCTTGTGAGAATACTTGTCAATGAGGCAATGCGTATCGAACGGGAGAATTATTTAGGAGCCAAGCATTATGAGCGCACTGAGGAAAGGCGAGGGCATGCCAATGGTTACAAACCCAAGACAGTCAAAACTAGAGTGGGTGAACTAACCTTTGATATCCCGCAGGTGCGCGAAGGAGGTTTTTACCCCAGCGCTTTGGAGAAAGGCATCCGAAGTGAGCGAGCCTTGCTGATGACGCTTGCGGAGATGTACGTGCAGGGCGTATCCACCCGCAAAGTGGCGGCCATCATCGAGAGATTGTGTGGCACACAAATTAGCGCCAGTCAGGTTAGCCGGGCCGCCCAGCAGCTAGACGAAGAAC
>CAZNRI010000013.1:0-52628 GCA_964575595.1 uncultured Candidatus Brevefilum sp.
ATGCGTACCCGTTCAAGACGCAGGGGTCCTCAGGTGTTGCACCACTTGGGGACCCAAAATATTCAATTTTCAAAATTATATCATAAGGGAGGCTTCAATGGAATACTCAAAAGCAATTCAATATGCAAATTCAATACTCAAAGATATTCAACCATTTTGTAAGAAGGTAGAGATCGTCGGGGATCTCCGACGGCGATGTGAGGAAGTAAGGTCTATAGAGATTCTAGCTGTATCAAAAGAAGAAGAGGTATTTAATCTCTTTGGGGAATGCGTCTCAGCTTACCAAATCATTGAAGATTGGGTTCATTCATGCGGATTGAATTTTTCTAAGAATGGGTCAAAGTACAAACAGTTCTATTGGAACGGCCAATGGGTTAATTTTTATCTGACCAGTAACTATCAATGGGGATTGCATATGGCGATCCGAACGGGAAATTCTCACTATTCCTCATGGCTTGTCACACCCAGGAGAAAAAGCGGTGCCCTACCGGGCATGATGCAGATAAAAGATGGATGGCTTTTCTGCAACAATAAGAGGATCTTCACACTAACCGAAGCTAACTTCTATGAAGCCATTGACATTGAATGGATAAGACCAGAAGAACGTACAGGGAATGTTTGGAACTCGGTCGAAGACCGCTCTTCGAGCGAGAGCGCTTTGCGAGGTGGGATATGTTAACTTTGACCACATTAAGAGCTTTGAAAGGCTCACCATTGAGCATTTTGATCGCTATGCTCATATCAAAACAACCGGTAGGGGAAAACTGGTTGTCCAGCATTACCGGGTACAGCCAAAATACTGTCCGAAAAGGTTGTCAATTTCTTATAGAAACGCAAATGATCCGAAGGAACGAGCGGTATCATGGGTATGTTTTGACAAACGGCACCATGCAACTCCCCTTACGCATGGCGGAAATTGGGGAGCGTCAAAAAATGACGCTCCCTTCAGTTACTACTACTACTACTTTTAATAGGAATGAAAAAGAAAATACTGAGGAAAAAGCAGTAGAAGTAAGAGAGCGAGCGTCAAAAAATGACACTCGAACATTAATAAATGACTCTCGCTTGGTTCTTTTATACAGCGCAGGGGTTATGGAACCCACCGCTTCAAAGTTATTGGAAAACGCGTGGGTGACCCGAGAGTACCTTGAAGCGCATATTGAAAGAGCAAACCGAGAAAATACACCGGCAGGTTTATTAATTCACAGGATACGGTCTCACGATCCAAAGCCAGAGGTTTTGGATGAATATAGAAGACCAACAGGGTATCGAGAAAATTGGTTGGGGTCAAAGAATTAGACAGATTAGCTCGAAGAGTGCTTCGCAATAATCAGTTTATCCACAGTGGGAAAATAGGCAGCACTCTCAATAAAGCAGGCGGGAATTCGGTTGCGATCCCAGGGCAGGCTGACGCGGGTTGTAGCGGCAAGCCTGGCATAGCGGCCCACGGGCGGCAGGTATGAGGGAAGCTGAACCTGATGTTTGGTAAAAAAGCGCGATTTAGAATCAATGTAGACATCTGCTTCATCGGGATCCGGCTGTTCGTAGAATTTGAGAAACCGTTCTGACGTGACCGTTGCCAAAACCCATCTTTTATTAGACGTTCCAGCTTTCATCAGCGCTTCGATCTCTTTCAGGCAATCATAACCATTATTGCGAAAAGGCGAGGTTTGGATACCGGTTGTCAAACCCAGGATTTTTTCGAAAAATTGATCCCCTGCAGAGGCAATGGTAGCAATTTGCAATCCTGTATCTGAAAGACACACAAAGCGGAAAACCAAATCGGGCTTTGTGCCCGGGGCGGTTTCAGAAGGCAAAGGATACCATGCTCCAGTAGATTGGTTGAAGTAAGCGCCATGACGCCAAAGCTGGGAAAATTCCATGTTCTCATCAGTCTTGATATAGAAATAATTGGATGCGTTCACACCCCCTGGATTCAGCGTGATCCAATAAACAGTCCCAGAAGAAAGGGCAACCGGCGTTGAAAAAGTGAAACGGATCCAGGCATATTTTGACCCGTTAACCTGGGAAGCTGGAACGGCGGAAGATGTGGCCAGCAGAGAACCCGGATAACCGGAAGATTGGCTGTGAAGACGAGCGGTGAGGCTGGTGGACGGTGAGGCTTCGGCACGAAGCCGAAAATAAACATATTTGAGATTGACGTTTGCACCAGGCTGAAATGATTGACCGACATAGCGATGGGTGTTGGCGTCGCCAAAGGCAAAGACGCCAGGGCCGGGGCCGTAATTGGCATAAAAGCCCTCAAGGTTTTTGTAATTTCGCCAGGCGAGGGTCTTGAACCACCCTGAGCAATGCAGCTGAGCGTAGACCTCACCAGGCTTGGAGCGCTGGGAAAGCTCTGAGAACGGCCAGGCGTGGAGAGAGAGGAAAGTATCCCTCAAAGCATTGGCAAAATTCTCATCAAGATCCGTTTCGTGGATCATGGTTTCTTTAATCCCAAATTCTGACTGTGATTGGGGGTTGTTGATGGGTGCAGTTTCAAGCTGATCTGCAAGTTTGTTATCTGGAGAGATAAAGGAATATTGAATGGTGACGCGGTTGTAAAGGTTTACCAAGCTCACTTTAACCTGGACATCTTCAAGAAAGATGATCACCTCATCGACAAAGCCCCACCAAACAGGGGTATTTTGGTGATCATGGATGTGGACAGGAAAACGCAAGGTCGATGTTAATTCGAGTAGATTTTCGATTTGACCATGTGCAAGGATAATAGACTGATCGGGACCGCCAAAGGCGGACCAACTCAAGCGCTCGGGCGCTAAACGGACAGCGGGCAGGAAGGGGCCTGAAAAATCACGGCGAAGAAATGAAACAAAGAGCGCGTGGGTCACAATAACCTGACCCTTTTCCGATAATAAGCTTTGAGCGTGGAAGTGCGCAGGATATCCACCTGATGGGACGTATTGGTCTGAACAAAAAAGAGGCGGTTATATTCCACTGGGTAAAGCAACAAGGGGCCACCCTGGCGAAGGTGGCCGACGGCTTCTGAGCCGAGGGTTGGATAACGGATGTTGTGTTTGCCAAAGAAGCTATCATCGACAAGGACGGCTTCTTCCATGAGCGTGAAGAAACCGAGGAAGGAAGCCGAGGTATCCAAGGGGAGTAAGAGCAGATTATCCACATCTATCTGATGCGTCCCTGATGTGTGACGTTGGGCAAAAAAAGCAAAATCAATATGGTGAGGAAGATTTTCGTTGAGTAAAGACACAGGGGGAATACGAACCGGCGGGAAAATAAGATATTGATAAGACGGGTCTGCGTAGATCGCTTCACCCTCCCAAAGGACAAGGGAGCCCTTGAGAAGCTTTATTTTTAGATAGAGATCATTGTATAAATGCGAATTATACAGATGCAGGATAGGGCGGAAGGTACGGCCGGAAAACAATCGAACATGAGTGTTTATAAGCGTCCAAGAGCCCAAATCAGTCCAAGATGTGGAGGACCAGATGAGACGGCGATAATATTCATTGATAGCGTCCGGGGAATAGAGTAAAGAGCCACCCATAAATTCAGGGGACTGGCAAAAGAAGATATCGTGCTCATCATTGGTTGGATGATGGTAAAGACCTGTAAAGATGTCCTGAACCTCACCAGTCGGATGGGTGTTTTCAAGTTCAAAGCGGAGCGGCGCGGGGAGCGCAGACTCGATGTGATCCGGTTTGATGAGGACTGAGGAATCATGGCCGGCGTGAGCGTCTGTGTGGTTGAAAAGGGCTATGCCGCCAGTGACATCCTCCCCATTTCGATTTGTGAGGGGCAGTTCGATTGGGTCGGAGTCAAACCAGTTGGGACGGGTGAAATGAAGCGTGACCTGTAGAGAGCCGGTGTGATGGGTTTTGTATCCGGAGGCGTTGAATGTGAGGTAAGGATTGTTGATGGGGCAATAATAATAGGTTCCGTCAGATTCGGGTTGAAAGCGGAGCATTTGGAAATAGGGGTAACCGCCCTGGGCATGAAGCTGGGAACGGGAGATTGTCTTTTCAAGAAGCGACAGGGCAGTTGTAAGCTGGGATGGGGTGCCCTCTAAAAATAAGTCGATTTGGTCTTCCACAAGATCACCTGCGCACGGGGAAGGCGCGTAGGCGGCGCGAAGGAAGGGAGCGGCCACCGAAGCGCCATGGATCACTGTCCATGAGGACGTATCACCAACGGAAATTTGATTCATGACTCGTCCCACTCCCATTGGGAATAGGGGACATCGGCTGAGGTTTGATGGATGCGGGCTTTGATCCCCGCAAGCAGGGTTTGGAAATGTGCCATTTGTTCGGCAGCCCAATCTGCAAGGGATGGTGGAAGGTCTTGATGGGGGACGGCGTCTTCGAAGCGTCCGGAAGCGCGAAAGGCGAGGGCGTAAGCGACAGAGCCGGCGATCAGGGCGTGTTCATCCTCCTGCGGCAATGAGGTTTCAGCGGCTTCATCGAGGCCGGAAAGGGTGAGAACAGCGCCGGAAACTCTTGAGATGTCAGATAAGGCAGAGCGAATGGCTTCATCCAACAAGGGCAATGAATAGATGAGGTTATTAGGGTCGGATAGACGGGTTGCGACGTGGGTTCGGATGTCGGTGAGGGTTAGGGGCATGGTAACACTTTAGGTATTAAGAAAAGATTTTTTACCACGAAGTACACAAAGAACACGAAGAATTTATTAGATGATTGTCAGGTGACCTATATTTATTATATTTTATATATATTTATAATTATTTTCAAGTTGGGATTAATTTTTTAAAAGGAAATAAAATAATTGGAAATAAAGAAAACGATTGATATAAATGCATTTGAAGGATTCCAAAAAAGTTGAGACCCTATATGAACCTTGATATAATAGTAATGTTTTTATCATCAATAATTTTTGATTTGATAAAAACAAATAAGGGAATCATACATCATAATCGAAGAAATATAAAAGAGAAACAAATTTGGTTTTCTTGAATAATAAGAAACTTTTAAAACTAGGTTTTATATTGAAAATTTTTTACTAGCTAATTAATTTTTTCTTTCAATAAATTATCAGTGATTTAAGAAAACTAATAATATAAGAGTAAATTTATAAAATAAGATTCTTATTTTAGATGATTTATCTGGTGAGAAATTGTTTAAGATTATCAACGAAATGGATTAATAAAAAATAATGATAACAAATCGTAGGAAGGAAAAGGGAAAGTTTGTGGAGAAGGTATGAACAATAAGTTGAGAGAAGAATATAAACGTATTAGATACGAACATTGGATGTTAATTTCTTTACACCAAATACTGAATCAAATTCAAAGAGTTCTTGAAAAAGATTCATTTAAAGTGATAAGAGATGAGAGTAATAACATTGTCAACACAACAGGGTCGTCAATTGGAATGGTATCATCTCGAGAAAATAAAATAGAGATGGATGAGATTATGGTTGTGAAAAAGAATGCTTATTTAGAATCATTTCTAATTCATTCGAGAGTACTCACCGAATTCTTCTTTTTTGATCCTACAAGAAATTATGTAAGAATTACAAATTTCTTTACAAAACATTTTTGGAATAAAAAGTGTCAGGAAGAATTTAATAACTTCTTAGAAATGAAGAAATATTTATTAAGTAAGCAAATGGTTTTTACCAATATTAGTGTAGAAGTCGCCCATATCGTAAAATCTAGCAGCAAAACAACTTGGGATCGAGCAATGATTCATGAATATCTTGATAGCCTTTGCAGATTGTTTTTTAGTATAGTTAAAAAACGAAAAATAATCTAATATAATCTATTTATTTCTCACTTAAGTGATAAATTTCTATTTGGAATTTTCAATTCAAAGTAATTTGTTTTGAGATTGCGAACAAAATTTTCATTGAAGAAAATATGTTTAGGTAAAATCTAAAATTGTTTTGTTTAAATTTTCATAAATAATCAACCAAAAGATCTATTATTAATTGATTTTCAAAGCATATTCTAAACCATTATTGAGTTAATTATGTTTACTCACGAAATACTTCATTAATAATAAATAGGAAATAAAGATTGCAATTTAGATTAATAAATCTCATTAGGGCGGCTACAAGGCCGCCACACATGACTTAGGCTCGCTAGAGGATATCAGACACTTATTTTGCGGAAGATTTGCTCTTGCGGGCTTTTTTGGGCTTTGAAGGGGTTTCCTGTGGCGGTTCTGAATTTTCCACACCTGGAAGGTCTCTCTTCTGCCAGTCCTCAGGGGTGAAGCGGAATTTCTGACCGGTGGGGGCAATGACACACAATGCACCAGTGTCAGGATTGAAGGCGACATCCATGGGGGTTCCACCGACAAGGTCAGCGATTTGTTTTTGGGTGGGTGGCTTGACTGCCATGGTCACCTCTTCAGACTAATATTGTGGGAAAGACCGTCTTCGATGCCGGTGCCGAGGATGTAGGCTACCAGGACATAGACCACGCCGGTGAGCTGTTCTTCAGCGAGGGGGAATTCAGGCTGCCAGGCTTTGATGATGATCAGCACGAGGCCGATGAGGGAAGCCCAGAATTTACGGGAACTGAGAAGTTGTTTGAGTTTGGACATGGGTTTGCTCCTTGGTTAAACAGGAATTAGGAAAAGATTTTTCACCACAGGCGAAGCCCTCTTCGAGAGTACACAAAGAACACAAAGAAGTTTTGTCACGTGGGCGGCCAGGAGGCCGCCACACATGACCTACGCTTGTGAAGAGGAGAGAAGAAGTGTTACGCGTCGGCGACATTGTTTTTGTGGAGGGGGCGGAAGTCGTTCACCCAGACGGCTAGAAAGTGGCGGACTTTGAGACGGTGTTCGTCGCTCATGAAGACGGCGGGGGAAAGTTCATCGCCGGCGACATAGATCTCGGGCATGATGCCGAAACGCTCGCCAACAAAGATGGCCGTGGCAATGAGAGGATCACAAGCTGCCGCCCAGTCCGTGGGGTCAATCCAATCCGGTACCACAATCGGGACGGCTGAACCCTTGAGGACATTGTCGTAGACATAGTCCTGCTCACGGACAAATTCGCCCTGGAGAATTTCAAAAGCCGTCTTCTGCAAGGCACGAGAGACTAAACAGAATTTTGGATTGATGGCCAACTTGGGACCTGTGCCGTAATACGTATCGGAGTTCTTGATCAACATGGGTTGGTCGTAAACCGCAGCGCAAGCGGCGTCCCAGGCGGTTGTGGAAAGGGCTGCTGTAAGAAGGTTGGCATGGCCGCCGGCTGTGGTTACCGCTGTGGCATTGAACAAGGCACCCGTATCCGCCATGGTCGGACCTATCCCGGCATTGGCGGTAAAGATCTCAGCAACGAGCTTGGAAATCTTGCGCAGTCCTGCAGAACCTAATTCACGGGCATAGGCTTTGAGCTTACGGGTCTCATCCCGATCGATCAGTTCCAGAGTGAGAGGAATATAACCCCCATATTTGGTGAAGGTGGCTGTCTCAGGGGAGTCACCAATCGCTAACTCGGTATAGGGAGCACCCTCAGCCACCGCCGGCAGGTCCCCAACCGTGCCGATCAGTGTGCCGGTGACATCATGCAGGGTGTTGAAATGTTCGATCTGGCTGATGTTTTTCCACCAATCGTATCCCGCACGCCCGAGCATTTCCCAGGTGTTGACCACAATCTTATTAAGAGCGTTCTTGATCAAGCCGGTGAAATCGGCTGTGGTGGCCAATTGGACGCGATCCGGATAATAACCGCCGTGAAGATCGTGATCACCGGTGAGCATGAGATACAGCTCTCGAACACCCGAGAGGGACGGAACGGAAAGTGATTGTAAATCATCGGAGCGGGGGTTGCCAAACAAATCATCCACTGCGACTTGCAGCTTATCGCGCTCATTGAAGACCGAAGAAATCCTACCAGGCCCATTGATGGACTGGGCGGCGGTTAACTCACTGAGCATGGTGCGGGCGTCCTGAACCGCTTCTTGAAGAACTGATGCTTCAAAGACCTGCCCTTGAAACTGCTTGCGGATACGCTCCTGGACTGGCTTGGGGAGATTGGACGCGGACAAAGTTGACTCCAAAAGCATTTCGCACATTTGCAGGCGAACCTGTCGAGCTTCGGAAAGCACTTGCTCCAATTGTTCTGGATTATTTCCTGATGGAATTGGAAGAGATGGATCAGATAGCGGCTTGGCTAATTGGACTTCACCAGGCTGGACTTCCTCTTCCTGTGGGTCTGGATCAAGGTTTGATGTTGGGATATTGGGTAATACAGGCTGATTTATTTCGGACATGGGAAAACCTCCATTCATTTGGTTCATTGCCCGGAGGAAGGCACCCCCCCGGGCTGGGTCGTAGACGAGATCAACGGAAATGACACGCAGGATTTCTCTCACTTTCTTGGCGTTGGATGTGAAAAGAATATCTGCGGAAAAGCCAATTTTAGGGCGTTCGTCCTCACTTTCAGCGAGAATTTGACGCCCGAACTCGGTCAACAGTTCACCACCAGGACCGAAGGATTTCAGGGTGGCGCGAATGCCCTGGTTTTCGTCGTCCCAAAGGGGATCGACAATCTGGCCGGCGAGGTCACGCACGGAGCGGGAAAACCAGGCATGATCGAGAAAACAATGCGCGCCATCCCAAAGGGAAAGAGACTTTTCAAGGACCTCCCCCGGAAAAGTCCAGCCATTAGCCTCCCCTGCTGTGATGCAGAAGATCTCAAATTCGCCGGTTTGTAGGGGATGGGCGCTGGCCGTGAAACGGGCTTGGTGTTGGGTTAAGTAGAAAGGTTTTTCTTCAGGCATAACTGCTCCTAGGCGAAGACTTATTAGAATAGGAAAAGATTTTTTAACCACGATGGACACAAAGGAAACAAAGGAATTAAGGCGAAGCCCTCTTCAAATATGGGTTTATTCATTGGACTCACCCTCATCGGTTTTTACTGTGTCGGGATTATGGGGTTTCAGGTTATTTTTAGACTTTCGGTTATCTTTACCTGAGCTTTTGGAGAGGATTTCATCAATGTCTGCCGATTCACCGGCAAACCTATACGAAATGCGGAGCAATTCACGCTGGTCAATCAACCCCATGTCAAAAAGACGTTCCAACATTTTGAGGATATTAACACCGGCAAGGGCATGTGAGACATTATCACGGGCTGAGAGATCCGCACCGGTCACCGTGACCTCACCATCAGATTTGACCGTTTTATCCAATAAAGCACGGCGGCTGATGACCACATTCAAAAGATCGGAAAGCAACCAGAGGAAAAACTGCTGACGCTGCTCAAAACGGCGAAACGTAGGACCGCCGGCGGCTTCGGCTGTGGTACGGGTAGTGCTTTCGGGCTCGGCAAGGAAATGCAGGGGCAACCCCACGCTGGCGGCGATCATCTTTTTGAGCGCCAAGCCATCCTGCATGGCGTCTAGGGCTTCGAGTTTGGGTGAGATAACGGACCAGGTCTCGGATTCATCCGTGACAAGAATGGAACCAGGCGACGGCGGATTGGCGGCAAGCTCCATCTGTCGGGCTTTACGGGACGCTTCTGAGGTGAACTGACCTGTGACGACATAGAGAAAAGCGTTTCGGAAGCGGTTGAGGCGGACACGGTCTTCAAGCCAGGCAGAATAACGTCGGAGCCATATGAGCAAGGGTGCGAGGTCGGACTCACCCCACTGCGCACCGGCTGGCCGGTTAATGGCATAGTGCAGGACAACAGGCGGGAACTTGCCAGAGCCGTCAACTGCGTCCTTGAGGTGATCATAAGAAGCATAGGTGACAGGGTTGAGATCCTGATCTGCTTTGGCAACAAAGATTATCGGCTGTTCGATATCATTGGGAGAGGCTTCAATTCTATCGATGTTAGACGCCGGCAGGATGCGGATGTAAGACATGCCGGACTGGTCGGTGCTGATCAGCACAAAGAGATTACCCGTGCGGGTGAGCTCATCAGACATTTCAATGACACGGGATTCCATACGGTTGAGACGGTGGTTCCAGAATTGATCGATAAAGACTTTGGTTTTTTCGTCCTGGCACTTGATATCCAGCCCTCCCCCAACAACGTACTGGCTGGTGAGCTCGACGATGCGGCGTGCTAGGGGGTTCTCACGCCAGGCTGTGAGGCATTGGTCGAGGATGGATGCGCGGTCATATTCGAGGCGGTCACGGTCGGATTCGTCGTAGCGGCGGGTGCCGATGAAGAAGGTGTTGTCGGTTTCGGTAATAGCAAGCTGATCTCTTACCGTTTTTTCGATAAGTGGGGAGAAGATATTTGTTAGGAAGTTGGTAAGTTTGTTTGGCATGAGATAATCAGAGATTGCTTCGCTTTGCTCGCAACGACAGAACTTTTATTGTTTTATCTCCAGCTTGCCACCGGTACAGGGGAGATTGTCGAGGGGACAGGTGACGGGGATCATTTCCTGCTGATTGATGTAGCTGAGGACGGCGGCTTTGTCGCCGTTCCAGCGGTTGTAGTCCATGTAGTAATTGGCTTTTGCTCCGATGGACGCGCCGCGGGCGGCCGTCTGATGGACGAGCCAGGATGTGATGCCTGTTGGCATAGCTGGGGGACAGGCGTGCTCGGGGGTGTAGAGGGGATAGGGCCAAGGCCAGCGGTATTGAGCCAACCACCAGTGAACTGCGGGGAGATCAGCAACCTTCAGGTATTGATTGACCCACCCAGCACGGGAATAGATGATGGGGGTGCGGCCGGTTCGTTTCTGGATGATGTTGAGTGCGTCCGCTGTGCATTTGGTGATGCGCGAGAGGGTTTGCCCGTGATCGAGTTCAAGGTCAAGAACGAGGGGCGTAATCGAAAAATCGATATCCCCTAAAATGCGGAAGAGGTTATCCATTTGGGCTTGCGGGGACTCACCTGGGTAAAGGACGTGATAGGCCATACGGACACGGCCGATACGGCCGGCTTCTTGGAAGTAGTAGGCGAACCAGGGGTCTTGATAGCCCCAGGAAATGCCGGCGCGCATGGCAATGAAGACGACTTCGGGGTCATGGGCAGCGATGGTGTCGAAGTTGACTTTGGTTTTGCCGTCGGGGGAGGTGTTGTATCGGGAGAGGTCGATGCCGAAGGCGAGGCTGGTGTTGGGCATGGGGTTGCTCCTTGGTTCGAAGCCTTTTCAGGCTACAGGCAATCAGGTATTAGGTGATTAGGAATTAGGAAAAGATTTTTCAACCACGAAGGGCTCAAAGGGCACAAAGAAATTGAGGCGAAGCCCTCTTCGAGAGATATGGATTGCTGCACTTTACTAGCAGTGAGAAGTTGTTTGATTTTGGGCATGGTGTTGCTCCTTTTAATGAAAACAAGAGATTGCTTCACTTCGTTCGCAATGACGGTCAGAATCCTTTCATGTCATCCAAAGGGTCGCGGGCTTTGATGATTTCGGATTGGCCGGTGATGGACCAGGACTGGTCGTCAAGCAGGCTGAGCATGGCGGCTGAGATCATGAGGTCGTCGTGGATGAGTTTGCCGGAGGCGGGGTCGCGTGTGCCATCGGGAACGGACCAACGGATCTGCTTTTGGGGGCCGGGGACGATTTCGTATTGGCAGTGTTCAAGCTGGCGGAAGTATTCGGTTTGGAGGTCGAGAAGTTCCTGGTTAGATGTAGATAATGAATGTTTGTGATTCAGGGATTGCTTCGCTTTGCTCGCAACGACAGAATTTTTCGAGGGGGTCGCTTCGGCTGAATCATTTGAAGTTTGTATTGCAAATTCTTTTAGCCGACCGGAGTCCACCATGGCAAGGAAAGACCAGCCGAGGTTGGATTTGGTGCGGGCGTTGAAGACAAAGGGGATAACCTTGGAACCCAGGGAACGGGATAGAAAAGCGGATAAACCTGCGCCCACACCGGTGGCGTCCACCACCAGGTGACGGATGCGCCAGGATTCGGCATAGGCAAGAATCTGCGCATAAATTTTGGTATGCTTGACCCCTACCCACTTCCGCCGAAAGACAATACGGTATGTCGGTAGTAAAAGCCCAGGATCCTCAACGGAGGAGAGATCGACTTCGGCAATGGTGAGCGCGGTGGCGTCACGGGCAGGATTGGAGAGACTCTTAACATCATTCTCGTTCTCATCTTCGCCGGCAACATCGAGCGTCATTACATAAATGGGGCCACGCACGGGTGTGGACTGCGGGGGGTGAACGCCATAAAGAAGAGAAATGCGGGAAGCGGGGAATAAGCCACCCTGGGCGTCGATATCCTCAGAGTAATACTGGGTCTTGACCATGGGATGATCCCGGCCCAATTTGGCCACCTGTTCGGCGACGAACTTTCCATAGGCGGGGACTTCGGGGACAACATGATCCACTGACAAGCGCCAAACCCGCTGGATGCCGTCCTGTTCCTGGAGGGCTTTGGCGAGGGCATATTCGCGGGCAAGGAGTGTGTTGGAAGTCCAAGCTGTGCCCCAGAAGACGCGGGTGGCATTGGTGCTGGCGGCCATGGGGGCAATATCCTTGTCAAACTTATCGATCTGGATATCCTGGGCTTCATCAATGGATAAGAGTACATTGGCCGTGGCACCCACGATGTTGGCTGAGGGGGATCCGGAGAGAAAGAAAATGCGGGCTTTGCCCACACGAAAGATGTAATCGTGATGTTTTTCCCACATGTCACGGGTGATGAGATTGTTGGAGAGAACGCGTTCAATCCTGCGCATGGCATTGTGGGCTTGGGGATTCCAGGTGGGAGAGACGGAGACCATCTCAGCTTCCAGCATAGAGAAGATGGTGAGAAGGTAGGTTTGAACCTGCGCCTGGAGCTCGTTCTTGCCGGACTGGCGGGGGAAGATAATAACAAAAGCCAGACCCCTCTTATGAATGACGGAATCGACAATGGCTTTGGCGGGTGCTAATTGGTATTGACGCAGGGTGAGACCTGAGCCATAGCGACAGAATTTTGCGACATCCTTGAGAAGCTGTTTGATGTTATCTTTGAGGGCAGGCATGGTGGCGGCGGTTGTGTGGTGTGATTAGAAATTGAAGAAGGATTTGATAAGCGCAACGAGGGACATGAGCCCTGAGCCGCCTGAAGCCAGACCAGAGAATAATTTGAACTGGGTGACACCCTGGGTGGCGGCGCGAATGCGGGTCTCGTGATCACGGGATGATTCTTCAAGGGCGGAGAGGCGGTGATCGGAGATCTCTTTGGTGTGTTTGAGTTTTTCCTCGAGGGCGTCCATGCGGGCCTTGTAGAGGGTGTTGAGGTGCTTAAGCTGTTCGGCGAGTAGTTGAGAAGAGGGATCGTTTTCCATCAAAATGACTCCGCAAGATTCCATTCTTCCGTCAGTTCGGCGACGGCTGCTTGGATGCGCTCTTTGAAGCGATCACGAAGGGTGCAATTTTCGTATTGATCACAATCGGGACATTTGGCAAATTCCCTGCGAAGGGTGCGGATTGAGGTTTTGAGGGATTGAGATTTCTTGATGAAATCTTCGACATGGGGAGCGAGGGTGCATTTAGACATCTTTGAGATCCTCCGTGAATTCTGAGATGGCGGAGTGGATGGCTTGCATGACAGCAGAATCATCAGAACCGGTGAGGAGCCGGTCGGCGCGCAGCAGGCCGGCGAGGCGAGTCATGTTTGAGCCAATGGCGTTGAGGTAGATTGAGGTGTCTTCCAGGGAAAGGTCCTCCTGGGCTTCGATGGATTCTACAAAGCGGCGGATGAGGACACGGAGAAGGGCGATCTCATCCCCGAGCCCCTCCCCGAGAGCGGTTTCGAGGTCGGTGAGCTCAAGCTGGGAGAATCGTTTGGAATAGAAGCCGTGTTTGAGGGCGTTGGTGTTGCCTGGCTGCGCGCCTCTGGATCGTTTGGGCATGGTGAATCCGTAGTGACGATGCTCGAAGCTATCTTCGAGTGGTGTTATTTATTATTTTATATATATTTATGAATTTAATCAAGGGTAAAGGCAGGGTGAATTCGAAATAATTCAATATAATTGAAACCAAGGGTATCGAAAACAATATTGACGTATGATAAAATATTCTTGCATACATTTGGGAAGCCACAATAATTCAATATTAACAGGAGCGATAATATCCTAGTTATAAATAATATAAAATGGAGGAATAAATTGATTGAGGTATTACGAGATCCGGTGTGGCAATTTATTGGAGTAACTGTAAGTTTAATAGCATTTATCGCACCAACAATAAAAAAGTATTATAAAAAAAGAAAGGGTGGATTAAGTTACTCAATTTTAGAAAAAAACCTTATTATTAGAAAAGAAAGAAGATCAAAAACGAATGTAAACTTATTTCATTATTCAAATAAACTTTACAAAATTAATATTAATATATACAACTCAAGCAATAGACCTATAACAAGAAGTGATTTTGATTCTCCTATAAAACTAGTTTTTAATGGAAACATGAAGATAACACAGTATGAAATCATCAAAACATTTCCAGAAAATCTAGATATTAAAATCGATTGTTATGAAAATCAAATAATAATCTATCCAACTCTCATAAATCCTAATGATGAATTTATTATTCAATTATCAATTAATTGTGATAATAAATTTGAACTTATTTCAATAAAACCAACATGCCGCATCAAGGGATTAAGCGAAATAAGATATGAGAAAAACCAATCAATGAAAGCAGAGAACATTATTTCATGTATTGGTCTAGTGGGATCTATTATTTCTATTTTACTTTACATAATTGATATTAGCATTCCTGATGTTATTAAGGGGACAATATCAACAACATATCTAATTGTTTTATTAATAGGGTTTATAGTACTGATTATGAAAGATTATTATAAATAAATACCTCATATAATGAAGTAAAAAATATTACAAATATTTTATTATATGTATATTTTTCAATTCTTAATTCAGCTCAGCAAAAAAAATATAAAATCAATAATTAGGAAAAATGGCACAAAGAAATATAACTTCTATTTAGAGAAAAATAATTATTAAGTTGCATCTATTATATGGGCGAGAAAATCTAAAATAAGAAAAGCTTTAATCATATAATCTCGACGGCCATAAGATAAGTTTTCCCCATGCATAATTTTATGACGACTGAAAAGAATACCTTTTTCTGGGGCTTTACCTCGAAAAGCATTTTGAAATAAAATATCTAATGTAATCTCAGTAGCCAACTCATCTAATAATGATGGCATTATTTGAGATTTATTTTCTTTTATAAAATCTTCTCTATTAATTCTCTGGGCTGTTTCAATATTATACCACTTGGTTTTCTTACAATACAATCCATTCATTTCTGAATATTCAGACATTATTCCATCAATTTGCGCTATTAATGTAGGAACAATAACATTGGCAGCATTTGTATTATTTGAATCACAAAGAATTATTACCTCAACACAATCAGATATGATTTTGAATTTTCTTCCTTTAAATAAAGGTATATTTACCCATCCTTCAATCATTTGAAGTAAATTAATTCTGTTATTTTGCTCAAAATAATCATAAAACAAATGGTTTATCTTCGCGCGTGTATGCTTGCCACCTTTTTTATCAATTTTGACAATCTTATATAAGAGGGAAAGTGGCATACTGGGAGAGATCAACCAATGATACTTTCTAAGTACTTCAACAGCTTTTTCCTCAGTTATTCTATATTCTTCTTCAAATGATAGCCAATATTTGCGGAACGGAGCAAAAATACCATCATGGATTTCAAACCAATTAGCAAAACTATCAAATTGGTTTTGCAAGGATTCAATCAACAGTTGGTTTATCGAGGAAATTGATTTAGAGATACTTTCTAATGAATCTTGGATACCCAAGTAAGGAAGAAGAATACTCCGGGAAATATTCGCTATTGAATCACTTAAAATATTAATTTGTGGTTGAAGTGAAAAAATAGAGGATTTAAATAGTGGCTCAAATGTCTTCCTTACATCATTAATTAATTCTTGATTTGATTTAATTAGATACGCATTAATTTTCTCACGAGATTCAGCAACTCTATTTTCTTCATCATTAATTACTTTAAGAAAAAAATGAGCAAAATCCTCACCATCGAAAATTTCTAGTTCCGAATCAAAATTTTTATTCAGAAATTCTGATCCTAAACATTCTAAATCAGTGTCTGAAATTTCCTCGAAATTTTCAAATTCAACGGGCGGGGAAATAATATGATCGTGAAGAATCTTCTTTACTCTACCTTTTTCGGTTAAAGGCTCATCTTCATCTTCAGATAATCTAAAATAATCATTAAAAGAATAAGGTCGCAGCCGAATATCAAGACCTAAAGACTCAATATAAAATTTTTCATCTTCATCATTCATTGATACATCCAATTATTAAATTTGTAGATCTTCAGCATATTTATAAGAAATACACTGACTTTGATTTGTCATTACATAGCCTTTTTCTTGATGTGAAAATTCCTCAATTTCTCCTGACGAAAAATCTTTGAAGAAATCTTTGACGTATCTGATCGTATTCAGTTCATCTAACGAAAACAAATTTAGATTTGGGTCGCTATTAGAAGTAAACGCTTCACCCAGAAATAAATCAAAGTCGATTTTCTCCGTTTCAAGGATTCCCATCCAATCCGTAAGGGCAGCCAACCATGTCTTATATTCATCTGGTACTGGCCCATGGGGAAGATGAACATATTGCATACCGGTTATGGAAGCATTAAATTCTTTATAATGCTTGAAATCCACATAAAAGAATAATTTTTGAAGTTTAGTTGTAAATTGACTTGTTTCATGACAAAGAATTTTGGCCACTTCAGAAAATTTTTGAAAATCTAAGACTCTACCACCACTTAGGATGCTGGCTTCATAAGAACCAAAACGATCAATTGCATCTGACACTAATTGGGGAATACCATTTTGATACTGTTCAATATTTTCATTCAATAGCTTAAGATCTTGTTCAGAAAAAATCACTTTTTTATTTTTAGCGAACTTCATCAATATCCAAGGATCATTAATGCACAAAGAAATAATCTGGTTGTTTGCTTCGGATTGAAGCGTGCCGTTTTCGTAGCGGTTGAGGGTGGCGATGCCAATGCCTAATAGATTGCTGAATTGTTTTTGGGTGAGCCCGAGGCTTTCACGAAACTCTTTAATTTCTTCGGGTTGGACCCACCCTTTTCGGCGGCGGTATTCACGATAGGCTTCGGCATAGGGATCGTAATCCTCTTCGAGGACTTCAAACTCTTCACCACATTCCGTGCAACGATAGTATTGCCTTTCAACGGGAATGACGAGATCACGGACTTCCATCTCTTCGGTTTGGGTGATTTTTTCGATTTGTGTTTCTTGTTCGCAAAATGGACAAAATTCTTTCATTTGAAATGTCCCTTTCTTATAAAATGTCAATTATTAATTAATAAATCAGCTAAGCGGAAAATCCATTGGAAATTCAGGGTCATGGAAGGAATAACAAACCGGCCACTCATCACCGTGTTTATTGGATGCAATTTTTATCTTTATGTAAATCAACTCACCCTCTACATTTATCCCAAACTCCCAATAATTGCCAGGGTGTAACTTATCTTTGATCGGACCTTTTGAATATTGCTCAGGAGTTAAAGTAAGCATAATCTCAACACAATCTTGATTGGTAAGCCCTAACCGAGTCATTGTTCGAATATTTTTTCTGTGCTTTCTGACTCTACATGGTATTTGGTATGTTAGCTTTTTGAAATCAGAGAGAAAACGGTTAACTTTCTGGCGTAATTCATCATTTTTGTCATTGGGCATGAATCGTATTGAACCTCATCTGCGTATAGTTAGTATATCATTTGATATATAAGAAGTCAAGAATTATCATTTGATAAGTTTTTATGGGCTGAAAGCCGCGAAACTTAACCTAGGTATAAATTTTTTCTTGTTCAGACATTATTTTCTTCACAATCAAAATCACTCACATTCAAAATATTGATATTATTTCCACCTTTGTATTTTAGTTTTACTTTTATGCAGTTTTTTATTCCAATATTATCAACAACTCCGGCAACAACAAACTCAATATAGTAAAAACCTTTCTTTTCAAATTTATTTTGAATACTTTGAATTGTGTCCAATTTGAAAAAATTTGTATGTGTTTTTACAATCGAAACATATGCAATATCACCAGGAGATATAGCTTTGTCCATATTTCTATACACAATAGTTCCGCTATCATTGGGCCAGCGCAAACTTAACTTACAAGGAATATCTATAGTATTAATTTCTCCATTATCATTTTCCGAAAACCCTATCCTGTTTATCAAAGTGTAATAACTGCGTAACTCTTTCCCGGAATCATTTCTTATTGGAATATAGAGCTCTATTTGGTTATTATTTACACATATTTTTGGTGGCCAAACTGGTATTATGTTTTTCCTTGAAATTCTTTTCTTTATTAGATTAAGATTCTCCTCAAGAATTTTTATTTCAATTTCTTGATCGTCATGAAATTTCGCTGGTATATAAAATAAATTGAACACGATTAATATCCCAAAAACAATGATAAGCATTGCAATTACTCTAATTTCTCCCTGTAAATCACCAACTATTGTTTGTATAAATTCATAGTTCATCAAATCACCAGATATAAGCCAAGAAATAAATAAAAGAAGAAAACCCCAAATTACGCCTATTATTATGTTGCCTCGTATATCCAAACTTTTAGCTGCGGATGATAATGACTTTTTAAATATCTTACACCAATAATTAATTAATTTCTTAATTTTTTCCATATCACCCTCCGAAAATCGCGTAAAATACACCTAATCTTTTGGAACCCACTTAGTACTTGACACAGAAGATAATTATCTTAACAATCTTAATATTATGAAGACATGTATCTAACAATACACAGTAAAACAACTTCATTTGTCACCTGGGCTTCGCCACACGTGACATACGGCTATTAGAAATTTGAATCAATATTCATTGAATTGAAAATCTTGAAACTCTACTTGCAGAGAGGAATTTTTGGGTAATTTATAACCGATAAAGAAATGATCATTTTTATCAGAATAATGAAGAGTGACAGGCTCTGAAGTAGAACCATTATATTGATAATAATAATTCAGGGTTCCATCTCGGTCAATGGTTAAATTTATAAATAACTCACTTCCATCAGTAATATTATTAATTTCTGCAGTAAATGTATCTTTGTAGAAATGAGGAAGAGAGATCCCATTTTTTTGAATTCTAAACATATCCTCATAAATATAATAATCATCCGGATCTATTAAACCAAAATATATATATCCCTTGTCCACTTCATCGGGAATATCAAATTCATAAATTACGATTGTGAATTGAATATTTACTCTTCTAGTAAAATCTACTTTTCGGATTAATCCCTTAATTATTGATGGAGATGAATTGTCTCGATCGATACGAAAACCATCAAAAATTGCGGAAATATACATCGTATCAGAGAATTTGAGGCAACCATCATCATTAGGTTCTGTATTAGCTTCTGCATAATCAAGGGGGAAGACACCCCAAATTTCTGGAATGCAGGCAGATTCTAACCCCAGTGTAGGGCTGGGAGTTATTGTTGGCGTAGGGGTTGGTGTAGGCGTTGGCGTTAGGGTCAATGTGGGTGTTGGTGTAATTGTATTGGTCGAGGTGGGAGTGGGTGTATCTGTTGCTTCACTATAACAAAATGTATTAAGTGCTGTTTGATGTTTATGTTTTTCTCCATCGATATAATTTTGAATTCCAAATAAAAACGGGAAAAATGATAGAGCTCCTAGAATTATTAGAGAAATTGTGCTTGGAATAGCAATACATAATAACTTCTTAGAGATAGGTTTTCTTTGGGTCTGATCAAACTGCTTAACTAATTCACGTATTTTTATAATAATGCGAGACGATCCCAATATGATGATTATTGATAATGATCCTTTAATAAAATAATCAAGGAGACGAATACGACAATCTGTAAAATTAGCTAATATAGCAAGTACTAGTGTACAAACGCTAATCAAAATTCCATATATTTTGAGTTCATCATAAATTGGATTAGAATCTTTACGTTCTTCTTCAGGTTCTTTAGGTCGTTCTTTAGATTGATTTTGGTTTCCCATAATAAAAACCCCTAACTATACATTTTAGAATTATGAACTTTCAATCATTACGGTTGTCGATTAACAATTCTTCTGAAAAGGCTTTCTCAAAAACTTGCTTATTTCCTGTATTATAAAACGGCAGGCCGATTACTTTGAAATCGTGTTTAGGCAGGTCGATATTTATTTTCGCTTTGTCTTTGATTTGAAAGAGAAAATCTTCTTTCCATTGGTCAAGGGGAACAAAGCCTTCGCCTTTGGGTTCGATGAAAAGTTGGTAGTGCAACTGCTTTCCGCTCTCTTTTTCTGTTAAGAACAGGACAAAATCCGGTTCGAAGGGACGGCCTTCATCGAAATCGTAGATCTGGAAAAGTTTTTGATTCCGCAACAAATAGACTTCACGATAATGCTTTTCTAGTTCGGGAATTTGACTTTGAATGAACTTGACTAAGGCTTTTTCTTCTGAGGTGCCATAGTTTTCATCATAGACATACCAGGGTTCTTTTTGAAGGTCGGCATGGTACTCCGTATTTGAAGTCTCACGCATACCCGTGCCGACATCGGATACGGGATTATATTCTTTCTTGAATTTGACTTCATCCTTCACGATATGTCTTACAGCGAAGGGTTTGAATTCTTCCGTACCGACATACTCAGGTGTCCCTTTGCGGATATCATCAGCTAGCTTTTGCAGGACGTCTACTGAAATGCGTAATTTAGTATCCGGATCAAGGTTTGATAATTGAGATTGTGTGGCGGTGAGGGTCACATCGATTTTACCAAGATAATCCTCTGAGGTAATGAACTCTGTAATGGATTTCAAATTTGGAAAGTATTTCAGGAGATTTCGGAATTCATAAAATTTAATACGAGCTAGGGCAGATCGCAATAAATGAGTACTGAAAGAATTCAGCTTGATGGTTGTTGTAATCGTGCGGAGCTCATCCACTTGATCCCCATTATCAAGAAGATCTTGTTCAACCCCATAACCTGTCATAAAACGATGTGAATATGATTTTTGAACTAATGACTCACGAATTTCAAACACTTCCGCATTGTCATTGCGAACCCGCTTATTCTTGAACAGGACCCCCTGCTGCCATAAATCTGAGGATTTAAACGAGTCCTTTAATTCCAAGTGGAGTTGACGAACATTGGAAGACTTCATGCCAATATCGACCAAAGCCGTGTGAAGCTCTTGAATATAACGGGGGTTATGAGCGCTGTGGTAATAAAGGACTTCTAAAATGCGAAGGGGGTTATCTTCTTCATCATCGTATTTGCGCTGGTATTTCGGCTGGAGATCTGATAATTGAAAAGGATAATACCTGGCACCACGACCAATCAGCTGAGCTTCGGAAACGGTAGTCCTCCCGGGGATACCATTTTTTGCGTCACGGGTATCATACAGCCGAACGATATCAAAAAGGTTGAGTACATCCCAACCCTCGTTGAGGGCTTCCACGGCAAAGACCACCCTAATCTCATTCTGTGGATCTTCAAGGGAATTGACTAAGATCTGATGCTCTTCGCTATCGGATTTAGAATCGACTGAGAGGGCTTTTTCATCAGAAAAATCATTGCTGAGCTCCATGGCTAGGTTTTCTAATGAGATATGATTTTCCTCAAAGAATTTAAATGCGTCCTTTACAACAGGCTGATCTGTGCTGTCACGGACTGAGGCTAGGTCCGATGAAGTGAGCGAGGCCACCTTCGCAAGAAATTTCTCACGGAACTCCTCGGAAACGACCTTGTTCTTGTCACGTTTCGTGGGGGGATTAACGTAATTGGCCTTCATCATCACCACTGGCTTTAGAGCAATTTGATGCCTTTCAGCCACCTTTTTGCGATATTGACTGATGACTATGGCTTGAATGGCACGATCCATGCGGGGAATATCCGTTGGCAGGGTATGAACTTCTTTGGAATATCCATCTTTGCGGAAGCGTTTGAGGGGATAATTATAGATGATCTTATCTTGATATTTCTCAGCAATCGCGGGATGACTCAGTTGAATTGTGGCGGTGAATTCTAACAATAAATTTTCAGGGTTAGATTTGAAGATACGGTTAACTGTCCCCTCCCAAGACGTGATGTTTTCCGTATCCGTGACATTTAATCGCTTCTTTGTGAGGGCGTTAATATGATGAGCTTCATCGGAAATCAGGACAATTTTTTTATCTTCAAAGTCAAGATATGTAAGTGCGTTTTCCCGGGGGTTGTTAAGGGTGGTATGCAACCCTTGAATTGTGCTGAAAAGGATATTAATACAATTCGGATTTGCAAATTGGAAGTTATCCACCGGATTAATTGTGACCACTTCCCCATCAATTTTTATGTTTTGTGCAAAGAGATATTTTGAGGACTGAGGGTTGAGGAAATTATCTTTGGTTTTTTCAATGATGGTGGTGCTATCCACAAAGAAGATGAAATTTCGGTACCTCTGTTGATAAAGGTAGAGTATAGCAGCAGCCATAATCAAGGTCTTGCCACTGCCGGTGGCCATATGGAAAAGAAGCTGTGTAGGGCGAACCCTATCGGGATATCTGTTGAGATAATACAAGAAGAATTGCAAAGCCTCAACCTGGTATGGGCGGAGCTTAAAAGTTGGATTGAGGTTTTCCGGAATAGACGCAGGGAGATCGGGTAATTCGCCACCCATTTCCTGAAAGTTTTGAATTTTTTTATAGAGATTGAGATCAGACATTATGTCTTATCTCCATAAAATTGATAATTCAGGCGCTTGTCCTCATCACTGATCTGGTAATCCTCATCTTCGATTTCACTATAGTTTACATAGAGAGCATTCTTGTCCAGGACCTCAAGAAGGAATTTCTTTTGATCCTCTAATGAAAGATCTGAAAATTCTTCAACATTTTCATTTATTGATCTAATATTTACACGATAACTTAGATGTGCTTTATTTTGGATTTCCTGCCAGATTTCTAGTAAGGAATCTTTCTTTAATACTTTTTCAATTTTTCTTATGAAAAGCTCATTCAGCTGCATTACTTCACAACAAATAAAACTTCCCCCGCCTTGCCAACTTATATCCTCGGATATTCCAGTTTGATCGCCATTTATTACATTATTTAATCTAACTGAAGGATTATTTTCGCCATAATCTATTTGTTCAATACCAATATACTGAATACCCATCTTATGTGCAACTGCCGCTGTTGTACCACTTCCTAAAAAGAAATCCAAAACCAAATCATCTTCATCGACATCTGCAATTTCGAAAATTTTCATTATCAATGATTCAGGTTTTTTTGCATTTCTGAATTCAATACCACCCTCATAACCAACATTATTGTAAGCATTTACAAAATCCATAAAATTTGCGTATGGCTTCTCTCTTGTTCCAGTATAATCTTCTGGTACTCCTTGATAATACCCACCATTCTGTCTTCCCTCTTTGGGAGTATAAAAATATCTAAATCCTAAACCATCATTCCCAATATTGGGAACCTTAAAAAGAGTATAAGGTGGAAATTTACTTTTCTTCGGAGCAAGAAATTTTTCATAAAATCTCCCACTACTATTTCCATCCTTGAGAGAACCACGAATACTTATACGTTTTAGATTGGACTTTTTAGGTTCTGTTTTATTTATTACATACTCATCAGGTAAAAAGTAAACGACATCTTCTAATCCTTCATCATCAAGTTGATTTCCTTTTGTTATTTCTTCAATTGAAAAGATATATCTATCTAAACCACTTTTAACTTCAGGTTTACCAATTTTTGTATTTGGATTTTTTGCATATACTAAAAGATATTCGACAACATCATGAAAATCCTTATCTGCTTTTAGAATTCTATCAGGGTGTCTTACTAGTAAATTAAATGTGCATATATAACCCAACTTATAAATTTCATCAAGCATAACTTTAAGGTATGCCTGATTGTGATAGCTTATGTGTACAAATAATAAACCATCTTCAGAAAGAAGATTTTTTGCCATGGATAACCTGTTTTGCATGAACGTTAACCATGTTGATTGCTTAAATTGGTCATTGTAATTAAAACTATCTGCACCAGTATTAAAAGGCGGATCGATGTATATCAACTTTACATTTCCACCATAGCGTTTTTCTAAAGATTTTACAGTAAGAAGATTATTTCCGCGTATAATTAAGTTGTCTCTTTTAGAAAGTCTTCCAACCCCAACTTCACCCTCTGAATTAAAACGAATCCAATTTGTGAAAACTTTTGGTCCTAACAATCTTGAAATATCATCAGGCGCTAAGATTGTATTCCAAAAGATTTCATCACGCTTCGCTTCTTCCCTTGTCTGCCCACCTTCCAAGACACAATCTTTATAAGGCCAAACCAATTCAACATCTTGCTTTTGGCTTATAAGGGTTTTCCCACCATCATCACTGAGACCAATTTTATTCTTGAACGCCGTATAGCTATCCGGAAGGAATTCCTTGTTATTGACAAACTGCAGGAATTTCTCTTTATCAAAGACGAGAACATCTTTTACTTCTGAAAAAAAATGTTGCTTGATGCGGTCATGGGAGAGTAAGAGTTCCAACAATTCTGGATCCAGTTTGAGACCTTTTTCGATGACGAGATTGCGGAGCAGGGAGCCGTCCTGGGAAAAGAATTCAGGTTTTTGACGTAAGAGTTCTTCCATTTCATGAAACAAATTTTGCATAACACCCTCGGAAAATGTGTATGAATTTAGGACAATGATTATTATAACTGATTAGGTGCGTGATTCTTATTGAGAAAATTACTTGAACTACTTTTCACACCCTGAATAAAAGAAATTAATCGGCGAATCAGCACAAAATGTGTGAAAACCTTTTTTTGTACGCAAACTGACTTGATAAACCTCTGATTTACAACAATCTTGAATGTATTTTATAAATTTGAATCTATTAATTTCTCGGCGAGTTAAGGACATCGGTTCTAGGACATCCAAGGACAGCGGCCTTTGGAAAACACCGTCCGGGGGATGCTGCGGTGCGTCATAGGCAAGCCATTCTAGCAGCCTGGATGATTCATTATGCGAATAGGCAGCTGCGCCGGCAAAAATATCTGCGATCTGAACAAAGGGTTCAGCTTCTGAAATAACAGGTTGAATCTCTTCAACAGAATACTTGAAAGGATTATTTCTTAACCACTCAAGATCATATTGATCACCTAAAATTGTTGATGTGTAAAGACGAGAACTCGCATAATCTATGTAATCCTTTAATTCATCCCAATCCATTTGTCTTTGTTCATCAATATTTATGGACCAACTGGTGTTTTGGCCCCATCTTTTTGACATCGTATCTCTCAACCGAAGATAATACAAAACACTGAGTTTATCTCCTGTATTTGTTTGGTTGCGTGGATAACGGGGATCGTTTGTCTGCCAGATGATTGAATCAATACGAAGACACCCTCGTGTAGCTAGATCAAAGAGGATATTGAAAATTTGTTTTGACCTTTCGAAGTATCTGTTGCTCTTGAAGGATGACCATTTGTATTCACTGGGGAATTGAGAAATGATCGGATTAATTTTTGCTTCAAGATTTTCCTTAATGCACGCTGGGAAACTGATTAACGAAATAGCTCCAAAATCATGATCCGTTGTGTAATAGGATTCATCCAGATAGGCAAAATGGGAAGATTTAGTCATCGTAATAAATTAGATTAGGTCGTCACCCGATAGGACTGTTCAACTAAATCCATAACTTGGTCCAATTCATCCATAGAAGAAAGTTTGACCTCGACCTCCCCTGTACCATGATGACCCACCTCTGAAACATCCCTGGCAAGATCATGGGGATCAATCAAATCATGTTTGGGGATATCGAGCCACATTTTGAGTTCTTGGGATTGAACTTTGAGCTCACAAAAATTCTTCCCATGTTTATAACTGATATACATCTTGTTTGGTTTTTCAATGATCTCGCCCTCATCGGCTAGGGCAAATGATCTCTCTTGAAAAGCTGAAAATAAGGATTGGATTAGTTCGGTCTTCCCTTCGAGATGATCATCTACAGAAAAAGTTTCAGGAAAAGCGTCCATTGAGCTCTCTTCAGCTGAAATCTTTTTTAATGGGGTGCTGGTAAATATGGGTTCCAAATATAGATGTTCTTCACCATAACGGCGGTAAGTCCATAATTCGATGTTCGCACCGATGCGATTCACGGCATATTTATCATATTCGGAAAAACTCTCGGCAATTAGGATAAGACGAGGTTGGGACCAATCGATAGCCACCTGATCGCCAAGGATTTCCTGGGCTGCCATGGTGAAATCGCCTTTATGGTCCACAAGCCAATCCATATAAAACAGCCCCTGATTGATGACATTTTCTTTGCTGGATTTTTTATATTCGATAATGGTTGGCGAACCATCCTGGTCAAGACCAAGGGTATCGATCCTGCCCTTTTGACGATCGCCGGTGAAGAATTCTGTTGCGATAAAGCGGACGCCTAATAATTTTTCGAGATTGGCTTCAAATAAACCCTGGAGTTGTTTTTCGCTTTGAAAAGAAGACGGTTTGACTTGGCTGACTGTATCTTGGGATGTTAGTTGATATAAAGGCATGGATCCCTCCTGGCAAATTAAATTATAAAAGCACTACGAATCATTATCTAATTTATATTTTACTAAATTATATGGGATGAATCGATTATCGCTCGTTATCAAGGCAAAAACCCGAGAAAATAAAGAAAACAATAAAACGATAAGGAAGAAGAAAAACAAGAAACTAATCCATTTATCCAGATAAGTTATTTGGTTAATGTCATAAGGGAAAATCACTGACTTAATGCTGAATAGACCAAAGAATAAACCCACCGAACCTTTTATGAATGTTGCAAAGGTATCCGCAAAAAGCAATGAAAATTCAAAGATAAAAATAACTATTAATGGAATCATTACCATCAATTTGACATACAAAGGTCTGGAAAATTCAAGGTTATAAGTATCAGGATTAGGGAAGTCAAATGGTCCGTGGGGTTGTGGTGCGTAAGATGAGACCTGCCAATCTTTTGTGATTATATATTGTTTGGATGGATCTTCCTGAAAATTGATATGTATTGAATAATCGTTTAGGCAATCTTCAAAAACATATTGGAAATTATTCTCTTCAAAAAGAATATCACTATGCATTTCTAATTCAACAAAAAATCTATCATTGGGGTAATTTTCCAAATGCGGCGAATAAACAAATAAATATTGTTTGCTCATCTCATCATCTAAAACAAAATGGTGTTTTATTATTCTGTCATGACTCTTAATATTGAGAAAGCTTTTTGAATCCTCGGCATTTAAACAAAGCATAGGGTCAGACAAAGAATATTCATCGAAAGAATCTTCATATAGAATATGAGACTTTAAGGTCAAACCCTCAAAACAAATGCTCCCAAAACCATCATTTCTGTCTTCGGGAATATAAATGACGACTTCTGAAAATTTTAATTGGAATTGACGGCCATTTGAATCCGTGGGTTGAATAAGATCAAAATAAAATTCCAGGACAAAGGGTTTTTTATAATCAATATCTTCTGAAGGTTTAAAAAGGATGCTTTGGCCAGTATTTGGCTTGAATAATATAAATAGTGTTGTAATGAGAAGGACTATCAAAGTCAATATGAAAACAAAGGAAAGGAATGATTTATTGTTTTTGATGAAGTTTTGAATTGCTTTTATTAGTTTATTCATCAGAATTGCCCTCCTATAATCAGTTAGAAAATTATTATAAATGATTTTTAAAGTGGATTCAATGATTTAAATTTTATGAAATCCTCTTGCCAAATCACAAAGTTTACATGATATAATAGTGATGTCGGATGCCCCCCTCATCCGGCAAACTGGAGCCCGCCGCAAGGTGGGCTTCTGCTTTTCAGCTTTACCGGATTATCTTATTCTATTGCGTGAATATGATTATTATTATCAATTCAAGTGAATTCTTGAGATTGCAATATTCAATATTTCATCAATAAGATCCTGAAAAGATAATCCAGTGGCTGACGCTATCAGGGCAAATGAACTTCCGTCTGAAACGAGGCTTGGAAAGGCATTAACCTCTAAAACATGAGGGGTATTATTTTCATCCCAGCGAATATCGATGCGAGCGTAATCACGGCAGCCCAGTGCATGATAGGCTCTTAATGCCAAGTCAGTTATCTCATTTCCTTGTTGTTTTGAAATAAGGGCAGGACAAGACTTTTTCTCATACTTACTCAAAATCATTTTGGAAGTAAAGCTTCTGAAGTGATAATCCCCATTAGAAAAATTAATAAATTCAAGGATTGGCAAGGCTTTGGGAGGATCATTACCCAATATCGCCACTGTAAATTCCCTTCCATTAAGGAATTCCTCGATAATAACCGGCCTATCAAAATTATTGATTAAATTTGAGCAAATGATCTGACAGGAATCTTTTCTGAATACCAGATTTTCACCTTCGATCCCCAGACTGGAGCCACCCATGACGGGTTTGACAAGAAGAGGGAAAGACAGATTGTCCGCAATTTGAATGTCCTTTGGATTATCAACTAAAGCAAACCTGGGGGTTGGAACTTCTAAGTCTTGAAGAATTTTCTTTGTTAAGTATTTGTTATAGGCGGTGACACAATTTTGAGCATTAGGCCCAGTATAAGGGATACCAAGCTTATCCAAAAGATGGGGCGTATAAGCAAACCTATGATCGGAATTCTCACGATTAGAGCGGTTAAAAACAAAATCGGGATCGAAACTTATGAGATTATCATGCAGATCATGATCTGCTTTGAGGTGTTTGAATTGATACCCCAACCTACTAACAGCGGCAGCAATATTATCTGCAACGTGTTGAAGTGATTCATAATATGTTTCCTGAATTGAGACAGGATAATTCATGCCCCTGGGATCTGTAATTAGGGCAACTCTCACAATATATTATTCCCTTCTTGCTATTGGATGATAAAAGTTTAAGTAAATAAAGATCCTCTGACATTTTCAAGAGGAATTTTCGCTCATGCTCAACGAAAACTTGATGACAGGAAGCTTGATTATGGTTTTTTTGGCTTATTTTTAGAAGAACAAGCAGTTTAGAAGGACGAAATATCTTAGATCATATCCATGTTTACTAATTATAACTTATATTTAGTCCCTTAACTTATTAATATCTACCTTAATAATTTTAGAGCTCGCTGCAAGGCGGGCTTCAATTATTTTTCTTGGTATTCGGCATGGTTGGTGTTGATTATCAGGTTCCAAACCAAATCTCGTAGGATCTTATCCCCCCGCTGATCACGAGTGTGCATATTGATAAGCTAATGAAAGTTCATCAAATAAAATCTTAAAACAGTTCAGAACTGATCAAATTAGTAATAAATAGATACGAATTTACGATTGGCACCATTTTCGAAGAATTTGAAGAATTTTTAGAAACAGTATCGAAAAATATTCTTTTAAATAATTTTCCCTTGTTAATTGTGTTATATTATATATTGAATAAAGACATTAGTTGGGGTTGTTCCGGAGAGAATTTTATGCGTCTAGATAAGATAACATATTCTGAATTTATAAATCAGCCAAACGAATGGAAAATAAAAAATTTTTCTTTTGGAGAAATAAACCTAATTGTTGGGCAAAATGCTGTGGGAAAAACACGAACTTTGAATGTAATTAATGGCTTAGCCATTCTATTATCAAGAAAAGGAGAAATCCCCTTTCGCGAAGGAAATTATCAAGTTAATTTCTCTGATAAAAAAGAAGATTATGAATACAGATTAAAATATAAAGATAAGTGTGTTTTAAGGGAAAAGCTGATTATTAATAGTGTTACATATTTAGATCGAAAAGAAGATGGAAAAGGGGAAATTTTCTTTAAAAAAGAAAATAAATTTTTTGATTTTCAAACACCTAAAAATGAGGTTGCTGCCGTTGCAAGGCGGGACAATCTTCAACACCCCTACCTGGAAAAAATTTATCGTTGGGCAGATAAGTGCGTAAAATACCTATTTGGTGAAAAAATGGGGAAAGATACTCTCCTTATTCACTCGGAAATTGGAGAACCCATATCGAATATTAATATTAAAGACACAGATAAGGCAGTTAAATTTTTTCTAGCTGGTTATAAGAAATATAAAGAGGATTTTAATAAAGAAATAATTAATGACATGAATAAACTGGGGTATAACATTGAAGATCTCAACACAAAAACCCCTGAGAAACTTTCACTTATGGGCAAAGTTCCTTCAGAAATGCTTGTATCTAAGATACAAGAACTATATGTTTTGGAGAGTGATTTAAATGGTGAGACCTATCAACATGAGATGTCTCAAGGAATGTTTCGTGCGTTATCTTTATTAATTCAATTGAATTTCCTCTTTTTGGTTGAAAAACCTGGAACAATATTGATTGATGATATGGGGGAAGGGCTTGATTATAAGCGTTCAACACAATTAATTAAGATCTTGATCGATAAAGCAAAGAAGTATAAGGCTCAGTTAATTATGACAACCAATGACCAATTTGTTATGAATAGTGTACCCATTGAGCATTGGTTTATACTCAAACGTGAAGGAAGTAGATGTTATGGTTATAACTATAGAACCTCGAAAAAAATGTTTGACAATTTTGAATTAACAGGGCTTAATAACTTTGATCTCTTAACAACAGATTTCTATCTTACAGGAAACACTAAAAATACTGAACGATGAAGAAAGTAGCTATTTTCACAGAAGGCCATTGTGAATTAATTTTTCTTAGAAAATTAATTTTGAATGTATTTAATTACCAAAATATCTCTCTAACATGTCTTGAAGTAGTGGGAGATAAACAAAGACAATTTCCATATAAATATGAAGATCCAAACTATAATATCAATTTTGAATTAATTTGCGTTGGAAATGATACTAGAGTATTGAGTTATATTAAGGATAGGTACGAAGGATTAATTGATTTGGGCTTTTCCATGATTATTGCAATACGAGATATGTACAGCAAGGCTTACAAAAAACGAGTGAATCATATAGATCATAGCGTAATAAAATCTTTTATTGAGGGACACCAAAAAACAATAAAATGTTTTGAGAAAAAAGGTTGTCATGTACAAATACATTTTTCAATTATGGAATTTGAGGCGTGGCTATTATCTATGCCAGATCTATTTCCCAAAATCGATCAAAGTCTCTCAATAAAAAATATTAAAAATCAACTTGGATATGATTTGACAAGAATTTCTCCAGAGAGAGAATTTTTCCATCCAACAAAAGAATTAGATAAAATATTAAATCTCATAGGTAAAAAATATAATAAATCTCAAGACCAAATAGAAAGCCTTATAGCTCATCTAGATCTTTCAGATTATCAACAAGCCGCTATAGACGACAAATGCCCCTCATTTCGGGACCTTTATTCAAAATTCTTAGTTCTTAATAAGAAAGCCATTTGAGAAGATTTAATCTACCTGAAATCAATTGGAAGTAGAGATCAATTAGAAAAATAAGGAATCAGTAAATACATGTCGAGTTTAATAATCTGCAAACTTAAAATTCAACCAAGAATTTTGAGACTACGGATTTAATTTGATTAGGAATCTTTAAAATTTGATCTATAATTACTACCTGGTTGCATAATATAACTTCTTTAATTCTCCATCGTCGGAAATCCCAAAACACATCCAAAAGCCTATGCGTAATATCGAGTGAAGGCAGAATAGCAGCAGCCCGGGCAAAGCAAACAATAATCACACCTTAATAACCAAACGAAAGCTGCGAGGGCACAAAACGGAAGCAAGGCAGCCCACAGAACAAAGACGGCACCCAGGCACCCGCCATGCCACGGACGGGGGACGGCGAGGGGGAGAAAAGCCACACCGGGCAGCGGCGAGACACCAAGCAAGCCACGGCCAAAGAAGACCCCGGCCCCAGGGCACCCCCAGGGGAGAACACCACCCCACCAGAAGCGAGGACAGCCGCGGCCGCAGAACGGCCGGCCAGACGGGCACGCAGAGGCAGAGAAAGGGGACCCCCAGCCAGCCAGACCACAAAAGCCCCAGCAGAAGCCGCAGCCCGGGCAGAGGGCAGCGAAGAACAAGAAGCAGCGCCAGCACCGGAAGAGGAAAAAGCAGCCAGGACAAGCAAAGCAGACGCGCCACCCGCAGCCAGGGCAGAACGAACCACGAGGGCATCGGCGCCAGCCGAAGACCCACACACCACCCCACCCCCGGCAGCCAACCAACGGGAGACAGGCGAAGAGACAACAGACAGAGAAGAAAACGAACGAGAACCACAGAACAAGACAGAAACCACAGGACACCTCCAGAAAAGAAAGACACGAGCCACAGGCGAGGCACCCGGCCAAAGGCCGAAAAAGAAGCGAAGCGCCGCCGCCACAGAAAACCGCCCCCACCGAGGGCGAAGCGAACAAAGCGCCGGAAAAGCGAAGGGGGCGCAAGGCCGACGAACGCAGAGAGGAGCGCAGCCTGGCCTTGTCGCCCACGAGCGACGGCGCGAAAATGAGAGAAGCCGAGGGGGGTAGGCGGTCTTTAAATGGCAAAACGCCGGCGGGAAGGCGTTAGCCGACACCGTCCGGCGGGGAGCCGTTCAATCGAAGAGTGCTCTTGCTCGAAGAGCACCCTCCGGGTGAGCAGGAAGATGTTTTTTAGTTTTTATTTGGGGGGGGCGGGAGAAGAGTGATGTGCGCGAAATCGCGATAAAAAACGAAACGAATGGAAACGATTAATGGAATAATGTAAAAAATAGCTATTGGATTTATGATTAAACAAATAAATACTAAGATTCCTATCGAATAATAAATAATCATAATAGATTTATAAGAAGACATTAATTATTCGTCAACAATCCTCCTGTGACGTTGAAGTTGTTTTATCTTATTTACCTTTTGATTATGCAAATTATCTATTCTGTCATTAAACTCACTTATAGAATTAATTTCAGATACCAAAAATATAAACGTTCCAATGTCCACAAGAATTAATAATCCAACACAAATTATATATGGATCACTGTCAACCCAAAGGTAAAATGCGGTAAATAATACTGCACTTATAAAACCACCAAATGAGGATTTTAGAGGTTCATACTTATTCGCTTCTAAATTTTTAATTTTTTGGGCGATCTCAGAAATTTCTTTATCAAGACGTTTAATTGCCAATTCTGAAGCTGTCTTATCTACACCTTTTTTAACATTCTTCAATTCGTTAACAATAGGATGTAATGAGATAATGCCACCTTTTCGGTTAACCAAAAATTCTGTACCACAATGAGCACAAGCAAAACGATCAATATCATCTGTAATTTTAAGTTTTCCATTGCAAGAAGGACAAGTTAGTTTTATGAAATCAGCCATTATAGAACCCTCCTATATTAAGTTATGAGTAAAATAACAAACTAAAGAGATCCAAAATTATATAGATCAATTATTTATTATAAAACAATATTTGAACTCGAATGATTTTTAATATTAATAAATCATAGAGAATACCTTTCGGCGTTTAACCGCCCGTAGCGGACGGCGAGCCGGGAAGGGGGCGAGCAAGCCCGAGCCGAAGGGCACCCGGGGGCGAAAGAGGAACGAAGAGGAAATACAGATAAAAACAAGCCCCCTAGCTCGAAGAGCACCCTTTGAGTGGGTAGCCCGAAGGCGAGGAAGCGCAGCGAGCCCGCAGAGCGAGAGCGAGCCGTCCGAGAAGGAGCGGTCGCCGATGGCGTTTGCGGGAGGGCTGGGGAGGGTGGTTCGGCGAAGCAGTTTAATACTCGAAGACCACTCTTTGAGTGAGCGAAGCCGAACGACCCGACACCATGCCCGACCCATGTTTGTGAGCGAAGCCTTTGAGGGGAGCAAGAGACGAGCGGAGGGACACCGAACGCGAGGAGCGAAGCGATCCCGCAATGGCGAAGCGAATGAGCGAGCACGAGGAAGGCCGGCAGGGCGCCGGGGACCCGCCGAGTTTTTCGGCGGGGAGCACAGGGACGGCGGGGCGCCCGGAAAGCCCCACCCCCCATGAGGGCTTAGAGACACCGCTCTGCGTTGCGTGCCGCCGGAGGGCGGACGAGCGAAGCGAGAGCAGCGCAGGGGTTGGGGGGAGCCTGCCCGGCGGGGGGAGGGGCGACAGGCCGACGAGTGCGAGCGATTGTTTTCCCGAAGGGTGCAAAGCAAGGGAGGGCTGAAAAGGCTGAACGGCGTCGCAGTTTGATGAGCGACGCCGATGAGCCGAAGCCCGACCTGATCTTGGTGAGCGGAGCATTAGCGACCGAAGGTTTTTTATTTGCTCGAAGAGCAGTCTTCGACTGAGGGAGCTATTGCGGAGCGATTGAGGTTCGCCGGATGACCAGCAGAAGCGAGCGTAGGTTGTCGCAGGCCAAGCGCCGCCTTCCGGAGCGTTTAAGAAAACGAAGCGAACGGAGTCTCTTGACGGGCAAGCCCCAAATCCCGGAGCGACGCACGACCATAAAGGGCGGGGATGTTTGGTTATCTTTCAAGGAGCGTAGGGTTTGGGGCGCAGTCCCGGAATTTGTCGGAGAGAGCGAAGGTTCAGTAATTATATTTATTAGCGGAGGGGGTGGCCGAAGGCCAAGTTAAACCGGAGCGACGCGAAAGCGCAGGCGAAGGCGAATGAAAACCAAGCCCCAAGGTGAGCGCGAGGGACTGCGGAACGCTGAACCGAGCGCCACCGATCAGGGGCTACCAGGGCTTTGGAAGTGCGCTTTGCGTAAGCTATTGACAGGGGGTGAATATGACACTACAATAATTGACGTACATGACGTTCAATCGGAGATCTAACAATGAAAATGCTCAGAACAAAAGAGGTGGCCAAACGCCTGGGTATTTCACAAAGAACCGTGCAAAGAATGATCAAGCGGGGCTCATTTCAGAACGCAATCCGCATAGACCCGAAATCAAAATCCATTTACCTGATTCCCGAAACAGATGTTGAACTGTTAATATCTGAACAGAAGGTCGTAAGCGTACAGGACCTTTAAACACAAGAGTCCGGCGATCAGGCCGGACAGCTTGTGCGATGCGCCATCTGGCGCTAAGGTTATTTTTAGGACGGCACCTTAACAACCAAATAGCTCTCAAAGGTTCGAAGAGATCGCTTCGAAACTTCACTCCCTATTATGGGATAATGGCGAAGGGCGGATTCGAACCGCCAGCCAAAGGCTTATGAGTCCTCTGCTCTACCATTGAGCTACTTCGCCAAAATGAGGATAGAGCCAAGAGACGGGCTAGAACCATAAAATAATGGCTTATGAGTCCACTGCTCTACCATTGAGCTACCTCGCCAAACCGGACTTGGTTCACGTCCGCTATCTTACTATGTGTTCGAAAATATGTCAATCGTTTACACGTCCCTCACCGTCGATTCAAGTGTGAAGCCTTTAATGAACGATAAGCGACATTTTCATTCTGCATGGGGAAATACTGCGGATCCGGACGATAGCTGTCCTTGCCTGAGTTAGCTTTACCAACCGAAGCTTTGTTGAAACCGACAGGGACAGAGCGCGCAGATGCCTTCGGATGTGCAGCACTGCTCTGCGCCTGCCTTAACTCCCTGCGAGACAACCCTGAATTCCCATTGCCCGATACTTCGTTCAGCATCCTTTCGCCCTTCTTTGATAAGGTGCCGATGAGCAGAATACGGATCACCCAGACCATTAAAGCGATAAAGATCGGCACGACATCGCTCACAAATACGTTATTCATCACACCCGCGCTAAGAACGGAATGGGTCTGCATAGCCATGACAATGCCCCACCAGGTCAGGATAGCGTTCATCGTAGCTGCCAGGATCCAGGCGCCAAACATGAACCAAGTATTCCGCTTGCTTTCATTCTCGTTCTGCGGGGTAAATAGTCGGGTAATGCCGGCAAATTCTATGCCGCAAAAGGCAATTGAGAGCAACGTCGCCCACCGGACGCCGGCAAAACGCAAATCGCCTAACACATCCGACAGCGCAAAATCGGTCGTACTGAAATTAAACGCCTCAAACGCCACCAGCGCCATGATAAATATGAGGATGTATAAGATACCCTTACGGGATTTCAGGCTTGCGAAAGAAGTAGAAAAAGATGATTTGATGGATTGACTGACATTCATTAGAACCTCCAAGATACAAAATAACCGATGCTTGTAGGTTCTATTATAGAACAATAGTTCTATATTGTCAAATAGTTCACTCGCTTAACACGATAGAGATCCTTTTCACCTATAGCTATTAGGGCTTCAGACACGGTGAAGGAATGCCTGCGCCCCCCCTGCCGCCACACCAACCCAAAATATCCGCATCCTGGGTGATATATCCCTGGAATTGATCCATTCCCAAAGCATACAATTCAAAGACTCCTGTTTGATCCACAAATGCTGAATAGGTCCCACTGACAGACAGGTTATCATCAGAGATTGTTCCTGTCGCATTCATAAAGCAATCTGAAGCGGCACACACAACTGCATAGAAGTCCTTTCCATCAACAGTAACGGTCATGGAGTACACTAATGAAAACACCGCATCTTCCGGAGCTATTCTTGCTGACCACTCTCCCTCCCAATAAAAAGCCGGAGTAGGAGTAAGCGTCGGTGTGGGTGTGGGCGGGGGCGTGTATTCTGGCAGGTTATCCGTCGGCCCGGTCACCGTCGCATAACGCCCCCACAACCAGCATTCCCCGGGGTGATCGGGATTCTTGATGATCCAGTATTGACCATCCGTTGACTGACCAACCACTTCAGCACTTTCACCAACTAACAAAGCCCCAATGTAACCGTAAATCTTACCTGGTCCCGAACGACAGTTTGTATTCATGCTGACACTGACCATGGGATTCTCTAAAGTCGGGGTTAGCGTAATTGTCGGGGTCAAGGTGATGCTTGGAACCAATGTATCTGTAATCGTTGGTGTGGGAACCTCAACGCTGACTTCAGGCTCTTCGACTTCTTCCTCAACAGCGAGTGTAAGTGCAACACTAGTTTGGGCACGTTCATCAACTGACAGTTCCTCATCCGATGAGATCGGTAAATGGCATCCTTGTAAGGCAATCAGCATTAATGCGAAAAGAACTAAACATGGCTTGAATCTGGACTCTTTCATCATCACTCTCCTCTACTAACTCAAGATCAACTTTCATTAAGAAATGAAATAATGACTGAGAATCCAATGCTCACTCATTGATTATTAAATTGAAAACCGGGGCAAAGAATTATTTTTCGTTCAATATGTTTATTATACAAATTGATAATAGGAAATTCAATATTGGATCAGGCGAAAATTAATTCTATTCTAGGCCGGCAATCTACCGACACAACTCAATAAACCCTATTGCCAGCAGAATCTGAGCCAGATGATATGTGATCCGAACCTTTAATTGAGCCTTATCAATAGGTTGGATGAAACGATTGGTTGCCAGTATGAAATCTGATGTCAAGAATAACACAGCTCCCAAGGGCAGGATTATGAATCTCCAAAAAGGTAAAGAACGCATGAGAACCACTAAGAGGGTCATGACGACCAATCCACTAAGCACCAAAAAATACAACCGAATTGCGATCCACAACTTATCACTGTCATGCTGCTTTTTGTATTTAACGCCAAAAACAAGATAAAAACAAATCAACAAAACCAACCAGATCATGACGCAAAGAACGATCCATAAGAACATCCCCTCAGGTAGTTCTATGCGATTTTGTTCCACGATGAGCAGTGAATTAAGAATGTTATAACTAATATGACCCATAAAAAAAGAAACAAGTCCCCACAAGAACCACCGATTCGAAAAGAGTAGAAAAATATCTCCTAATAATCCGAAAAACTGTGCAGTTACGAGCACGCCAGCGAAGAGATCAATCTTCCAGCCTACAGTATTTAAAGTCCAAAGGATGACCAGCAGCATAGCAAAGGGTTTTGTAATTGATTTCAGCCTTTCCCAATGACGTTCAATTGCCAACCAATCCAACAAAAAACCCGCAAAGACTAGAATCAAAAGCAAGGGTTGCACATCAAATGGATTAATCATGGCTTAACCCATAACGTCGCAGGAAGTCCGGGTCATTGCGCCAGTTCTTTTTCACTTTCACCTTCAAATCCAGGTACACCGTTTCGCCGCTCATCTCCTCAATCTCCTGGCGAGCCATCGTGCTGATCTCCTTGATCATGCGCCCTCCTCGCCCAATTACGATACCTTTGTGAGACTCATTTTCAACAAAAATTGTAGCATGAATGTATCGCAATGTTTCACTTCGCTTCTTATAATCGTTCACGCTCACAAAAATGCCATAAGGCACTTCCTCTCGCAGGTGATGCATCGCTGCTGCCCGGATCAAATCCTCAGCGATTTCCCGCTCATAAGTCGCTGTGATTTGTCCTTCGGGATAATATTTTGGTCCTTCCGGCAAAAGACCAATGATTTCAGTTAATAATTCTTGTCGTCCTTCTTGCGTTATGGCTGAAACCCAGATATGACGATTAAAATCTAAGAGCTCTCTGTATGCTTTCTCCCGTTGAGCGGCATCCGAAAGGTCAACGAGGTCCGCTTTATTCAACACCAGCAACCGAACCGCATCACCAGCTTTCTCTCGGATGACTTCCGCCAAGCGAACGTCCTCCTTATCTGGCATCCCAGATGCGTCTGCGACAAACAGGATGACATCTGCATCCATCAAGGCATATTCAGCTTCTTCATTAATAATTTGACTCAACTTATAATCCCCAGTATGTAAACCTGGTGTATCCACGAAGATAATTTGCGCATTCTCAGTGGTTAAAATCCCCAGCTGCCGACGGCGGGTTGTTTGCGGTTTATAGGATACCGCGGCAATCTTCTGCCCAATATAATGATTTAGTAATGTCGATTTCCCCACATTGGGCTTACCCACCAGAGCAACGTAACCTGATTTATGGTCTTTAAAATCCATGTCACTTATTTCAGTCATCTATTCCTATTTCCTAATTTGATATGGATTTATTCTACGATAGGACAACGCGATCACCTTTAACAACGTGACCTTCAGTCCTTAACAAATGGCGCTTGGTCTCAACGCCCCCAGGCGCAGTGTATCCATGCAGCCTGTGATCCGATCCAATCACCCGGTGGCAGGGAATAACAATCGGCATAGGATTACGCCCCAGAGCGCCGCCAACTGCCCGTGCAGCTTTGGGCTTGCCTAATTGATCTGCAACCTCACCATAGCTCAATACTTCACCATAAGGAATTTGAGCGGTCAGATAAAGAACATCGCGTTGAAAACCATCCATAACTTCCCAATCAATATCTACAGAGAAAATCCTTCTAATTCCAAACAGATACTCATTAATCTCTGCCAGCAGAGCTCCAACAGTCTCTAAACCTTTCAACGAAGGTTTCTCCTGCTGTGAATACTCTTCAGATTTTAGTTGTGCGAGAGGCTTAAAAGCCACCCTTAGTAAGCCCTCATCACCTGCAACAATGCTGATTGGACCAATAACTGTATCCTTTAGTTCACCAAATGTGAGTCCCAAACATCACCTCTTGAAACCGTCAACCTCACACATCATCATCTACTATCTTACCTTAATAAATTTAGTGGTTCATTAGAGAAAATCACGGCTTTAATCAACTTATTATTATTGACCGATCGTAGGGTAATCGTAGGTTAAGCGTCAAGCAGATTGAAGGACATTCTTGTATGATTGTGGTAAGTAAGGGTGACTTCTCTTCTTCTCCTCCTTAAAAACGAGTGCCGAGGTCGGCGTCCCCGGCACTCGCTAAATTTAACCGCCAAATCACCAATTTCCTGGTGATTTTTTATTTCCTGAGGGAATGACATAATGAATTATAATGAGGTCGTCTAAAAAACGATCAACAAATGGAGTGACGATGAGTGAAAAACGTGAGACTTATGGAATTGATATCGCCGGCATTCACCGGGAATTGGAATTATTCGAAATTAAACCTGGGCTTCAAATTGCAATCCTGAATATCCTGGGGGATACAGAACTTGTTCAAGCCTGTGCAGAAGCACTCGCTAAGAAATTAAACGACATTGACTATACTGCATTCCTAACGGCAGAGGCAAAAAGCATTCCTCTCGCTCATGCCCTCTCGGTTGTCACGGGAAAACCTTATGTGATCCTGCGCAAATCGTATAAACCTTATATGGGAAATGCCATTCAATCTGAAACCCTTTCCATCACAACCGGCAAGCAGCAGACCCTCTACCTTGATGAAAAAGACAAAGAACTGATTGACGGCAGTAAAGTGATCATTATCGACGATGTCATCAGCACAGGTTCCACTCTGCAAGGCATGCGCTTGATCATGGAAAAGGCAGGGGCTGATGTCGTTGCCGAAGCTGCCATCCTGACCGAAGGTGAACGGGCAAAATGGTCAGATATCATCTCTTTGGGACACCTGCCTGTTTTTTCTGATTGAAATCCCTTTCCTCAAATCAAAATACATCAACAGCCGGTTTTTCACCGGCTGTTTTCACTTTAATCTACTGGTTTGATAAAAAAGAACATCATTTTGCATTGAAAACGACACTTTTCAAGATTGTTCGTGTTAATTCAAGTGAGAGAAGTACATCTGGAACATTTTAATACCGAAATTCGTCCAATTTATACAACTTTGATACGTGAATTTCGTATATTTAAATAAGGAGAAAGGAGAAGTCCATGAGCGCTGTTGTTTATTTAGTTGTTGGTCTAATTGGTACTATATTCGCAATGATCAGCTTCACTGGGCTGGAGCGTGGCGATGACAACTGATCTGCCAACAACTCCCAAAACATACCCCAACAGCATCTATGGATAATCGCCTGTTGGGGTATTTTCGTTAACAGCGTTTTCATTTAAGCCATCAGTCAACCTGATGGTTTTTGTTTTCGTGTGAGATTTAAAAATCTGAAAGTGGAGATAAAATAAATTGAAAGATGACCAGGAGATTTGTATGCGAATCCGAATTGGCTTGGGAAAAAACCTTGAAGGACGGGATCTGGCTTGGGCGCTGGATTACCCGGGCTGCTTCGCATATGGCACGGATGAAGCCGAGACCCTCATCCGACTGCCGAGTGAATTACTAAAATACGAAATGGCACCAACGAGACCACATTGAACATATCAAACAATTTATCTTCAGAGATTGAGTCTTACAAATTCAACTTAATAAGCACAAAGCAGGCGCCTCACCAAACGCCTGCTTTGCTTATAACCTCACCTTTATCTCAGTTAGGTTCAACCAAAAGGTTGGGTTCAGGTCAAACTTGAAAGGAGAGAAATCAAATTTCCAAAACCAATTATAGAATATCATACAGCTATTAATGAACCTGGAAGAAATTGTTATCGGTTTGTTAATTTATTCTTTTGCATCGTAACATAAACCTTGTTCTGAAAATAACAATTCCTTAAATGACAAGTCCGGGTTGATTTAATTTTTGGCAAATCATCACAGGTGTGCTATCATACTTAATCATGAAAGGATCCTCGCGGCTTGTCCTGTATATCCTCATCAACGTCCTCGTCTCCGCCCTGATAACGCTGACCGTGCTGTGGCTGTGGGAACGAGCACATCCCACACCGGAAGCAGAGACATCCACACCCAATGGTCCTACTGTAAAAAATTCAACTACCAGCCCTACATTAGAAACCACCCCAGACCTACTCACTGAAGACATCGAGATCGTCATCCGCACAGTGGTGGGTGCAGGCAATCTGGAAGCGGAATACGTTGAGTTATATAATCAAAGCGATGGTGCGGTGGACCTGACCGGCTGGCAGCTCATGGATGAAGAAGGGCGAACCTTCACATTCCCCTCGCTGATCTTAAACAAGGGTGGCTCGGTCGAGGTTCATTCCGGAGCAGGTGAATACACCGTGATAAAATTATATTGGCAAGCTGAAAGCCCTGTCTGGAGAGCGGGTGAAATCGTCAAGCTCTTAAACCCAGAAGGCGATATCGCGGCTACCTACTCAATACCCTGAAATCTGATATTAATTATGACAAAAGCACTCTACCGTAAATGGCGCCCCAAAGATTGGGATGAAGTGGTTGCACAGGAACATGTGATTCAAACCTTGCGCAACGCTGTGATTCATGACCGCGTCGCCCATGCTTACCTTTTCGCAGGCCCGCGCGGCACAGGCAAGACAACCTGCGCACGCCTTCTGGCAAAATCCGTCAACTGCTTGGAACCCGAGCTGGAAAAGCGCCCCTGCAACCAATGCGACCACTGCCTAGCTCTCAACGAAGGCCGCTTCTTGGATCTGATTGAGATCGACGCGGCATCCAACACCAGTGTAGATGACGTTCGCGACCTCCGCGAGAAGATCAATTTTTCCCCTTCACAGGGGCAATACAAGGTATACATCATTGACGAAGTTCACATGCTTTCCACAGCGGCATTTAACGCCCTGCTGAAGACATTGGAAGAACCACCCCCTCATGCTATTTTTGTCCTGGCAACAACCGAAATCCATAAAATCCCAGCGACGGTTTTGTCCCGCTGTCAGCGTCATGAATTCCGCCGCATCCCCATTGAAGATATCGTCAGGTACCTCAAAGAAAAAAGTCAGGAAGAAAATTTCCATGTGGAAGAGACGGTCTATACAGAGATCGCCCGTCAAGCCACTGGGAGTCTGCGCGACGCCATATCACTATTGGATCAACTGACCTCAACCCAGGAGAACATCACCCTGGAGATGGCGCAGAAGATTTTAGGGACCGCCACGGACCTGCGTGTGATTGACCTTGTCAGTGCGCTGATCGTAAAGGACACTGCAGAAGGATTAAGGCAAATCAACCTGACGCTTGACAGTGGCACTGACCCCCGACAGTTCGCACGCCAGATTGTCACCTACCTGCGCAATGTTCTCCTGTATAAAATGGACAACCCTGAGCAGGTCAAAGCCGCTGAAGAGATAATGGCAAAGATCGATGATCATGCGGGGCAATTCACCATGCCCGATTTACTCAGGGCGATTGAATCCTTCAATCAAGCCACGGTTGAGGAACGCGCCAACTGGCACCCCGGGTTGGGCTTGGAACTGGCTTTCACATCCTATCTGTCAGAGCCATTAAGCGTGAAGGTTGAAGAGAAACAACCGGAAGAACCTAAAGCTGTCAAAAAAAACACCCAAGAACGATCCAAGCCTCAATCTTCGGCTGCACCCGAAAAAGTACAGCCGGCAAAGAAAACCGTATCGGAAGAGATAATCGCTGAGGATAAGCACGAAGAAAATAAAAAACAAATAGATAAAAAGACAGATGTAAAAAAAGAGAATAATGAACACAAACCCAAAGAGGGAACTGATATTGAAAAAGCTGAAAAACAACAGCCAGGAGAAGAGATAACCATTCACGACATTCAACGCAGCTGGCCGCAGATCAAAGCTAAGGTCGGTAAACACAATCCCCGCACGGAAGCGCTGCTGAACAGTTCCAAATTGACAGGGCTTAAAGAAAACACATTGTATTTAGGTTTTACATCCGAAACTTTAAAAGGGATGATGGAAAAAGAAGGCAATATCACCCTCACCTCGGACATTTTAGAAGAGTTTTACGGAAAACCCATGTTCATCAAGTGCATCGTCACCACACGGCAAGGCAGCGCGCTTCCCGAAGATGTGGATATCGAAAAAGATGGCATGGTCGGCACAGCAACACGTGACCTAGGTGGTAAAATCAGCAGTGCAGAAGAAGCAGAGTAATCATTCGTGATAGAGAGGAAAGAGAATGGCAAAAGGCTATAACCGTCCCAACAAAAGCAAAGGTGGCGGGGGCATGATGGGACAGATTCAACAGATGCAAGAACAAATGGCACAAGTGCAGGCAGAGTTGTCAGAAGAGACAGTGACAACCTCTGTCGGCGGCGGTGTGATCAACATCACCATGACCGGCGATCAGGTTTGTAAATCCGTTGAAATTGCACCCGAACTGTTGGAGGATGCAGATGTAGACATGCTCCAGGACCTTATTACCAGCGGGATCAACACGGCTCTGGAAAAATCCCGTGCGCTGGCATCCGAAAAAATGGGACCCTTCACCGATATGCTCGGCGGTTTGGGATTAGGATCGTAAAGGCCAGTCATGCGCGCCCTCCCTGAGCCCGTTCAAAATCTGGTGGATGCATTTGCACGGCTTCCCGGTATCGGCCCAAAAACCGCTTCCCGGTTGACGTTTTACCTCCTGCGCGCCCCGGAGGAACTATCACAAAACCTATCCAACGCCCTAGTGGGCATCAAACAGGATACGGGGCTATGCGAAGTCTGTTTTAATATCACCCGTAAGGATTCCCCTATTTGTGAAATTTGCGCCAGCGATCAGCGAGACCGGCAGACCCTGTGCGTGGTGGAAGAGCCTTTGGATGTTCTGGCAATTGAGAAAACCGCTGGTTACAACGGACTTTATCACGTCCTGCACGGCGTCCTTTCTCCCATTGAGGGCATTGGTCCCGAAGACCTCAAAATCAAGGAATTGTTTCAACGTTTGCAGGAAAACGACTTTAAGGAAGTTATTCTGGCAACCAACCCCAGTATGGAAGGGGATGCCACTGCCATGTACCTGTACGAGCGGATCAGCCCCGTTATTGATCGTGTCACCCGCCTTGCCCGCGGACTGCCTGTGGGCGGCGATCTGGAATACGCTGACCAGAACACCCTTCTACGCGCTCTGGCAGGCAGGCAAAGCCTTGAATAAACCCCAAGTATATCAATCTGAAACCACCTCCCTATCAACTTAAATTCAAATTATGGAATAAAATTTTTCTTCCATATAGTTTCACACTATCATTGATTTTGTTGGAAACTTCAATAAAGAAAGGTGATAAAAATGTCAGATCAAATGGTCATCTACGATTCAGTTTTCGGAAATACGGCGAAAGTCGCCAAAGCCATCGGGGAAGCGCTGGGGGACGCCCCAGTCAAGAAGATCTCCGACGTCAGCAAAGCCGACCTCGAAAATGTGAAAATCCTGTTTGTTGGCTCGCCAACGCGTGCCTTCAACCCCACGCCAGCAATCAAGAATTTCCTAAAGGGGTTGAAAAAAGGTACGCTCAAAGGTGTGAGAGCTGCGGCTTTTGATACCCGCATCCCGTTTGACAAAGCAGAGCCAGCTTTTTTGCGGTTCATGATCAGAATGTTCGGCTATGCAGACACAAAAATCGTGAAACGATTAGAGAAAGCCGGTGCAGAAATCGCCCTTGACTCGGAGGGATTTGGGGTTAAAGACACAGAAGGTCCTCTGGCTGATGGCGAACTCGAACGCGCCAAAGCCTGGGCGAAGAAAATCCTCTAAAAACATTTGGTTTACCAAACATATCCTATGAGGGAGATCTATTGCCTTAATACTGACCTGTTTCGTTATCACCCAATACATTATTCATCACAAAAATTCCACCGATAATGAGCAACATTCCGAGAGAAGTTACCCAAGTTATTTCTTCATCAAGCAATATCACCCCGCCGATGTTAGACACGATAGGGATAATATAATTCGTCACCGAGATAGTGGTTGCGCCATATTTCTGGTTAATATGGACATTCAGAAGATGTGCAGCAAATGTCCCAACTACGGCTGCATACAACAAGACACCGACCCCTATTGAATTGACACGGGAGAAATCAAACCCAAAAATTAAGAGACTGAGCAATACGGAAACTACTAATGTACCAAAATTCCTGACAGTGGCAACGTGGACAGCATCAAATTCTGCTAATTTTTTCCTAATCACAATAGATGAATAAGAGGATACAACAATACCGATCAAACTCAGGACATAACCAAGAGGATTGACGACATCAATATTCGGCAAACCGCTTTCACCCGAAGCCATCATAAAAAATACCCCTGCCAAAGCAAGGACAATTCCAATGATTTTTTTAAAGGACAAACGCTCATCATTCAACATAAAATGAGCCATTAAAACCGTCAGAGCAGGGGTGATTGTCATGAGAATTGAATTTAAACCCGAAGAGATATATTGCATCGCCATAATAATGGCATTCATCGATATACCAGTCAGAAAACCCACAAATAGACTTCCAATCCAGAACTTTTTTGATTTCGGGAAAAATCTGAGTTTATCCTTTTGTGTGAACCATACCAAAACCGCATATACTACAGAGGCAATTGCGAGCCGGATGGTCAGATAATTAGATGTCGAGTACTGACCCACCGAAAAACGGGAAGCCAGCAGTGTCGTACCGTTCATCAAACCCAATAAGAAGACTAATATCGTCGATGTTGACAAGATCAATTTAACTCCTTACTCATTTCAAACCACCAAATTCACATACTCTTAATGACATTCACCTTAATATATATAAATTATTCCAATCAATAATACCAAATCATTCATAGAAAACAACAAGAAATTCAAAAGTACTTGAAAGCCTACCCTATATATACAGTCTAGCAGTAAAAATGATTTTTAGGGAAAGTGTTTAAATGATAAAATAAGCTTGAGATTTAGGAAAAGTAAATTAATACAACCATCATTTATAAAATATTTCGATTTTTGGTTTTCAGACCACACCAGATATCATCCTTGATATCCACCCTCTTATCGAAATACAGAGAGATTTTAATGAAAAAACCTAAGTTTTCACTAGTAGACAAAAACGAAAATTTTTTCAAAATCATCCAGCAATCGGATCATCAGACGCTGGCATGCTGGGCAAAAGATTGTGTTGAGCAGGTGTTGCCGTATTTTGAAAATCAATTTCCGCAAGACCAGAGGCTGCGTCAGGCTTTGGAAACGTTGCAGACCTGGATCACGACGGGGGAATTCCATATGGACATCATTCGCAGTGCTTCATTAGCGTCTCATGCAGCTGCACGGGATGTCGGTGAAGACACCCCAGCGCGTTCCGCTGCCCGCGCGGCGGGACAAGCAGTGGCCACCGCGCATGTCCCCATGCACGCCCTTGCCGCAGCGAATTATGCCTGTCAAGCGATCCATCGCGCCTCTGATGCTGTACAGGCGGAGGAAGCTGTTAAAAATGAACGAAAATGGCAGTATCAGCAATTGCTTGAGATGAATCAAAATAAGAATTCCGAATAAACATCGACACATCCCCTCTTTAAATATCGTATAATTTATTAGTTAGCTGCAATATTATTTCAATTAGGAGACCCCATGCAAGAAAAACCCACAGGCGCCGAAATCCGGCAAGATTTCATCGACTTCTTTGTTGAACACGGTCACACCTTTGTCCCCTCATCTTCCCTCGTCCCCGGAGGGGATTCAACCTTGTTGTTCACCAACGCCGGCATGGTGCAGTTCAAAGACGTCTTCCTCGGCACCGACAAGCGTCCCTATACCCGGGCAGTCAACGCCCAGAAATGCCTGCGCGTCTCCGGAAAACACAACGACCTAGACCAAGTCGGGCGGGACAACACCCATCACACTTTCTTTGAAATGCTGGGGAACTGGTCCTTTGGCAATTACTATAAGAAAGAAGCCATTACCTGGGCTTGGCAGCTGCTGACTGAAGTCTGGAATCTTCCTAAAGATCGGCTGTGGGCGACTTATTTCAAAGATGAACTGGACGAAATTCCTGAAGACCGAGAAGCGGCTGAAATATGGCTGGCGCAGCCCGGATTTGACCCCGATCACCTGCTCCCCTTTGGGCGCAAGGAAAATTTCTGGGAGATGGCGGATACCGGGCCTTGCGGCCCGGATACGGAAATCCATTTTGACCGCGGCCCTGAATACTGCGAAAAATCGGACGATCCGGACCATATATGCCAGATCAATGGTGACTGCGAACGCTTCCTTGAAATCTGGAATAACGTCTTTATCCAATACAACCGCCTCTCAGAAACAGAGCTGGTTCCATTGGAAAAAACCCACGTGGATACCGGCATGGGATTTGAGCGCATCGTCTCCATTTTGCAGGATGTCCCCTCGAATTATAAAACTGACCTGTTTATGCCCCTGATCAAACGTGTTCAAGAACTGACCGGGCATAGTGATGAAGTACGGGAAACCAACCTGACCCCCTATCGCGTGATCGCTGATCACGCCCGGGCTACAGCCTTCCTGATCGCCGACGGCGTTGTGCCGGGGAATATCGGACGGAATTATATCTGCCGCATGCTTGTCCGACGGGCAGCCCGTTTCGGCATGAAACTCGATCTAAATGAGCCTTTCATGGCAAAAGTGGCAAAGGTCGTTATTGATAATTACGGCGATTTTTATTCCGAACTCAAACGCAATGAGAAAGCCATTCTGGACAGCCTGACCCGCGAAGAAGAGCAATTCCAAAAGACTGTCAGTGCGGGTCTGGAACAACTAGATGAATTGCTCGCGGGTATTAAGAAAAAGGGCGATGAGATCCTAGACGGTGGCGCTACTTTCGAACTATATGCCACCCACGGACTGCCGTTGGAGATCACCCAGGATATCGCTGAGGAACAAGGCCTGGAAGTGGATTCTGTTGGTTTTTCACAGGCGATGGAAGCCCACCGCCTGGCATCGGGGGCGGGTAAAGGATTTGGGGAAATGGGCAGCGAAGATGTCGAAGTCTATACGAAACTGACCAAAGAACTGCAGGACTCCGGCAAACTGGATACGGCCGGTGTGACCTACACCCCCTACCAAGCCATTAAAGACTCCGTTGAAATCCTGGTGCTAATCAAAAATGGAAAAACGACAAGAACTGTTGAAGTAGGTGATACCGTGGAAGTCCTGCTCCCCAAAACCTGGTTTTACGTCGAATCCGGCGGACAGGTCTCGGACACGGGGCAGATCGTCAGTGCGGACGGCAAAGATTGGATCATAAGAGTGACGGAGATGCGCAAACCGGCCGCCAGTGTGATCGTCCATGTAGGCGAAGTCGTCCAGGGACAGCTGGAGAAAGGTGATTTGGCTCTCGTTCAGGTGGATATGGAACGGCGGACAAAGATCATGCGCAACCACACCGCCACCCACCTGCTGCACGCCGCACTGCACAAAGTGTTAGGCGGACATGCCCGTCAGGCAGGTTCCCTCGTCGCCCCTGACCGGCTGCGGTTCGACTTCAACCATCCGGAACCGATGACTCGAGAAGAAATCCTGGCGGTGGAAGCGGAGGTCAATCATGCTATTTTGGCAAATTACCCCTTGCATATCGAAGAAAAGCCCCTGCAGAAAGCCATTGACGAAGGAGCCATGGCGCTTTTCGGTGAGAAATACGAAGCCGAAGTGCGCACGATCAGCATTGGGGACGAAGAGCGACTTTCCTATGAATTATGCGGCGGCACCCATGTGGATGAAACCGGCGATATCGGATTATTCCTGATCACCTACGAAGGCAGCATCGCCTCAGGCGTGCGGCGCATTGAAGCGGTCACCGGCTGGCGGGCTTATCAACTGGCACGGGAACGGATGAATATCCTCCATGAAGTCAATCACTTCCTGGGAACCGCTCCCGCTGAAACAGTGCAAAAAATCAAAAACATGGAAGACTCCCTCCATGCGGCGGAAAAGGAAATCGAGAAACTCCGCACACAATTGGTCGCCGGCGCCTTTGATGAACAACTTGATGAAATCGAAGAGATTGAGGGCATCCCCGTCTTGAAGATGATCCTTCTGGATGCAGACATGGACGCGCTGCGTGGAATGGCAGATAAATTCCGACAAAAATATGAAACGGGCGTGGTTGTCCTGGCTTCACAGCAAGATGCCAAACCCATATTGATCGCAGCACTGACGGAAGACCTCGTCCAGCGAGGTTTGCACGCTGGAGAGCTGGTCAAGAAAGTATCAAGCATCGTGGGCGGAGGGGGCGGCGGGCGGCCTACTCTAGCACAGGCAGGCGGCAAGGACGCCTCCAAGATGTCTGAAGCCCTTGACCAGGTGGCGGTTTATATTCGGGACAACCTGAAATAATCCGAAGGAAATCTATTACAATAGTGCATGAGCCGCCTGAAAACAGGTGCTCATGGCTTACATTCATTAATCACTGAAACAGAAATTATCCTATGACAAATGTAACACCTTTACGACAACAATACCTCGACATTAAACATCAATATCCGGATGCGATTGTCTTCTTCCGATTAGGCGACTTTTATGAGACCTTTGACGAGGATGCAAAGATCACCTCCCGGGAGCTGGACATCGTCCTGACCTCGCGCCCCGTTTCCAAGGGCGTGCGTGTTCCCATGGCGGGCATCCCCCACCATGCTGCGGAGAATTACCTCTCCCGCTTGATCGACAAGGGCTATCATGTCGCCATCTGCGAACAGGTTGCAGACGAACCGGAGAACGGCCTGGTGCCGCGCGAAGTCGTGCGCGTGGTCACACCGGGCACGGTCGTCGAACCTGGACTGCTCAAGCATCACAACAACAATTACCTGGCGACCGCCTTTTATCAAGATAATCGGGCAGGCGTGGCATATGTGGACATCTCCACCGGCGAATTTGCCGTCACGGAATTTTCCAACAAGGAGGTTCAAAACCAAATCCGCGCTGAATTTTTCCGCCTCCACCCCTCGGAAATTCTGTGGCCCGACTCCCTTCCTCAACCAGAAGGCGTACCCGGGCATCTGTCCAATTATGAAAGCTGGCATTTCGAGCTGGGGCGCTGCACAGAAAACCTTAAAGAACATTTCGACGTCGCCACGCTGGATGGCTTCGGTCTGCGCGGTAAACCTATGGCGGTCCGAGCCGCTGGGGCTATCCTCTCCTATCTTGAAGACACACAGCACCAATCGCTGAAATTGCTCACCAACCTAAGCACCTATACCTTGGATGAATTTATGGTGCTGGACGCCGAAACCCGCCGCAACCTAGAGCTGACCGAGACCATCCGCACCAGCAAGACACAAGGGTCGCTGCTGGGGATCCTTGACCTGACGCTAACGCCCATGGGGGGACGCCTGATCCATCAATGGGTCAGCAAGCCCCTGCTGGACATTGAAGAAATCAGAAAACGTCTGAATGCCGTCTCTTTCTTCTACGATAATGGCTTGTTGCGGGCGGAAGTCCGTGAAGAACTGGATTCATTTGATGATTTGGAGCGGCTGGTTAGCCGCGTCATTTCCGGTCACGCCCTGCCACGAGACCTGGTTGCCATCCGGGAAAACTTGCAGCGAATCCCTACTGTTAAAGACCTCCTGCCGGAGGACGAACCCACTATCTCAGAAACTTTTGAAAAAATCAGAACTTGTAAAGATCAGCTTGCTCTGCTCAAAGCCGCCATCCAGGAAGACCCGCCCGCCACACTGGCGAACATTGGCATCATCCGCAAAGGGTATTCACCGGAATTGGACAATATTTTGGAGTCATCACAGCATGCCCGAGAATGGATCGCCGATCTGGAAAAAGTCGAGAAGAAACGCACTGGCATCAAGTTCCTCAAGGTCGGTTATAACAAGGTCTACGGTTATTACATCGAGGTCACCAAAGCCAACACAGACCTGGTCCCCGAGGAATATATCCGCAAACAAACCCTGGTTAACTCTGAACGTTACATCACACCGGAACTAAAGGAATACGAAACCCTCGTACTCAACGCAGAAGAGCAAATCCATGAAATTGAGGGGCGGGTCCTTGTTCAGGTGTGTGAAGAGCTGGCTGAAGGTGCGCGGGACCTGCTGGCAACTGCCCGCGGCCTGGCTGAAATGGATGTCTATCTCTCGCTGGCAGAAACCGCTGCGATCAACGGCTATCACCGGCCTGAAGTGGTGGAAGAGAAATGCCTGGATATAATCAATGGACGCCACCCGGTTGTGGAAAAACTACGCATCGCCGAGCGATTTGTCCCCAACGATGCTGTCATGGATGAAGAGGAAATCATCCGCATCATCACCGGGCCGAACATGAGCGGCAAATCGACCTTCCTGCGTCAGGTGGCGCTGATTGTCCTCATGGCGCAGATGGGGTCCTTCGTGCCAGCAGAGTCCGCCAAAATAGGATTGGTGGACCGCATCTTCACCCGCATCGGCGCACAGGACGAAATCCATGCTGGGCAGTCCACCTTTATGGTGGAGATGATCGAAGCCGCCAACATCCTCCATAATGCCAGCCCGCGCAGCCTGTTGATCCTGGATGAGATCGGACGGGGCACCAGCACGTATGACGGCGTATCCATCGCCTGGGCGATGGTGGAATATATCCACAGCCATCCAGAGTTGAAAGCTTATACCCTCTTTGCAACCCACTATCATGAACTGACCCAACTGGCAGAGTTGCTGCCTGGGGTCCGAAATTACAATGTGGCGGTTTCTGAATCGGACGGCAAGGTCGTCTTCCTGCATAAGATCGTCCCGGGCGGCGCTGACCGCTCCTACGGCATCCACGTGGCGCAGATCGCCGGGCTTCCCAAACCCGTCATCCAGCGTGCAAACGAGATCCTCAAGCAGCTTGAAACATCCTCCGGCACCACCTTGGAAAAACAGGAAACCACCAAACAGCAGTTGACCCTCTTCCCTGAAAACAACCCGTTTTTGGAGGCTTTCAAAGACCTGGACATCAACAGCCTGACCCCCATCGAAGCCTTGAATTTACTCTATGATTGGAAAAGGCGCTTCATCGGCAGGGAAGACGAAAAATAGCCTTGTAGAAATCCTTTTTCAATATAAAAGCTCAATAATTTAACAATATATCCATGGCAATCACAAAGTTTGCCAGAGATATTTCTGATAATGATAGTAAACTAACAACCCCATCCCCAACCCTTCCCCTTGCCGAGGTGTATAGACCGGGGACATAGGTAACACATGTTCGGAGACATAGGTAACACTT
>CAZNRI010000014.1:0-52620 GCA_964575595.1 uncultured Candidatus Brevefilum sp.
CTTGGGGGATAAGGAAATCTCAGAAGTATCCCTCGATGATTTGCGCTATTGGCGCTCGAAGCTCTCAAAGAGAGAAGTCAAATATCAGAACCATAAATATCGTCCTGAGGTGAAGGGTAAGCTGTCCCCATACACCATTCGCCAGCACGTCAAGAGTGCCCGGCGTTTCTTCAAATGGCTTTTCGAAGATGAGAAAATTGATCATAATCCAGCTCAGCGGCTGAAAATGCCGCCGAAACCCGATCTCGCCCGTAAAGGCATCAGCAAAGTGAACCTAGCCAAGATCATTGCCGCCGCAGAAAAATCCTGCATCCGTGATTTGGCCATTGTCCTCTTCCTTGCCGATACCGGCTGCAGGGTGGGGGGATTGACCCATCTCAAGATCGAAAATATTGACCTTGCCAATCGCCGTGCTATCGTGTTCGAAAAGGGGAAGGGTGGTAATGCTAAAAAGAGATATGTATTTTTTGGTGAAAGAACAACCTATATTCTTTCAAGGCTATTAACAGAACGACCTTTAGATAAAGAAATAGAACCTGACGATCGTTGCTACGTTTTCTTTTGTTCTCGAAAATCGAGAGGTTATTATCACAAATTAAAAGAAAGCGGAGTATATCAGGTTCTAAAGAGATTAGCAAAAAGCGTTGGTATTGAAGATGGGTTCAATCCTCATAACTTCCGTCATGGGGCTATTCGAGGGTGGCTCAACAATGGTATGCCATTATCCTTGGCATCCCAGCTTGCCGGCCACAGCAGTGTTAATGTCACGGGGGATATCTACGGAACCGCCAACGAGAGAGAACTCTCATCCGCCCACGAAATGTATACGTGGTTAGATTAAAATAAGTTAATAAACTAATGGTCTCATAAGCCATTGGTTGGCGGTTCGAATCCGCCCTTCGCCATTATCCCCCCGTGGGAGTAAGGTCTTGAAGCCCAAACTTCAAACCTTGAAAGCTTATTTGGTTGTTAAGGTGCGGTCCTAAAAATGACCTTAGCGCCAAATGGCGCAAAGTCCCCTTTTCGGGGATCGCACAAGCTGTCCGGCATTCAGGCCGGACTCTTGTGTTTAAAGGTCCAGTACACCCACGACCTTCTGTTCAGATATTAACAGTTCAACATCTGTTTCGGGGATCAGGTAAATGGATTTTGATTTCGGGTCTATGCGGATTGCGTTCTGAAATGAGCCCCGCTTGATCATTCTTTGCACGGTTCTTTGTGAAATACCCAGGCGTTTGGCCACCTCTTTTGTTCTGAGCATTTTCATTGTCAGATCTCCGAGTGAACGTCATGTACGCCAATTATTGTAGTGTCATATTCACCCCCTGTCAATAGCTCAAAAGCCCACTCCTAAAACCCTGGTAGCCCTCTTTCTGGTGGCGCTCGGTTCAGCGTTCCGCAGCCCCTCACGCTCACCTTGGGGCTTGGTCATCATTCGCCTTCGCCTGCGCCTTCGCTGCGCTTTGGTTCAACTTGGCCTTCGGCCACCCCCTCCGCTATGAAAGGGAATTACTGAACCTTCGCTCGCTCCGACAAATTCCGGGACTGCGCCCAGACCCTACGCTCCTAAAAATATAAGCAAATATCCCCGCCCTTCCACATTGATCAGCGGAAGGGCGGGCGTCGCTCCGGGTCTGGGGCTTGCCCGTCACTCGAAGAGTGCTCTTTGAGCTAGAGTCTCCGCTCGCTTCGTTTTGTTTAACGCTCCGGGAGGTGGCGCTCGGCCTGCGACAACCTACGCTTGCTCCGGCTGGTCGCCAGGCGAACCTTAATCGCTCTGCAATAGCGACCTCGAACACAAAGACCCTCGGTCGCTAATGCTCCGCTAAATAACCAGGTCGGGCTTCGGCTCATCGGCGTCGCTCATGGAACGGCGTCGCCGTTCAGCCTTTTCAGCCCTCCCTCAAGCACGCTCGCACTCGTCGGCCTGACGCCCACCCCCCCGCCGACGGGCATCCCCCCCAAAACCCATCCGCCCGTGGGAACCCTGCGCCTCCCTTCGGGCGGAATAATGATGATTTAAAGTCTCTTGGGGGGGATTTGGGCTTTTCGGGCGGCCTGGGCGCTTGGCGCCCGCCCCTTCCCCTACGGGGCGGGTCCCCGCCGCCCCTGCCGGTCTTCCTCGTGCTCGCTCATTCGCTTCGCCATTGCGGGATCGCTTCGCTCCTTGCAGTCGGTGTCCCTCCGCTCGTCGCTTGCTTCCCTCAAAGGCTCCGCTCATTAAAATGGTCGGGCATGGTGTCGGGTCGTTCGGCTCGGATAATAAAAATCCCTCGCCGAACCACCCTCGCCAGCCCTCCCTCAAACGCCATCGGCGACCGCTCCTTCTCGGACGGCTCGCTCTCGCTCTGCGGGCTCGCTGCGCTTCCTCTCCTACGGGCAACCCACCCAAAGGGTGCTCTTCGAGTTAGGGGGCTTGTTGAAATGCATACTTCCTTTCCATTGCTTTTTCGCCCCCGGGTGCCCTCCGGCTCGGGCTTGCTCGCCCACTTCCCGGCTCGCCGTCCGCTCCGGGCGGTTAAACGCCGATAGGTACCCTTTAATCGCTTTTATATATATTCCAATGATATAATTATGCACTACAGGGAATATTTATAATTAACTAGAAATAATTATTGGTAAGATTTAATTGATCATAATTAATTGAAATTTTCGTTTACGGAAGTTATAAGATGATTGATAAAAAAAGACAATATCTATTAACTGAATATGAATCAGCCCAAGATTCAGCACAGCATCATGATTCTTTGTTATGGAATATTATTGGCATTATCTGGGGTGCTCAATTGGTTCTCTTGGGATTTATTATTCATTCTATAGAATCTATATTATCAAAGCCCATAGTTATTTCTTCGTCTGTCCTAGCTATTGTTCTATTACTATATTTATTCTTTACTTTTTTATCGTTACGTAATATTAGAAATTTTAAATATTCTCGATGCAAATAAATCGAATTAGAGTTAGGTTTAAAACAACATAGCTCATTGAATCATCCAAGACTCCTTGGTACAATTGCCTTTTTTTGTGTTATGTTGTTCTTTGTTGGAACATGGATTATTGTAATCTTTTCTTATCTATTCTAAATTTAATTCTTTTCCATTTCCTATTTTTCGTTTCTATTCGTTTCGTTGCTCCCCGCGACTTCGCGCACATCCCTCTTCTCCCTCTAAATAATAAATAAAATAACCTCCTGCTCAAAGAGCACTCTTCGAGTGACCGGCTCCCCGCCGGACGGCGTCGGCTAGCGCCTTCCCGCCGGCGTTTTGCCATTTAAAGACCGCCTACCCCCCTCGGCTTTGCTCATTTTCGCGCCGTCGCTCGTGGGCGACAAGGCCAGGCTTTGCGCCTATGGCGGCCTTGCGCCCCCTTCGCTTTTCCGGCGCTTTGTTCGCTTCGCCCTCGGTGGGGGCGGTTTTCTGTGGCGGCGGCGCTTCGCTTCTTTTTCGGCCTTTGGCCGGGTGCCTCGCCTGTGGCTCGTGTCTTTCTTTTCTGGAGGTGTCCTGTGGTTTCTGTCTTGTTCTGTGGTTCTCGTTCGTTTTCTTCTCTGTCTGTTGTCTCTTCGCCTGTCTCCCGTTGGTTGGCTGCCGGGGGTGGGGTGGTGTGTGGGTCTTCGGCTGGCGCCGATGCCCTCGTGGTTCGTTCTGTCCTGGCTGCGGGTGGGGCGTCTGCCTTGCTTGTCCTGGCTGCTTTTTCTTCTTCGGGCGCTGGCGCTGCTTCTTGTTCTTCGCTCCCGTCTGCCCGGGCTGCTGCGTCTGCTGGGGCTTCTGTGGTCTGGCTGGCTGGCGGTCCGCTTTCTCTGCCCCTGCGTGCTCGCTTGGCCGGTCGTTCTGCGGCCGCGGCTGCTCTCGCTTCCGGTGGGGTCGTGTTCTCTGCCGGTGAGCCTCTTGGTCCTGGGTCTTCGTTGGCCGTGGCTTGTCTGGTGTCTCGCCGCTGCCCTGTTTGGCTGTTTTCCCCCTCGCCGTCCCCTGTCCGTGGCTTGGCGGGGTCTTGGTCGCCTTCTCTGTTCTGTGGGTTGCCCTGCTTTCGCTTTGTGCCCTTCCAAAGGACTCTTCGAGCGCAGCTTTCGTTCGGTTTCGCGTAGCGCTCTTTGAGCTCTAATGCCTTGCCGGAGTCTGAAAATCCGGCAGAAAGGATCATTTCAATGTTGGAAACAATTATTTCTTACGCTGGCAAAATTGCTGATCTTCAAAACCGCGATGACCTGATCTTGCTTACAGATAGTCAGGATGTCAAAGAAATTCTTGATGATCTCATTTTCTTCGCACAATCGGATGAATATCTTGACGATATCAATGGGCTGTTTGTCTCTGTCCATGATGGGGCTTATGGTGAAATTTATGCCTTCTCGAAGAGTCCTTCGGACGAAGGGACCGTGCCTTATCTGACTTTGGATATCTGGAAACTTGAATTGGTGTGGATGCCAATTAATTGACCTAATGTTGCCCCGCCGGCGGCTGTCAATCCGGCAGAAAGGATCTGATTATGTCGAAATATTCCTCCGCTCAACTTCATAAATCTATTCAGTTGACCATTGAAGAATTGGCCAATCTGATGGATAAAGCGAAATTCTTAAAAGAGATCGAAGCTTATCTGGATACAGTCAGCAAATTTCATCATTACAGCTTTCATAATCAATTATTAATTCATGATTTCTTCCCGACCGCTTCCCATGTTGCCGGATTCTGCACCTGGCGTGATAAATTCAATCGCAAGATAAAAAAGGGTGAGAAAGGTATTCCAATCCTAGCGCCCATTCGTGTCTCGAAGTGTCCTTCGGATAAGCAGGAAGCCTATGATGAAGACGAAGAGAAAGAAATCAAACTCTTCTTCAAGGTTGTTTATGTTTTTGATATCTCTCAAACCGAAGGCGATGACATCCCCGAACTCGATGTCTGGAAGTCTCCTGAAATTCGACCAAAGCTCCATCAAAGGTTGATCGATTATACTCAGTCTTTAGGTTTATCTGTTGATGTCGCGGATTTAGGCTCAGCCCAGGGTGCCCTCACCAGTGATCATCAAATACTTTTAGACACAACCGCCGGTACAAAAACCCTCGTTCACGAGATCACCCATCATATCGCCAGCCACCTGGACAGTGAGAAATCTCATGAACAGCGCGAGCTGGAAGCCGAAGCCACCGCGTATGTGGTTTGTAAGCATTTCGGTTTTGAGGATCTCAAATCCCCGAATTATCTTTATCTCACCGGCTTGAAATCTAAGAACCTGTTAGCATCTTTGGCCACAATTTCAAATTTGACTCAACAAATCATAAGTTCCTTGAAAGTGAATTAATTCTTTTTACAATCTTATTTTTTAAAATCCTATGTTTACAGCCTACTTGATCGGTGGGCTTGTTAGATTCTGTTTATTCATAGTACAATGGAGAACATATGTTCTATTACTTGAGGTATTATGTCCGAATCCCAACCCCCACAAATCACCCTCACCCAGACCCGCGGCGACCAGGGCCTTCGCTTCGCCGGCCCCGACCTTCTCGACTATCAAATGATCTTCAAAATCCATGGTGGCGAGTATGACGGAAAGAGATTGAATATTGATAGTTATTACCATCCCTGTTGTGGAACTTTGGAAGTCAACGCCTCATTGTTTTCCATCTATGTTCGCTGGCGCAACAAATTCGATGGCTGCAAATTGCACAGTCGTGATCAGGAGGGGGATAAGATATTAAGAGATTTAGTTTGGAATCTGATGATCAATACAACCCATGCTGAAACTGAAAACGAATAATTGAAGCCCGCCTTGCGGTGGGCTCCAGTTTGTCGGATGAGGGGGGCATCCGACAAATTCATTATATAATGGTTTTATAATTTAGTAAACTAATTTATTAAATCATTTCTATATAAGGGGAGAACCCTTTAAATATTGTTGCATTACTTGCAACATCTCATTGGTATATTACAACAAAATAAGATTTTATAGAGGGTGTTAATATGAATAGAGCTGAAACTAAAGTTCATCGATTACTTCAAATTGAAGCATTGTTGCTTGATCATCCCGAAGGGCTGTCTCAATCAGAAATAGCCCGAAGATTAGACGTTAACCGTTCTACTGTTCATCGTTATCTTCCTGATTTGACACAACATGCCCCGATCTTTGAAGAAGATGGTCTCATTTTCATCGATCGGAAAGCTTATCTCGTCAAATTAAAACTTAATCTTTATGAAGCCCTCTCTTTGCATTTAGCAACAAGATTATTGACCAATCGAATTGAACGTCATAACCCTCATACTGCTTCACTTCTACGTAAGCTCTCTCAAACCATCGAAAAACTCTCACCCCAAATCAGCCAACATTTGTCATTATCTGCTGATATAGCAGACGACCCAGCCCGCTTTCAAGATCCTCACTATATTTCAGTTCTCGAAACACTGGCATTGGCTTGGGCTGAGGGGCGAAAAGTAAAAATTTGGCATCGACACACGGAAACCAATAAGGTTTACGAATACCTTTTCTCAGTTTATTTTATTGAACCCTATGCTGTAGGTTTTGCCATTCACGCTATTGGTTTTCGAGAACCTCCCTGGGAGATACGAACCTTCAACCTGGCGAGAATTGAGCGGGTTGAATTATCCGATCAATTTTATACTATCCCAGATGATTTCGACCCGACTGAACTCCTGCAACAAGCTTGGGGTATTTGGTTCACAGAAAACGAACCCCAATCAATCGTGCTTAAGTTTTCCCCACAAGTCGCGGATCGGGTACTAGAAACACGCTGGCATCCTTCCCAGCAAACTCACAAAGAAGTGGATAGTAGCTTGATATGGAGAGCTGATATTGCTGAGCCCAAAGAAATGATCCCCTGGATTCGGGGTTGGGGGTCAGATTGTGAGGTGATTTCCCCTGCCTTCCTCAGGAATAGGATCATCAATGAAATTTCTACAATGCGCGATATTTATATTAATCCAGATAAAGAACTTAATAGGGAGCTCTGGGCGAAATTTACGCCTGGAGATGAATTTAATTGGCATCCTTTAATTTATCACTTGCTTGACGCCGCTGCCGTTACTCAACTTTTATGGGAAGATTGTCTGTCCGATTCCGCAAAAAGTGATTTTGCGTCAAAGTTAGATTTATCAGTAGAGAAAACGGGTAAATTGCTGTCCTTCTGGGTTGCTTTACACGATATCGGAAAAGCTGGTCCTGAATTTCAGAAGAAAAACAAACAACGCCAGAAATATTTGATAAAAAAAGGTTTTTCTTTTCGTTCTCCGCGATACAAAATCACGGGTTTTCACGGCACAGCAACAACACTCGTATTGAAAAGAATATTATCAACAGACCAACCCGATTTGCCCCCTCAGTTCAGGTTAAATCTCGCCCTGACCTTGGGTGGACATCATGGGGAATTCCCCGAATTTGGAGAGCTAAATAACACATCCGCTCAGATCTATCACGTTGGTGACGAAACATGGCAACAGGTCCAAAATCGAGTTTATGAAGAATTAAAGAGATTTCTTAATGCTGAAACGCCTCAAAGTTTTCTAAATAGTTTGTCAGAAACAAATTCGTTTTTTATGCTTCTTGCAGGTTTAACCACGACTGCAGATTGGATTGCCTCCAATGAAGCCTTTTTCCCATTCTTAAACGCGGACCTGCCATTAGAAGAATATTTCTCAACGTCAAAAAAACAGGCGAAAGATGCACTAACAAAATTGGGCTGGTATGGGTGGAAGTCTTCCGGTGAACCTGAAACGTTCTCTGGAATGTTCGAGGGGTTTACGCCCAACCAAATCCAGCAATCCGTTATCAATATTACCTCGGACCTAAAATCTCCTTTTATGGCCATCATTGAAGCGCCCACAGGGTCAGGCAAAACGGAAGCTGCCCTTTATCTGGCTGACACAATCATCCAACGTGAGCAAAAGGGTGGTATTTATATCGCAATGCCCACCCAGGCAACCAGCAACCAAATGTATTCTCGCACAGTCGAATTCCTTTTATTTCGTTATTCAAATGATGAAATTAACTTACATCTCGTTCACGGCGCTGCCTTGCTCCATGAAAAAGAGGATCTGTTTGAACCGAGCAATGTTTGGGGCGAGGAGAAACCGGATTTCTCAAATCTGCAGGCGCATCGTTGGTTTCTGCCCAGGAAAAGGACTTTGCTTGCGCCCTTTGGCGTTGGAACCGTTGATCAGACCTTCTTGAGTGTTCTCAAATCCCGCCACTTCTTCTTACGTCTTTTTGGTCTCAGTCATAAAGTGTTGATCTTTGATGAGGTGCATGCTTATGATGTTTACATGACCCAAATTTTCAAGACGCTTCTCCACTGGCTGCACGCCGTGGGCACCTCTGTCATCATCCTAACAGCAACTTTACCGCCAAAGCCCCGTCAGGAATTGATGGAAGCATACGGAGCAACAACTATACCAGAAAAACCGGTAGATTTTCCGAGAATTTCCATTGTCTCAGAAAATAACACGATGATCATCAATGCTGGGGAGGTAACGAATAGGGAAATTAAATTGAATTGGATAGATATGGATTTGCAAAGTATCGTGTCACTATTGGAATCCAAGCTCGCCGATGGTGGCTGTGCAGCAGTGATCTGTAATACAGTCAAACGGGCTCAAGAGGTCTTTGAAGTCATTAGCAAATCTTTTAACAATGACGAGGTTACGCTTTTCCATAGCCGCTTCCCCTATTGTTGGCGGAAAGATATTGAAGAAAAGGTAAAACTGCAGTTTGGAAAGAAGGTCAAGCATCGTCCTGAGAGAGCTATTGTCGTTGCCACTCAAGTGATCGAACAAAGCCTAGATTTGGACTTTGATCTGATGATTACTGATCTGGCACCGGTTGATTTGCTCATCCAACGCATTGGCAGGCTCCATCGGCATCAATCCCGTCAAAACCCTCCCCGACGTCCTGAAGGTCTAAAAGATCCAGTCTGTACTATTTGCGCACCAAATTGCAGTGACCCAGCTTCTCCGCCGGATTTCGGGTCCAGTGCCTATATTTATGATGCTTATTTCCTCTATAGAACATTGCTTACCCTGCAAGAAAGAGAGTCCCTGGTTCTTCCCAAGGAAACAGATGATTTGATTCAATCGGTTTACGCCATGCAGCGACCTTTTTTCATCTTCGAAGCGCAGTGGGAAAATCTCGAGGATATGAAAGCTGAAATGTTGGAGAAACAAGCGAATAGCGCACAAAACGCGAATAATTATTTGGTCCCCTTAAGTACAAAAAACTATTTAGGGAGTCTGCAGTCACCATTGAGTGATGATAGACACAACTTGTCCAGAAAGGTTTTCCATGCTCCCACCCGTGAAATCTCGCTATCTGTCCAGATTGTTTGTTTGGTCCAGGATGATATCGGGCTTCATGTCCTTAATGAGGACAGCCTCATTAACTTTGAAAAACCCTTGACACGCCGGGAAATTCGAGCCTGTTTAAAAGCTGCAGTAACGATTAATCAGTGGCGTATCATGGATTACTTTTTCAATAAGGCGGAAAAACCGCCGCAATCTTTTCAAGAAAAAGCAGCCTTGCGATGGCACTACCCGGTTGTTTTTACGGATGGAAAATTTGAAACAGACGATTTCATTCTGTACGTAGATCAACAAAAAGGGATTTATTTTGATAAAAAGGAAAATTGAAAGGAGTTTATTCACATGACTAATGTACAACTAAGGTGGAAAAGGAGGGGGTATGGAATATTCATTTAACTTACTCGAAGAGCCCTGGCTGCCCTGCATCACAGAGAAAAACCAGCTTCAATCCCTCAGCTTGTTGGACACTATTCTGCAAGCCCACCACATCAGGGGTGTTCAAGCGGATCTGCCAATTACGACTGGTTCGCTGTATCTTTTCCTGATCGCTTTTATGATGAGTGCCTTTAGGTTGGAGGGTGTCAAGGATTGGGAATCACTTTGGAAGAATAAAAAATTTCCTGAGAAAGAGGTGCTGGATTACGCTCATCAATGGAAAGATCGCTTTGACCTTTTCGACCCCCAGCATCCCTTTTATCAGGACCCTAAATTTGGCGAAAGAGAAAAGGACATTAAGAATCTAAAGAAAGGTAAATCACCTGTACCAAAGGCAATCTCTGGATTATTATTGCATCTCGCCTCAGGGAATAACGCCACACTTTTTGATCACTCGATAGATGACACACCACAATCTTATTCATTACCGAAGACAGCACAATTATTGATCATGATTCAGGCGTTCAGCCTTGGGGGCATGTCGAGCGCAAGTATATCAAAGGATAAATATTATAAAGATGCTCCTTTTGGACGAGGTATTCTCTTTCTTAATCAGGGTGAAAATCTATTTGAATCGATAATGCTAAACTGCCCATCAGAAGATTTTGGTCCTTTAGGTAATACTCAAAATGATAAACCGTGTTGGGAGAGGGAGGATCCTTTTGAAGTAGATCGATTTGCCCCACAGGGGATTAAAGATTTATTTACCTGGCAAAGTCGCCGCATTTTACTCAATCCTGATGAAACAGCAGGAAAGATAAGTGTTAGAAACTTTTATGTAGCACCAGGATATGGTTTGGTTGAAAATTATTCCAATCCATTCTACCAAAATAGAATGTCTGAGGAGGGTAAAAAGCAATCCATCAAACCTTTGCGGTTTTTTCAGGGCAGGTCTTTATGGCGGGATAGTGTTGGGATTCTTGATATTAACTCAAAATATTCTAAACCAGCTGTATCAGTGTTGTGGGCAGAATCCTTAAAAGGTTCTGTCCTTATTTATCTTAATCAAATAGTTTTAGACCTTTTTGGAATGTGCACTGAGCCCGGAAGAAAGAAAGCTTATTTCTACTCGCATGAGGTTTTCTCAGCCCCAATGGCCTATATTGATAATCAAGACTTACTTGGTAATTTGGAGATTAACCTAAACATCGCAGAACAGGTGCGTTCAAATCTTTACATTGCCGTCAGAGAACTCGCTCGTTTTAAATTAGCCCCTAATCATGATCAGGAAAATGTTCGTGTGCCAGGACGGGAAGACACAGACCCATTAATTCAACACTGGAATGCCGAATCTCAATACTGGGGCAGCCTTGAACCCCCTTTCTATGAATTTCTTTTCGCGCTCCCTCAAAACCAAGATACAGCCATTGACCAATGGCAGAAGGCTCTTCGAAAGGCAGCCCGAGACGCCCTTGACTATGCAGCAGACCAGGTGGGCACAGATCCAGCTGGATTGAAGGCGCGTGCTAAAGCTAAGAAAACAATCAATATTCTCTTGTCTAAGACATTTAATCCTTCAGGAGAGGAGTAATCCATGACAGATGAAAATCAAATCCATCCTTTTGTTGAATATCTCTATTCCCTTACGTCCAATCAGAGGCGTGGCGCCTTAGCTGACCTCAGGCGAGGTCTTTCTGAGCCGCCGGGCACAGCACCCGTCATGTTCCCTTATGTTGCCCGCTGGGTACCCAAAGATGCCCGAAACTCGTGGCGAGAGAAGGTTTACTATCTGACTGCTGCCCTTTTTGCCTATTATCAATCTGGGTCAAGCATCGAATCCAAACGCCGGCTCACTAAAGGCAATATGGGGGATCATTGCCGTCAGGCAGCCAACAAAGACAAGAAATCCGCTTCATTTGAGATGCGTTTTTCATCGCTGCTCAAGTCAAACCCAGATGATTTGCCCGTGCTCCTGCGCCAAATGGTCAGCTTGCTTAAATCAGCGGATGTCTCCATTAACTGGGATCAACTTTTCCATGACTTATGTTATTGGAGTAGCGAATCGCAATTCATCCAACGGCAGTGGGCGAATAGTTATTGGGCGCCCATTCAAGCCTCAGACGAAGAAAATAACCAAAACTAATTGATTAAAAAGGAGATAACCATGTTCATAGAATTACATATGCTTCAAAATTTTGCCCCATCGAATTTAAATCGGGATGATACCAACAATCCCAAGGACTGCGTTTTTGGCAATGTTAGGCGCGCCAGGATATCCAGCCAGTGCATAAAGCGAGCGATACGATTACATCCGCAATTTGAACAAACAACCGAAGTTCCAACAGCTGAACGAACCCGTTGGCTCGCTCGTGCTCTCACAAAGGAACTGCTAAAAGCAGGCAAATCTGAAGAAGACGCCAACACCGCCGCATCCAATTTCGTCGGTGCTATCATGGGCGGAATGGATTCTAAAAAACCACTTCGCAGTAAAGTGCTCTTCTTTGTCAGTGAAGAGGAAAAGAAAATGTTGGCGGATCTCATCCTTGAGCACTGGGATGAGACTCTCGAAGGGAAAATCAAGGATAATTCAAAACCTGTAACAGAGTATATTAAAACTTTCTCAGACCGCACATCAGCCCCTGGCATTGCTATGTTTGGCAGGATGCTGGCTGAAGACCCTAACCTCAATATGGACGCAGCTTGCCAGGTTGCCCATGCCATATCCACCCATCGTGTCAATATGGAGTTTGATTTCTTTACCGCTGTGGACGACCTTCAGGAACGGGAAGAAACAGGCGCTGGTATGATGGGCATTACGGGCTTCAACGCTGCTACATATTATCGCTATGCCCGTATTGATTTTGATCAGTTGGTCGAAAACCTGGGGGATGATGTCTCTCTGGCGAGAAAAACCGTTGAAGGCTTCCTCAGGGCATCCGCTCACGCCGTCCCAACGGGAAAACAGAACAGCTTTGCCGCGCAAAACCCTCCATCTTTCCTCATGGCTGTACCCCGGGATGACGGCATGTCCTGGTCTTTGGCAAACGCCTTTGAAAAACCTGTGTATCCAAAAGGTGATCAAAGCCTGTTAGGTGCGTCCGCAAATGCTCTTGAATCGTATTGGGCTGATTTGGTTGAGTTTTACGACTATAAGCCAGAACCGATTGTTGGCTCTATTGCTCTGGATGATGATCTTGACATATTAAAGAAAAATAAGGTCAAGAATTTTGAGGCTTGGATCAGCGCAGTCCTTTCAGCGCTCCCAAAGGAGTGACCCATGACAACCCTATTAATGAGATTGCAAGCACCAATGCAGTCCTGGGGTATCTCCAGCCAGTTCACTGTGCGAGATACAGCGCGAGAGCCGTCAAAAAGCGGGGTGATTGGTTTGATTTGTGCAGCACTAGGCAGATCGCGAGATGCGGATCTTTCAGATCTTGCTCTGCTCCGCATGGGCGTTCGGGTTGATCGCGAAGGGATTTTGGAAAAAGACTATCACATCGCTCAAGATATTTATCAGGCTTCAGGGAAGGGCACTAAAGATAGTGAACCATCCGATAGATATTACCTGGCGGATGCTGTATTCCTGGTGGGTTTGGAGGGCCAAAGCCATTTATTGGAGGAAATCTATCAAGCGCTGAAATCCCCTCACTGGACCTTATATTTGGGGCGTAAAGCGTTTCCTCCTGGCAAACCCGTCTGGTTAAAAAACGGATTACGTGAGGAAATCCTCATAGAAGCTCTCAAATCATTTCCATCCCTAGTCCCACATCCGCCGGAAAAGGTGCGCTTGGCTCTTGAATCAGACACAGGTGAGTTCGCCAGAACAGATGTGCCGGTTGATTTTTCCGATCGTCGTTTCTCCAGCCGAAGGGTTCATATGAGCCAAATTGAGTCACCTTCTTATGGGGAGGTGTTCTAATATGTATCTCTCCAAACTCTCTCTTGATCCCAAGAACCATCAGGTTCAATGCGAGATTGCTAACCGCTATGAATTGCACCGTACTCTCACAGCGCAATTTCCTGGAATGAAACGTGAAGACATTGGGTTATTGTATAGGGTGGAATTACCGGATCCAAACCTCCTTAACCCTATTGTGCTTCTTGTCCAGACACAGCCCACACCTGAATGGGATGATATCCATAAGCGTGGTATGTTAAGCAGATCACCTCAGATAAAAAGTTTCGAACCCCAATTTACAGCTTCAGAAACGTTTTACTTTCACTTGTTGGGCAATCCCACCAAAAGAATAAAGCAACCGGATGGCAGCAAAAGGGTGGGGCTTTATGACCGGGAAGAACAGCAGGAATGGCTTCTCCGGAAATCAGAAAGAGGGGGTTTCAAAATTGATTCCGTAAAACTCATTGATCTTGGGTTGCTTGAAAGCACAAAACGGTCTAACAATAGGACCTTCCAAATCAAACACCTGGCCATTAGGTTTGAAGGCATATTGACGGTCACTGACCCCATGCAATTTCTCAGAACATTGGAAAAAGGCATTGGTAGCGCAAAAGCCTTTGGCTTTGGCTTGTTATCCTTGGCGAAGCACTCTTCGAAAGCTAAAACATAATATTCATAATCGAGTCCCGAGGGGAGTCATTCTCGGGACTCAAATCAATCTGTACAAAGGAGGAAATGATGCCTATCAACCTTCATGATTTACCGCGCTTGCGGGATAGTCTCTCTTATCACTATATCGAACATGCCATTGTGGATCGCAAGCAAAATGCCATTGAATATATTCAGGCGGATGGTCGAACACTTGTGCCGATAGCTTCTATTAGTCTGATTATGTTGGGGCCGGGAACCAGTTTATCTCATGCTGCGATGAAGGTCTTAATGGAAAATGACTGCAGCATTCTCTGGGTTGGAGAGGATAGGATTCGATGTTATGGTCAAGGCTTGGGGGAGACCCGCCGTGCCTACCATCTCATCCGTCAGGCTGAGCTTGTTTGTGATTCTACCGCACGTGAGAAAGTTGTCCGCAATATGTACGCTATGCGTTTTGCTGAGAGATTAGAGCAAGGGTTAAGCTTAGCGCAGATTAGGGGAAAAGAAGGCGTCAGGGTTCGACAGGCTTATGCCCATGCTAGTGAGAAGTACGGGGTTCCTTGGCATGGTCGCCGATATGACCGTTCAAATTGGGGCCATGCAGACACCATCAACCGCACATTGTCCGCTGCCAATGCCTTAATGAATGGCATTTGCCATGCCGCCATTGTTGCGGGCGGTTATTCCCCAGCCCTAGGCTTTGTTCATACCGGAAGGATGCTGTCTTTTGTTTATGATATTGCTGATCTTTATAAGACAGAACTTTCCATTCCCGCCGCGTTTGAGGTTGTGGCAGAATCAGAAGAAAAAACCGAATCCAGGGTTCGTACACTCTGCCGGCAGCGTTTCAAAGAAGCTAAGCTTCTCAAGCGAATTCTGCCGGACATTGATCATTTATTGGAAATACCAGAAAACGTAGAAGATAGCTTTGCGTTGGATCCGCCATCAGCCTTGTGGAAGGAGTTGTTTTCCCATGATCGTTATGATTCTTGAAAAAGTAACCTCGGGGTTGAGGGGGGAATTGACCCGCTGGTTAATTGAACCAAAAAGCGGTGTTTTTATGGGTCGTGTAAGTGCGAGGGTGCGGGATCGTTTATGGGAAAAATGCAACCGTCGAAAACGTGGTGGCGGTGTCATTCAAATCTGGAATTCCAACACGGAACAGGGGTACAAAATCCGAATGATTGGTGATACCAGTCGTTCTCTGATCGAGGTCGAGGGGTTACAATTGGTGAAAATCCCCGGCGAGTTTGAGAAAGCAAAAAGGTTAATCAAAAGGAAACCACCCAAAGATTGATTCAAAGAATGACATGAAAGAAATTTACATATAGTATAATTATTTTAGTGATAAAGAGTTTTCCCCACACACGTGGGGGTGTACCTGGGGAAGCTATAAGTTTTTGGTCGTTGATGAAGTTTTCCCCACACACGTGGGGGTGTACCTCATCCCCTGTTAGTCAGAGAAGAGGTTTTGATGTTTTCCCCACACACGTGGGGGTGTACCTTCATGAATCAAAAACAAAGCCCGCCATCCTCGGTTTTCCCCACACACGTGGGGGTGTACCTAATTCCTTCACGATTGAACGGAAGGGCCGGACGTTTTCCCCACACACGTGGGGGTGTACCTCCATCGGCGATTTTTCGGTGAATTACGGCAGCGTTTTCCCCACACACGTGGGGGTGTACCTTAACATATTAGACGGATTAAAAGGATACGTTAGTTTTCCCCACACACGTGGGGGTGTACCTGCCACCGCTTCTGGTACGACTGGCGATGGGAGGTTTTCCCCACACACGTGGGGGTGTACCTAAATAGCCGATTAGGATAAAAGAGAGCTTATGGTTTTCCCCACACACGTGGGGGTGTACCTACGTATACTTGGTATCAGTCATTGGGGAATATGTTTTCCCCACACACGTGGGGGTGTACCGGTCGGCTTCCCGAAGGTCAGCTTCCCGAAGGTCGTTTTCCCCACACACGTGGGGGTGTACCTCGTAGGTTTTCCCCTAGCGACTGACAGATACAGTTTTCCCCACACACGTGGGGGTGTACCTTCCAACCAACCCAATTTCAAACGGCGTAGGGCGTTTTCCCCACACACGTGGGGGTGTACCTGGAAATCTTGTCCTTACCTCAGTATACACCCTGTTTTCCCCACACACGTGGGGGTGTACCTACTCTCTTGATGAGGTTCTGGATGCCGTAAAAGTTTTCCCCACACACGTGGGGGTGTACCTATCCCCAAGCGTCAACGAGTTACCAGCCGCAAGTTTTCCCCACACACGTGGGGGTGTACCTACTGCCTCATCACGCTTTTCCGCCTTTCAACTGTTTTCCCCACACACGTGGGGGTGTACCTCGAAGAAAGCCACTAAATACTCGGATGCTGATGTTTTCCCCACACACGTGGGGGTGTACCGACTAAATGATTTAGAAAATCAGCTCAAAGAGCGTTTTCCCCACACACGTGGGGGTGTACCTTTCGATCCCGTGCTGTGTCCGGCGTCCGGATAGTTTTCCCCACACACGTGGGGGTGTACCGGAATTAAGAATGCCTAAACAAATCGTATTTCAGTTTTCCCCACACACGTGGGGGTGTACCTATCTTTGACCGTCCCTCAGCGATATCCAGCGTGTTTTCCCCACACACGTGGGGGTGTACCTATGGATGCCAAGCCATTTAATGCCTGTCCTCGTTTTCCCCACACACGTGGGGGTGTACCGGATTTCCGACATATAGCATTTTCACAAACGTCGTTTTCCCCACACACGTGGGGGTGTACCTAGGAATTGATACCCCCACACCTGGGGAGCATCGTTTTCCCCACACACGTGGGGGTGTACCTGGATAAGATCGCTAACTATATTGCGATTATTAGTTTTCCCCACACACGTGGGGGTGTACCTTTTGATAATGATAGTGGTGGCGGTGGCGGATTGTTTTCCCCACACACGTGGGGGTGTACCTAGGCAGGGGTTGATGTGGGGCTTGGTTTGGGAGTTTTCCCCACACACGTGGGGGTGTACCTATGCTGGCTATGTTGGGAGAGGGCAGCCAGAGGTTTTCCCCACACACGTGGGGGTGTACCGGCGTATTCGTGAACAACATCTTGGTAGCCATAGTTTTCCCCACACACGTGGGGGTGTACCTAACATCGCCGGCAGCGGCGGCATCAATATCATGTTTTCCCCACACACGTGGGGGTGTACCTTAGTCTGCGATTTGGTTCAAGCGTAGCCCACTGTTTTCCCCACACACGTGGGGGTGTACCTATGGGCGAATGGGATTTTGACACGCTGGCGAATGTTTTCCCCACACACGTGGGGGTGTACCGCAAAATCGGTCAAATTGTCAAGGAAATCGCCCGTTTTCCCCACACACGTGGGGGTGTACCTCATGCACGCACAACGCCCCGCCCTGGATGATAGTTTTCCCCACACACGTGGGGGTGTACCTGCTAAGCGATCACGAGAAATTTTTGCCATGGGGTTTTCCCCACACACGTGGGGGTGTACCTTCAAAAGGCGGTTCTCCGTTTGCATCCAGCAAGTTTTCCCCACACACGTGGGGGTGTACCTAGTCAGCAAATGCCCGTTGTGATGTTACTTCGTTTTCCCCACACACGTGGGGGTGTACCTATAGAAATCGACGCCGGCCCGGTTCGCAGCGAGTTTTCCCCACACACGTGGGGGTGTACCTCTTATGTGATTCCGGCCTAATCGTCAAACTTCGTTTTCCCCACACACGTGGGGGTGTACCTCCCCACCGCCCACCAGGGAAAGATTCTGTAATGTTTTCCCCACACACGTGGGGGTGTACCTGATTAGGGGTTTCGCTTGTATCTTCACTACCAGTTTTCCCCACACACGTGGGGGTGTACCTTTCAAAATGGTAGACCGTTATCAGTTATGGAAGTTTTCCCCACACACGTGGGGGTGTACCTTCGTAAGGCTTCCCCCTATAACGACCTTCTCGTTTTCCCCACACACGTGGGGGTGTACCTTTGCTATTGACAAGCAGTAAATAATTTGCTAAGTTTTCCCCACACACGTGGGGGTGTACCGTTTTACCAGCGATCCAAGAATATTTGGCATTAGTTTTCCCCACACACGTGGGGGTGTACCGCTGGATTTGGAAATCAGTCAGATGTAATCCGCGTTTTCCCCACACACGTGGGGGTGTACCGCCGTCTATTGTCAGGAATACAACCTTGCCTTCGTTTTCCCCACACACGTGGGGGTGTACCTTTGGTATAAGCGTGGCGGTGGAATCGGAGACCGTTTTCCCCACACACGTGGGGGTGTACCTATGGGTGGGTTGTGTCAGAACATATTTGGGAAGTTTTCCCCACACACGTGGGGGTGTACCTTTTTTCGCTGATCTTTTCGTATGTGATTCAAAGTTTTCCCCACACACGTGGGGGTGTACCTACGACCCAAACGGTAGAAGGGCGGCAAACCCAGTTTTCCCCACACACGTGGGGGTGTACCTTGGTGGCCGTTGATATTTTTTGGCCTTGTAAGGTTTTCCCCACACACGTGGGGGTGTACCGGATACATAGACAACAGGAGACAGAAATGAACTAGTTTTCCCCACACACGTGGGGGTGTACCGTTAAAGACTGGGCAAAGATACCGATATCTTGTGTTTTCCCCACACACGTGGGGGTGTACCGGCGGCAATGGCTGGATAACGGATGTTGGATAGGTTTTCCCCACACACGTGGGGGTGTACCTGATTAACCCCAAACACCCCGGCGAAGGGGCTAGTTTTCCCCACACACGTGGGGGTGTACCTATAATAGCGGCCAGAAATATCAGCCATAAGACGTTTTCCCCACACACGTGGGGGTGTACCGGGTTGTCTATCGGTCAGGTCTGGCCGAATTGCAGTTTTCCCCACACACGTGGGGGTGTACCTTCCTAGCATCGCACCGAGTGTCGTCCAACCTTGTTTTCCCCACACACGTGGGGGTGTACCGCCTTGATAGATCAGCCCGAAGCTGAAGCGTATGTTTTCCCCACACACGTGGGGGTGTACCGGTACGCAGGGGATGTCTATCGGTTGGGATGCGTTTTCCCCACACACGTGGGGGTGTACCTTTTGGAAGTGAAAGCGAGGATGAGGATGATTAGTTTTCCCCACACACGTGGGGGTGTACCTGTCGCCTATGTACGCGCCGCAGTGAGGGCAGGGTTTTCCCCACACACGTGGGGGTGTACCGTCCACCCGATCCACGATGGAAGTTTATCGAGCGTTTTCCCCACACACGTGGGGGTGTACCGGCCAGGGTCGTTTGTCCTGTGGCTTCTCAAACGTTTTCCCCACACACGTGGGGGTGTACCTCTGTGCGCCGGGGTCGGGTTCCGGCTCTGGCAGTTTTCCCCACACACGTGGGGGTGTACCTATTAACTATCGCACAGCAGAGATAGCCAAGAAGTTTTCCCCACACACGTGGGGGTGTACCTATCTAAAAACGATGAAGAAACGGAGGCAAGAAGTTTTCCCCACACACGTGGGGGTGTACCTAGATAACCAATTTTTTACGCTCGTCTTCTGTCGTTTTCCCCACACACGTGGGGGTGTACCTATCTGAGCCTAAGGCGTACAACAAGCAGGTTCGTTTTCCCCACACACGTGGGGGTGTACCTTGTAGGTACAATCGCCGGTCAATCTTGATTCCGTTTTCCCCACACACGTGGGGGTGTACCTTTTCCACAAGTAATGAATGGGTTAGATACAGAGTTTTCCCCACACACGTGGGGGTGTACCTTTATCCCACAAATCCACTGCCTGTTCTAGTGCGTTTTCCCCACACACGTGGGGGTGTACCTTGTCCGCTAAAGTTGTGCTTCCCCCAATGTACGTTTTCCCCACACACGTGGGGGTGTACCTTATGATGGCGTTTTGCAGGCGGTGGAAATTACGTTTTCCCCACACACGTGGGGGTGTACCTAAAGGAGTTACAACCTCGCTACTCATTGCTAAGTTTTCCCCACACACGTGGGGGTGTACCTATTAACGGGCAATGGCAACCCGACCAACTCTGTTTTCCCCACACACGTGGGGGTGTACCTGACGGTGTAATCCTGGAAGACGTCCTAATAGCGTTTTCCCCACACACGTGGGGGTGTACCTATACAACCAACCAGATACTAGAACAGCGCAACGTTTTCCCCACACACGTGGGGGTGTACCGGTAAACAGTGCGTAAATAAGTTTCGATGATCCGTTTTCCCCACACACGTGGGGGTGTACCGGTAAGGCAAGACCTGGGAGCGTGGGAAGACATGTTTTCCCCACACACGTGGGGGTGTACCTAGTTCGGATAGTACCGTATCCGCATATAGCGAGTTTTCCCCACACACGTGGGGGTGTACCTGGGTTGGTACTCGAGGATAAAGAAGCCACCTAGTTTTCCCCACACACGTGGGGGTGTACCTGCGGTCAATGCGTGTGTTTCCAACACCAACCGGTTTTCCCCACACACGTGGGGGTGTACCTTGTCACAACCTCTAGCGATGATGGGTTGGCTCGTTTTCCCCACACACGTGGGGGTGTACCTAATTGTGGGTTTCTGTAATAGATTTTTTTAATGTTTTCCCCACACACGTGGGGGTGTACCTTTTATCTCGTCGATATCACCACCGTCTATTTGGTTTTCCCCACACACGTGGGGGTGTACCTGATAAATATTGTAATTAGGGGGGACACATCTGGTTTTCCCCACACACGTGGGGGTGTACCTTTTGGAAGTGAAAGCGAGGATGAGGATGATTAGTTTTCCCCACACACGTGGGGGTGTACCTCTAAATCAATGCAGCAAAAACCAAAATATGATGTTTTCCCCACACACGTGGGGGTGTACCTACAGGAAGAATGTCATACTGGGGTAGTGACATAGTTTTCCCCACACACGTGGGGGTGTACCGTAAAAAGAAAAAGTATTACTTCGGCTGGCAACGTTTTCCCCACACACGTGGGGGTGTACCTGCTAATTCCAACTGTAGGGAGCTATCTAGGTTAGTTTTCCCCACACACGTGGGGGTGTACCTAACTGCTTCACTTTTGACATATCTCACCTTTCGTTTTCCCCACACACGTGGGGGTGTACCGTGAAGTAGACAGCAATATGTATTGGAAAAACTGTTTTCCCCACACACGTGGGGGTGTACCTTAAGTATTATAACATCAAAAACGAAGCTATAAGTTTTCCCCACACACGTGGGGGTGTACCTAACTTTTATATCACGTCCCCTCTTAAAGAAGAGTTTTCCCCACACACGTGGGGGTGTACCTGTATCAAGCGTATGCAGAGAACGCTAATATCAGTTTTCCCCACACACGTGGGGGTGTACCTAGTTATCGACTGGGAAACCATTTGTTTTGTCAGTTTTCCCCACACACGTGGGGGTGTACCTTTAAATGCACCGTGCAAGTTGTCAACATAAAAGTTTTCCCCACACACGTGGGGGTGTACCTTAACCCCCGGAAGCCGCTCACAAAGGCTCTGAGTTTTCCCCACACACGTGGGGGTGTACCTTCCTGCACCATCACCGGCAGTGTTGGATCATAGTTTTCCCCACACACGTGGGGGTGTACCTACCCGCGGCGAGTATGATTATCGGATTATAATGTTTTCCCCACACACGTGGGGGTGTACCTTTTTGAAAATTGAACAGAACCCTTGAGATACCGTTTTCCCCACACACGTGGGGGTGTACCTCACAAACATTGCGGTTGAACGCCTGCAGGATAGTTTTCCCCACACACGTGGGGGTGTACCGGGGACAGTCAAAAGCATTCGCCCGCGCGCTCCGTTTTCCCCACACACGTGGGGGTGTACCGCTATCACCAATATTCTCGTCAGTGTATGATTCGTTTTCCCCACACACGTGGGGGTGTACCTGCAAGCATCGGTAACGTATAACCAAACCAATCGTTTTCCCCACACACGTGGGGGTGTACCTTGCCGTAGCTGATAGCGACGTTGCACCAGCACGTTTTCCCCACACACGTGGGGGTGTACCTTGGTGTAACACACAAAAACGATAGACGAATAAGTTTTCCCCACACACGTGGGGGTGTACCTGATAACTTGCGAGCGCTGGCGCGCGAAGTTAAGTTTTCCCCACACACGTGGGGGTGTACCGTCTGCATACTGTAAGTTCGCATGCTGTAAGTCGTTTTCCCCACACACGTGGGGGTGTACCTAATCCCGAAAATCCTGATGCTCTTCAGCTCGAGTTTTCCCCACACACGTGGGGGTGTACCGATATGCAAGATAAGTACGCAAAGAACGCATTAGTTTTCCCCACACACGTGGGGGTGTACCTGACCAACTGGTTGGCTCGTAGCTCATCCTTAGTTTTCCCCACACACGTGGGGGTGTACCGTTGTCCTGTAGACCGCCTGCCCCCGGCAAAGCGTTTTCCCCACACACGTGGGGGTGTACCTACATCGCATTAAGAACCTTTGCTGACACCCTAGTTTTCCCCACACACGTGGGGGTGTACCTTTTTGAAAATTGAACAGAACCCTTGAGATACCGTTTTCCCCACACACGTGGGGGTGTACCTTACCAATGTTAGGGTTGAGAGGTTGCAAGAAAGTTTTCCCCACACACGTGGGGGTGTACCGATGAGACAATCGACAACCTACTAACGCCAGACGTTTTCCCCACACACGTGGGGGTGTACCGCTATCCACAGAATAGATGTTGGCATAATCGTAGTTTTCCCCACACACGTGGGGGTGTACCGGAGGGGGTGTTTATGCTTTCCTATTGATTTAGCTCTTGCTGATCTCTCCCTATTACAAAAAAAAAGCCCAGGCCTTGGGCTTTTTTCTGATCTAATTTAACTGTTTACGCTAAACACAATTCCTCCATCAATTCCTTTGATTCGAACAATTCTTTCATTACTTTTTCTGTTTTTCCATTATTTCCCTTATTGCTTTTATTTTTCTCTCTTACGATATGACCACTTTTTTTCTGTATTTTTCGAAAAGATGAAAGATTGCCTTGTTCGACAATCTCATCCCAAACCCCTTTAATTTCTTCGAATTCTTCCATTTCAATCCAGAATATTGAGAATCGCATCAGCCAGAAGCCGACAATTTCCAAGCTGTCAACATCAACAACACAAGCTAATCGATCACTGAGATTATAGGCGGCTGTATCGATGTCTTGTGGATCTTTAAACATCACCATCAGGGTATCAATGGATTCATCAAAAGCCATATAGATATCAAACGGTTTTTGGCTTTTAAAAACTTTATTGATGAGGTTTTTATCAAGTTGTTCTGGATTGATCAATGACTCAAGTTGCTGGGTCATATCATTCTCTCTCCTGGTTTTGTGTTAAAAGTCTTGTAGGCAGTGATTAAATAGCCTTCGGATTCTTCTTCATTGATCTGAACGATGGCTTTGATGTAGTAATTTTGCCCTTGGATTTTTCGATAAATGGAATAATAGATGTTTCTATCATTATAATCTGCATCTTGAAAAATGGGCAAATCTGGGTGTTGAATGGTTTTAATAACTTCTTTCTCAAATCCTACCATATTCGGGTGTCGTTTTAGGATGTGTTCATACCATTGCTCTTTTGTACAGGATATTTTATATCCCCTTGGGTCTTCTATTCCTGAGAATATCATTGATTATTGTTTGTTAGAAGGACTCTTCGAGTAGGTAGGTTTGAATATCAATGAACTGGATTATATCATGAATCCGTTACTGTTTGCGTCCAAATTTCCCAATGCCCAATTCCTACTACCTACTACCTACTACCCAATACCTGTTTTCAATTCCCCTCTCTTTACCCTTGATTAAAATAATAAATATATATAAAATAGTAAATAATATATCGTCATCACCACGGATTCACCATGCCCAAACGATCCAGAGGCGCGCAGCCAGGCAACACCAACGCCCTCAAACACGGCTTCTATTCCAAACGATTCTCCCAGCTTGAGCTCACCGACCTCGAAACCGCTCTCGGGGAGGGGCTCGGGGATGAGATCGCCCTTCTCCGTGTCCTCATCCGCCGCTTTGTAGAATCCATCGAAGCCCAGGAGGACCTTTCCCTGGAAGACACCTCAATTTACCTCAACGCCATTGGCTCAAATATGACTCGCCTAGCCGGCCTGCTGCGCGCCGACCGGCTCCTCACCGGTTCTGATGACTCTGCTGTCATGCAAGCCATCCACACCGCCATCTCAGAATTCACGGAGGATCTCAAAGATGTCTAAATGCACCCTGCTTGAAAAGCACTCTTCGAGTGCTCCCCATGTCGATGATTTCATCAAGAAATCTCAATCTCTCAAAACTTCTATCCGCACCCTTCGCAAAGAATTCGCCAAATGCCCTGAGTGTGATCAATACGAAAACTGCACTCTTCGCGACCGTTTCAAGGAGCGTATTCAAGCGGCCGTCTCAGAATTGACGGAAGAATGGAACCTTGCGGAGTCATTTTGATGGAAAATGATCCCTCATCCCAGCTTCTCGCCGAACAGCTAAAACACCTCAACACCCTCTATAAGGCCCGCATGGACGCCCTCGAAGAGAAGCTCAAGCACACCAAAGAGATCTCCGATCACCGCCTTTCCGCCCTCGAAGAATCATCCAGAGATCACGAAACCCGCATTCGCGCCGCCACCCAGGGTGTCACCCAATTCAAGTTGTTCTCCGGTTTGGCGTCCGGTGGTTCGGGCTTGATGTCCCTCGTTGCCCTTATCAAATCATTTTTCAATTTCTAATCACACCACACAAACCGCCATCATGCCAGCCCTCAAAGATAACATCAAGCAGCTTCTCAGGGATGTCGCCAAGTTCTGTCGCTATGGCTCAAGCCTCACTTTGCGCAAATATCAATTGGAACCCGCCAAAGCCGTTGTCGATTCTGTTATCCACAAGAGGGGTCTGTCCTTTGTGGTCATCTTCCCCCGTCAGTCTGGCAAGAACGAGCTTCAGGCGCAGGTTCAATCCTATCTTCTCACCATCTTTTCCATGTTAGAAGCCGAGATGGTGTCTGTTTCTCCCACTTGGAATCCTCAGGCGCATAATGCTATGCGCCGTATCGAACGTGTCCTCTCCAACAACCTCATCACCCGCGATATGTGGGAAAAGCATCACGATTATATTTTTCGTGTGGGTAAGGCCCGTATTTACTTTCTCTCCGGATCCCCCTCAGCCAATATTGTAGGTGCCACCGCTAATATCCTCTTGTCCATTGATGAAGCACAGGATATCCAGATTGATAAATTTGACAAGGATATCGCCCCCATGGCCGCCAGCACCAATGCCACCCGTATCTTTTGGGGCACAGCCTGGACGAGCAATACGCTCCTTGCCCGCGAATATGCCCTCGCCAAAGCCCTTCAAGAACAAGACGGCATCCAGCGGGTTTGGCGCTTGTCAGTGGATCATGTTGCTCCCGAAGTCCCCGCTTATGGGAAGTTTGTCGCCGAACAGGTGGCCAAATTGGGCCGAAATCATCCCATGGTCAAAACTCAGTATTACTCTGAGGATATTGACGCCCAGGGGGGCTTGTTTCCCGCTTCCCGTATTGCCCTTCTTTACGGCATTAACCCGCCTCAGTCTTCACCACTATACGGTCCCGTTTATGTCATGACGCTGGATGTAGCAGGCGAAGATGAGAATGAGAATGATGGCAAAAATCTCAATAATCCTGCCCGTGACGCCACCGCGCTCACCATCGCGGAAGTGGATCTCTCAACCGTTGAAGATCCAGGCTTGTTACTGCCAACCTACCGTGTAGTCTTTCGCAAGAAGTGGGTGGGGGTCAAGCATACCAAAATTTATTCTCAGATTCTTGCCTACGCCGAATCCTGGCGCATCCGTTACTTAGTTGTGGACGCCACCGGCGTGGGCGCTGGCTTATCCGCCTTCCTCTCTCGATCTCTGGGTTCCAAAGTCATTCCCTTCGTCTTCAACGCCCGTACCAAATCCACCCTCGGTTGGTCCTTCCTCGCCATGATTGACTCCGGCCGGCTCAAGGAATACGCAATACAAAATTCAAATGATTCCTCCGAAGCGACCCCCTCCAAAAATTCTGTCGTTGCGAGCGGAGCGAAGCAATCCCCTAACAACAAATACTCACTATCATCATCCAAGCTGAGCGCCATCAAGGCGCATCAGCGAAGTGCCGGGCGGCAAGAGTCGCCGGCCTCCCAAGAACTCCTCGACCTCCAATCCGAATTCTTCCGCCAGCTCGAATACTGCCAATACGAGATCGTTCCCGGCCCCCAAAAGCAGATACGCTGGTCAGTCCCCGACGGCACGCGAGACCCTGCATCCGGCGACCTGATCCATGATGACCTCATGATCTCAGCCGCCATGCTAAGCCTGCTTGACGACCAGCCCTGGTCCATCACCGGCCCATCCGAAATCATCAAAGCCCGCGACCCCCTCGACGACATGAAAGGTTTTTAGTCAATGTATCTTAAATTCTTCAAATCCTTCGTGCACTTTGTGGTTAAAAAATTTATTCCTAATCACCTAATACCTAATTGCCTATAGCCTGAAATAGCTTCAAGTTATATCGAACCAAGGAGCAACCCCATGCCCAACACCAACTTCGCCTTCGGAATCGACATCTCCCGCTACAACACCTCCCCTGACGGCAAAACCAAAGTCAACTTCGATACCATCGCTGCCCACGACCCCGAAGTCGTCTTCATCGCCATGCGCGCTGGCATTTCCTGGGGCTATCAAGACCCCTGGTTCGCCTACTATTTTCAAGAAGCCGGACGCATAGGCCGTGTCCGTTTGGCTTACCACGTTCTCTACCCTGGTGAGTCCGCGCAACTGCAAATTGATAATCTTTTCCGAATTTTAGGGGATATCGATTACGCTGTCACACCTCTTGTCCTCGATCTGGAATTGGATCACGGCCAAACCGTCTCGCGCATTACCAAGTGCACCGCGGAATCTCTCACTATCATCCAAAACCGCACAGGCCGCATCCCTGTCATCTATTCTCGTGCCGGTTGGGTCAATCAATTCCTGCGCGTTGCTGATCTCCCCGCCGTTCATTGGTGGCTGGCCCAATATCGCTGGCTCCGCCCATATCCTCTTTACACCCCCGAATACCCCTGTCCCCCGGCCATACCCTCAGGGGTTACAACCTGGCTCGCGCATCAAACCGCCGCCCGCGGTGCGTCCATCGGTGCCAAAGCCAATCACTTCATGGACTACAACCGCTGGAACGGCGACAAAGCCGCCGTCCTCAGCTATGTCAATCAGCAGGAAATGATCCCCGTCATCTGTCCCCTCGACAACCTCCCCTGCACCGGAAACAAAATGGAACCTAAGAAATTGTCATTGCGACAAGCTGGAGCGACCACAAGTCGCACCAGCGCAGTGTCAAGCGGCAAGAGCCGCTGACCAAAGCGACTGCGCAGCGTCCTGAAAGGAAGCAATCTCAAGCCGAAGGGGCATCGAGCCCCATCGGCGCAGTGCCGACAACAGGGGTTGTCGGCCACCTAATACCTAATCGCCTAATACCTACTACCTAGTCAACAATTCTCTATTCACCATTCACAGGTGTAATGCCAAACAAACTTACCAACTTCCTAACTAATATCTTCTCCCCACTTATCGAAAAAACGGTAAGAGATCAGCTCGCGATTACCGAAACCGACAACTCCTTCCTCATCGGCACCCGCCGCTATGACGAATCCGACCGCGACCGGCTCGAATATGACCGCGCCGCCATCCTTGAACAGTGCCTCACAGCCTGGCGCGAGAACCCTCTTGCCCGCCGCATCGTGGAACTCACCAGTCAGTACGTCGTTGGGGGAGGCTTGGATATAAAGTGCCAGGATGAAAAAACCAAAACCTTTATCGATCAATTCTGGAACCATCGCCTTAACCGCATGGAATCCCGAGTCATCGAAATGTGTGATGAACTCACCCGCACAGGTAATCTCTTTGTTCTGGTCAGCACCGACCAGTCCGGCATGTCCTACATCCGCATCCTGCCGGCTTCCAATATTGACAGGATCGAATCTTCTCCTAATGATATTGAACAGCCGATAATCTTTGTTGCCAAAGCAGATAAGGATCTCAACTCCGTCACCTATGCTTCATATGATCATCTCAAGGACGCAGTGGACGGTTCAGGCAAGTTCGCACCCGTTGTTCTGCACTATGCCATCAACCGCCCAGCAGGCGCGCAGTGGGGCGAGTCCGACCTCGCACCCCTGCTCATCTGGCTCCGGCGTTATTCTGCCTGGCTTGAGGATCGTGTCCGGCTCAACCGCTTCCGCAACGCCTTTCTCTATGTCGTCACTGGCCAATTCACCTCCGAAGCCTCCCGTAAAGCCCGTCAAATGGAGCTAGCCGCCAATCCACCGTCGCCTGGTTCTATTCTCGTCACAGATGAATCCGAGACCTGGTCTGTCATCTCCCCCAAACTCGAAGCCCTCGACGCTATGCAGGATGGCTTGGCGCTCAAAAAGATGATCGCCGCCAGCGTTGGCTTACCCCTTCACTTTCTCGCCGAACCTGAGAGTTCAACGCGCACAACGGCCGAAGCCGCCGGTGGTCCTACGTTTCGTCGTTTTGAGCAGCGTCAGCAATTCTTCCTCTGGTTGCTTTCTGATCTTTTGAATGTGGTCATTAGCCGCCGTGCCTTAGTTGATAAAGCCTTGAAGCCCGCAGGGGAGGTCACGGTCACAGGCGCGGATCTTTCCGCTCGGGATAATGTCTCTCATGCCTTGGCTGGCGTCAATATTCTAAAAATGCTGGAGCGTTTATTCGATATGGGCTTGATTGACCAGCGCGAATTGCTTCGAATTTCGTATAGGTTTGCGGGTGAATCAGCCGACATCGATGAGATCCTCTCAAAAAGTTCTGGAAAGGACAACCGGAAAACCAAAAACGATCTCAAATCTTTCAACCCTGATATAGCAAAAACCAATGAGGGTGAGACCAATGAATAATCCCATACTTGAAGAGGGCTTTATCACCTCTTTATTTCCTTCGGTCGAAGACCGCTCTTCGAGTGTTTCCTTTGTGTCCTTTGTGGTTAAAAATCTTTTCCTATTCTAATAGCTCTTCGCCTAGGAGCAGATATGACTGAAGAAAAACCTGTCTACATTACCCAACACCAAGCTCGTTTCACAGCCAGTGCCCATCCCCTGCAAACTGGCGAATTTGAGATCTTTTGCATAACAGCAGGGGAGGCTAATGGCTGGTCTTTCCCGCCGGAGGTTCTTGAACAATCGCTTTCCCTTTGGAATGGCGCTCATTGTTTTCTCGATCATGCCTGGTTTTCTCGCTCCGTTCGTGATCTCGCTGGCCAGATTGTCAATCCCTTTTGGGATGACGAAAACCAGGGCATCCGCGCCACTCTGAAATCTTTTGGCCCAGGGGGTGAATTATTGACCGAGTTTGGGCGTCAAATCCTTTCCGAAAGTGAGGACGAACGCCCCAAAATTGGCTTTTCCGCAGATATTCTTTTCACATCCAATGCAAAAAAAGTGAGAGAAATCTTGCGTGTTATTTCCGTTGATCTTGTCTATGACCCCGCCCGGGGTGGTGCCTTTCTCCGGGCAATGAACCAAATGAATGGAGGTTTTCCCATGTCAGAATTAAATCAGCCCGTTTTACCCAATATGCCTCCGGTAAATCCGGAACCTGCTCCCAATGATAATGGAACTCAGCTTGATGGAACCCAATTGTCAAATCTATCATCCGATCCATCAAACCCAACCGTTTCTCCGAAGGACTCTTCGAGAGAAGATACCGCGGCGCAAGTGGAACAGGTACTTTCCGAAGCCCGAAAAGTCCGTATTCAAATGTGTGAAATGCTTTTGGATTCAACCTTGTCCAGTTCCAATCTCCCCAAGCCTATTCAGGAACGAATCCGCAAGCAGTTCAAAGGCCAAGTCTTTGAAGCATCTATTCTTCAGGAAGCCGTTCAGGACGCCCGCACCATGCTCAGTGAACTAACCGCCGCACAGTCCATCAATGGGCCTGGTAGGATTTCTTCGGTCTTCAATGAGCGAGATAAGCTTCAAGTCGCAGTGGATGATTTGTTCGGCAATCCCCGCGATGATCAACTGAAGCCGCTTCAAGTGCCCTCGCTTTCTGGTGTTCGGGAGTTGTATCTCATGCTCACGGGCGATCACGAGCTTCACGGCGGTTATTATCCCGAACGTGTCCAGTTGGCCACCACAGCCGATTTCACAGGCTTGATCAAGAACGCCCTCAACAAGATCGTGGTCAACACTTGGGATATGCTGGGGCGTGCCGGTTACGACTGGTGGAAGAAAATCAGCCAGATCGAACATTTCAACACCCTGCATGATGTCACCGGCACATTGATCGGCACGGTTGGTGACTTACCCGCAGTGTCTGAGGGCGAACCCTATTCCGAGTTGGTGATTGGTGATTCCCCCGAAACGGCCAGCTTCACCAAGTATGGTGGTTATATCCCCCTCACCCTGGAACTGATCGATCGAGATGAGACTCGCAAGCTCAAAGCCTATGCCCGTGAATTGGGCTCCGCAGGACTGCGCAAGATTTCAAAGCTCGTCGCTGAGATCTATTCGTCCAATGCAGGGGTAGGCCCGACCATGGCAGATACGGGTGCTTTGTTCAATGCAACCGCTGTATCATCGGCCGGCGGCCATGCCAATCTCCTGACAGACGCCCTCTCGACGACCTCTTGGGACGCCGCGTGTTCGGCCGTTTACGACCAGCCTATGTTGATCAAGAATGCTGATACATATTACGGTACTGGTCCCAAATTGGCCATTAATCCAAAATTCTGTCTTGTCCCTCGTGCTTTGCAGAAGACGGCTTTTGAAATTCTCCAGGGTGAATTTGTCCGTGAGCAGGATTATGTTTACGACAATGTCCTCAAAGGAACGGCCGTTCCGATTGTTGTTCCGGATTGGATTGATCCCACAGATTGGGCGGCATCCTGCGATCCGCTCATTGCCCCGGCAATCTTTGTTGGCGAACGCTTCGGCATTATGCCTGAGATCTATGTTGCTGGTGATGAACTCTCCCCAGCCGTCTTCATGAGTGACGAACACCGTCTCAAAGTCCGCCACTTCCTTGCGGTTTGGGTTAATGACTTTAGACCGCTACATAAGAATAATGTGGCAGATACCCCCTGAGGCTCATAGCATGGCGAACTTTACTCCTGAAGCGAAGCGGATAGGAGCAACGACTTCCGCCCGCTCCACAAAAACAATGTCGCTGACGCGTAACACTTCTTTTCTCCTCTTCACAGGGTCAGCGGCATTCGCCGCTGACCCCTAATACCAAATTGCCTACTACCTAATACCTACTCACTAACCAACGGAGTCCCCCATGTCCAAACTCAAACAACTTCTCAGTTCCCGAAAATTCTGGGCTGCCCTCATCGGCCTCGTGCTTATCATCATCAAAGCCTGGCAGCCTGAATTCCCCCTTGCCGAAGAGCAGCTCACCGGAGTGGTCTATGTCCTGGTGGCTTACATCCTCGGCACCGGCATCGAAGACGGCCTGTCCCGTAACTCTATTCTAAAGGGGTGATCATGGCTATCAAAGCTCCAACCAAGAAACAAATCGCTGGCCTTGTGGGTGGTGACCCGCTGGATTATGCCTTCAATCCTGAAACCGGTGCACTTTGCGTCATTGCCCCCACCGGTCAGAAATTTCGCTTTACGCGCCAAGATTGGCAGAAAAGGGACATTCCAGATGAGGAAGAACCCGCACAGGAAGCCCCTGCAATGCCAAAAAAAGCCCGCAAGAGCAAAGCTGCCACAAAATAAGTGTTCTGATATCCTGCGCAGGCGTAGGTCATGTGTGGCGGCTTTCGGGCCGCCTACGTGACGCTTTCCTAACCCTATATCCTTGATTAAAATAATAAATATATATAAAATATTAAATAATCCTTTTATTACAACCATGATTTCACCATGCCCATAACACTTTCAGAAATCCACAACCAAGCAAAAATCCATCTATCCGACTCCTACAGCCTCATCTATACCTCTGAAATCCTTGATGAGGCCGTCCGCTCCGCTTTATCCGACATCTCAAGAGCCTCCGGTGTTGTTCTCACCCTTTCCGGCCTTGATGAAGCCGCTGAAACCACATTGCCGGAGCAGGACGAACATGCCCTGATCGCCGGTGCTGTCGCTTACGCCCTCAACTTTCGCGCCTCCGGACGCTTTGAAGACGCCGTCCCCCACAAAGACCTTCCACCAGCCCTTGCGGATTGGGCCGCCGAACAAATGGCACACTTCCAAACCCTGCTTGCGGGAATCAAAGCCCGCATCCATCAAAACTCAGCCGATGTCCCCTATTCCCAATGGGAGTGGGACGAGTCATGAATCAAATTTCCGTTGGTGATACGTCCTCATGGACAGTGATCCATGGCGCTTCGGTGGCCGCTCCCTTCCTTCGCGCCGCCTACGCGCCTGCCCCGTGCGCATGTGATATTGTCGAAGACCAAATTGACTTGTTTTTAGATGGCACCCCATCCCAGCTTACAACCGCCCTGGCGCTTCTTGAAAAGACGATCTCCCGTTCCCAGCTTCATGACCAGGGCGGTTATCCCTATTTCCAAATGCTCCGTTTTCAACTCGAAGGTGACGGAACCTATTTTTATTGCCCCATCACCAATCCTTATCTCACCTTCAACCCATCTGGATATGAAACCCATCATACCGGTTCTTTACAGGTCACCCTTCATTTCACCCGCCCCAACTGTTTTGACTCCGACCCAATCGAATTGCCCCTTACAAATCGAAATGGGGATGATGTCACTGGAGGCATAACCCTTTTCAATCACTCTGACGCTCACGCGGGCCACGATTCCTCAGTCCTCATTAAGCCAGGGGATATCGACTCCGCGCTCCCTGCCCCCCTTCGTTTTGAACTTGAAAATACTTATGATACCGATGAGGTTCAGGATATCTTCACTGGCCTTTACCATCACCCAATCAATGACGATCATGAGGTTTTCTTTTGTCAAGCGCCTGAGTTCATGGGCGGGTCTTTGTTGTATTCACCCGACGCCATCAATGAATATTACAGACGCCTTACCTGGGCTGCCACATCTTGGACGGATTTAGGCTCATGGAACTACACCAATGCTGCTGTTCAGCTATTTTCCGGCCGTGCTTACCGGCCTATCCTGCATCTTTACAATCCTCACGTTTATACCGATCTCTATCTCAAAATCAAGCTTCTCAAAGGCTCCCTAGTCCTTTGGGAGGTAGAAGCCATCTATGCCGACCCGTCCTATCAATACCTGATTTTCCCACCGGTCCGCATTCCCCCCGTGCCTTTGCTCACCGAAAACCTTCCCCACCATATCGATCTTGCCATTTTCGCACAGCATCAAGCGTCAGGAACCCATCAGATCGATGTTGATAACCTTCTCTTACTCCCTTTAGATACCTCAGCCACCTTCCTCGGTTTCTTTACCCTCATTGAGGACGCCGTCCTCGTTGACGATAGTTTCTACGAGAAGCACAACATTCGCTACCCAACCATCGGCTCAGAAGCCGTCGGCCACCTTCGCCAGGGCGGCCCCTTGTTGCTTTACCCAGGGGAATATAACCGCCTCTTTATAGTCCAGACCAATACCTCCCATCAAGTGGATATCCTTCGGACATCCACACTCAGGGCATATTATCGAAAAAGGGTCAGGTTATTGTGACACCAGCTCTCTTCGTTTCTTTTCTCCGTCGTGATTTCTCAGGGCCATTCCTGCCCTCAGTTCATTTGACCCCCCAGCGTCTGAGCTGGTCCGCCTTTGGCGGGCCCGATCAGGCAGTCATTCACGCCGACGGTCAGATCGAAAACCTTCTTGATTTAACTTCCTCCCTTCGCTACGCGGTCACGATTCACGATGTCCAGAACACGCCGGTTTGGTGGGGCTTTGTTGATGAGGTGATCATCTTCCTTGAAAATGTTCAGGTTAAAGTGACCCTTGCAAATCTTTTCAATCGTGTCACAGTTCAATATTCTTTTATATCACCAGATAACAAGCTCGCTGACCAGCTTGAAACAGTGCCCATCATCAACCCCCAATCACAATCAGAGTTTGGTATTAAAGAAGCCATAATCCATGAAACAGATCTTGATGAGAATTTTGCCAGTGCCTTTAGGGATACCTTTCTCTCTCTCCACGCCTGGCCGTTCTCGGAGCTTTCCCAGCGATCCAAGCCTGGTGAGGTTTACGCGCAGCTGCATTGCTCAGGGTGGTTCAAGACCCTCTCCTGGCGTACCTACAAAAACCTTGAGGGATTTTATGCCAATTATGGCCCCGGCCCGGGTGTCTTCGCCTTTGGCGACGCCAATACCCATCGCTATGTTGGTCAGTCTTTTCAGCCCGGTGCAAATGTCAATCTCAAATACGTTTACTTCCGGCTTCGTGCTGAAGCCTCGCCGTCCACCAGTCTCACCGCCCGTCTTCATGCCCAATCTTCTGGATATCCGGGTTCAGTGTTAGCCACATCATCTGCGGTGCCAGCTTCTCAGGTCAATGGTTCAAAGTATTCTTGGATCCGCTTTACCTTGTCAACCCCCATTGCCCTATCCGCTGAAACGGTCTATTGGATTACCCTTAATCCGGGTGGGGTAAACCCATCCAATTATTTCTATATCAAGACCGATGAAAACATGAGCTATTCTCAGCTTTGGCGCCATGGAGCTTATTACAATCAAACAGTCGGCGCTTGGTATCCCCTGCCCTCTGAAACCGCCCCGGGCACAAAGCCTGATCTGATTTTCCGCTTCGTTTGCTTATCCGATACCGGATCGCAAATTGCCAGCATTGCCTCTGCAGGGGATCAATTCTTTGAGAAAATCCTGGGGTTGACAACTGGTATTCAAACTTCGCCGTATCGCAATAATAGTTATGATTGCCTGAAAGAGCTCGAAGCGCTGATGAGGGTTGGAACAGCCAATAAAAGATGGGTTCTGGCAACGGTCACGCCAGAGCGCTTTCTCAAGTTCTACGAGCAGCCGGATCCGGACGAAGCTGATATCTACATTGATTCTAAATCTCGCTTTTTCACGAAACATCAGGTGCAGCTTCCCTCTTACCTGCCGCCCGTGGGCCGCTATGCCAGGCTTGCAGCAACAACCCGTGTCAGCTTGCCTTGGGACCGCAATCGTATCCCCGCTTGTTTCATTGAAAGAGCGGAATATTTTCCTGATACTGATAAATTGATTGTTGCAAAGCATTCTTCGAGTTAATCAGTCTAATTTTCACACCTTCCCGAAGGGCTCTTCGGTCGAAGACCGCTCTTCGAGCGAGAGCCAGCTTTTTCGATAACTTCCTGGTTTTTGCCATTCGTCTGCAAACTTAGGTTTTGGATCGTGAGATCGTATCCTATGAATCAACAATCCTACTGGCGTATTTTCTCGGTTTGCTCGCTCAATATGCGCTTCAAGGTACTCTCGCGTCACCCACGCGTTCTTTAATAGCTTTGAAGCTGTGGGTTCCATGACCCCCGCGCTGTATAACAGAACCAAGAGGGAGTCATTTTTTAATATTCGAGTGTCATTTTTTGACGCTCGCTCCTTTACTTCTACTGCATTTTCCTCAGTGTTTTCTTTTTCATTCCTATTAAAAGCAGTAGTAGTAGTAACTGAGGGGAGCGTCATTTTCTGACGCTCCCCATCTTCTGCCATGCCTAAGGGGAGTTGCATGGTGCCGTTTGTTAAAACATACCCATCATATCGCTCGTTTCTTCTGATCATTTGCGTTTCAATGAGAAATTGGCAGCCTTTTCGCACAGTATTTTGGCTGTAACCTGTAATGCTGCACAACCAGTTTTCTCCTACGGGTTGATTGGCAATCAGCATCGCGATCAAAATGCTCAAAGGCGCGCCCTTCAATGCTCGTAATGTGGCTAGAGTTAACATATCTCATCTTCTCCAGACATTTCCTGTTCGTTCTTCCGGCCTTACCCAATCAATATCAATAGCATCATAGAAGTTTGCTTCGGATTGTGTGATAATCTTTTTGTTGTTGCACAATAACCATCCATCTTTCACACACATCGTGCCTGGTAGGGCACCGCCTTTTCTCCTGGGTGTGACTAGCCATGAAGCATAATGAGGGTTGCCAGTCCGTATCGCCATATGCAATCCCCATTGATATGGACTAGTTAAATATAAGTTGACCCAATGATCGTTCCAATGGAATTGTTTGTATTTCGGGCCATTCCTTGAAAAATTTAATCCGCACGAATGAACCCAATCTTCAATGAGTTGATAAGCTGACACACTCTCTCCGAAGAGGTTAAATACCTCTTCTTCTCTTGACACAGCTAAAATTTCTATTGATTTAACTTCATCACATCGCCGTCGGAGATCTCCGACGAACTCTACTTTCCTACAATAAGGTTGAATTTCTCTAAGAATTGAATTCGCAAATTGAATTGCTTTTGAATACTCCATGGAAGCCTCCCTTGTGATATAATTTTGGAAATTGAATATTTCGGGTCCCCAAGTGGTGCAACACCTGAGGACCCCTGCGTCTTGAACGGGTACGCATCCGCAAAGCGGCTGGGCAACACCTGGCTGCTTTTTGTTTTGCAGCAAGGTCTTTCACTCAAAGAGTGCTCTTCGAGCATCGAAGGACAGGGGTTATGCGGTTATCAAGTGCATTGGAAGTTTTCTACATGTCAATGTACGGCGTAGTATCCGACTCGACGATCAAGTTTTACGAGAATCGGCTGCCGTCATTGATCAAGATCTTGGGGGATAAGGAAATCTCAGAAGTATCCCTCGATGATTTGCGCTATTGGCGCACATCGCTCTCAAAGAGAGAAGTCAAATACAAAAACCATAAATATCGCCGTGAGGTGAAGGGCAAGCTTTCCCCTTACACCATTCGTCAGCATGTTAAATGTGCCAGGCGTTTCTTCAAATGGCTCTATGAAGATGAGAAGCTTGATCACAATCCGGCGCAGCGGTTGAAAATGCCACCGAAGCCAGATCTCGCCCGTAAAGGCATCAGCAAAGTGAATCTGGCTAAGATTATTGCCGCCGCAGAAAAATCCTGCGTCCGTGATCTGGCCATTGTTCTCTTCCTCGCCGACACCGGCTGCAGGGTAGGGGGTTTGACCCATCTCAAGATCGAAAACATTGATCTGAACAACAACCGAGCCATTGTTTTTGAAAAGGGGAAGGGTGGAAGTGCAAAAAAGCGCACAGTGTTCTTTGGCGATCAAACAGCCTTTGCCCTCTCATCAACGATAGTTCAAAGACCTCAGGATGATGAAATTCATCCTGATTCCTTGGAATTTGTATTTTTGGGCTCAAGAAAATCTCGGGGTTTTTACAAGAAACTCTCCGAAGCTGGTATCTATCAATTACTAAAGCGCTTGGCTTTGCAATGCGGGATAGAAAAAGGATTTAATCCGCACAACTTTCGTCATGGGGCCATCCGGGGATGGCTCAATAATGGCATGCCATTATCCTTAGCCTCCCAGCTTGCCGGTCACAGCAGTGTCAATGTCACGGGGGACATTTACGGCACCGCCAACGAGAGAGAACTCTCATCCGCCCACGAAATGTATACGTGGTTAGATTAAAATAAGTTAATAAACTAATGGTCTCATAAGCCATTGGTTGGCGGTTCGAATCCGCCCCTCGCCACTCTACAAATATCTTACAAAACCCGTCTGGAATATTTTCCAGACGGATGTTTTTTTATAACTATTAGATACCTTTATTGCACCTTGTTTTTATTCTTATTGGGTTGCTTGGGGCGTTATGCTTATACACCGTATATCGTGCATATTACTCTGCATGATAAAATCAGAGTAATATGACTGAAAAATTTGACCGTAGAATCTTTACACCCAAAATCCTGCTTGAGGATATTTGGTTTTTATTCAAACACGTGCCGCAAATGATCGGTATGATGTTCAACAAGGATATCAGCAAAGCCTTCATCGAAAAGACGATGTCGGTTGTAACCGCCGTCAACGGTTGTGTGTACTGTGCCTGGTTTCATGCTAAGCAAGCTGTCAGCAGTGGCTTAAGCGATGAAGAGATCAAGAACTTGATGAGTTTGCAGTTCAAGGCGGATGCCTCCGATTATGAATTGGCGGCATTGTTGTTTGCTCAGCATTATGCTGAAACGAATAGAAACCCTGACGAGGAAATGACTGATAGGTTTTTGGATGATTATGGGGAAAAGACAGCCAATGATATTTTGCTTATCATCCGGATGATATCGTTCGGCAATTTACTGGGTAACACATTTGATGCTTTTTTGAGTCGTGTTAATGGGAAGCCTGCTGAAAACAGCAAACCCTTGTTTGAGTTGATTTTTTTTATCTTTACCGCACCATTTATGTTCCCGGCAAAATGGATGATGCGATCCGGTCATTCGTCTTGACATTTCTTTAATTTTTTGTTTGGTTTAAAAAATTATTTTTACACGTCAACCAATGTTATTCCTCGACTACACATATATACGATATAATTAACGCACCTATAGAGCTTCCTTGAAACTGTTAAAATTGATTGTGAAAATTCGTGTGGTTTCATATGCAATACTCTTGTGGTTTAACTCATTAAATGAATTGTATTGACAGGATAAAAAATAGAATTATGAACAAATCAGAGTCTTCAACGAGGAGAGAGCAACTATTCAAGCGCACTTGTGAGTGGTACCCGATGCTTGTTCTCACGCTAATGATTACGATTAATACAGCACTTGCGATTTTATTGACGGCTCTGCCCGCTCAACAAAATGCACAATTCAACCCGTCTCAGGGAAGAGCTATATTGGTCTTTAGCATTATTGCATATATCATCAGAAATATTTTGTTATTGATTAGTTTTTATTATTTTAACTCCAAAATTTTTGCCCAATTAACCCACCTTCGCCAATATGGAGAATTGAAAGATGATCCGGAATTTGAAAGACAGGCTTGGCAACAGTTTACCTTGGCTACTAAAAAATTCATTCAATATGAAGGTTTTGGTGTTGTTCTGCTGGTTTTCTTGCCTACATTAACATATGGATTTTTCGTTCAACATATTGATGTGAATCAACTGATTTATTTAGTGGTTGCCGCAGTGGCTGGAAATTCTGTCAATGTGATCATGGAAATGTTGACACTTGATCTCTTTTTTGCACCTATGGTCAAGGCACTAGCTCCTAAGCGTTTTAAAAATCAATTGTGTGGACTTAAGGGTATAAGTTTACGGGCGAAACTTGCTGTTGGTATTTTGGGGATGGTATTTATCAGCTTGTTATTAGTCATTCCCGCAGCAAATCAACAAATTCTCAATGTATTTGATATAGCAGATCCAACCAGAAAAATGGTGACACGTGCCTTGCTATTAATTATCAATGCAGGGATGGGTGCGGTTGTGGTGAGTGTGTTGTTGTCATCCAGATTAATATTTTATATCTCTAACCCTTTTAGAGAAATAATAGCGTTATTCAAGAAGGTCGAAGATGGTGACTTAACTCAGCGATTACCCATCAAGTACACGGATGAGTTTGGTGAAGTCAGTATTTACCTGAACCACATGCTCTCTCGACTTCAATTTATGACCGATTCGCTGGAACAGCAGGTGGAAGATCGCACAAAGCAGCTCAAGGAAACAAATAAGCAGCTTCAGAAAGAACTCAAGGAGCGTAAGCGAGTCCAGGATCAATTGGCTTATTCAGCGCTTCATGACCCACTGACGGACTTGCCCAACCGAAATTTATTCATGGATAGATTGGATCATGTCATTGAACGTTCAAAACGGCATGATGAACACTCTTATGCTGTTTTTTTCTTGGATTTGGATCGTTTTAAGGTGGTCAATGACAGCCTGGGTCATGAGACTGGAGACTTGTTGTTGATTGAAAGTGCTCGACGCCTGGAAGAAAGCCTTCGTGGTGAAGACACAGTAGCAAGGCTTGGCGGGGATGAATTTGTCGTATTAATAGAGGATTTGGAAGGATCGTTGGATTATGAGCGATTTGCTGAACGCATCCAGCGAAAACTTTCTATGCCTGCGGAGTTTGGTGCGTACCGCGTTTTCATCTCTGTCAGCACGGGGATTGTCCTGGGCGACCCCAGGTATGAAAATCCAGAAGACATCCTGCGAGATGCAGACATCGCCATGTATCGAGCAAAGAATCAGGGACGCGGGCGCTATGAGGTGTTCAACCCTGAAATGTTAGAGGCAGCAATGTCCCGTATGGAATTAGAGAACGATCTCCGGAAGGCTATAGAAAACGAAGAATTCATTGTTCATTACCAACCTATCGTTCGAATAAAAGGCCAGGAAATCGTGGCGTTTGAAGCATTGGTACGTTGGGTACACCCCAAACAAGGTCTCCTTTTCCCTGGCGACTTTATCCCACTTGCAGAAGAGACGGGACTCATCGTTCCAATTGGATATCAGGTGTTTGAACAGGCTTTTGGGCAATTAAAAGAGTGGCAAGAGCAGTATCCATCTCAGCCGCCATTGACCATTAACGTCAACTTATCAACTCGACAGTGCGCTGATATTGAACTGATTGAAAAAATTAAAGAATTGTTACAAAAATATAATTTGTCGCCTGATAGCTTGAACCTAGAACTTACAGAAAGTTTGGTCGTAGAGGACACAAAATATGTCAAATCCATGCTCACAAAATTACGTGATCTGGGAATCCGTGTACAAATAGACGACTTTGGAACAGGATACTCTTCTTTAGGTTATTTGAATACGCTGCCTATTGATGTTCTGAAAATAGATCGTACATTTATAAATCAATTAGGAGACACAAAGAGCGGCTTGGAGATTGTCCAGACAATTCTAGCATTAGCCCATGGACTTGGTATGAAAGTGATCGCTGAGGGGGTGGAAACGGATGATCAACTCACCAAATTAAAAGCGTTGGGTTGTGAATATATGCAGGGATTTCTCTTTGCACAACCTGTTGATGGACATAAGGCTGGTGATTTATTATTGAATGCATCCAAAAATGTTGAGAAATGAGAAGCTGATTATTTCAGCCGAACAGCCTTGAAAGCAGCAAGAAAACGAGAAAAAGGCTGCCAAAGAACAGGATCAACCCAACGAAACTTCCAATGATAAATTGGAAGCGCTGGGGTGTGTCCATTTGTGACCATTGATTAAATAAATCCATTTTATAAGTGGTGTCACGATCCGCTTTGTCGAACAGCATGCTTAAAATTGATATTTGTTTGTTTTGGGTCTTCTTTGAATTGTTTTGTTTTTCCATCATTAAATGAAGGGCTTTCCTTTTACGGTTTGTTACTCTAATTATATTCGTTTTCTTTCATTACCATGATATATTTGAAGTAATTTTGGACATTTTTTTGGTTTATATCATTTTCGTGACAATCCTGTTTTGAATTATGGTTAAGAATCCCATTAAAATGAACGAGTGTTATAATATATAAGTGGTCAATAGAGATATTAGAGGTGTGGATGAGTGAATTTATAACTATTAATGAGATTAATCAAGCTGCTGATGCAATCCGAGCGCAAACAGAAATAAAACCAGAAATCGGGATGATTCTGGGTAGCGGTTTGGGAGATCTTGCTGATAGCGTTGAATCTTCTGTCATTATTCCAGCACATCAAATTCCTAAATGGCCTGTCTCAACAGTTGAAAGCCATAAGGGCCGTTTGGTGATCGGCAGCCTTGAGGGTAAGAATGTGTTCGTTCTTCAAGGACGAACGCATTATTATGAGGGGTACAGTATGGGCGAGATCACATTGCCTGTGCGCGTGATGCAGAAGTTAGGGTGTAACACCCTGATTGTCACCAACGCTGCTGGCGCAATTAACCCGGATTATATGCCGGGGGACCTGATGCTGATAAAGGATCACATTAACTTGATCGGCATGGGTGGAGCAAACCCCTTGAAAGGGCCCAATTTGGAAGAATTCGGTGTGCGTTTCCCGGATATGAGTCAGGCTTATGATAGGGAACTGTTAGATCTTGCCCGTGAAGCTTGTGTAGATGCTGATATGTCCTATCAGGAAGGTGTGTATGTATCTCTGGCAGGCCCTTCCTTTGAAACGCCTGCTGAACTTCGTTTTCTCCACATCATTGGCTCCGATGCAGTTGGGATGTCCACTGTACATGAGGTCATCGCTGCCCGTCATGGCGGATTGCGGGTATTGGGCGTTTCAGGTATCAGCAATAAGGCGAATTTGGATGGCAGTACGGTTACAACCCATGAAGAAGTAATGGAAGCCGGCCAGGTATTAGTACCCAAATTAATCACTCTGATCCGTGGCGTATTAGCAAAAATGTAGTTTCGTGGGATATTTGAATCATATTTTTACCCGGGAACGACTATGACGGAAAATTTCTTAGATGCCGTTCTCCGAGGTTTTATTACATATAGCGTTGAGATTTATGTCCTGTTAGGCATAGGCATTCTCGTTTATATGAGAAAGTTCATTATTGGCTTACGAGAATGGCAAAAATCCGCATTCGGATTAGAGCGTGAATTTGCAAGACGAAAATTGGTTTCTGCATCAACAGGTTTGGTCTTGCTGACCATGCTAATTGTGGGTGAGTTCTTGTTGGTAACCATATTGGGACCTCAAATGACTGCCGCATCTACGGATATCACTCCTGCCAAAGATCCATCAGCAACGCAAACAGCAACGTTGTCTGTTGATGATGATAATTCAACAGGCACTCTTCCAACTGCGACTGGTATTCAAGAATCTCTTGTTTCGGAGTGCGTAGAGGATGTCTTAGAGATTACTTCACCAGCGGAGGGTGAGGAAATCAGTGGAACAGTGGAATTGTTTGGATCGGTTAATGTTGAGAATTTTGGTTCTTATAAATATGAATATTCATCCATCGGCACAATTAATTGGATTACGATTGCCGCAGGAGATAAATTAAAGCTAGATGAAAATTTAGGCTTCTGGTATACGAGTGCATTAACACCTGGAAGTTACTTGTTGAAGCTGGTGCCCGTTGATAACACCGGGCAGGATATGATCCCTTGTATTATTCGTGTTGAAGTTGTACCTGAGGAGTAATTTGAAAAATGCCTGAAATTGAAGTCCGACACGCGACCACAAATGATATTGAATTCTTATCGGGATTGGAGACCGGGTATTACAGCGAATTTGTGTGGCAGATGAATCTTGATCTTGGTGTCAATCAATCCCAGGTAGAGTTTGTTCGGGTTCGATTGCCGCGGAGAGTTTTTGTCCCATACCCGAAGAAAAAATCTGCGATATTTGAAAACATGGAGGAGGCAGAGGTTTTCTTATTGGCTGAAATATCTCAAAGACCGGTTGGGTATCTTAAAGCGGTTACGGAGAAAGACCCTCATACTGCCAAGGTGACTGACCTGGTGATTTCCACACCCAAACGTAGGCAAGGTATAGGCAGCGGATTATTGGTTGCAGCGATGAATTTTTTGGCTAATCGTGAGTTCAATACGCTGATTATCGAATTGCAGTCAAAGAACGATCCGGCAATAAAAATGGCTGATAAATTGGGATTTAAATTCTGTGGATTTCGAGACCATTATTTTCCCAACCAGGAATTAGCTTTGTTTTACAGTCGCTTTATAGGATAGGAAGAATTCGTTAATATGTTGTTAGGTGTGACGTGGGAGGGTGCATTACATACGATCAGCCAGATCTTGACGGCTGGTGTGGCTATTACAGCCTTTTCATTGCTGCTGTATGCGCTCGTATTCAACCTGCGTGAAGGCGTTGTTCGTTCATTTATTTTAGTTTTATTGTGTGTGGTCGTTGTTTATACTGCGGAGTCAATTGCAGGGGCGAGTGAGCAGTCTCTAATTGTTGAGATCATGCTCAAGATTAAATGGATTGGCATTATTTTCTTGCCAGCAACCTATCTTCATTTTTCTGATTCGCTGCTGACACTAACCGGTAGACCAAGCCGGGGCCGGCGTAAATGGGCGGTTCGATTTACGTATGTCATTTCAGCGCTACTGGCTGTTCTCGTACCTTTGAATATTCTGGTTGGTCCTTATGTACCATCCAGTTTACCTGCACCGCATCTAACCCACACTTTGATCACTGATTTTTTCGCAGTGTATTACGTTGGGGTGATGTTTGTTGCGGGGTCTATCCTTTATCGGGCTCTTAAGCGGACAGTAACCCGCACCAGCCGACGAAGAATGATATATCTTCTGACCGGGGCGACTGCTGCAGCAATTGGGACTTATCCCTATCTCCTTTTTGGATCTGGTTTGTTTTCAAAGAGCGCAATCTTCTTTTGGGTACTTGTCAGTCTAAGCAGCCTTATTGTGGCTGGTTTTCTTTTTATCATGACCTATGCTGTCTCCTTCTTCGGCGTTACCTGGCCAGATCGTTTGGTCAAGAGCCGCTTATTCAAATGGTTCTTAAGGGGTCCCTTTACCGCCTCAGTTGCCCTGGCAGTCACGACCATCATCAGGCGTTTGGGTCTGTTTTGGGGTGAGACTTATAATGCCTTTGTGCCCATCTTCATGGTTGGGACAGTCCTTTTATTTGAATATGTAATCACTATGTTAGCGCCGTTTTGGGAGCGTTTATTGTTTTACGGCAGCGACCGTGATGATGTGGCTCGGATTCAATCCCTGGAAGACCATTTATTGACTCGGACAGACCTTTCGCAGTTTTTAGAAATCGTTACGGCAACAATTTGCGATCTGCTTCAGGTTACAGGTGCTTTTATCGCGATGATGGATGGTGGGGGTCTTGAATTACTGACAACTGCTGGGGATGATAAAGCCTTTAAGGCGATGGAATCATCAGATGAATTATTGGAGTTATCGCTTGAAAAAGACTCTTCCATACAGGGGAACTTCTTCTTCTGGAGCGGGCATATGCTGATTCCATTGATTTATGACGATCCCCAAAATGGAAAAATATTATTAGGACTGTGTGGGTTCCCCTGGGATGGGGACCGAGAAATGGAGGAAGAACACCTGCATTCAATCAATTTACTGGCTTATCGGGTGGGTATAGCATTAAGGGATTGGCGCATGCAACAGCAGGTGTTTGAGTCTTTGAAGACCCTTCAACCTCAGGTGGCGCTTATTCAACAATTAAGGGCTGCTTCCAGTTACAACAAAACCAGTGTATTATTAGCTGAAGCGGATTTGCCTGATGAAGATTTTGTGGAATGGGTTAAAGATGCCCTTTCGCATTTTTGGGGTGGTCCGAAATTGTCCGAAAGCCCACTACTTAGTTTGAGAATTGTTCAAAATGCATTAAATGAAAACGATGGGAATCCAACAAATGCTCTTCGAGCGATATTGAAGGCGGCTATTGAAAACATCAAACCAGAAGGTGAACGAAGGTTTACAGCTGAGTGGATATTATATAATATACTGGAATTGAAATTTGTTGAAGGGAGAAAGGTTCGCGAAGTTGCAACACGGTTGGCTATGTCTGAAGCTGACTTATATCGTAAACAAAAAGTAGCTCTGGAGGCAGTCGCAAGGGCAATTATTGGCATGGAGTTAGAGGCGCGAGAAGAGGAACAGGCATGACATCCTTGGTGAGACTTGGACAGGATGGGGAGGATTAAAAAATGGATATCCAAGATAATGAAAAGAATAAAATAAATGAAATTATCGAACCTGATGAGGGCTGGTGGGCTGCTGTATTGGCAGATGAGCCTTGTGTTGAAGATCTAGAGCAGCCAATAGATTCAGTGATTGCTGCCAGGCTTGATCTGGTTCAAGCGGATCAATCAAAATCCTCAGTTGATTGGGAGAAAATCGGGAGAATCTTTAAAAGTGACGAAATAGTCACGCTATCTGTTGTGGGTTACAACCGCGGTGGAATTCTCGTGGCGGACGAAGATATCCACGGGTTTGTGCCTTCATCGCATTTGATTGATGTCCCTGCAGATATAGCTGAGGAAGATAGGGAGCATTATTTTACCAATTATATCGACAGAACTATTTCACTGAAGGTCATCGAATGTGAGCCTGAGAAGGAACGGGTAGTATTTTCAGAACGCGCAGCGCTTGCCGGAGAAGGTCAGCGGAAGTATCTGTTAAATAATTTGAAGGAGGGGGATGTCGTTACCGGTGTTGTGACGAATGTGACTGATTTCGGTGTTTTTGTTGATTTGGGTGGATTAGAAGGTCTGATTCATGTCTCGGAACTATCCTGGGGGCGGGTTCAATATCCTTCGGATTATCTCAGTGTTGGTGATGAGGTTGAAGTTTTGGTTCTTCAAGTTTCTGAGGAGGAGGGACGGATCGCCCTCAGCATGAAGCGATTGCATGAAAATCCATGGGACATCTTGGCGCAAAAATTATCCCCCGGGGATCACGTTACAGCAGAGATCTCCAGTATTGTCAAGTACGGTGCTTTTGCTCGATTGGAAGAGGGTATAGAGGGACTGATTCATATTTCTTCGATGAATTTCCCTAAAGGCTGCACCCATATTGATGATTTTCTTTACGAAGGACAGCCGGTTAATGTATGCGTCATTCACATTGATCCTGAAAAACGCAGACTTGGATTAAGATTGGTGAGTTATTCTACAGAATAATGGCTAAAAACAATAAAAAGTCAGATCAGAAAATTAATAAGACTTTACAACAACCATCTTTGTTAAGCAGTGAGAACAATGCGGGCTCCTTTTTCCAGCGCTTTTCACGATATGGATGGGATTTATTGGGCATCCTTTTAATCACAGGTGCATTGATCTTATTATTAGGGCTTTTTGGCATAACACAGGGAGCGGCAATCTCTCCTTTAACAACATTGCTTCATCGTTGGTTAGGATTTGGAAAAATTATTGTCCCCATTACTCTCGTTGTTATTGCCATTGAGGTTCTTCATTGGCGTAAACATCCACCTGAACGCATTGCGATTGGGCGAATCCTCGCATTTGAGTTCTCGGCGTTTTTATTCCTTGGTTTGCTGTCAATCGTCAGCAATGGGTCTGTAGCTGAAGTGGAAGCCGGGAATGATCTTGGTGGGATTGTTGGCTGGGGTGTCGCTGAAATCTTCCGGGCAACCATAGGACCTACGGCTGGATTCATCGTTATTTTAATTTTATTATTGCTTTCCCTGATCGCGGGTTTTCAGGTCTTGTCGAGGCTGGAGAGACTCCTTCTGGATTCGGCTCAAAAGATCCCAACAGCGGCGCAAGGGATAAGAGGAACGGGTGCAAAACCTGCGCATTCTGTTGTAACAGATGAAGAAGACGAACCCGAACCATCCAACAACAAGCCGAAAAATCAGGTCTGGCTTCCTCCGGAATTCCGAAAGACTTTCGATACACCCAGTATTGCCGATGAAAAACCGGATAATCCACCGGAACGCTCATCGGAGCTGCCTCCATTGGATCTTCTCACCAGAGGTGAAACATTCAAGCCGGACAAGCGCACCATTAATATGACCGCTGGTTTGATTGAAAAAACATTGGATGAATTTGGAATACCAGCTAAAGTTGTTGGCTTTAGAACTGGACCAACGGTTACTCAATTTGCGGTTGAACCTGGCTATATTGATAAATCTGATGATGAGCGGATGAAAATTCGGGTCTCACAGATTTCATCTTTACAGCGGGATTTAGCTCTGGCGCTCTCGGCGGAACGATTGCGCATTGAAGCACCGGTTCCTGGCAAATCTTATGTGGGTATTGAAATCCCTAACCCCAACAGCGCAGATGTCCAATTACGGCCGTTAATTGAATCTGAAACTTTCTACCGAGTTAATTCTAAACTGGCATTAACTCTGGGGAGAGATGTTTCCGGCAGGCCTGTTGTGGCTGATCTGGCGACCATGCCCCATCTTCTGATAGCCGGTACGACTGGATCGGGGAAAAGCGTTTGTATCACTGCATTGACGGCTTGCCTGGTCATGAATAACACGCCTGAAGAGCTGAAGCTGGCAATGATTGACCCGAAGCGTGTTGAATTAATGCGTTTCAATGGCTTGCCGCACTTGATGGGGAGCGTGGAAACGGAAATTGATAGGATTTTAGGCGTATTGCGCTGGGCGACTTCAGAGATGGATTATCGCTACAAACTGTTGGAGAAAGCCAGAGCGCGGAATATTGATTCTTATAATCGCAAGATGGAACGACAGGGTAAGCCTACGCTGCCGAAAATCGTCGTTGTGATAGATGAAATGGCAGATTTGATGATGTCAGCGCCTGATCAAACCGAACTTGCCCTGGTGCGGTTGGCGCAAAAGGCAAGGGCGATTGGCATTCATTTGATCCTGGCGACCCAGCGTCCGAGTACCGATGTCGTGACCGGATTGATCAAAGCGAATTTCTCGACCCGCATCTCATTCACCGTCGCTACATCCATTGATTCTCGCGTGGTTTTAGATACGGGCGGTGCTGAGACTTTGTTAGGGCACGGCGATATGCTTTTCCTTCACCCTGAAATTGGTTTGCCAATGCGCGCTCAAGGCGTTATTGTTTTAGATAACGAATTGAATCGCATTATTCGATGGTGGAAGAAGAAGGCTGTTGAAGAAGAGAAGCCAGTTCAAGACCGTTACGATGATACAGAAACACCCCCATGGGAGGAAAAGGTTGGCGTGGAAGATAAGGCGGATGAGGATGAGGCGTTAATTGATGAGGCAATTGATTTGATTAAATCCGAAGGGCACGCCAGCGCTTCTTATTTCCAGCGTCAATTACGCATAGGTTATCCACGTGCAGCTCGACTGATTGATCAGTTAGAAGAAATGGGTATTATTGGTCCATCGCAGGGCGGGGGACGAGAACGGGAGATCCTGATTGATCTCGACGACGATGGTGAATTAGACGGATAAATCTGGCGTTTTCACTGTCACTGTGTGATAAACTTACTCCATGAACCAATCAGAAGATCAGCAAAGACAGACATTTACGGATATTCTACGCCGCGTTTTTAAAGGCGCATTGGATAGCATCGGCGGATTTCTCAACAGGCTTGGTATAAGGCCTAACGTGATTACAACAGCAGGATTGGTGGGGAATATCGCGGGAGGTGTGTTGATCGCGACCGGGCATTTGTTTTGGGGCGGTTTGCTAGCGATGATCGTGGGCCCATTTGATGCCTTAGATGGCACCATGGCCAGGCTTCGAGGGGAAAGTGGGAAGTATGGCGCTTTTGTCGATTCTGTTACGGATCGTTATTCGGAAATTGCGCTTTATGCGGGATTACTGGTCTATTTCATCCAAACCGGTACCTGGTTGGATGCTTTACTGGTCTTTTTTTCCATGGTTGGGTCACTCATGGTTTCCTATGTGCGTGCTAGAGCGGAAGCCTTGGGCTATTCCTCGAAAATTGGTTTGTTAACCAGGGCGGAGAGATATCTGGTGCTCATTCCTGGAATCATTTTTAATTTTACAACGATCTCGCTTTGGATATTGGCGGTATTCACAAATTTCACAGCGATTCAGCGTTTTATTCATGTGAGGCGTCAGGCAAGAGAATTGAAACAAAAAAAGAAAAGCGAGCTTAAGGAGTAAATACTATGGTGGAAGGAATTCAAATTGGACCTCTAACACTGAGTTTTTACGGCATGCTCATCATGGTTGGAGTGGTTGCAGCAGCCATCCTGAGTTATTTTGAGGCGAAAAGGCGAGGCCAGGATCCGGAGGTCATCTATGACAGCCTGACATGGATTGTCCTGGGTGGTATCATCGGCGCGCGGATCTGGCATATATTGACTCCCCCCGCGTCAATGGTGGAGCAGGGGATAACGACGATGTATTATCTTACGCATCCACTAGCTGCTATTGCGGTTTGGAAGGGTGGCTTGGGCATCCCCGGAGCTGTTGCTGGTGGACTTCTTGCCTTTTATATCTACGCCCGTAAGCGGGAAATCAATTTTTGGCAATGGGCGGACATCTTCGCTCCTGGATTGGCATTGGGACAGGCGATTGGACGTTGGGGCAATTTCATCAACCAGGAAGTTTATGGAAAACCCACAGATCTGCCGTGGGCGATCACCATTGACCCTGAACACCGTCTGCCAGAATTTATGTCCTATTCAACGTATCACCCTCTCTTTTTATATGAGTCCCTGTTCAATCTGGCAAATATGGGCTTTCTGCTGTGGCTTGGTCGAAGGTATGGTGAAAAATTAAAAGACGGTGATCTTTTCCTGACATATTTGATTACGTATCCTATTTATCGGTTCTTTATGGAATATCTTCGATTGGATAACAGCTATGTTGGCGGGATCAACGCCAATCAGGCATTGATGATGATAATAGCTGTATTATCAGCAATGTGGATTGTCTGGCGACACCGCGAGGAATTGTTCAAGGCTAAAGGACGCAGCGATGATGGATCTGCCAATAAGGGTGAATGAGATAACTAATAATATTTAGAGATCTGTTTTCTTCTAGAAGGAAAAAATATATGATATCAATAACATTTCTAGGCACGGCTTGTGCTGTCCCTGATAAAGATCATCAAAATACGCACTTTGTGGTGGAATCAGGCGAACATTTTTTAATGGTGGATTGTGTTGGGAATCCTATCGTTCGGTTGGAGCAGGCGGGATTTGACCCCCTTGCCATCACCGGTTTGGTATTAACACACTTTCACCCCGACCATGTATCAGGGGTACCTTTGTTATTACTGGATCTATGGTTGATGGGACGAAAGAACCCGCTGCCTATTTACGGGTTGCATGATGTCATTCTACGGTTTGAGAAGATGATGGCTTTATATGGTTGGGAGGATTGGAAGGGTTTCTTCACTGTTGAATTGCACAGAATTCCCTCAACTGAAATGACGCCCCTGATTCAGGGGGATGCATTTCAAGTTCTGAGCTCTCCAGTTCTGCACATGATCCCAGCGATGGGGCTGCGAATCAATACAAAAGACGGGGCGATTGCCTATTCTGCGGATACCCGGCCTTGCGACGCAGTGGTCCGATTAGCCGACGGAGCGGATATCCTCATTCATGAAGCAACAGGCGAAGGTGATGGTCACTCCTTCCCTGAGGAGGCTGGTACGATTGCACAGCGCGCGGGTGTGAGGGAGCTTTATCTGGTTCACTACCCCACAGATGGTGACCCCAATCTGATGGTCGAACAAGCGAAATCTGCTTTTGATGGAATAGTGGTAGCAGCGCAGGATTTGATGAAAGTTTCCCTCTAGTATCCACAAATAGTCATTTACGGCTGAATTACCAACCGGTTAGGAAATCTTTCCATTCTCGATTTTGTTTTAAATGTTTACCAAACAAGTATGTGGCGTTGTTAGGTGGGTGTTTAGGTTTTTTTAAGGGATACATACCGGACTGTTCCGGAGTCATCCCACCTTTGAGATGGTTGCAGCGTGGACAGGCTGTGACAACGTTGCTCCAAACTGTCTCGCCGCCGAGATGGCGGGGGATGACATGATCAATGGTCAAGTTGTTCATCTGCCTCCCGCAGTACTGGCAGGTGTAATTGTCTCGGCGAAATATCTCTTTCCGAGTTAGTTTGACAATCGGACGAGGTCTTTTGATCATCTGTTTCAATCGAATCACCGATGGCAGAGGGAATGTCTCGGACACAGAGTGAATGACCCCCCGACCGTTCAGGATTAAGGTCGCTTTTTCAGTCAGGACCATGTTAATCGCCCGATATGTCGAGGTGATATTGATGGGTTGAAAGTTCGCGTTTAATACGAGAACAGGATCGTTCATAGGTGCACCAGTTAGATTATAACAGCTTTGTTTTCATTGTTAAGTAGTAATTTTAACATATAAAGACATGCGTTGGCGTATTCGCTGGTGATTTTCTTAAAAAAGATCTATCCCAATGAATGAAGTGTTGTTTTTTACACTTATATTAAGATAAAATAGAGACAATAAAGAGAAAGGAATATAAAGGAAATGAAGCGCTGGCAAATTATCACGGGCATAGTATTAGTATTATTGGGTTTTATCGCCTTGTTTGAAGAGATTTTCATGGTGGATCTATGGCGGTTTATCTTCCCACTGATTTTGATCGGCGTTGGTGTTTTGTTGATCTTTCGGCCTCAATTTGTAGGGACGGATGTTCATGTTCAGATGCCGATTTTGGGGGATATCCGCAAGGTGGGGGCATGGGAAGCTACGCAGCATGAAATCTGGTTGGTCGTGGGAACCAACCGTTTGGATTTCACAGAAGCCATCTTTCCCAAGGGTGACGCGACAATCAGGGTTATTGCCTTTGTAGCTGAGGTGATAGTGATCCTTCCAGAAGATGTAGGATTACGCGTTGAATCCTCCAGTTTTGTCTCCGAACTCAAAAGTGGTGCAGGAAATCGAGAAAGGTTTTTAAGTTTTCTGGAGCACGAAACACCGAATTTTGAGATCGCTAAGAAACGTGTGACACTACAAACCATTGCTTTCGTTTCTGAAATCAAGGTAAAACCCCCTTGATACTGTATCATATTTCCATATTTGAGTAGACAAAAAGAGAGAACTCCTTGA
>CAZNRI010000015.1:0-52214 GCA_964575595.1 uncultured Candidatus Brevefilum sp.
CAAGGAGTTCTCTCTTTTTGTCTACTCAAATATGGAAATATGATACAGTATCTAACAACAATTTAGTATTCGGTTAACATCGGAGGGCAGGTTATGTAATCAGGCGGTCAAACCAAAATAGGTCAAACCTTTACAGGGTTCTATTTGAAAATGAGTCAGTACCGAGGTATTATCATTAATGATAAGATTTTTAATGTTTATCAGAAGACAACTAATTAAACCGGAGGTTTTTAAATGAACAAAAAATTGATCGAAAAACTCAACAAGTACCTTGCAGACACTGCTGTAATGTATATCAAACTCCATAACCTGCATTGGAATGTCTATGGGGCGCAGTTCAAAGCTGTCCACGAATATCTTGAGGATCTTTACGACGACTTCACAGAGAAGATGGATGCGATTGCCGAACTCATCCGAATGCATGATGCATACCCCGCTGCTTCATTAGCGGAATATCAAAAACTCAGCAGCGTAAAAGAGCTTGCCTCAGAAAAAGTTGAGATTAAACAGGCACTTTCAATTGTTTTGGACGATTTGAAGGCATTTGATAAAGAAGCCAAAGAGATTCGCTCCACAGCTGATGAAGATGACATCTTCGATGTTGTCATGATGATGGAAGATCACTGCGCGGGTTATCAAAAAACGATTTGGTTCATCAGCTCGATGCTTGCCAAATAGTCGAAAAACAACATAGAAAACGATGTAATTTAAGGGGCTGTCTGCAAGGGCAGCCCTATTGTCTTTTCATATTTTATTAACACTTGTGTCTTATTATTCGATCAACGTTGCACATGCAGTAAAAAAAGGTGGAAAACTGGTCCTCAGAACCTTTGCATCTGATTCATCGCCCCCAATCACATCAAATCCAGTTTCATCCGATACTGCAATGCCTCCGCCAGGTGCATTTGCATGTCGATGTCAATCCAGTCCATCAGCAGGCCAGAGATGCGTTTCTGATAGTGTGTCACCATAGAAAAAACACTTTCTGGTTCTGTAAAGTCCCCCTCAGCCAATCAGCACTTATTCATTTGAAAAAGACATGAATCCGAATTCAGCCTCACCGGAGAATTCATTAGCCTCTAAAAACAAATTAATTGATTCGGGGGTTGTAGCCTTGTACGTTTCAGGAGCGATGGGCGTGATCTCATAATTCCCTGCCACACACATTCCTGGGTACCAGATCCTCAGTGTGCATTGCCCAGCTTCATCACTTATACAAGGATAGGCAGATAAAACCGATGCAAAATTCCCATCAATGTGAAACGCAACATCAGCCAACGGTTCTTCAGACTCATCCCATACCCCATTGACATTAGAATCAATCCAGGCGGAAAGATTAAAATTAATAAAGCAATCATACAGTATCTCCGGCGTTGGGGTCGCGCTTATCCGAGTAAACACACCCTCAAACAAGCCGCAGCAGGTTGCGGAAAAACCTAAAATGATTAAAATAGACAAGCTCATGAAAAATGCGTGCTTCATTATTGAAAATTATAACCTAAAAATGAACCTGCTAAAATCTCCCCAGATATAAGGCATTGACTTGTAATCTATCAAATCAAATTCATCTGCGGGGTATTGGATTGATGAGGGAGAATGTGAGATACCAATAGATCCTTTTGAGTGAGGAATGATGGACTCCTTCAATTAATATCTCCCACCGATGAAATCTCCATAGAAAATCTGTGGCTTAGGACTGTCATGCATTTGCCTAGGGAAACTTTGCGAGCGAAGCTCTGATGACGCCATCAAGAAAAAAGACATACCCGTTCCTATTTTAGGTAACAAGAAAATAAATAAGTGGTTGTATTGTAGGGCTAATAAAACAATGGAGGCCTAAAGGTCAACAACCTCGCTCGGTCAGGCCCCTCTCCGCTTCGCTTCGGGGGTAATAAAGACCGGCGAGAACATAAGGTCCGCCTGGCGAGTTTTAGCGCTCCGTTACATGGTCCTACTGAAGCAAACCTGCAAGGATGAATCCATATATAATCTAAGGGTTATAGATTTCTTTACCTATAAACTTGTATTATCTTTCACTTTATTCGGGAGAAATAGTCATGGATAAGAAAACCTCACTTGTGGTGCTAGCCTGGGTGATCCGGATGATCATCTTCCTAACGGTGAGCACAATAATTTTATTTTTAATCGCTGGTGATTGGCATTGGTCCGGCGGGTGGTGGTACTTGGGATTGCAAATCGTCAACATGACGCTTAAAGGTTTTTTACTTATAGCAGCAAGACCAGAACTGCAGGAAAGGCGGAAAAAGCCGGGGGAGGGAACGCAGGGTTGGGATAAAGTGCTCTCACCGCTGATGGCTCTTAGCACGCTTACAATTAGTCTCATAGCTGCGCTGGGATATCGCTTGGCAGGCAAGTGGGCTGTGGATTTTTGGTTGCGGATTCTATTCGTTATCATCGCCACTGGGGGATATCTCCTGACACTTTGGTCAATGCGAAAGAACGCGCACTTTGAAGGCAGTGTCCGCATCCAGTCCGATTACAACCATCAGGCCATTTCAGACGGACCGTATCGCCTTGTTCGCCATCCAGGCTACCTGGGATTAACCCTTTATAATATTGTCTTACCGTTGGTGTTTGAATCGGTATGGAGTTTCATTGGGGTTGGATATTACTTCATTATATTAATCTGGCGGACTTATTTGGAGGACCGCTTCCTGCGAGAGAACCTGCCGGAGTATTCAAATTATGCCCAGCGAACCAGGTGGCGGTTGTTTCCGGGAATTTGGTAAACAATAATTTGGGGGAAAAAGTGATCACATCAAATCCAACTTGGGGCGGTACTGAAAAGCCTCCGCTAGGTACACCTGGGTGATCACATCTGACCCGCAAGATCCGTGATCGTCCGGCTGAGCTTGAGAACTCGGTGGTACGCCCAGGTGGTCAACTGTTCCTGGCGCAGCACTTCCAACGCCTTCGAACTGAATTCCGGCAGCTCATCCAGGAACAACACGCCGCGGTGCGCCAGCCTGATCTTCCCCAAGTGCGGCTAGTTGCACCCACCCACCAATACGGCATGGCTGATGGTGCGATACTGTTAACTGTAAGATCACAGATCTCAGGGTTGGGAAATGGGCTTTCCTATCTGAAGACAAAGTTGGCTAAGTGCTTCCCCTCCAATCCACGACTCATCGAAGAAAGGCACGAATCCGATCTGCCGTGCTTCCTCGTTCAATTCGATTGCTCGCACTGCAGCATTTCCCACATTCTCACCAATCTGGCCCAAATCAGGATCATCAGCCGATTTACCAGCATCCACAAGCGCCGCACCAGCTTCCTCGATAGCCAGGTAAATATCTTGAGCGGATCCTGCTGCATTAACTGCCGCAGAATCCACAGGCCAAGCGTCAATAAGTTGCTGGTATGCATCACATACTGCCAAATCATTCGCCGATACCGGCTCTTCGGTCGGTGTCGGAGTCGACGTGGATGTCGGAACCATTGTAGGCGTTGCAGTTGGACTTGCCTGGATGAAATTGCAGGCAATACTGGCCACCACCGGTATGATCAGGATAAACACTCGTGCTATAAGACGTTTCTGTGTCAAATTATCCTCCTTACTTCTGGTCCAATTGGTGCATTTCTTTGAAATTCTCAACCTAACACTCGATTCAGAAAATGCGTTGGCACGGTCGGTTTATCAGGGAAATAGTGATAAACCAAACTCCCACTAAGGGATATATCTGATTAAAGCACCTTCGCTTTTCCCACACTATTTATATTTTGTACTCTTTGCTAAAGGATGAATATTCAATTAATTATATATTATTTTAAAGGCTATCGTCAATTTTTTTTGATCGATATTCAAAAAAAACCACCATGGCAAATATACGAAAAAATATTCAGGACATAATGAAGTGAATAACATTGACGAACAGACGATTAAGAGCTTAATGTTTATGCCATAATTTGTGTAAAATCAGATGAAAAAGAGCAAAACTCACATCAATTCCAGCTTGGGCCGGTATTGCAGCACCTCCGCCAGGTGCACATGGGTGATCACCTCCGATCCCACCAGATCCGTGATCGTCCGGCTGAGTTTGAGCACTCGGTGATAGGCTCGCGCCGTCAACTGTAACTGCCGCATAGCCGTCCTCATCAACGCCTGGCAGGCGTCATCTAAAACGCATTACTTCCGAATCTGCGCCGGGCGCATGTCCGCATTGCTGGCAATTTCTGTCCCTGCAAACCGTACCCGCTGGCATTCCCTAGCCACTTCCACCCGCGCCCTCACCTCCGCTGAGGATTCCCCCTGGCGCATGTCGCGCAGCTTCTGGTATTCCACCCGCGGCACTTGCATATGAATATCGATCCTGTCCATCAACGGAACTGATATGCGCTTCTGGTAACGCGTCACCGCTGAAGAGGAACAGGTGCAGGGACAAGTCGGGTCACCGTAATACCCACAGAGGCAGGCGTGTGGTTCAATATAAAGGCAAGTTACGAATAACTAAAATGGTGAAAATATTTAATCCATAAGGAATAAAATCCATGGTAAAGAAAATTTTTAAATCCGCACTCCTTAAGTTCTATGTGGAAGATCACGAAATCACCGGGACTTGGATGAAGAAATATTACGCAATCAGACCGCATATATCATTACAGGGCTTGCCACACTGTTCGTTTGTTGAGAAAAATACGTAAAATTCTTCTCTTCAAAGTGGAGCTAAATTTTGAATATTGACACGGGTCAGACAAAGAAATCACTTTTTTTACTTTAAGTGTATAATGTTAGGTTAATTAGGATAAATTAATTAAAATTTAACGTAACAAAAAGATTTTTTAGCAGTAAATTATAACGAAATTAAAAAACAAGCGGTGAATTTGTTGTACAGCATGGATCTGCATAATCAATAGTTAGCTGGGACAAACATATAATCCTTGAAGAGAACACAGGAGGATAAGATTATGGTGAATAAAGAAATGACCACATTCCCAAAAATCCCTGTAAAACATTGGTGGGTACTTCGTAATAAATTTAAACAAAGTCTTCCAAGTGCTGTTACCACTGGTTTTCTAGCTACTGCACTTGGTATGCAGGAAAAATCAGCAAAAGCCAATATTCTACCCGGATTAATTTCATTTAAATTAATAGATGAGAATGGAAAACCTACTGACAGAGCCAATCAATGGCGAGATGATCATCAATATCCACAAGTTTGCGAGGAGATTAAACAAGATATTTACCCTCGGGAACTTATCGAAGCTTTACCTGGATCATCACCAGACAGAGAAGCTGTCGAACGCTGGTTTGCGAATAAGGCTGGTGTTGGAGTGGTAGCTGCTCGAAAAATGGCCTTGGTCTATCTATTACTCAGTGAGGCAGACCCATCACAAGGTCAAGATGTAACTTCCCCCCGTAAACGAAAAAAAATGACAACAAAACCCAAACAATCAAAGCTGACTGAGCCGAAAGATGAAAAACCCAGCCCTCCACCCAAATCCTCAGATACCGAACCAGAAATGAAAGTGTCAGATGTGCAACAGCAAGTAACTTCTCCGTCTTTGCACATTGACATCCAAATACACATACCTCCAGATGCTTCTGCGAATCAGATTGACCAAATTTTTGAAAGTATGGCAAAACACTTGTACAAGAAGTCAAAATGAAATGATGAATGATCTAGCAAAATACGCTTTGTCGTTGGCAAAGGATATACAGAAGGATGTGCCAAAGAGAGGCAAACCTCCAGACGAAGGGATGCTTCCACAAAGCGAACAAGTAATTCCGTTTTCAGTTGTCCGAGGAACAAGAGGTTATATTGAAAAGATTGTGCATCAAATCAACGGGTGTTATGAAAATGGTTGGTTTGATGGTTGTGCCGTAATGACCCGTCGTCTAATAGAAACCCTTATAATTGAAGCCTTTGAGCATTATAAAGTTGCATTTAATATTAAAAACTCAAACGGTGATTTCCTTTATTTGAGCGACTTGATATCCAAAACACTAGCTGAACCTTCATGGAATTTAGGGAGAAACACAAGAAAAGCTTTACCAAGACTAAAAAAAATTGGCGATCTGTCTGCCCATAGTCGAAGATATATTGCTCAAAGGAAGGATATTGATAGTGTGATTGAAGACATACGTGTCGTCACACAGGAACTGGTATATCTCGCTAATCTAAAATGAAACCAGCTAACTCGTTTTGACCCAGACAGGCTAGAACATGGCCGTTTTGTCTTTTGGGTAAGTGGTGGTTGTAAATGTCGCTCCGACGAAGGGGTTGAAACCTGGTCGTCCGTCGCTGAGCACAATGGTAGATGAAAAAACCTTACGAGCTTTTTCTAATCCCAAACTAATAGACACTTTAACTCTCGCTGGTGTGCCACCAGCGAGAGTAATTATTTTTAATTATTTACATAGCTCCAACTTCGGTCGGTACTGAAGCGCCTCCGCCAGGTGCACTTGGGTTTTATCCTCTTCCCCTGCCAGATCGGCAATCGTCCGGCTGAGCTTCAGCACCCGGTGATAGGCTCGCGCTGTCAACTGTAACTGCCGCATAGCCGTCCTCATCAACGCCTGGCAGGCGTCATCTAAAACGCATTACTTCCGAATCTGCGCTGGGCGCATATCGGCATTGCTGGCGATGTCCGTCCCTGCAAACCCTACCCGCTGGCGTTCCCGCGCCGCCTCCACTCGGGTTAGCACCTCCCCCGAGGATTCCCCCTGACGCATATCGCGCGGCTTCTGATATTCCACCCGAGGCACCTACATGTTAATGTCAATTAGGTCCATCAAGGGTCTCTACATATGCTTCTAGCAACGCTTAACTTAGTAAAGAAAAAATTCTCTTGATTTGGTGCTATCCATCAAATTAATCAACAACCGTGGATATCACCTGTTGTTGATAATCGAGATCGGGATTGACTTCAAATTACACAAATAATTTATCTATGATTTTTGTTCTTTGTAGGTTTCCCACAAAAAAGAAACAACAGAAGCTGTTGCACCTACAGCTAGTCGTGCATGTCGAGAGGATAACCCCTTATAGAAGGCAGACTTACCGTGACCACTTCCGTAAAGATTGCGAAGTTCAGCCATATACCCACAAATTGAAGCAAGATTTAATAAGAGCTTTCTTATTGTGTCACTTGCTTTTGCAGTATCCGGAATATCTTCAGGTGTCAGTCTTAAAGATTTAACAGCTTGTTTGGATAGTTGTTGCACACTCCAGTTTTTATCAATGGAGATTCCTCTATTCTCCAATATAGTTATGCAACAAGTTTCAATCAATTCTTTTGCTTTGCCAATCGCCTCCGTAGGATTCTTGTCAATGGAATCCATCATCATGTTCATTTGATTGTCAATATAATCAGAATTAAAGTCTTCTTGGAAAACCGATATCAAACCCGAAAGTCCTTTACGTGATTCGCCAAGTGTTCTCTCAATCTCCTTGACTTGATCAAACAGAATTTTCTTCTCCGAATCGGAACTTAATTTCTCACTATAGTTTATCTCGTAATAGCGAAGTAGATCATGCAACAAAGTCTTTACCAAATTATCTTCTTCACTCTCACAAAATTCCCACAAAGATTTCCCTTTTGATAATTTGTACTTATCGCATATCCGAATTCCTACAGATGATTCAGTAAATGAATTAAATCTATCTGTTGAAAAATTTAAAACATAACCCCCTTCATTAAATAGTTTATCAATAATCTCTCTGTCAAAATAACTTAAAGAAGACATACACACCTCTTATAAAGAAGCCATCTCTTCAATACCATTACTTCTTAGTGTTTCATGAGTATTGATTTTAATACTACCAGATATCTCTGGTTTGACTCCAGTGATATCTATTCATTTACCAAAACTACACCAACTCCAACTTCGGCCGGTACTGCAGCGCCTCCGCCAAGTGCACCTGGGTGATCGCCTCCGACCCCGCTAAATCCGCGATCGTTCGGCTGAGCTTCAGCACCCGGTGATAGGCTCGCGCCGTCAACTGAAGCTGGCGCATAGCCGTCTTCATCAAGGCCTGGCAGGCATCATCCAACGCACAATATTTGCGGATTTGTGCCGGGCGCATGTCGGCGTTGCTGGCAATATCCGTGCCCGCAAACCGCTCTCGCTGGCGTTCCCGCGCTGCCTCCACTCGGGTACGCACCGCAGCGGAGGATTCCCCCTGACGCATATCCCGCAGCTTCTGATATTCCACCCGCGGCACCTGCATGTGAATGTCAATGCGATCCATCAACGGGCCAGAGATGCGCTTCTGGTAGCGCGTCACCATTGAGGAGGAGCAGGTGCAGGGGCGGGTCGGGTCGCCGTAATAACCACACGGGCAGGGGTTCATCGCCGCGGCTAACTGGAAATTCGCCGGGAAAGTCAGCGAGCCCTGCGCCCGGCTGATGGTGACCACCTTGTCCTCCAGCGGTTGTCGCAGCACTTCCAGCACCTTCGAACTAAACTCCGGCAGCTCATCCAGGAACAACACGCCGCGGTGCGCCAGGCTGATCTCCCCAGGGTGAGGCCAGTTGCCCCCGCCCACCAGTCCGGCATGGCTGATCGTGTGATGTGGCGCGCGAAAAGGGCGGGCGCGGATCAGGGGCACATCCGCCGGCAGCATGTCCGCCACGCTGTAGATGCGGGTGACATCCAACTGCTCATCAATGGTCATGGTTGGCAAAATAGAGGGCAGTGCCCGCGCCATCAGCGTTTTACCCGCACCTGGCGGCCCGATCATCAGCAGGTTATGCCCGCCAGCCGCCGCCACTTCCAACGCCCGTTTGACGTGTTCCTGCCCCTTGATCTCGCTGAAGTCCGTCTCCACCCACACCTCGGTGGGGTCGTGGGGCGGGGGTTCCGCGGCGGAAATAGGATTTTGCCCTGTAAGATGCTGATAGAGACCAGTAAGAGACGATGCAGGAATGACTTCGATATCCGGGATTAGTGCAGCCTCTGGAGCGTCCACCTCGGGGACAATAACGGTTTTGTACCCCTCCTCCCTAGCCAGCGCGGCCATGGGCAGCACGCCTTTGACATGGCGTACGCCCCCATCCAGGGACAACTCCCCGATGACTAACGTATTCTCAACGGTTTCCAGTTCAAGCTGATGGGTGGCGATCAACACCCCCACGGCAATCGGCAGGTCGTAAGCCGGCCCTTCCTTGCGCACTGACGCCGGCGCCAGGTTGACGGTCAGCTTCTTGCGGGGGTAGTAAAAGCCGGCGTTCTTGACCGCTGACTGTACCCTCTCACGGCTCTCCTGCACAGCGGCATCCGGCAAACCGACGATCACCATCTTCGGCAGCCCGCCGCCAGTATCCACCTCCACTTCAACAACCACGCCATCCAAGCCGATCACCGCGCAAGAGAAAACCCTGGCAAGCATAGTCTCTCCCCAATCATTTAATTTTGATGATGTTGAAATTTTAGCATAGATTTAGGGTTTCTTAGAATAATTTAATATATTATCCACCCCCATACTTTATACTACCTTTGAAGAAAATCCCGTATCCGCTCATTGAAAACCTGCGGTGTGATCAACGCAATCGAGTGAGCGCCCAATCCTATGGGGAACATATGGGTTTCCGCATCAGGATAGAGCACCTTCAGCCCCTCAAAATAGCCCAACACGACATCATCCGCTGAGACAGTGATCAGCATCTCCCTATCCCAGTCGGACAAATCACCCGGTTGAAATTCATAATTCCTGGAGAAATCCATCATCAAGTCAATGTGGGTGAGGATTTGATCTTTGCTCAAATCCGATAGGTTTTCCTTGAAATACCCTTGATACCAATCCAGCCACTTTGTAGAGTCATGTTCTAATTCTTCCTTATCCGGATGAGCAAACTGCCTGAAAATCCACTCAGTCAGGAAGGCGGGCATGATCCTGAATATCTTGAAGTCATACTTGGAATACTTGTTTTCCGTTGATGGATAAAAGGTATGCGCCAACACAGCTTTTTGCACCATCTCAAGGTATTCCCGCAGAAAGCATTGCGCGATCAATCCGCCCTCGCTGTACCCCATGAGATCAACCTGTTGAATGCCTTCTTCCACCAGGATGGCATGAAGCGCCTTAACGTAATTTTCCATGGTCGGCTCAGGCAGGGCTGGACACGTCGGCGCGATAATTCGATAATCCCCCTCGAAAGCGGCGATTTGATGGATCCACATATCAAAAGCAACAAAACCCCCATGCAGCAATAACAATGTCTTCTCACCCTTCACAGAATCATAATACCGCCAGGTCGCCCCGTTGAAATCAAGAGATTTTTGAGAATGTGTTTTCCGAAAGTTGTGTATAAATTCCTTTTGCCAACCGGGGATCTTTGCATAAAACTTTTGAATGGGTGAATTCTCCATGAATAGTCTCCAGTTTCTTTTTCTATATCATCATTAGAAAAACCAAACGATGAACGCGAAAATAAAACACAGGGCAAAGATCACAATAGATCCAATGCCCTGCGCTTTATAATGAAAGGTGAAATCTTCGTAATCCGCTTTTTCAGTGCCGGGGATCATGACAAATGTAGGTGTGATGGTACTTACAACCAGCCAATCTAACACGACCAGGTCAACTAAATTGGCAATGGACGCCATCACAAATATATTGAGGAAAGCCGTCCAATAGGAAATCTCACCGCCCAACTTTCCCTTGAGAAGATATGTTGAAAGGATGGGAAACCCCAAAGTAAAGACCATCCAGGGCACGGTAACAAGAATCGCCAACCGTTTTTCTTTTTTCGTCTGCTTGGGCACTTTGGCTTTGATCTCCTCCGAATAATCGGAATACCCCCAAATCCGCGGGCTTACGGACATCATCAGAATCACCAGATAGCCAATCACCACAAGGTTGTAAAATAAAGCGTGTGTCAAGATATGTGAAATAATCATCTTTTGCTTCCTCCAATAAACCTGGTTGATGATTGCCAATTATACCATAAATTATGCAATACTAAATGATTGTTTTGTTATATCTAATTAATATCTTGACAACATCTAACCTTCCCTATTTTCATTGTAAACCTCGCTTGATGACAGAAAGCTACAGATCAACGTCTTTTACTTATAAAACGTCCCGGATTTTCATTTTCAGATCAACCACATTTAAACAGAAAACACCCCCGGGAGAAACCCAGGGGTGTTCATATCTATTTTTTTCTGATAAGTAATCTTCTAAAAGACTACTGAATCTCTTCAACCAAACCATTCGCAGTCTGGGTCAAAGCTTCCAGAATGTCAACAACTTCATCCTCGGAGGTCGCATTGTAAAGTTCTGCAGCAGCATCATTGATAGCACTGCGGACAGCAGACCAGGCGGGGAAGGTTTGCGGTTCTGACGGGCCAATAGCGGCAAGTTCAACACCTGAAGCCCACACGGGGTTTTCTTCGGCGTAATCCGCCAGAAGTGCTTCAGTGAAGCTTTGTGTGCCGTAGTACCCACTGATCTTAATCCAGCGTGCTTGAATCTCAGGTGAGGTCAGCCATTTAACGAACAGCCAGGAAGCTAATTCTTCTTCCTCTGTACTGGGAATCACGCCCAACATCTGCTGGAAGGCGTCCACAGCCATTTGTCCATCGGGGCCGGGAGCTGCGATCCAGCCCCACACATCATCGTTGTTTGCTTCTTCAAAAGCAGCCTCATAGTATGGGGCACCAGCGGTCGAACTCATCGTGATGAGGGCTTTACGCTGACCCTGCTCAGGGTTGGGATAGCTTTCCGTCTGCCAGACACAACCATTTTCTTTGAGGTCCAGGATGTACATCGAAGCGTCAATTGCTTCCTGTGAAGTGAAATCGTAAGCTGTCCGATCATCATTAAGTTCATCGCCGCCGAAAGCGTACAAGAAGTGCAGCCAGTTGGTAGCGCTGGGATAATAAACCAGACCGCCCGTGCCGGCAAAATCCCCGCCTATTTCCGCATTGGCGGCTGCAGCGGCGCAGGCAACTTCTTTCAACTCAGCCGAGGTCTGCGGCGGATTCGCAAAGCCCAGTTCTTCAGCCCATGTGAAGTTGTAAACCAGCACATTGGCAGATTGTGTCATGGGATAAGCGATCCATGCACCGTCAGGTGTTGATCCAGCGTCGATAAGATGTGGATAAATATCAGCCAATTCTTCTTCGGTCAAACCATATTCCTCATCATTGATATAGGGGTTGAGGTCAACAACGCTGTCAACCGAATACCAGTCTGTGAGGGCGTTCGTATACGCCATTACGACATCCGGAAGGTCACCGGATTGGATACCGGCATTGATCTTGTCCTCAACATCACTGTAATTGCCCTGGTTGAAGGCTTCAACGGTGATTCCATACTCGTTCGTCTCATTGAATTCGTCAACGAGTGCTTGCAAACCCTCACCAGGTTCATCAGAGTAAACGTGCCAGAATTGAACCGTTGAACCTTCAGGCGAACCGCCTGCCGGGCCGCAGGCTGTCAACACAATGGTCAGAACCATAAAAATACTGAATAGGATACTGATTTTTTTCATAGTAGTTTTCATCTCCTTATAAATTTGTTAGTTTTAAAGTAAGCAAAGAAGTGTTTGTAGATATTTCGGGATATCCTTTCTATTAATTCACCTCCATTTCCTCAAATCTCTTGATTATCCCTTCATGCCTGTCCTGGCAATGCTTGCAGTGAACTGCTTTTGAGTGAAGAAATAAATGATCAGAATTGGGATGATTGTAATAAAAGCGCCAGCCATGGTCAGGTTAATTTCCTGGCCAGCTTCATCAACAAAGTTCATCAGACCCACCGAGATGGGGCGCCAATCAGGTGTATTCGTCACCAACATAGGCCATGCCAGAGAATTCCAGGTGCCAATAAAGGATAATACCAAAATGACCATCAACGGCGCTTTCGACATGGGCATCACAACCTGGATCAGGAATCGCAAATGTGATGCGCCATCGATTTGGGCGGCATCATACAGTTCATCGGGAACCTGTGCGAAGAACTGCTTCAGCAGGAATATTGAAAATACGCTGCCCATAAATGGGATGGTCAATGCAGGCCAGTTATTAATCCACGGGATGGGTCCAATCCGCCCCAGCCAGGTAACTGTCAAGAAATTGGGGATGGTGAATACCATCGCTGGGATCATCATGGTGCTTAATAAGGCGCTGAAGATCAGATCTCGGCCCGGGAACTCAATGCGGGCAAAGGCGTAAGCGGCCAATATGCTGAAAGTGAGTTGTCCGGTCAAGGTGATCAGGGTTATCAGGATGCTGTTGATAAAATACTCTGAGAACTGAGCCCGTTCCCATGCATTCACATAATTTTCAAAATGCATTTCTGAGGGAAAGAACGCAGAACCCAAGGCTTCTCCCAAACTCTTCAAGGAGGTCGAAATCATCCAAACAAAGGGCACCAATGAAATCAAAGCGCCTAATATCAGGATGATGTAAACAACGATATTTGTACGTTTCGACCGTTTAATGGGATGCTGGTTATGAGTTTTTTCAGCCATAAAATACCCTTGACCCTTGAGTCTTATTATTAATATAGGACAATACGATGATGATTGCAAATAAAACAAAGGATAATGCGGAAGCATATCCATAGCGGAGTTTCTCAAAAAATTCCACAAAAATCGTTACACTGAAGGTGTCCGTAGTGCCTAAAGCGAGGTTGCTGCGAAATATCCAGATCGTATTGAATGCTTTGAAAGTGCCGATAATGGCAATCAAAGATAAAAAGTAGGTCGTTGGCGACAGGAGCGGAAAAGTGATGTAGCGAAAAACCTGCCATTTATTGGCACCATCTACTTCTGCGGCGTCATACAATTCTTTGGATATGTTCCCTAATCCAGCAAGATAGATTACCGTGTCATACCCCACAAAAGTCCAGATGGAATGCAAGATGATCACACACAGCGCTAGGCTGGGGCCTGCTGCCCAATTGGGGATGTTCCAACCCAGGGAGTCGCCAATTAAAGTCACAATCCCTCGGGGTTCAAACAGCCATTGCTGCGGCTCCAATCCCAACCACTGCAAAGCCATGTTCGCGGGAGCCGAATGACGGTTGGAGAACATTTGTTGGAAGATAACAGCACTGGCAATGGAAGGCGTGACATAGGGAATGAAATAAATAATACGAAAGGCGTTGGACCCTCGTAATTTTTGGAACAATAAAACGGAGAGGAATAATGAAATGATAAGCTGAAAAGGAACAGTTCCCAAAGAAAAGAAAATGGTTACTTTCAAACCCCGCCATAAATCTTTATCACCGGAAGCGACAATGGTGGGAATCTCTCCGATCAGCAGCCAACCGCCTACCAAGAGAACGCCTGCAGCTAGTAGATGCAACCAGAATCGAAAACCATTGTCCTGCTTTTTTGCCCTTTGCCAAAGGATGAAGGCAAGAATAAGCAATAATACGCCACTGCTGATCGAGATGAATTGAGGCCAAATCCCTGGATCAGTGCCATCAGCAATTGAAACGGCATAAGCCTGAAATACCTGCTGGAATGTGTAATAGATCAAACCAACGCCTGCACCTAATGCTATGAAGGACAATGAGAATAAAGACTGATATTTGAGGTTTCGCTGGTTTTTCCATACAAAAAAGACAACCGTGCCTACAGCCAGGCTAAATATCAATAAAGCGAAAAACCGCCACCAGGCAGGGAGGACAGTCTCAGCCCGAAATGCTTCACTCAAAAGCCGGAAAAAGACAGCCTGAGTTCTTTCTAAGCCCCTCAGGCGGTCGGCGATCGCAAGCACCTCCGGGAGTAATTGATAGATCCAAACGATAAGTGAAAAGGCAGCGCCGGTGTAAATTAAGCCTGGAAGTATGCACAGCCATGGTTGGTCCTTATTCTCCCGTTTCATCTTAATGATCCGCTTGACCAAGAAATATGCCCCCAACAGCGCACCCAGTCCAAGGAAAAACACGAGCACATATGCCAGACTGCCGATCGCATTGACATAGTTCCTCAAGCCTATCATTGCAGACCGCTTTATACGCCATTTATGTAAACTCACATACAGGGCAAAACCTACTGGAAATATCCCAAATATAAAAATAAGGATCGTTGCCGGAGCGATAAAAAGATACCCTGTTAAGGATTCCTTTAAGCGCCTTCCGCTTCGCCCGGCGAACTTCCTTTTTAGATAATTTTTCTTTTTCATATGTTCTTTAATAAAATTTTTGATAGTGAGTCAATAAAGAAAAACACATTTCATCCTTCAGCTATCAATCATATCAATGCTCCCCCTCAAGAATAAAGATTCCTGTCATTTATCGTCCCTTTAATGATCAACTATAAAAAACAAGCACTTTCCCATATTATACTCGTGATTTTAATAATTCATTCTAAAGAAGAGAAATCAACCCAAAGATCATTAGAGTCATATCTATAAAGTGGCGCCATCACGCAATTGCTATAACATCTTTCGTTCGATGGTTGAGCAAAAATCTATAGGTTAAGAAATGTTCTGCCTTATACCCCTCATCAATTTTCTTAAAATAATCAATTATTAACCACCCATTAACAGGTTGATTATCGAAATATTGAATTCTTTTGCTACAATCGTATTCAGTATGTTCAATCTAAATGTTCAGCAGCCTAAGCGACACCATGAACACCGAACCTCTCCTGGAGGAGCGGCGCTTGGTGCTTAATTGAACGGATCTAAGCAGAAAACACCAAAGGCCTTCCTACCAGGAAGGTCTTTTTTGTTTAGTGAAAGGAGGCAGTCGTACGGAAATCCTGCTCAACTATAAAAAACAACCGACTCATTCAATAGAAAAGGAAAAGAAACGATGAAGACGAAATATGTATTTAGTTTGATAGCCATTCTTATGTTGGGACTGCTGTCTTCTTGCGCACAGAAATCCGATGAACTGGTGGTTGCCACAGATGCTGCCTTCCCGCCCTTCGAATATATTGATGAAAACAGCAAAGATATCATCGGCTTTGACATTGATTTGATGAAAGCCATTGCTGAGAAAGCTGACCTGAATATCACCTTCAAGAATGTCGCTTGGGACCCGCTTCTGGCTGGCATGGCTGATTGTCAATACGATATGGCAATTTCAGCCATGACCATCACGGCTGCACGCGCGGAACAGTTCAGTTTCTCAGATCCCTACATCAACGCAGGGCAGATCGTGGCTGTGCAAATTGATAATGAGACAATTGCTGGGCCTGACGACCTCCCAGGTATGACAGTTGGGGCACAGCTTGGCACCACTGGCGCTATGGAAATCGAAGCAATAGAGGACACAACCCTCAAAGTCTATGATACCTATGAGCTTGCCTTCCTTGACCTTGCCAACGGACAAATTGACGCGGTAGTGGCAGATTACCCCCTCGCTGTTGCTTTTGTCTCCCAGAATGCTGATAGCATGAAGTTAGTCGGCGAGGTTTTCACGGATGAAAATTATGGCATTGCTTTCTGCAAAGGAAACACTGAACTTATCGAAAAGGTCAATGCAGCCCTGGCTGAACTCAAGGATGAGGGATTCATCGATGAACTGGTACAAGAATGGTACACCGTAACTGACTAAGGTGTTATCTAGAAACTTGGGATCCCCCTCGTCTGGGCTTGTAACTCCGGCGAGGGGGGAAAGGCTGCACAATATGCGAGCTCAAAAAGAACTGGAAGCACTCCCTGATCAGGATATCTCTGATCGACATCTCGACGGCTGGTGGTGGCTGGTCGTCGCTGTAATCGCCCTCGTCATCCTCTTAGCCACTTTCCAACCCGATCCTTATTGGCGGATCATCCGATTTGTGAGTGACGGCATCCTGGTAACAGTAGGCGTCACCTTGACCGCCTTCATACTCACCTTGATAATGGGGCTAATTACAGCCCTGGGACGATTATCAAAGAATAAGACCCTCTGCTGGTTCACCACGATCTACGTTGAAGTTGCCCGGGGAGTCCCCCTCTTGGTTCAACTGCTCTTTTGGTATTTTGCTTTTCCCTCTCTTATCCACTCTCTGGGTCACCTGATCCATTATGTGCCCTTCCAACGATATCTGGCCAATCCCTTCGTCATGGCCATCATCGGTCTCACATTTTGTTATTCAGCGTATATGAGTGAGATTTATCGCGCCGGCATCCAAAGCATTCCCAAAGGTCAAAACGAAGCCGCCCGCAGCCTGGGGATGAGTCACAACCAGGCAATGCGCTATATCATCCTCCCGCAAGCGCTCAAAGTGATTCTGCCGCCTGTCGGGAATGAATTCATCTCTTTACTGAAGGATTCTTCGCTGGTCAGCGTGGTCTCCGTTGCCGATATGACCCGCCGCGGCCGCGAGTTTATGGCAGCCAGCTTCATCCCGGTTGAAACCTGGTTGATGATCGCCCTGCTTTATCTCATCATGACTCTTATTTCCGCCCGTGTTGTTGCCTGGATCGAACGAGAAACCCAAACAGAGGAACGTTAAAATGACTATACAACCCATTATTAAGATTGATAATTTACACAAACAATTTGGTACGACTGCAGCCCTGAATGGCGTGAATATGTTCGTTTACCCCGGAGAGGTAGTGGTCATCATCGGCCCCTCCGGTTCCGGAAAATCCACCCTGCTGCGCTGTATCAACCGTCTGGAGAATTTTGAGGCTGGCAGTGTCGTGGTGGACGATATTCCCCTGACCACTGCCGAAAATATCAATGCCATTCGCACAGAAGTGGGGATGGTGTTCCAGTCCTTTAATCTCTTTCCCCATCTGACCGTGCTGGAAAATGTCACCGTGGCGCAGAAAGTGGTTAGAAAGCGCACCAAACCCGAAGCTGTTGAAACTGCTTTATCCCTGCTTGAGAAAGTAGGGATTCCGGAGAAAGCGAATGACTTTCCAGGTCAGCTTTCCGGCGGACAGCAGCAACGCGTCGCAATCGCCCGCGCCCTGGCAATGAACCCCAAGATCATGCTGTTCGATGAGCCGACCAGCGCCCTTGACCCAGAGATGATCCAGGAAGTACTAGATGTTATGTTGCAGCTTGCCAAAGAGGGTATGACCATGGTCGTAGTCTCCCACGAGATGGGGTTCGCCCGTGCCGCCGCAGACCGGGCTCTCCTGATGGATGAAGGTGTGATTGTGGAGGAAGATGTCCCTGATGTGCTCTTCAGCATGCCAAAACAGGAACGCACAAAAGCCTTCCTGAGTAAAATACTGTAAATTCGATATCAGGTTTTTTAATAAGTAGAATTTTTATAGTGCTTTGTTATAAAAATGATAAGAATAATAAGGATTGTAGATAAAGCTAGGACAGTTGGAATTCTTAACCCAAGCTCATTAATATGAATGAGATCCGCATACACCATCCATGGCCAGCCGGATAACGTCAGCGGAATATCAATAACAGGCGAGAAAACATTCTGCTTTCCGATGCAGAAATTATAGAGAAAACCAGAAAAGAAATACACTGACCCAATCAAAATATAAGCAAGGAATATTTGGATACACCATCGTATTATTAGTTTTCGCGTCATAGGAAATTCTCCAGCTAAATCTCATCCATGTTAATAATTATACTATTTTAGTCTCTTCATAAACACTGCAAATCGTGAGAATAAATGTACAAATGGTGGAGAAAAGGTGGTGTCTTTTACTGCACCCTTCAGCGCAGTCTTAAACGTCTCCGCATCCTGAAAATCAGCCATAAGAAGAGTTGCGCGCCCCACCTCCCATATCGTATGGGCATCAGACCCCACTGTTTCAAGCAGGTTGTGTTTTTTGGCAAAGGCAGCCGCTTGCCGATTCGGAACATCGTTGAAGCAGCGGGCATTGAAGGTCTCAATGGCATCCAAATGCGGGGTAATAGCAGCCAGATCTTCCTCTGACCAATGGTGCTTGCGGGTCGTATCAAAAGGATGCGCCACGCTGACCACAGCGCCTTGTGCACGCAGCCACCAAATGGCATCTTCCGGCTCAAGGTTCGGCGGCACCCATTCCGACATGAAATAGCCCAGCAATTCCCCCTTTGTCGTGGCGATCTCCTCGCCCACGATGACCCGATCCGGATCAAGCAGTTTCGCCTTTAATGCACCCTGGATGACGTTATGGTCTGTGATAGCAATCCGATTGATGCCCTTTTTTCTGCAATGGGATAACAGTTTTTCAACGGGAACAAGGCTGTCCTTAGAAGCGCGGGTGTGCATATGCAATTCCACACGGACCATACCCGCCGTTCCCTTACTCATGATTCGTAATACAGCCTGGGTAGACGATCCGCCAAGCCGCACACCACTTCATAATTTACGATGCCCCAGCGAGCGGCTAAATCGGCAACCGTAATTTCTTGCCCCCCCTGTTCACCAAAAAGCACGACTTCATCCCCAGGGGATGCCTCAGGCACCTTATCCAACTGCAGCATACATTGATCCATGCACACCCTGCCGACTACATCCACCAGTTTTCCATGCAGGAGCACCTGCTGCTTGGGAACCCTCCGAAAACCATCGCCGTATCCTACCGGGATGACACCGATGCGCTCTACTTTGGAAGTTACATAAACAGACCCATAACTCACCCCATGTTCGGGGGGCAGCATACGCACAGACGTCAGCCTTGCCTTCCAGGTCAGCGCTGGGCGGAAGGAGTCAGGTAGCTTAGACTCCGGTGAGGGGTCTAAACCGAAAATTGCAATCCCCGGTCGCACCATATCAAAATAGGCTTCCGGGTAATTCAATACAGCCGCTGAATTGGCTGCATGAACCATCTCAGGGGAAAGATCAGCCTTACGAAGGTCTTCCAACAAGCTTTTAAATCTTGAAAGCTGCCGATTGGTCATAGCCGCATCCAGCTCATCGGCGCGGGCGAAATGTGTAAAAATGCCATCGATATCAATAAATTCATTATCAGCATATTCTGCCAAGAAATCAGGAACCAATGCCATGTCCATGCCCAGACGCCCCATGCCTGTTTCAACTTTGAGGTGTGCTTTCAGGGGTTTTGAGGCTTCCTTTGCAAATGCGGCATAAGCCTTTGCCATTTGTGGGTCATAGATGGCAACGTGGATCTGATGACGTATAGCCTCTGGGATAAGGACGGGGGGGGTATATCCAAGAACCATGATCTTTGAGGTGATCCCTGATTTTCGCAGGTTGAGGGCTTCTTCCATCCTTGCCACCCCGCACCAATCAGCGCCAGCTTCAGCAGCAGCTTTCGCCACTTCCAATACACCATGGCCGTAGCCATTAGCCTTGATCACAGCCATGACCTTTGTCCCGGTCATTTTCCTGATTTCATTGATATTATGCTTGATTGCCCCCAGATCGACTTCGAGCCATGTTGAGTATGCTTGGGTATCCATGGGCTAAAGTATAGCCCTCCTTGCGTTTCCTTTCAAGTCACCGCGTTAGTTCATCAAAATCAGATCATGGATTTAAAATCTTGATTATTATTAAGTTCTACCTGCTCTTTCGTTGGATAGATATTTATTAAATTAATACAAGTTCTTCATCAATAAGCCTGCCTTCTGTCTCTTTCTTTCGTATTGCCTCCATAGGCGTTGTATGAAAGCATCTTTTATTAAGCTCGACGGGTGAAAGGTCTTTGATTTCATCGAGCACACCCTGAATATATTCAATCTCTTTAGCGTCAAGCTGGGGCTCAAACCTTGCATAATCATTGAGCGTATGAACACTCTTTTCATATTTACGCTTTTCAGTAACCTCTGTTTTTATCTTTATCTCATACCATTTCATCTCTTTTATGGCATCCCTGATTAGCAACCCATAAGACCCCCACTTTTTCCGGATATATTTACTCCCTGTCAAAGTTCTTGATGTTTGTGCCGCATGAGCCACATCGATTAAATAAATAATATTGTCGATTTCGGTTGTTCCTAGATCACGACCAATATAAGATAATACATAAAGGACAACATGATGAATTTTTTCAGGAAACATATTTTCACCCTCTAAATATTTACTTTCCCCCATTGTACATCAAAATTGGCTCTTAAATTATGCTGTTCCCTTTATCGGCTATGTATTATTTCTTAGCCCAAGCTAAAGATTAGTCGTTATCATATGCAACCCTATGTTTTACCTTTTCGATCATCTTTCTAACCGCGTCTCCCTCAAGGTATAATCTACGGACATAAAGAAATCAACAGAATTAATCCTGAGAAAATTATGAGAAAAAGCGATTTCAATTTTGATCTTCTCGCAAAAGACGGCAGCGCCCGCGCGGGCGTGTTCCATACGCCCCATGGCGATATTCCCACCCCCATCTTCGCCCCTGTAGGAACCCAAGCTACCGTTAAATCCCTGACCCAGAAACAGCTTGAGGAATTGGACGCCAAATTAATTCTGGCAAACACCTACCACCTTTATCTGCGGCCTGGGGACGACCTGATCGCGGATTTAGGCGGTCTGCATGATTTTATGAGTTGGAACCGTCCCATCCTGACCGATTCCGGTGGATTCCAGGTTTTCTCCCTTGCGGATATGCGCGAGGTTGACGAGGATGGCGTCACCTTTAAAAGCCATGTTGATGGCTCCATGCACCGCTTAACACCGGAGCGGTCCATCGAAATTCAGGAGAACCTCGGTGCGGACATCATCATGGCATTCGATGAATGCGCTGAACCTTATGACCATGACTACATCGAAAAAGCCATGCACCGCACCCACCATTGGGCAGAGCGGTGCAAGCTGGCTCAAACACGCCAGGACCAGGCCTTGTTCGGCATCGTTCAGGGGGGTGTCTTTCCGGATTTACGCGAAATCTCCGCAGCCCACATCGCCGCGCTGGACTTCCCCGGCAACGCCATCGGTGGGCTGTCGGTTGGCGAGACCAAGGAAGAAATGCACACCATGCTGGAGATCGTGGACGGCATCCTCCCCGAGAATAAACCTCGCTATTTAATGGGCGTTGGCACACCACAAGACTTGGTGCAGTGCATTCAACGCGGGGTGGATATCTTCGATTGCGTCCTCCCCACCCGTCTTGCTCGGCATAACACCGCAATGACAGACAGCGGCAGGATGAACATGATGAACGCCCAATATGCGCATGATGAACGCCCGATCAGCGATAACTGCACTTGTTACACCTGTCAGAATTATTCCAGAGCCTATATCCGTCATCTCATTCAATCCAGGGAGATGCTCTCCGGGACGCTCCTTTCCATTCATAATATACATACCCTGCTGAATCTGGTACGAAATATCCGGGACGCGATCATCAATGGGCAGTTTGACGATTTTGCATATAATTACTTATCCAATCTTGATCTGTAAATAAAGGAAAAGGACATGACCATTCTTCAAGCCATCCTGCTCGGGGTGATCCAGGGTCTGACGGAGTTCCTCCCCATTTCAAGTTCGGGACACCTGGTCATATTGCCCTTCTTTTTCAGTTGGAATCTGCCTGAAAAAGAGATGTTCATCTTTGATGTCCTGGTACAGTTGGGCACACTGGTCGCGGTGATTTTTTATTTCCGCGAAGACCTCGTCGCCATCCTGCGCGAATTCTTCAAGCAGCTCTTCAAAGGAACACCATTTGCCACCCATGAAGCAAGGCTGGGTTGGCTTCTCATAATCGCAACCATCCCCGCCGGCTTAGCTGGGCTGTTCTTCCAGGATACGGTGGAACAAACTTTTACCTCCCCGTTATTTGCCGGCATTGCCCTGCTGGTCACAGCCTTTCTCCTGTTTCTGGGAGAATGGATCAGCCAGAAAATTGGCGATATATACGATATCACTGGGAAGGATGCCCTGATTATGGGGCTCATGCAGGCATTGGCGCTGTTTCCCGGCATATCAAGGTCCGGCGCAACCATCTCCGGTGGGATGCTGCGCCACCTGAAGCGGGAATCGGCCGGCCACTTCTCCTTCCTGATGTCCATCCCTATCATGCTGGCTGCCGGTGCGCTTTCAACGTATCAAATGGTCACGGAGGTTCCAAATTTAACCCAGTTCCTACCTGTCATGGTGATTGGCTTTCTAAGCGCTATGATCGTTGGGTATATCGCCATCCGCTGGCTGCTGCGATTTCTGGTCAACCACTCATTGATTTATTTCTCAGTTTACTGTGCCCTGCTGGGGAGCGCGACGATCCTGATTTGGACGCTTAAATAGGTAATGAAACAAAAATTTCTGATCGCTAGTCTCATCCTGCTGTTTTTGCTGGCCTCTTGTTCAGCGAATTCTTCTGAATCTGATGAAAAGATAGCAATGGAGGTCATAACCCTGCATGTCTCGCCTACCCTGGCGCATTGGCTGCCCAAAGTCTCCGCCTGCGCGGAACCTATCACTGATTTTGGCATCTATGTCCAGATCTTTCCACCGGAGGACTTATCTCTGGATGAAGCAGATATTATCCTCAGGCTGGGCGAACCTCTGGAGGACGATCCATATATTACTGTTTTGGGGTCAGAAAAAATCACCCTCGTCGCTGGAAGGGAAATGGCCCTTTCATCTATCAGCATTAATAGCCTGAAGGCCATTTATGCCGGAAAAATAAAGAATTGGGCTAATGTGTCTGAAATCAAAGATGCGGGCATAGAGATCAATCAGCCCATTCAAGTGCTGAGCTACCCTGAAGGAAACGAAATAATAAAATTATTTTCAAAGAACATACTTGAGACGAGTGAAACGTCACTTCATCTTCAAACCTTCTCTTCGCTTGAGTTCTTTCAGATTCTGCTGGATGAATATCCTTTTAGTATTGGCTATCTCTTGGAAAGCCAGGTGCCTGATGGTGTAAAAACACTATCAATTTCAGATGCTGATTCTCAAATAACACAATATTATGTACTTGCCGTAACTGACCAGGAACCAGAAGGGGTCATAAGGCAGCTCCTTCTTTGCCTCCAGAATTCCAAGTAGATTGCTCATCTTTCAGTTGAAGAACCCTCACCCTGCCCTCTCCCTTCAAAAGGGCGAGGGTTTTATAACGTTTCTTACATTACAAACAATTTTCGTTGATCCCCATTACGCCATATCTCATGCAGTGTTCCCTCCTCTCCCTCGGCGAGGGAGAGGATTGAGGTGAGGGTACCATAAATTTTTATACTTACATTTTCTGTTCACAAACCCTGATATCTAAGTCGAATACTCATTAAACGTGTTATAAAAATCGTTCTTTCTAATGAGAAAATACGAGCAGAACATTAATAGCTGTGATAATATTTCTTCATGTCCAATAATGTTATTCGAAACAGAGCTCGTAGTTTACGGAAAAATCAAACACTCGCTGAGAGTTTGTTATGGTCAAAACTGAGGTCAAGACAACTCTCCGGTTGTAAGTTTCGTCGTCAACACCCGATTGATAACTACATTCTTGACTTCTATTGCAGTGAAGCACACCTTGCGGTTGAGATTGACGGGAGCCAGCACACAAATACCGAGAACAAAAAGATGGATGACATCCGAACGGCATTTCTCATGCAAAAGGGTATCCAGGTAATAAGGTTCTGGAACAATGATGTGCTAAACCATTTGGAGGATGTGATTGCAGAAATTGATGCCACTCTCAATGAATTGATGATAATAAAAGATGAGCAATAATTATTGGAGGAACCCTCACCCTGCCTTCTCCCTTCACAAAGGAGAGGGTTTATAATTTTTCTTAAAGAACAAGTCAAATTTGTCTATCCCCTTCAATTCACAATTCCCCTCCTCTCCCTTCACAAAGGAGAGGGTTTATAACATTTCTTAAAGAACAAGTCAAATTTGTCTATCCCCTTCAATTCACAATTCCCCTCCTCTCCCTCGCCAAGGGAGAGGATTGAGGTGAGGGTGACTTTGTAAATTGCTTCTCTGTTGATCCCTCCCCCTGCCCTTTCTTGCTCTTGCATAGCCTCAGTATGCCCAGCCTTTACCCCTCACTTGACATGACCTTCAGAAAGTATTATATTAACCTAGCGTCGGAGTAGATGTTCCGACACATAGAACCTTAATAAATCCTAGAAAGATGGAGTAAAAGTATGTCAGAACGTTATATTGGAACCGTCAAATGGTTCAGTGCCCCCAAAGGCTATGGTTTTATCGGCCGTGACGATGGTGAAGACGATGTCTTCGTACACTTTTCAGCAATTCAAATGGAGGGCTACAAGAGACTCAAAGAAGGACAGGAGGTTGAATTTTCGATAGAAGACGGTCCGAAAGGACTGCAAGCAGCCAACGTCATCCTCGCAACCAGTGAGGTAAGCACTGTGGAGGCATCTGAAGAAGAGACATCCGAAGATGAAGTCTCTGAAGATGAGATGTCCGAAGATGTGATATTCGAAGATGTGATATCCGAAGATGTGATGTCAGAAAATGAGGTGTCCGAAGAAGCAGAAGAACAAGAAGAAACCACAGATGAAGAACTAGAAGAAGATAAAGAAGAAGAAAACAAAACATCACTATTTGGTTTTTAATCTTCAACAACTTAATCGGGTCGCAAATGCGACCCGTTTTTTTATTTAAACATAATTGAAAAAAGATATGTCACAAACTTTGTGATTTCCAAAAAAACGAACTGCCAACCTTCCACGTGGAGGAACCAGCTCGGTGAGCGAAACCAGTGCCCAGCGACCGGTCGCACAGCGATGGTAATACCTGACCCTTCTAGCTCCCTGCGGAAGATAAACCGTGCTCGAAAGCTGTGATAGGGGTCTGTGACCACCATCAATGTCGTCCAGCTTTTCGTAAATGCCATTTCACGCACAGCCAAAGCTTCGTCAACGGTGCTCTCCACCTCGATTTTCGTGATATAAATCTCATTCTTTGCAAACCCACCCGCCTGAGCCTCAGCCGCAAGCCGTTGGTTGACAGTATCCGACACATTCGTGATCACCAGGTTAGGCGCCCATCCCTGCTCATGCATCTCGATTGCCAGCTCTAACCGATCCCCATCATCGCCACTCAAGACGACGACCGCATCAACCGCCTGGATAGGATCAGCGACGATCAGCACAGCTCCTATTCCAACCATGGCGAAGTACACAAACAAAAACACTGCGATGATCACAAAAATCCACACCCACCAGGGCAGGTTGTGTTTTTTGGGTGTCATTCTCAAGTCCTGTTGCATTTCTCGCTCAGCCATAAAATTGCCTAACGATTTAAAAGAGCACCCTTCATCCGAGTTAACCCCTCTTCGAGCAGCACCTTCGGACAGCCAAAATTCAACCGCACAAAACCTTCACCCCCTTTGCCAAAATCGCCGCCTTCATTCAGACCAACCTTCGCTTCATCCAAGAAAAATTTTTGCGGAGAAACATCCAAATTTAATTCCCGGCAGTCCAACCAACCCAGATAGGTGCCTTCGGGAGTCCACATTTTGATACCGGACAACTCCTCTGCGACAAAATCCGCCAGGAAATCCCGGTTACCTTCTAAATACTTCAAAACAGCATCCAGCCAATCCCCACCATCGCGATAGGATGCCAGTGCTGCATGCAAGCCGAGAATATTCGGATGCCCCAACAGCATGCACATTGATTGCGCCAACCGCTTCTTCATCTCCTCGTCCTTCGCCACATAGACTGACGTCGAAAAACCAGCCACATTGAAGGTCTTGCTTGGGGCGAAATAGGTCACAGTCTTTGCCGCCACTTCCGGTGCAAGGCTCGCGATCGGAATGTGATGAAACTCAGAAAAAATTAAGTCACTGTGGATTTCATCGGAACAAATTAACACATCATGTTTCAGGCAGATTTCAGCCATTTTGGTCAGTTCCTCCAGGGTGAAAACCCGACCGACGGGATTATGCGGATTGCACAATATAAATAATTTGACTCCAGAAGCTGCCTTTTGTTCAAAATCATCGAAATCAATCTCATATCGTCCATCGGTGCGCCTTAGAAGTTCATTATGCACACACTGACGCCCTGCTTCCTCTGGCGCAGTAAGGATTGGAGGATACACCGGCGTTTGAATAAGAATTTTATCGCCGGGCTCGGTCAGGCTGTAAATTGAATGATTAAAACCTGTCACCACACCGGAAATGAAGGAAATTTCCGACTTTTCTATCTCCCAATTTTGGTGGCTTTTGAGATGATTGACAATAGCTTCTCGCAGCCCCTTTGGCGGCATCCCATAACCAAATATGCCGTGGTCGATACGCTCGTGTAAAGCTTTTATTACCGGCTCAGGCGATCGAAAATCCATATCTGCCACCCACATCGGCAGTACATCTCCATCGAAATAATTCCATTTGATACTTTCCGTGTTTCGCCGGTCAACAATACAATCAAAATCCATAACATCTCCTTTAGTCAGCATCTGTTGAATTATAGCGTATAAGTATTCAATTTCAGTAAATTAAGAAGGGTTTTAAAAAATGGTATACTCAACGAGGATAAGGAGAAGTGGAGCTCATGAATCAAACCCTAAAAAGAATCACAAAATTAACGCGATTTGATGAATATGTGTATTTTGTCATCATCACGACCTTATTGGGCGTCGCTTCTGCACAGGGGTTCCTGGATTTGCGGTTATTTATCCTCCTCCCAGCCAACTGCCTGGCTGTGGGTTTCGCCTTTATGATCAATGACATTGAAGACGCTCCAGATGATGCTCTCTCCCCCAGCAAGATCAACCGCAATCCCGTATCAGCGGGGTTGATCACCCCCCAGATCGCACGGATTGCAACCTTCATCGTGGGGTTGGTCTCAGCAGGCTTGTTTTCACTTTTAGGCACCTGGCCTTTCCTCTTTGGGCTGACCAGCTTGATCCTTGGTTATTTATATTCTTCTCGTAGTGTGCGGTTGAAGACCATTGCATTCTTTGACGTTTTCTCCCATTGTCTGATGCTAGCAGGGCTGCAATTTCTCTGCGGTTATTTCACATACACCAACCAGCTCAATCAATATTGGCTCTGGCCATTTATGTTTGTGATGTTCATCAGTATCTATGGTGAACTCTATAATGAGATCCGCGATTTAGAAGGCGATCGGGCAGCCCAGCTAAGACACACCGCCATCATCCTTGGCGATAAAACCAGCCACATTTTAATGCTGACCTCGTTGATGATGGGTATATTCTCAGGCATCATCTCTTTCATCGTAATTGACCTGATCCCTCTATGGGTTTTAATCATTATGGCGATTCTGGCTGCGTTGTTCATCCTCCCGCCGACTCTCAAGTTACGCCGGAGTGACAGCAGTATGGCTGTCCAGGGAGCGTTGCAAAAGCCCCTGGAGAGAGCAGCTGCTATCGCACTCCTGCTTCAATTCATCCTCCCCTGGCTGGACCAGGTTTTTAGGTGGAGGTTATTTTAATGACAGCGTCCTCGCAAATTCCCAAACTTCACCTCCTGACATCGCCGGATTGGCAGGACTATGAACTTTTGGATACTGGGGATGGTCAAACCCTGGAACGATTAGGCCCCTACACCTTGATCCGCCCCGAACCTCAAGCCATCTGGTCGCCCACTCTGTCTCAATCCTTTTGGGACGCTGCAGACGCGGTCATGGTGCCGACCAGTGGGGAACACGGTGGATATTGGGAATACAAACAGCCTATCCAGCAACCCTGGACGGTGAATTATAAAGGACTGAAAAGCGAGATACGCCTCTCGAAATCCCGGCATATCGGCGTATTTCCTGAACAGGCTGCACATTGGGATTGGATTGAAGAACAAATCCGTTCAACCGGCAGGCAGCTCAGGGTGATCAACTTGTTTGGCTACACCGGCATGGCGACAGCCGCTGCTGCTCGCGCCGGCGCAAATATCACCCATGTGGACGCCTCAAAGCACGCCGTCACCTGGGCAAGCCGCAACCTCGATCTGAGCGGCCTGGGGGATGCTCCCGTCCGCTGGCTGGTTGAGGACGCCCGGAAATACCTCAAGCGTGAAGCCAGGCGGAAGTCCTTATATGATGGAATCATACTTGATCCACCAAAGTTTGGTCGCGGACCCAGCGGAAAAGTTTGGGAATACTTTGAGGATATCTCTGGACTATTAAGTTTATGTCGAAAGGTATTGACCCAGGATCCAAAATTCATCTGCCTGACCTCCTATGCGATCCAGGCTTCTGCTCTCGTCCCACACCAAGCGCTGCATGAAATCATCAAAGAGTTCGGGGGAACCATCACCAGCGGCGAACTGGTGAGTGTCGAGAAGAGCGGTGGAAGGATCTTATCCCACGCACTTTTCTCCCGCTGGTCGGCAGATTAATCTGAGTAAGGAAGGGACACATGAACAATAATAAACAATTTTCTCTCATCGGCCCTGGCGTTATGGCCGAGGCAATTATCATTGGTTTGATAGAAAAAAAAGTGACCTCCGCATCCAATATCACCGCAGCCGGCCCACGGTTGGAACGGCTGAAAGAATTAGAAGCACGCTATCACATCAATGGAAATCTTGATAATGCCCAAGCTGTTCATAAAGCGGATGTCGTCATTCTGTGCGTCAAACCACAAAAACTACCCGAGGTCATGGGGGATTTGAAAGACAATATCCCGCCTGAAGCCCTGGTAATCTCCATTGTTGCTGGCGCCATGCTGCAATCCCTGATCACGGGATTGAATCACCCTTTGGTGGTGCGCTCCATGCCCAACACGCCAGCCCAAATCGGCGAGGGGATGACGGTTTGGAGCCAGAGCCCAGGCACATCGCCATCGCAACACGACCTTGCACAGCAGATCCTTGCCGCTTTGGGACATGAGATATACGTCGAAGATGAAAGTTATATTGATATGGCAACCGCCGTTTCAGGGACAGGACCGGCTTACGTCTTCTTGTTCCTGGAGGCGATGATCGATGCCGGTGTTCATCTTGGTTTGCCACGGCGTATCGCTGAGGAAATGGTTATGCAGACCATCAAAGGATCCATTGCTTACTACGGACAAAACGATTCACATCCCGCACGCCTGCGCAATCAGGTCACCTCTCCTGGGGGCACCTCTGCCACCGCCCTATATTACTTAGAAAAGATGGGGTTCAGAACGGCTATTTCCCGTGCCATCTGGGCAGCCTTCACCCGCTCTCAGGAACTGGGAAAAGGGCAAAAGCATCAAGATCCGGAGAAAATCTAAGAGGATAATATGGAACAAGACTTACTCTCCCTATCCTCAGACATTGGTCAACTTTTGATAGAAAATAATCTGACGATCGCCACAGCGGAATCTTGCACCGGCGGCTTGCTCGGGCATTACCTAACGGGGGTATCCGGCTCCTCAGCGTACTTCCTCGGCGGCGTGATCGCCTACAGCAATCGCATCAAAGAGCAGATGCTGGGCGTGCAATCACAAACACTGCTCCAGCACGGCGCGGTCAGTGAAGAGACTGCCTGTGAAATGGCAGCAGGGATCCAAAAAAAATTCGAAGCCGATATCGGGCTTTCGACCACCGGCATCGCCGGGCCGACCGGCGGCACCCCGACCAAACCCGTGGGTCTGGTGTGGATTGGCATCAGCACCAAGACAACCACACAAGCCTTTGAATGTCATTTCAAAGGTTCCCGTAACGAAGTAAAAACGGGCACAGTAAAAGAAATCCTGACGCGGTTACTGGATCATTTAGAATAACAAATTCATTCACTATCAGGAAGCTATTATGAACGAGGACAAAAAACATATTCTCATTCTAACTGGAGATGCCGGAATGGGACATCGAACTGCAGCAGAGGCGGTTCATAAAGCCTTTGAAGAAAAATACGGCTCCCGCTGTGAGGTGGTGATTGAGAATCCCCTCAATAACCCCAAAGTTCCAGAAATTATCCGCAGAAGCCAATCGGATTACGATGAGATCGTCAAGAAATTACCTGACCTCTATAAGATGGGTTACAAAGTGAGTGATTCAACGCTGCCCGTGTCATTAATGGAAGCCGGATTAATCGTGGTACTGTATGAAGTAATCCGGGATACCATCAATAAATATCAACCCGATTTGATCATTACAACATATCCAGTTTTTCAAGCCCCAATTCACGCCGCGCTGGTCTTGAAAAAGAGAAACATCCCAAACATCACCGTTATCACAGACCTGACGAAAGTGCATCTCGTTTGGTTTAATAAAGCCGTCTCCCGCTGTACAGCGCCCACTGAATCTGTCCGTCAGCAGGCTCTGAAAGCAGGTTTATCCCCAGAACAGGTCATGGTCACGGGCATCCCAGTTAATCCCCGCATAATGAAACTCAAACAAAAAGATAAGCGAGAACTACGAGAGACTCTGGATTGGAATCGCGACCTGACCAGCCTGCTGGTCGTAGGCAGCCCCCGCATCGAAACGCTGGTTGACACAGTTAAATTGATTGATCACAGCGGACATGCCCTGCAAATGGCGCTTGTCGCCGGCGGGAATGACTCCCTTTATAAAGACTTTCGTGAAACGGATTGGCACCATCCCGTTAAAATATACAACTTCGTGGACAATTTGCCTGAATTGATGCGCGCCGCTGATTTCATCATCTGCAAAGCCGGAGGGCTAATTGTGACAGAATCCCTGGCTTCCGGATTGCCCTTATTGCTGGTGCATGCCCTGCCCGGACAGGAAACCGGCAACGTTAATTTCGTCGTTGAGAATAATGCCGGCTGTATGTGCCAAACCCCTAACGAGATCCTTGAGACCCTATTTCACTGGCTTGATCATGATCATGCCCTGTTGGATAAAATTGCTGAGAACGCTTCGTCGTTGATCCCCATTGACGCGGCTTTCACCATCGCAGACCTGGGATGGGACCTGCTTGATCAACCTGCTGTCAAAGTGAGAATTAAAGAAGTGGGTCGGCTGAAAGAATTGCTCGACCGCCTTGATGTTTCTCTTTATATTTTAATGAAAATTATTCCTCACCGATACGGGTAACAAGAACACGGTCAATTCGCCTGCCGTCCATGTCCACAACTTCATATTCGTAGTCCCCACAGATGAACTTTGCGCCAGTTTTGGGAATCCTCCCCAATTGACTCATCACAAAACCACTCAGGGTTTGGAAACCTGCCTTTTCTTCGCCTGGCATCTCTGAAATATCCAAAAGCTCTTTCAATTGATCAATCACGATCAATCCATCAAACAGCCAGGAGCCATCCTCGCGCTGAATGGCTAAGAAATCCTCATCTGACCCATCTTCTGGTATCTCTCCAACGATCGTTTCGAGGATGTCATAATCTGTGACCATACCCGTGATTCCGCCAAACTCATCTACCACCACCGCCAAATGGACACCGCTGGTCTGAAAATTGTCCAACGCCCTGAGTGCCGCCATGTTTTCGGGCAAGTAAATGGGTTCCTGAATATAATCATGCAGATCAAAATTCGTCTCATCAGGCGATCTTCCTAATAGATCACGAACCTGGATATACCCCAATACATTATCAAGGTCACTATCCGCGACGAGGAGACGTGAATGGGGTGTGTTTTGAATCATTTCCCAAATCTCATCCATAGGCGTATTAATATCAATCCAGGCAATTTCCAAACGAGAGGTCATCAACGCTTCTACACGCCTGTCGCCCAATCTAAAAATACCCGAGACCATCTCGCGCTCTGCATCTTCGATTAAACCAATGTCCCGCCCTTGTTCAAGATAGTTAATAATTTCTTCTTCAGTGATGCTGGGTCCTTTATCCGTATTGATCCTGAAGAGTTTTATACCAAAGTTGGTCGAGGCGCTTAATACCTTCGTCAAAGGTTTAAACAATTTTGTGAGGACCCGAATGAAAGGTGAAAGACGAATGACAACTTCCTCTGGCTTGCTGACAGCCAGGCGCTTGGGGATTAACTCACCCATCACGATCGAAAAATAAGTGATGACGGTCACTACGAGGATCAACGCGATCAAATCAGCTTGTGGTGCCAGCCATTTTATATTCCTCATTACATCTGCTAACGGGCCTGCCAGATTGGCACCACCGATGCCGCCTGCCAGTGTATCAATCAGAGTAATCATGATCTGGACAGTGGAAAGGTATTGCTGATTGGGGTCCTGCAACAAGAAGAGGGTATCGGCAGCCCCCTTGCTTCCTGCCTCTACTTTTTGCTCCAACCGCGTTTTTCGCGCGGCCACCATGGCAATCTCATACATCGCAAAGATGGCATTGAAAAAGAATAATATAAAAATGATGAGTATGTTAACATATATGGGCATAATATCTTTAAGTCCTTTTACAGAATGGGAAATAATCTAAATCCATATGTTGACTTACATATTGAATTTCCCATTGCTCTTGCAAATTATTATACTGAGATTCTGCATAAAACAATAATGACAGGGAATAGCGATGAATTCTGGCGTTTTCCGATTCATTTTTCATGCTTCAGCCTGACAACAAATCCCCCACAAAGGCTTTTTAAAACCTCAGGCGACACTCCAAGAAGTATGTTCACATCCCCTGCGGAGCCCCACACGACATCATGGTCCATCAAATCTTCATCAATAAAAACAGGGAATTCTCCAGTCATGCCAAAAGGCGGCACCGCACCCACCGGGTATCCGGTCATCTTTATAACATCCTCCGGTCTTGCCGGTCGCACCGTTTCCCCCACAAGTGCACGTAATACATCCATATCCACACGGTGCTTGCCAGAAACCAGGACAAGGAGAATACTGCCTATTGAAACCTTCTGGAACACAAGGGATTTCACAATTGCACTCAGCGGACAGGACAGCAAGTCCGCGGCTTCGCTTGCATGATGAGCCGGCTGTTCAAATGAGCGAAGCTGATAGGGCATGTGATGTCCATCCAGCAGCGACAGGACTTGTTGAACCCCTTGCGGAACATCCATTTTATTTGACGAATTCACCCGACAAGCTCCTTAACCATACGGTGATAGCCAGGGCCAAGGTAAGGCACCCGTTTGTTGGATTCAAGATGTGTAGCCCTGACCTGGTAGCCGTAGCACTCATATAACCGGCGCGCCTCCTTGTTTCCGATGGAGACCATCAACGAGACTTTTCTCAAGCCCGCTTCCTTGGCTTTTTCTTCCACCTGAACCAGTAAACCGGAGCCAATTCCTTTACTACGAAGGTGCTTTCTGACAGCCAGATTGCTTAACAAATATTCATCCCGTCCCGCTTCTTTAATAAACACCAGGGGCCAGGCTCGAATGAGCAGGGCAGCCTTGCCCCGTAGACGGTATTGCTGAAACATCAATCGCCCCAGCCGTCGGTTCAACTTTCCCAAGCATTTTCCGGGATAAGATATAAAAAATCCCACCACCCGCCCTTGACGAATCGCGACCTGAGCAAACTCATAACTAAAGCGGTGCCCCACCATAGAGAAAAGTCTTGTCAGGATCTCTTTGGCGCGATCCGGGTTTCCCAAACCGATCACAAACGTCGCCGTCTTTGGAAAGGAGTCATACAACAATCGCCCAGCGACAGCGGCATCTGAAGGCTTTGCCGGACGATACACTATTTCCTGATCGAAACTCACTTTTTTCGACATGGTAAATTTGATTCTAACAGCCTCACGTAATCAAATCATCTAGAAGATGATCCACCTTGTTCATATAGATCAAAGCAAAATGACCATCCTCCTGGATATCAATTCGGCTGAGGGCACAATTATTCATCAAAAACCAGTAATGTTCCGCATGTATGTCAAAAAAGGCTGAAAGGATCCGGGCAAAAATACCACCATGGGTGACAATCGCCACGCGATCCTCTTTGCCGCCATGTTCTCTAATCAACCTGTCAATGATAGCCTGTGCCCGCTTTGGATAATCCTCTCGCGGTTCCTTTTCTCGGTTCCACCAACCCGTTTCCGGTAAATCATCGGGGATGACCAGTTCCGGGAATTCCTTTTCAAAATAGGATCTTCCTTTTCCCGGGCGCCCAATGAACACTGGCTCGCCATCCTGGATGTCAGACTCAAAGACGCCGCCGGTCTCATGCACTTCCGGCCAGGCCACAAGCGGCACATCGGTCTCTTTAGAGATAGCCAATCCAGTCTTAACTGCGCGGGTCATCAAACTACAGTAAAGGTGCGTAATCCCAAAACCGTGACGGTTTTGTGGGTCATATCCATCATGCTTCGCTGGTTTTGCTAGATATTTTGCAACCAGTTTGGCTTGCTCTTCACCGATAGAGGTCAGATCTGGATCCAATACACGATGAATCAGGTATTCATCACGTCCGATGTCATCCATAATGACATTATTTATTGATTGTCCGTGTCTGATGAAATAAAGTTGCAGCAATGGTTAATTCTCCTTTAAGTGATGAATTTTTTGTAATTGACTAATCAATGAATCCACACTGGGGTTTACGCCCGGCGCTTCTCCATAATGGTCTGGATATGCCGCCCGACCGCACATAGCTGCCAGGCAGGCTTGAATGTTATCTTTTAGGGCTTTCGGGTCATATCCGCCCTCCAGGATAAACATGATCCTGCCCCCACTATATCGATCAGCAAAGCTAACCAAGCGTTTGGCAAGCATGAAATAACCTTTGGTATCCAATGTCAGGGTGGTCAGCGGGTCGGAAAAATGAGCATCGAACCCAGCTGACACGAAGATCATCTCGGGTTGGAATGCTGCCAGCCAGGGTTCAACTACCTCGTCCAAGACCCTTTGAAAGGCGGCATCCCCTGCAAAAGCCGGCAGGGGACAGTTGATGATGCGCCCTCGAGCGTGAGGGGCGTCATCCAGACGTCCGGTCCCAGGATAAATCCCATCTTCATGGGTCGATAAAAAGCCCACTTCCGGCGTATCCCGGAAGATCGCTTGCGTGCCATTCCCGTGATGGGCGTCAAAATCCACAATCGCCACCTTCCCCAAACCTCTGGCAACTGCATCTGCAGCCGCAATAGCAACATTGTTTAACAAACAAAATCCCATGGCGGTCTCAGCGTCAGCATGATGCCCAGGCGGGCGCACGATGGCAAAACCGCGCCCATTCCCCTCCGCGACGATCCGCCGACATACGGTCAGGGTCGCACCAGCCGCACCCAGCGCATCTCGATAGCTGGTCTTCGTCACATAGGTCGGCGCCGATTCAAATTCATGCGGACCCTTCTGACATTCCGTCTTGATCTCATCTAATAACACTTGACGATGCGCCAGCGCCACCTCGCCTTCCATTGCGGTTTCAAAAGGCAGCCATTCGATTTCAGGATAAGGTGGTGAATCGAGCCATGCCCTCAGCGATGTGATTCGTTGTGGGGATTCAGGGTGATTAGGAAAGCGATGTTCCAAAGCTTCCTGGTACGTGCAGTAAACCTTAGGTGTGTTTTGTCTGTCCATTTTTACGCAGGTAGTAGTATACCGCAAGACCGAGCCAGGCGTATGGTTGAAATCAATTACTATATAATAACTATACGAAATACTCTTCGTTGATTAAAATGGTATAATCCGTACGTTAATTCTTTATGGAATACGAGAAAATTATTCGCATGCTTGAAAAATTACAGGGTATTATTGAACGATTTGAAGAAATAGACCAGCAGCTCACTCAGGTGGGTGAAGATTACACCACCGCCATTGAACTATCGAAAGAACGGGCGGAAATTGAGCCGTTGGTGTCAAAAGCGCGCACCTATCAGGAAACCCTGGAGAGAATTGAGGAAACCGAAGCCCTCCTGGAAAGTGAGGATGATGAAATGCGCGCTATGGCAGAAACAGAACTGGATGCTCTGAGAGAGAAACAGGAAACTCTGGAAAGCCAACTCAAGAGTATGCTCGTCCCCAAAGACCCACGTGATAAGCGCAATGTCATCATGGAAATCCGCGCTGGTACGGGTGGCGATGAAGCTGGGTTGTTCGCCGCTGATCTTTTCCGCATGTACAGCCGGTATGCCGAACGGAAAAACTGGGAGACGGAGATCCTTTCCATGCATGAAACAGGCATCGGCGGGATCAAAGAAGTCAGCTTCATGATCAAAGGCAACGGCGCCTATTCCCGCTTGAAATACGAATCGGGCGTGCACCGTGTGCAGCGCGTACCTGAGACCGAATCCCAGGGACGCATCCATACCTCCACTGTCACTGTAGCCGTCCTGGCTGAAGTGGATGACGTAGAAATCGAAATTCCTGATTCAGACATCCACATTGATGTTTATAAATCAGCCGGCGCGGGCGGTCAGAACGTGCAAAAGAACGCCACCGCCATCCGCATCACCCATCACCCCACGGGCATGGTCGTCGCCTGTCAGGATGAGCGCTCACAGCTTCAAAACAAGCAGCGCGCCATGAGCATCCTCAAAGCTCGCCTTTATGAAATAGAGGAACAAAAGCGCCAGGAAAAAGAAGCAGCCACCCGCCGCTCCCAGATTGGCACAGGCGAACGCTCCGAAAAGATCCGCACTTATAATTTCCCTCAAAGCAGGGTCACGGACCATCGTATCAACCTCTCCTCCTACAATATCAGCGGCTTTTTGGATGGGGACATTGATGAATTCATTGACCAGTTATCCCTGGAGGATGAATCCGAAAAACTCGCTTTGGTGGAGGAATAAACCTATTAAGCTGCAAGAAATCCGACGGCAATTACATGAAAATTTGATAAAGGGGGGAATTGATGCGCCTGAAAACACCAGCTTGCTCCTGCTCAGTCAGGCACTTAATCGGACAAAAAGCTGGATTCTGGCCCATGGGGATTATGAACTGACATCGGAAGAAAATCAAACATTACAGACATATTTATCGCAACTCCTGCAAGGAATTCCTGTGCCCTATCTCCTAGGACATTGGGAATTTTATGGACGGCGGTTCAAGGTCACACCCGATGTCCTCATTCCCCGCCCGGAGACGGAAATATTGGTGCAGAAGGCAATTGAATGTGCTCAGAACACTTCCAAACCGAAAATCATCGATGTGGGTACAGGATCAGGTATTATCGCTGTCACCCTGGCGGCTGAACTGTCCTCAGCTGTCATCTTCGCCGCGGATATCTCCCATGCCGCCTTGAAAATCGCTGGGCAGAACGCCCATAAACATGCGCAGACTCAAATACACTTCGTTCAATCCAATTTACTTGAACCTATCAGCGTTCAATTTGACCTGATCTGCGCCAACCTTCCCTATATCCCCACCAAAAAACTGCAGAGCCTGGATATCGCAAAACATGAACCTCCCCTGTCATTGGACGGTGGAGAAAGCGGCATGAGGTTGATCCATCAGCTTCTCAATCAAGCTCAAACCCGCCTTGCATCCTGTGGAACCATCCTGCTGGAAATCGAATCCTCCCTTGGGAAGGAGACACTGGCGTTGGCGAGATCCGCTTTTCCAGAAGCCCAGCACCGCCTCCATCAGGATCTGGCGGGGCTGGATCGGGTGATTGAAATTCGCCAAGTCTGAGGTTGGCTATTTGGGGTTAAAATAAAGGCAATCTAAGAAATACTACCAAAAGGGTGACCATGATCGAAACAGCGATCCTCAACACGGACGATCCTCAAGCCATTCCAACTGCAGTTAAAGTCATTGAAAATCAAGGCTTGATTGCCTTCCCAACAGACACGCTATACGGGGTCGCTGGAGACCCTTTCAGCAACACGGCTATCCAAAAAATCTATGAAGCTAAAGAACGCCCCGAAGAGAAAGCCCTGCCGGTGTTGATCGGGGACATCAGTCAGTTGGAAAAACTGGTTTTATTCATCAGCGATCACGTTAAGCGCATTGCGGAAGCCTTCTGGCCGGGTGCCCTCACCCTCATCCTGCCGAAGCATCCCAACCTCCCCCCAGACCTTTCACCCTACCCCACCATCGGCGTCCGCATGCCCGACCTGGCATTCACATTGAAGCTGTTGTGCCAGACAGGTCCCCTGGCGACCACCTCCGCCAACCTTTCAGGGGGAGCAGACCCCACCAGCGCCGAGGATGTCTTTGACCAACTCGGCGGACGGGTTGACCTGATCCTGGACGGCGGAACAACACCCGGCGGGGTGGCATCAACCATCCTTGATGTCGCAAATACCGAGATGAAAATCCTGCGGCAGGGTCCGATCTCTCTATCCGACATACAAGACCTATTTGAGGAAGAATAATCATGCACCTTGAATCCGATGACCTCATCCTGACGATTTCTGAAGACGCCCCCTTTTACGAATTACAATCTCAGGCCTATCCGGGCAGCGCTCTTCGTAGTTCCTATGATGTTTGCTGTCTAAAGGACGATAAACGGATTTCTCTCCTACAAAAATCCTTCAATATAGAGAGACTCGAACAGGATATAGTTTTAGCTATGCCTTGGGGAAGTTTAATAACCCAGCGCTTGACGATCAACACCTGCTTGAAAGGTGTGCAAATCGCAATTAATTTTGGCGTTTCACCCGAAAAACCAATGCTCTTCCTGCAAATAGTAATCCACAATAACAGCGAAAAGGCTATCATCCTCCATCAATTCACCCCGCTGAAAATTCAGGCTGGGGATATCCGTTTCAGCGAAAGGCATCAGATAGACCCCGCTTTTTACAGCAACGGGTGGCAGTCCTGGTCTGTTACGGGAACCTATGGGCTTGGCGAGAAGCAGCGCACGTCCATCCTCGGCCCTTTTCAAAATCCGATGGTGGTCAACACTGGCACGCCCCAACCACGGAGCAAAAACTACTTCACCGGGGATATGTTCGGCGTCCTCGGCGACCGCGCCAGCCGTATTGGACTGCTGGCGGGATTCCTATCACAGAAAGAGCAGTTCGGCAGCCTGGAAGCGAAATTTGACCCCGAACCCATGTTAAGTGTATGGGCGAATGGCGACAATGTCCTCCTCCCAGCGGGAGAAGCAGCCCACACCGATTGGCTCGCGCTGTCCTTCATCCATCTTGACGCGCCAGAACCCATGCGTCTTTGTCTTGAAACCGTCGCTGAGTATAACGAAATTGAATCTAAAGACCCCGTACCCGTCGGCTGGTGCTCCTGGTATCACTATTATCAAGACATCTCCGAAAAGATCATTCAATCCAATCTGGATGCCGTTGTGCAGCTCAAACCCAAATTACCCCTGCCCTTGCTGCAGATTGATGACGGGTTTGAGACCTATCCCGGGGATTGGTACAACTTTGACCCCGAATTTCCGAACGGGTTGAAACCTCTCGTCCAGAAGGCTAAAGGCGCAGGGTTAACGCCAGGATTGTGGCTGGCGCCTTACATTGTCCATCCCAAAGCGAAACTTGTACAAGAGCACCCGGATTGGCTCTTGCGGGATGCCCGGGGCAAGCCGGTCAACGCCGGTTTTGTCTGGAACGGCTTCACCTATGCCCTCGATCTGACCCACCCGGATGCAATGGACTTCACCTGCGACGTCATCCGCACTGCGGTCGAAGATTGGGGTTTCGAATACCTCAAACTGGATTTCCTGTATGCCGCCGCCCTGGACGGCATCTACCAGGACCCTACGCAAACCCGTGCTCAGGTTTTACGGCATGGATTTGAAGCCCTGCGCCGGGCTGCCGGTCCGGATGTGACCCTGCTGGCTTGCGGCTGCCCCTTAGGTTCAGCTTTGGGGCTGTTTGATGCCATGCGCATCAGCGCCGATGTAAACGGCTACTGGAAGCCGCATTTTCCACCTGTCAGCTTCCTGCTCAAGAAGGAACCGCACATGCCCGCCGCCCGCAATGCCCTGCAGAACATCATCACCCGCGCACCCCTGCACCGGCATTGGTGGGTTAATGACCCCGACTGCCTGCTGGTGCGCCCGGACACCGACCTGACCTTGCCCGAAGTGCAGACCCTGACCAGTGCTATTGGTCTGACCGGTGGTTCCATCCTGCTCTCCGACGACTTACCCGCCCTGCCACAGGAGCGGCTTAAGCTGGCACAAATCCTCCTGCCCGTGATGGACCGACGCGCCCGAGTGTTGAACTGGTTTGATTCCTTCACCCCCGCCCGATTGCGAGTGGACCTGGACAGCCCTTGCGGTCCCTGGCACTTGCTGGCATGGTTCAATTGGGAGGATCAACCCGCTTCCTATGCTTTCTCCCCTCAAGACTTCAACCTCCCCGAAGGAGAGGTGTGGTGGCTCCGTGAATTCTGGACAGGGCTGATCGGTCAGATGTCTGACAAATCCCCCCTTGCCTACAACAACATCCCTTCACACGGCGTGCGGGTCGCCGCTGTCAGGGTTTATGACGCAAGCAGACCCACATATCTGGGAAGCGACCTGCACCTCGCTCAGGGGATCGAAATCAGCGAGTGGGAAGAGGAAAACAATTCGCTGAAGATGAGATTTGACCTCAACAGAGAAACCTCCGGCAGGGTGTACATTTACCTGCCCTGGAAACCGGCTGGCGCATTGTTCAGAGGTCAATCACACACGCTGCAAGATGAAGGGGGTGGCGTCTACGCCGTCGACTTGAAGGACCTTGATGGACAGGAACTGGTCATTAAAGAGTAGAGCCGCTATCCATTAACCTTGAACGGGAGAGGATTGTCGTTCCTTTTTCTCAATTTCCTTGCCTTCCCCAGGCTCTTCTGGTAACGCATCCGGTATTTCCGTCTCCACATTGCGAATGCGCGGGTTGGCATAGGCAATCACGCTGATCACCAGCATCAACAACCCGCTGCAGATCATCATCAACCCAATGCCCCGTCCCGGCCCCACGCCAAGCCATTGCCCAACAAAAGTGTCTGCCAGCGCGCCCCCCTCAACCAGCAAGGGGATAAACACGTTGTCCGCCATGATGCCGCTCAGGATGAAAGCCAGCGGCATCATGGATTGTGCGATCATCGAACGGGTGGCAAACACACGACCCTGCACTTCTGGGGCGACTTTCGAAGCAAAGATCGCGGAGCTGGGGCCTGAGGCAAAGGGAATGAAAAACATCAGGATGAACACCCCAGCGCTGACATAAGCCAGACTCGGCTGGAACCCTGCTACAAGAAAGCCAAACGCTGACAGAAAGATAAACCCGATCACAGCATTGATCTTCTTTTTCTTAGGGCCGCCCCACAGGCTCAATATCAAACTCCCACCAAGCATCCCCAAACCCATCACGGATTGCGCAACCCCCAGATTTGTCGCGGGGCCAAAGGAGAGTACCAGGGGTCCGATCATCACAGCACACAGATTGGCGAAAAAGTTAACCCCGGCAAAATAAAATAAAAGCCCTAACAATCCCCTTCGCTCTGCCAAGTACCGCCATCCAAAAACGATATCTTTCATCACCGAAAGTTTTTTACTCTCTACTTTTATTTTCTCCGGCTGGGGGATGGTGACGAAGATCAATGTAAAAAGGGCGATCAAATACGTCGCCGCATCAATGATAATGATCCCTTGCATGCCAATCGTCGCAAACAACACTCCAGCCATAACGGGCGTCAGGATCGATTCGAGCGCCTGCCCCATCTGGATCATGCTATTCGCACGTGTGAGCTGCTCTTTGGGTACCAGCATGACAATGGAAGCGGAGTAAGCCGGCTGTTGAAAAGATGCAAAGACAGAACCTAAAAAGCTGATGGTATACACCATCCATATTTCCATCTGTCCGGTCAACAAAAGAAACGCTGTGAGAAGGGTTAATATCCCCGATAATGAATCGGAGACGATCATAATCTTCTTCCGATTCCACCGATCAGAGATGGCGCCTGCAACAGGGGAGAGTAAAATCCTGGGCAGCGTGCTGAAAAGCGCCGTCAGGGCGAATGGCGTTGCCTGGCCGGTCTGGTCGTAAATCCATACGGAAAGGGCAAAACCAATCAGTCCGGAACCGATCATTGAAGCCAGCTGCCCCAGCCAGATGATGATGAACGTCCGCATGCCTTTGGATTTCTTAGTCATTTTGTAATTTCCCTTTCTTTATTGTCATTCCCTTCTTCATAGTAAAAACTCGGATAGAGATAACAGGCAAGGCTGTAAACATTGGCATCCTCAACAGCATCCTCTTCCTCCGGTATATCTCCAAATTCCTTCAACAATTTCTTAAACCGCTTGGTAAAAGCCTGAAAGTCCTCATCCTTTAACCGCTTTTTGGTGTTAATCAAGATCATATTCCTGGGGATCTCTTTAACGCCATGCTCAAGCGAATATTTACGAGCTTGCAGACTGCGCAACATATCTTCCCGTACAGAATCCAAGGAAGAGTTAATGACTTTGACAAAATTATCCTGCCCTCCCTCCAGAGAAAAATTGAGCAGTTCTTTATTAAACTCAATCTCCTCAGCAGTCACCCAATACAACTTTTCAATCATATTACTGACAGTGCGGGTTTCCACCACCTGGATCAATCCATGCTCCTCAAGCATATTAAAGTGGTAATATAACCGGCTGCCGGCAAGCCCCAGCTTGTCCGCTACTTCACCCACTGTCTGCGGCTCTTGATTCAATACCTCCAGGATTTGAAGCCTTAGAGGATCCGTCAACACGCGCAGCGTCTCCAAATCCTCAACAACAAACACCGGTTTTTTTTCTAAGTTATCACTCATAACAATTCCTTTTATCGCTAAAATTATTTATATCGATAAATTATTTTATAACAAAATTTCATTCGTGTCAATCCCTTTGACAATTGACAGTACAAAAAGGGCGGACGATAAGTATCGTCCGCCCTTGTGAGTTGAAAAATTAATCTAATGGCGTTTTCTTATGCCTGCCTATTTGGCTTCTGGATCGTCTCTGTCGTCCGAGCTGCTTTCTTTGCCTTCTTTTTTCGGAGCAGGCTCACGAGGATATAAACCGCAATGCCCAATGGGATCAAGAAAGGCAGACAGAAGATACCGAACCAGATCGCAGCATTACCGATGAACTGTAAGGCGTTGATCAGCGCCTGAATCGCTTTCTTAGCCGTGCCCTTCGGCTGCCACCCACCGATCTCAATCGGTTGAAGTGATTCCTTTGTGACGATGTTTACAGAAATGGAAGATAAATCAACTGATTCTTCAATGTATTTCATGCGGCCCTTGACAACCTCAATTTCGCCGCGATAGTAGGTCAGCTCATCAAAGATATTCAGGACATCTTCAGGATCCTCGGCTTTCTCCATCAATTCTACCAGGGCTTCTTCAGCCGCTTCAAGATTTCGCAGTCTCGATCCAAGATCGGTATATTCCGCCGTGACATCCTGCCCGGACACGTTCTCCGAAAGCACATCCTCATCCGGATTGGGGGTCAGCGCCTTAATCGCAGCCATGATCGAATCCAATTCCCCAGCGGGGACACGCACGGTCACGGTGGCTCTCGGTTGGGTTCCACCGCTTTCAGAATAGGATTGGTAAACGTTGGAAGACACAACAAACCCGCCCGCCTCTTCGGCCATTTCGATCACCGACTCCATTGTGCTGACAGGGTCTTCTACGGCGATTTCCAGATTTGCGTTATAAATCATCATACGCTCAACCGCACTGGCAGATTCACCGGCGCCACTGGTATAACTCCTGTCAGATTCTAACTCTTCCGACATCTCCTGTTTTTCAGCATCACTGTAGTTCCAGCCCTCTGCTGCTGGCGCTTCAGCATCTTGAACAACCTCAGAAGCCGATTTGGCTGCACATGCTCCAAGCAATAAGCTTGAAACCACCCCAAGAATTAACAAGACCAAACTTCTCTTTTTCATCATTTCTCCTTTAAGACTGATCCATCATTCCCATTTTATATTTAATAGACGCCTCTTGTAAACAAAAAGTTCCTTTGAAACATTATCTCATACTTCAAAGGAACAATGAAATTATTAGCTAAATAATTTGTTCTACCACCCTTCCGAAAGGCGGGAGGCATGCCGCTGGGGCAATCCAGCAGCTAAAATACGCTTTTGCACTGACTCAATGTCATACGCCACCCGATAGTAAACCCATTGATCGCTTTCATCATCATAGATCATATAGGAAGCTTTAGGATTATGATCGCGCGGCTGCCCCACGGAACCCGGGTTGACAATGCATTTTTGATCAATGGAGAAAGGCTCTCCTGGTTTCATCAGGTATAAATGAGTCGAATCACGCTTTTCCCCTTCTTGTTTAAAAAGACATGGGACATGGGTGTGTCCAACCAGACAAATCTTTGTCTCAAACGCCTTCATATTTTCATACGCAATATGGACATCCATGACATATTCCCAAATGGGATTGCGCGGGCTGCCGTGAGCCATGGTAATGTCATCAAACTCCAAACGCTCATCCAAGCCCTCAAGCCAGTGCTTATTATCTGGATCTAATTCTCCAAACAACCACTCCAGAGAAGCACGCGCTTCGTAATTGAAAGCTCTCACCTCAATCTCCCCTAGTATCGCCGCGTCGTGGTTGCCTTTAATGCACTTGAGCATAGGTAAAGACTGGATCGTTTTAATACATTCATTGGGGTCCGGTCCGTAACCGACGACATCGCCAAGACACCATACGCGATCGTAAGGCTCGGCGTCTGCCAGAACAGCATTCAACGCTGTCAGGTTAGCATGGACGTCAGAAAGGATCAACGTCCGCATAGTTTAAGGTAGATAGTAGGTGAAGGTCCAATTACCCTCATCCTGAGTGTCGTCGGAATTGAGTCCCATGATCACCATCCATGTGTTCCCAGGTTTGAGCGGGAACGCCTCCCCGTCCTGGTCAAAGAACCGGATGGGTTGATCCTTATTTGGGGTCGCCCAGGTGACATCATATGCCTGACCGTCCCGAAAGACCACCGCACGATTGCCTGTGGGGTTATCCCAGAGATAAATATCGTGCAAGGTCGGGGCAAGCTCATCATTGTAGGCGAAGAGCACTACAACATTGGAAAACGCTAATTGCTCCTCTGTGATCCGATCAACCAGTGGGATCATCTCAAGATCGCCCCCGGTTGTATCTTCAATCCAGCGAAGATACTTTCCGCTTTCTTCATCAAACCGCCACTCGCCGCGGTTAAGATTGGAGTAAAGGATCAATGCAACCTCACCCTCCTGCCCGTCATCCGGCGCCTGCGGATCAAATGCTATCCCCTCAAGCGTATATCGCTTGTTATCCACCCCACGCTGGCTTGAAAGCTCAGTCATTGCTTCTGAATCAGCAAATTTGCTGGTAACGATATTTTCACCGGTATCGCAAATCGCCGGGCAAATATTGCCGCCGCCGCCGTTAATCGCGCGATTACCCAGTACGTCAAAAATATGATCATAAATGGTCACATAAGCACTCTCAAAACCGAAAATACCCTGATACAGACTCACGATTTGAGGGTCAACAAGCCGACCGGAGCGTACCGGCCCGATCTGGGATGCATCCTGCCCATAATACAGAGCAATAAATCGGTTGCCGCCATAGCCAATATAGTATTCAAATACAATATCCGCGAAGGATAAACCAGCATGCGGTCGTCCAGAAGCTGGATAGTTAGCCACCTTGACAAGCACCGGTCGCCGATCCAGGATCGAAGGGTCATCCACCCTCATCCCGGTTAGTGGGTTAACATTCTCCGGGAAGTCAATGGGACCTACCGGGCCGAGCGTCGGCTCAGGTGTGGCAGTGGTTGTAGCTGTAGCCTCCGGCATTTGTGTTTCCTTCGGGGCAGCGGTTTTGTTCGGCATAGCCGCCAATGTTTGAGCGGCGTAAGTTGCCGCTAACTCCTTATCAGAGACCCCCGTTGGCTGGCAGGACGCCAGGCCAACGGCTAAAAGTGCAACAAAAATCCATTTTGTATGCTGTAATTTACTTTTCATTGAAATTACCTCCGCGTCCTATTCTATCGTACTTCCTAATTAATGCCGAAAAGCTCTCTTTAGAGGAGAATACTAACCTATTTTTTCATTTTAGACAAATGAGTCTATCGGGATTTTATTTTATCGATAATATTAGCAATCATGCTGAAACGATTGAACGGCGGTATAAAGTAAACGCCCTGGAAATCTTCCTGCAGTTCTTCGATCAGTCCAATGGCAATCTTTTCGCCCTCCGCCGCTGAATCCTCCCCCGCGTCCGTCATCCGTTCCTGAATTTCCTCAGGGATGGATATCCCGGGGGCTTCATTGTGCAGGAAACGGGCATGGCGGTCTGTCACCAAAGGCAGGACGCCAACCAGGATTGGGACTTGCAATGTACCGTATTGATCTTCGTATGCATGAATGAACTCCCTTGCCTTGTCTACCTCAAACACCGGCTGGGTCAGGAAGAAATCCGCCCCCGATTCAAGTTTTTTCCTTAAAACGCTCATCTCCCGCTCCGGCTTGTTGGGGCATAGATTCAATGCCGCCCCCACAAAGAAGGATGTGGGTTGCCCGATCTTCCCACCGGAATGATCCACACCAACGTTAAAACCTTCCTTGATCAACTTGATTAACCCAGTAGGCACCAAATCATAGGAGTCGCTGGCGTCCGGGTAGTCCCCGATAGCTGTCGGATCACCCATGACGACAAAAACATTGCGAATATTGATCGCGTGCGCAGCCAACAGATCGCCCTGCACCCGCAGGAGGTTACGGCCCCGAGTGGGGAAATGTAGCGTGGTCTCAATATCAAACTTCGATTGAATCAAGTCACACACCGCCCAGGGACTCATCCGCATGCGCGCCATGGGGCTGTCTGCTACATCAATCACATCCGCTCCCGCATCCGCCAGAAGGGACGCGCCGGCCAAGAGCTTGTGGGTTGACAACCCGCGCGGTGGGTCCATCTCAGCTGCGATAACGAACTTTCCGGCATCCAATTTCTGCGCCAATTGTGAGCGCTCTGCGGCTTCCTGCTCCTCGACCTCAGTGACGATTTCCCTCTCAGGCACCAAACTGACCAGGGACTCCTTGGGTGTATTAACAAGCACGTCCTTAATCACAGCGATATGAGCGGGCGTTGTCCCGCAGCAGCCCCCGATAATATCTGCACCGGAGCGCCAAAAAGCAAGCGCGTATTCACGGAAGTATTCCGGCCCTGCCGGGTACATAATTCGCCCGCCAACTTTTTCCGGGAAACCCGCATTGGGCATGATAGAAAAATGCGCCTCAGGCACTGCCTCCTTCATCTGCCGTAAGATTCGCAGGAGCTGCACCGGTCCGCCTGAGCAGTTGACGCCGATGGCATCCACATCTAACTCATTGATTTTATTGGCAACCTCCCTGGGAGAATCTCCTAACAGCGTGCGCCGGTCGCGCGTAAAGGTCATTGAGGCAATCACCGGCATCTCAGGATCGACGTGATGAACAGCATCCACAGCCGCCTGGACAGCGTACAGGTCAACCATCGTTTCAATCAAAATGACGTCAACACCAGCCTTTATCAAAGCTTCAGCTTGTTCAACGTAAATATCAAGAGCCTCATCAACACTCACCCGACCGAAAGGTGCCAGCGGAACACCCAAAGGGCCTACATCCCCAGCGATCCACACATCCTTAAAGGAAGCCAGCACTACTCGTTTTGCCAGGTTGACAGCCGCGGTATTGATCTCACCCACACGATCTTCCAAGCCATGCCGTTCAAGCTTGGCGCGGTTGGCACCGAAAGTATTGGTCTTGATCAGTTCAGCGCCGGCTTGAATATAATCACGATGGATATCGCCAACCAAGCCAGGGTCTGTTAGGTTAAGCTCGTCAAAGCAGGCGTCAATCGGAACACCGCGCTCATGCAACAATGTGCCCATGGCTCCATCCACCACAATGGGGCGCTCGGCCTGATTCAAACAGATTCGAAAGGTGTTGTCTTTTTTACTCATAGTTTCCTCTTAAGGTCTCATTCTTTCATTAATTGCTCAACGCGGCTCGTGCCGATATTAAAATACTTGGCTTCGGGATGGTGGACGATAATGGCTGCAGTGGACTGTTCCGGTACAAGCTGATAAGCTGATGTCAGGCTCATCCCCAGTGCCGATTCCACCGGCAGCAGGTCAAAGACCTTTAGGTGGTCTTCCAGCTCTGGGATAGCGGGATAGCCCCAGGAATAGCGTTTACCACGCTCGGGTGCCAAACCTAGCTCACGGCGGATATGGGCGTGAAGGTAATCGGCGGTCGCCTCCGCCATCTGAACCGCTAAGCCGTGCAGGTAGTAGGCTTCGGAATATTCCCCTGCGTCCTGCAAAGCGTCAAAGCGCCGTGTGGCCTCATGCCCCACCGTGACCACCTGAAACGCAACCACATCCATCTTGCCCGACCCCTTCGGGGCGAAATAATCCGCCAGGCACAATTCCCTGCCGCCCACCTGGCGGGGGAAATCAAACCGCTGCCGCAGGGCAGGCTCCTCGTCATCCAAGGTGTCGGGGTCATACACTAACAGCGAATCACCCTCAGATTGACACGGCCAGTAGCCATACACACCCTGGGGCTTTAGCCATCCTTCTTCTTCCGCTTCCTTGCGCATGCGCTGCAGGCGGGCATCAAACTCAGCTTTGATTTTTTCCCATTCCTCACCGTGGGCGTTCTTAGCACCCCAGGAGAGACGGTACAGCTCATTGATAAATAAGTGCTCCCCCACCATTGATAAGGGCATATCCTCAACCACCCGCGGCCCCCAGTGGGGCGGGGCGGGCAGCTCATCCAATACCTCCACCTGCTGTATTTTGCGCGTTCTCGGTCGTCCGCGCTTGGAGGTCAATTCTCGTCCCAACTCATAATCTGCGGCTTTCTGAATGCTCTCAATCAAATCCGTCCGCTTATCAGGATTCATTAAGGAGTCCATAGTGGACAAGCCCTCAAAGGCGTCCTTGCAGTAAAAAACGCCCGGTTTGTAATAATGCCCTTCTTCTGTCAACAGAATACGCTTCCCAAAACGGGGATTGATGGCAGCGCCACCTACCAGGACGGGAAAATCCAACTCCCGCCGGTCGAGTTCGTTGATGATCAAGGGCATCTGCTTGCTGGTGCTCACCAGAAGCGCGCTCAGCCCAATGGCATCTGCCTTTTCTTCCACCGCCCGTGTGATGATCGTCTCAGCGGGCACCTGCTTGCCCAAGTCCACCACCGTGTAGCCGTTATTGGACAGAATCGTTTTGACCAAGTTCTTGCCGATGTCATGGACATCGCCATAAACGGTCGCCAGGACCAATTTCCCTTTGGTGGATCCCTCTTTTTTCTCCAGGAAATTCTCAAGATAATTCACAGCGATCTTCATCACTTCAGCGCTCTGCAGCACAAAGGGCAGAATCAGCTCCCCCGCGCCGAACTTATCACCCACATCCTTCATCGCCGGCAACAGCACTTCATTAAGGATCGTCACCGCTGTCTCGGAGTCGGGCTTGTCTGGTTGCGCCGCCAATAATGTGTCAATGTCCGATTCCACATCTGCCTTGTGGCGGTGCAGGATGCGCCAGTGCAAGCGTTCCCCAGGCGTCATCGCCTCAAGGTCCGCCCCGCGCTGATCCTCTTCTCCACCGGTGTCCTCGACGGTCTCAAAATAGGCGATCAGCTTCTCCAAAGCATCCTCACGGCGGTTGAAGATCAAATCCTCAGCCAGTTCCCGTTCCTCGTCGGGGATTTCAGCGTAAGGCTTGATATGAGCCGGGTTGACAATAGCCATATCCAATCCCGCTTCAACGGTGTGATAGAGCATGACGCTGTTCAGCACCGCCCGCGCCGGTCCCGACAATCCAAATGAAACATTGCTCACACCTAACGAGGTCAGCACGCCGGGCAATGCTTCTTTGATGCGCTTTATACCGTTCAGGGTTTCGTTTGCCGAATTCCGCAAATCAGGATCACCTGTTGCCAGGGTAAAGGTTAGGGCATCAAAGACCAAATCCTCAGGTTTCAGTCCATATTCCCCCACCGCCAGGTCAAACAGCCGCTTTGCAACTTCCACCTTCCGGTCAGCGGTCTTTGCCATACCCTCCTCATCAATGGTCAGCAGAACCACCGCCGAGTTGAAGCGCTTTGCCAGGGACAAAACCTCTCCCGCCTTCTCAAGGCCAGATTCAAGGTGGGTGGAATTGATCAGGCTGCGCCCAGGATTGGTCTTCAGGGCGATTTCAATTACCTCCGCTTCGGTTGAATCGATCACCAACGGTACCGGCACAGCGTTGGCCAGTTTCTTGACCACCTTCCTCATTAACTCAACTTCGTTATCCTTTTCGGTCAGCGCCAAACAAACGTCTAAGCCGTGTGCGCCGCTTTCCACCTGTGTGCGCGCCAATTCAACCACCCCATCAAAGTCTTCTGCCAGGATAATGCGCTTAAAACGGCGGGAACCCTGGGTGTTCAGCCGCTCACCGATCAGGAAAGGCGGCGGTGTCTGCTGCATGCCCACAGCCTGCACCGGGGATGCCAGCATGGGCTCCTGTTCCGGGGTTGTGGGTTTAGACCGCTTCCGGTTCAACCCTTCATTGATCAACTTAATATGCTCTTCCTGCGACCCGCAGCAGCCCCCCACCACCCGCACGCCGTATTCTTCCACAAATTCCAAAATGAGCTCCGCAAAGGGTTCTGGCTTCATGGGATACACCGCTTCCCCATCCACATTGAGGGGCAGCCCAGCGTTGGGGATGCAGGAAACGGGTAATTTTGAGTTTTCCGTCAGATAGCGGATGGGTTCACGCATGTAATCCGGACCGGTCGAGCAGTTCAACCCAATTACGTCAATTCCCATCCCTTCCAGGATCGCACGGGCTGCGGCGATGTCAGTCCCCAGCAGCATGCGTCCAGTCGTATCCATGGTCACCTGCGCTTGAATGGGCAGCACCTCGCCGGTCTCTTCAAAGGCAGCCTTAATCCCGTGGATGACGGCTTTGACCTCCAGGATATCTTGTGAGGTCTCGATCAACAGCAGGTCAACACCGCCCTCGATCAAGCCAACTGCCTGTTCGCGGAAGACATCCGCCAGTTCGTCAAAGCTGATAGCCGACATTTCCGGGTCTTCGGTTGAGATCAGCTTCCCGCTGGGGCCTATGGAGCCCGCCACAAAGCGCGGTTTCTCAGGCGTGGCGTATTCATCCGCCAATCGTCTTGCCAGCGCCGCTGCGGTGCGGTTGATCTCCAGCGTCCGCTCGCCCAAACCGAACTCACCCAGGGTCAGCCGGTTCGCCCGGAAGGTGTCCGTCTCGATCACGTCGGACCCAACCTCCAGGAACGACCGATGCACTTTTCCCACGGCAGAGGGTTTGGTGATGACCAGGAAATCATTACAGCCAAAGGTGCGTTCACCGCCAAAATCCTCCACCGTCAGGTTCTGCCTGTCCAGGTTGGTGCCCATAGCGCCGTCAAACAGCAACACGCTGTCGTCGAGTGCATCCAGGTAGCTTCGATTGGTAAAGGTTTTCGATTGTGAGCCCATACTGTCCTTTCCGTGTTGTCAGAGACGTCACCTTCAGGTAATAAAATCGCCTCTCAGGGAATGAGAGGCGCTTGATACCGCTTGGTAACTTCACCTCATCTTCCAGATCTGCCCTTCTCGGGGTCTGCCGGATTTGGCACCTGCGATCAGTGATCGTGGTTGCCGAGGTATCATCGGGCCGGTCCCTCCACCTCTCTGGATGAGTTTTCCAATTAGACAGAGTTTATCACATTAACAGGTCAAAGTCAATTTGGGACGGGGATTAGTTACTGTCAAGATTTTCCATATTTATAAACAAATCAAAGAACTCCTTGGG
>CAZNRI010000016.1:0-50009 GCA_964575595.1 uncultured Candidatus Brevefilum sp.
CCCCAAGGAGTTCTTTGATTTGTTTATAAATATGGAAAATCTTGACAGTAACCTGCAAATATATCTTAATTGCTTTGATATATGACAAGGGATTATAATGAAAAGTTAATGTTTTTCCCCATATATATTTTACCAAAAAAATAAAAATTAATACTAAATAAAATTGCAACTATCTTTCAACGAAAAATACAATCATTTTATAGAGGTCATTTTATGTACCCAAACCATATAAAAATAACCTAAACCGTATACCTCACGCGAAATCCCTCAAACTCCCCCTTACCTTCCTTAAATTCAACATCCACATCCCTCACGTCCGCGCTGATCGGCCCCTTGCGCAGCGCGGCCAACAGCCGGCTGAGGTCCTCATGCGCCCCCTCCGCCAGCACCTCCACCCTGCCGTCGCGCAGATTGCGCACCCAGCCAGTCAGGTCGAGCCCTTCCGCGCTCTGCAACACAAAGTAGCGGAAGCTCACACCCTGGACGCGTCCTTTAACATAAGCGTGCAAGCGGTATAGTTCGTTTTCACTCATAGTTTGATTTTACCTGATGGATCTTGTCACCCAGGCGGCTGCGCCGCCATGCGTAACCTTACAATTCAGTCGAAGAGCTCGTCATCCTCATCCTCATCCAGCCACTCGTCCGGTTCCTCTTCATCAATATACAGCATGTCAAACGAATTGACCTGCTCGGTAAAGTCCAGATTCTCCAGCGCTTCCTCTAAAAGCCGAATCTCCTCCGGGTCTTCCGTGTCCTCCAGGCTGGCTTCAATCAACTGGCGCACGCCCCGCCCGCCGATCTTGGACAGCGACCAGATCACGGCAAAATAGATGTCGTCATCATCAATGCCCTCTTCCAGCATGTCAAACAACTCCTGGCGGGCATCTTCCAGCTCCAGCTCCCCTGCTGCCCGCACGGCTTCATAACGTACATCAGCATCGGGATGCTCGAACATGCGCATCACCGCCCTCGTCCAACGGTTATCGTACGACCTCCCCATGGCAAAAAGCGCACTCTGCAGCCATTCCTCCTGGTTGGTCTCATAAGCATGTTGAATGAAACCGGGCACCTCCGGACGGGTAGCCCATCCCAGGGCTTCCAGGGCGCGGCGGCGCACCAGGCGCTCATCCGAACCGAGATGGACGCTGGTCAGGGCTTTCAGGATATCCTCATAGATAGATTCCGCAATCTCTTCCAACTCCCCAAGGTAAACGAAGACGCCCAACGCGGTGGCTGCGGCTGCGCGCACGATGGACTGCGGGTCTTCCTTCAGCAGCGCAATCAACTTTGGCACTAGCCTTTCCTCCTCCGACTGCCACAAGAGGCGGATAGCTGTAGCGCGGGCGACAGGGTCCTCGTCTTCCAGGCACATCTCCGCCACATCGTCGAAGAACAGCAGTGTGTCCTTTTCCGCCAGGGTCTCCATGTCCTCCAGCAAGCCTCGACGGCGCTCCGTCCACACCTGAGGCCAGACCGCTTCCAGCTTCTTCAGGTCAACGAGGCTGATATCGGAGAAGAAATACAGCAAAGATGCAGGGAAAGGCGCTTCTTTATTTAACAGCGCCTGCTTGATTTCTTCAAAATCGTGTTCGTCTCTATAGGATGCGTTCATCGGTCTGCACTCTGAGATAAATCCGTCAAGGGAGCACAATCGGATTGGTGAAATCCAGGACGGTGATCACAACCATCAGGAGGATCAACAACAAGAAACTGACCGTGTTAACTGCGTTCTCCCATTTCTGGGGGATGCGCTTGCCAAACAGCAGCTCCGGTAATGTGAACAGGATACGCCCGCCGTCCAGCGCGGGGATGGGCAAAAGGTTGGTGATGCCCAGCGCCAGTGAGATATTGGCAATGATGCTCAAGGTATAGACCGGCAGGGGCTGTGCTGTTGGCACCTCCGTCTCCTGGTCCATCTCAACCGCCTGGGTATAGATATCATAAATACCCTTATAACCGACCGGCCGCGCCAGCGCGGGGTCAATCGAGCCCCGGATCAACCTGATGGGCAGCATGACCGTCTCTTTGATCACATAGCCCGTGGTCTGGAAGGCGTAACGTACAGACTGAAAAAACGGCATAGACCTGAGGGGGTTGCTCAGCATGACACCCATCGCGCCTTCGCCCGCAGGCGGAGTCTCCCGTGGGACGATGTTAAAGGCCATTGTCTCGTCATCGCGTTCAACGGTCAGGGTGATTTCCTCGCCGAGGTTTTGGTCTACGAGTTGGATCAGGTGATCAATATCCCTGACCTGTGTCTCATTTACGGCGATAACGATATCCCCGGTTTGAATGCCAACTTCCATGGCTGGAGAACCCGGAGCAACGTCCGTTATCATCGCCTGGTCAGAGGCGGGGACGCCGATGCCGGTGTAGATCACGATCAACAGGATGATGCCTATCAGGAAGTTCATCATCGGGCCGGCAGCCGCGATCACCACCCGCTTCCAGGCGGGCGCAGCAGCCATGCCCCCTTCCACGGTCTCATCGGCTTCGCCCTTGGGGCGCACGAATCCGCCAAAGGGGATCCAGTTCAAGGTGATCTCCGTGCCTTTCCACTCCCCGATCTTCGCCAACCGCGGCGGATAGCCGAAGCCGAACTCCTCCACCGGAACGCCGACCGCCCGCGCGGCAAGAAAGTGTCCCAGCTCGTGGAAGAAGATCAGCAAACCGAGGATGAATACAACCTGTAAGATTAACCAAATCACGCTCATAAATATTTTTCCTCTTTAACCTGCGCTTATTAGAAGCAGGAATGAAGTCTTGGTGTCAGGGAATAATTATACCCGCGCGCTTTATTCTTGCGAATCGGGGGAGAGGAGTCGGGCAGGGCCGGCGGGAATCCCACGCAGCACATCCTTCACCCCGGGGAATGCGCGAAGTCTTTCGAAAACACCCTCAACCGCATCCTTGGTGCAGATCACGTGCACATTCGGGCCCGCGTCCAGCGTATAGGTGACGGGCAGCCCCTCCTTCTGCCAGCGCTTGACGGCCTTCATCAGCGCCAGGGACCCGGGGAGCCAATAGAACAGCGGCGGGTCAGCCGTCATCATCACGGCGTGCATCATGTTGCTGTCCAGCTCGGTGACCTTTGCCAGGGCTTCAAAGTCCCGGCTGAGGATCGCCCCCCGGCAGAGATCAAGGCGGCGCTCCGCATCCAAAACGCGGGCTTCCTGCAGAGGGCTGGACCCAGCCAGGCGCATGCCGGTTTCCGAGCCCACCGGTTTATGCTCGTCGCTGAGGATAGCAACGCAGTCCATTAAGTCCCAATGGTCGGCGGGGGCGAGGGATTCGGCGTATGATTCGCCCGTCAGGGGGTCCGTGCGCCATTCCACAAAGCCGCCCGGTATTGAGCGGCAGGCGGAACCGGAGCCAAAGCGCGCCAAACTGGAAAGCTCCCGTTCGGAGAGTTCCAAACCCAGGGCTGCTGTCCCCGCCAGTGCCAGGGCGGCAAATCCTGACGCGGAGGAAGCCAGCCCCGCGCCGACGGGGAAATTGTTCTCGCTTTCCACATGAGCGAAGACCTTCTTCCCGGATAGGGCTCTAATGCGGTCCAAAAAACGCTGAACACGGGGCAGCCCCTCACCCCTGACGGGTTCCCCGTTCAGGGTCAGTGTGTCTTCCTTTAACTGACTGTCAAAGATGACGGTGGTGCGGGTGGAAAGGCAGCCCAGATTCATCGAAATGGAATCATTGGCCGGGATGCGTCGAGCTTCATCTTCCATCCCCCAGTATTTAATGAAGGCGATGTTGGGATGTGCTAGGGCTTTCGCTTTCAGGGTCATCATCAGCAGAATACCATAGAACAAAAAGGGGGTCAACGTAATAGAAAAATTTTCTGATTTTATCATATTGTATTTTAAAATATATTAATGTAAACTGTTGATAATCTTAATCATTTAATAATTTTATTGTTAAGGAAAATCAAGTTTCATGCACATTGGGGAAAAAACAAATCATCGTTGAAATCACAACCGACTTAAAAACAGGAGCGACTATGAATAAGCATAGTTTACTTAAAACCGCCGTTTTATTACTGATTGTTGTAATTATGAATGACCTGATCGGTCTCCCCTTCGCAGTTGATCGCGCATCCGCAGTTTCAACGGCGGATGTGCCTGCTAATTTATCTGCGGAAGGCATCACCAAGCTTGGATGGGAATCCATACAGGCACAGATTTCTGCTGCCCAATATTATTTCACCCGGTATGAAACCGCATATTCAATGGGATATCGAGCGCCGAATCCGGCAATGGATCTGGGGATTCTGATAAGCGACACGGGAATGACATTCCAAAGCCAGGAGGAGTTAACTCTGTCACTTTTTTCCTGGGACGGCACAGAAATTTCTGGGTCAATGCTGCATGAAAACGCTGATGAAGTTCGTCGTCAAAGCAGCGGGTTGACCGAGACAATCATTAATCAGCCGGACGGGATTGGTTACCAGGTGTTGATAGAATCCCAGGCGCAAGGCAGCCAAGCCAGCTTGCATTACAATACTTCTGGCGAGATGCAAGCCGCAGCCAGCGGTGATGATCTGATCATTCTCGACAGCAAAGGTGCGCCGGCAATTCGGATCAGTGGATTGTCAGTTGTGGATGCCGCTGGAAATGTGCTGACATCGAATTTCACTGCGGATAATCAGCAAATGGACATCTGGATATCCAATCTGGAAAACGCTGTTTATCCATTGAATATCATGATGCGGCTTCACACTGAAAATAACACCCTGATCCACCTGGACCCATCAAATTATGACTATTTTGGCTATTCTGTTGGAATTTCAGGCGATGTCCTTGTGGTCGGTGCCTATGGGCAGGATGATGGCGGGGATATGTCCGGTGCGGCGTATGTTTTCCACCGAATGCAGGGAGGATCGGATAACTGGGGACAGGTACAGAAATTGACAGCTTCCGATGCTTCAGCAGGGGATTATTTTGGTTGTTCTGTTGGGGTCTCGGAAGATGTGATTGCGGTCGGCGCTTATGGCGATGATGACGGCGGCTCCGATTCAGGCGCGGCATATGTGTTTCAGCGTATGAAAGGTGGCGGGGATCAATGGGGCCAGGTAGAAAAATTAACAGCATCGGACCCGGAAGCCAATGATTACTTAGGCAAATCCGTGGCAGTGGACGGCGATATCGTTGTCGCCGGCGCGGAAGGAGAAGATACCGGAGGTCTCAGTGCCGGTGCTGTATATATTTTCCATCGCTATGAAGGCGGCGTTGATTTTTGGGACCAGCTGCAAAAGATCACCGCCCCGGACGCAGAAGCAGGGGATAGTTTTGGTAATTCTGTAGCAATTTATGGTGGGAACATTGTTGTCGGAGCACGGAACGAGTCCTCTGGCGGATCGGGTGCAGGCGCAGCTTATGTGTTCCACAGGGATTCAGTTTATGGATCAGGCTCGTGGGAAAAGTTCTATAAATTAACTGCATCAGATGCCCAAACAAACGATAACTTCGGCGTGTCGGTTGCGATTTCAGGGGATGTGATTGTTATAGGCGCTAATCAGGAAGATTCCGCCGGGACAGATGCAGGCGCCGCCTATGTTTTCCATCGTTGTGGAGATGGCGTGGGACATTGGGGCGAGGTAAAGAAACTGGTGGCTTCTGACGCCGGAAACGAGGATAACTTTGGCGTTGCTGTGGCTGTCGCCGGTGACCTCATCACGGTGGGCGCAAATCTGGAAGATGAACTCGGTGAAAACGCAGGAGCAGCATATGTCTATCACAGGAAAGATGGCGGGGCTGATGCCTGGGGTCAGGTGCAAAAGCTGACAGGTTCAACAACGGGAGCCGGAGACAATTTTGGCTTTGCTGTTGCCATGTCAGAGGATACGATCCTGGTGGGAGCTGATAAATACAGTACTAATGGAACTGAAGCGGGGGGGGCATATTTATTCCAGGATGAGATTAAAAATTGGCTGGAATTCTCTGAGGTTGACGATGACGACGGGGCAGGCGGTGACAATTTTGGCTATGCAGCTGCCGTGTCTGGTGATGTGCTTGTGGTCGGCGCGATTGGGAAGGATGAACCGGGGTATGCTGATCTAGGCGCAGTGTATATATTCCTCCGCATGGCAGGAGGTGCGGACAACTGGGGATTCGTTAGAAAACTGCAACCAAGTGGCGTGGACGATGGTCAGAAGTTTGGCTATTCCGTTGCACTCTGTGGGGATAAATTGGCTGTTGGTATGCCCAATGATGACTACAAGGATGTTGATGCCGGTGCCGTTATGATTTACCAACGTGATCTTAATGATATTACCTCTTGGAGTTATGTTACAACGGTTTATGCTTCTGATGGCCAGCAAGATGATAACTTTGGCATGTCCGTGGCACTCTCAGATGATGTGCTTGTTGTAGGAGCGCCTTACGAAAGCTTCGGCAGCATCGAATCTGGCGCTGTGTACATTTATCAACAAAGAAATGGCGGAAGTAATTCTTGGGGTCAGACATTAAAACTCAAAGCACCCGATCATGAAGCATATGACAATTTCGGCTGGTCCGTCGGCGTTTGGGGGGATGTGGTAGCGGTCGGCGCGCCGAGGTCGAATGATGGCAGTTCTGCTGACACCGGTTCTGTCTATGTTTTCCATCGCATGAATGGCGGAGCAGATACATGGGGTCAGATGCAGAAATTAACGGCTGCTGACGCGGAGGGGGGAGATTTGCTGGGTTCTTCTGTCAGCGTCTGGGGGGATGTGATCGTGGCAGGTGCGTCCCACAGCGATAGCGGCGCGGTCGATTCCGGCGCAGCATATATCTTCCAGCGCATGCAGGATGGCACGGATACCTGGGGGCAGGTGCAGAAGCTGATCGCTTCTGATGCGGAAGAAACGGATCATTTCGGTTCGTCTGTATCAGTGTGGGGTGATACGGCGGTGATCGGCGCACCCGCCGAAGACTCACTGGGTGCTGATGCGGGTGCGGCATACGTCTTTCAAAGGACCCAAGGCGGCGCTGACCAGTGGGGAGAGGTTCAAAAATTGCTGCCCTCATCCATTTCGGACGGCGACAGCTTTGGCTCATCAACCGCCATATCCGGTGATGTGGTCGTGGTTGGTGCGCATCTCGATGATACGAATGGTGAAAACGCGGGTTTGGCAGTGATCTTTAATACAGCCGAAAATTCTGACATGACCATTGACAAGACCGCAGAACCATCCCCCGTTCTGGTAAATGGAATCCTGACTTATACGCTCTCGGTTGAAAACCTTGGACCGGATGAAGCTGAAAATGTGTCGGTCACCGATACCCTTCCAACTGGTGTCTCATTTCAATCTGCATCCGGAACAGGCTGGGCATGCAGCGAAGCGGGCGGTGTGGTCACCTGCACTCGCGATAGTCTGGCTGTTGGAGCGGCACCGGATATTACCATTGTCGTCGCAGTGCCTGGGAGCACCGGTACACTCCAGAACACAGCCACGGTGAGCATCTCAAATTATGACGGCGTCAGCTCAAACAACGAGGTTCAAATTGAAACCCGTATCGTTGAAGAGGCTGACCTGGCAATCGATAAAACCGCCTCATCAGACACCGTCCTGACAGAAGACACGCTGACCTACACCCTCTCAGTTGTGAACCTCGGACCGAATACTGCTGAAGATGTGACGGTGACTGATACACTTCCATCCGGAGTGATCTATCAATCTGCGTCCGGCACGGGCTGGGATTGCACTGAAACCGGCGGCGTGGTGACCTGCACCCGCAGCAGCCTGGCAGTCGAAATTGCACCGGATATCACCATTTTAGTTACAGCACCTAGCGTCGCTGGTGTCATTCAGAACACAGCTTCTGTGAGTACAAACAGTTTCGATGGGGTTTCAACAAACAATGAGGATACCTGCTTAGTAACAGTTGATTCGAGGTTCATCTATTTCTATATTCCACTGCTGATTTACTGAGTCTCTTTACTGATATCTGTTTCATCACCCATCCCTGGAGTGCTCTTCCCAAAAGCATGGTTCTTTATGTCTGCTTAAAACCATGACCTCATGCTGTTCATCATTGCTTTGGTCATGATGAATCGGAAATTTTCGCGATACAACGGTAGTAATATCCTTATTTCATTTTCCTGGAGTCATTATTATTATGATTATTCAAGAGATACAAACTCGCCGGGTGGCGTCGAGCCTCATCTTCCATCCCCCAGTATTTAATGAAGGCGATGTTGGAGTGGGCTAATGCTTTCGCTTGCAGGATCATTTCATCAGCAGAATACCATAGTTCGGGAAGGGGGTCAATTGAGGTGAGAATGCGGGTATTAGGTATTCGGTATTAGGTGATTAGGTGTTAGTAACGAGGTTAATTTTTCAAGTTACAATTAGCCTATTATTTATCATCATCAAGGAGTTATTTTTATGTTTATCCAGGATGTCCAAACCCGTCGGGACTTAAGAAAATTCATCCAATTTCCCTACCATTTTTACCGCGATGACCCCAATTGGATCGCCCCACTGCGTTCAGAGCAGTGGGCGCAGTTTGACCCGAAGAAGAATCCCATGCTCAATCACTGTGATACGCAGCTCTTCCTCCTCAAAGATGGAAAAACAGTCATCGGGCGCTGTTCAGCCTTCATTGACCGCCTGGCGGTGGAATACTGGGGAGAACCGATTGGGTTATTCGGCTCCTTTGAGTGCGTGGAGGATGAGGCTGCGGCTGAGATGCTGTTGACCGCCGTACAGGACTGGCTCTCAGCCCGAGGGATGCGCGCCATGCGAGGGCCATGGAGCTTCGCCTCGCAAGAGTGGGGACTGGAAATTGAGGGCGGGGACCAGCCGCCGGTAATCCTGGCGCCCCACAACCCGCCCTATTATGCCGATGCCTTCGAATCCTTCGGCTTGATGAAAGCCATCGACCTGATCGCCTATCTGGCGGATATGGGGAATGGCTACCGTATGCCCGAGCGCTACCTGACCCTGACAGAGAAAATCCGCGAGCGCTATGGGGTTAAGGTACGCCCGGTGGATATGGGCCGCATTGAGCAGGAGGTGATGACCATCGTTGAGCTCTCCAACCGCGCCATAGCCGACAACTGGGGTTATTATCCGGTGACGGAAGATGAAGCGCGGGCTATGGCCGGTGACCTGCGGCAGATCGTCAACCCGGAAGCGCTTCTGATCGCCGAGGACAGCGAAGGCGAACCCATTGGGTTTGGACTTTCACTGCCGGATGTGAACACCCTATTAAAAGGCTTAAACGGCCGCTTGTTACCCTTCGGCTGGTTGAAGCTGCTGCTGGGGATGAAGCATATCCGGCAATACCGCATGTGGGCGCTGGGCGTGGTGCCCGAATATCACGGCAAAGCCATTGATACCCTGCTGTATAAAGCAACCCACGACGCGCTCAAGGATATTAAGGTTCGCATGGAAATCAATTACGTTTTGGAAAACAACCACCGTATGAACAATGCTCTCTTAAAATTGGGCGTGGAGCCGATCCGCCGTTACCGGGTTTACGAGAAGGACATCCCTTGAGCAGGTAAAGGTTAACCTGCTGCCGACCTCACCATTGCTCAATTTCATAACGGAGCTGCGCGATATCACTTTAAGCCTTTTGCATGGCGTCCATCACCTCATCAACGCGTCCTTGTTCCGTCCTGACGAACCGGGAATAAGGGGCAATTACCCCTTCAATGCGAGCGACGCTGCGCTTCATTTCCTCCTCAAATACTCTACGCAGGGACTCGATCAGGTTAGTTCTTAATTCAGATAAAAGGTCGTGTAATTCGCGCTTTGCCTTGCGCCGCTGTGCAGGGATAATGAACAGACCCAACACAGCCACCACACTTGCAGCCACGATGCCGGTTATATCTGCGGCAGCAGTGGTCGCCAATACGGTGATGATGGTCCCCAAGCCCACAGCACCGATCTCTATGGCAAATGAAGCAGCAACAGCGTTTTGGGCGTCCAGAGCAATCTTTTCCGTTCGCAGGTGTTTGTCATAAGACTGAACCACACCATCAGCCTCCCGCTTCATTTCGTCCAGCAAACGTCTTCGGTCAACCATAAAATTGGCGCTGAGCCCATCGGCGATGATCCATTCCTTGTGTTCCCGCTGCCGCTCTGCCACGTAATCCGTGACCGATTTCCATTGGCGTAAATCCGATTCCACCAGCCAATCCACGAGCTGATCCACCTTACGTTCAATCTGTTGAGGAACATCGTTGATCACTTCCCCTTCAAAATCTTCCTTTAATTGGGCTTTCTTGATCAAATCAAAAATGCGCACAACCCTGAAGCGATCCTCAAAGAATATCTCTCCCCGCTGCTCCATCTCAAGAAAGATGTTCTCTATCTCCGCCATGCGCAATGAAAATTCCTTTGTCTTGTCTTTCTTGTAGAAAATTTGTTGCTGTTCAACATGATCCAGCAGATCAAGATCCTTATCAAGAATTTTCCGTTGTGCCTGCGCTACCGTGCTGATCTTTTCCACAATATGCTCGCTCACCCCCAAGGGATTTAATAATTTCAATTTCAGCCGGCTTTTTTGATCCAGTGTATCTTGGATGTAATCCTCAAGCAATCCAAACCGGCTGCGTTCCCACAATTGGGACTCACCCTGTTTGGCACGCAAGGCTAACCGTGCGCTCACCATAAAAACTTCTGGTGTTATCCCCAGCAAGTCACGTGCATTCACCCGCACAAAATCCTCCACCTGCTCCAGGTCTTTTTCATCATCTGGGATATCAATCTTGTTGACCACGATCAACACCTTCTTCCCCCAATCACGAATTTGTGCCATGAAAGTCCGCTCGCTTTCAGTGAAGGGTCGGTCAACCGATGTGATGAACAACACAAGGTCAGCTCTCGGGACAAAGTCCTTGGTAAGTTCCTCATGATGGCGCAAAACGGCGTTTGTTCCAGGCGTGTCAACAATGCTGACCTCTGACAACAGGTCAACCGGAAGCAAGACTACTTTTTGGTTTTTTCCTGCATGCCGCTGTTCGACTTCTTTACCATACCGAAGGATATTGATCTGCGTTGTGGTTGGGGTCAGTCCTTCAGCCAGAAATTTTTCTCCCAACAAGGCGTTGATGATGGCACTCTTGCCGGCATTAAATTCACCCACCATCACCAACAAAAACAGGTCATCCAGTTGAGAAACAGAGTGCTCTAAGGCATCCAGATCCAACTCCGATGCCTTCGCCCCAGTCAACTCATCCTTCAAGTTGACAAGAAATTGTCTTTCACGGTCTAAAAGGTCTTCCTGCCTTTGATTTAGAATTTTCATTGCATTAACCTCCGATGCTGAATCTTACCCCCATAATTAATTTTTCACACTCTAATTTTGTTCCATCAGGCATACCATCCATTATGAAAGAGAAAATTTTGCTGTTAAAGCGCGTTTCTGGCAAAATGATTGATCTCTTTTGTAAATGTCAACCTACCAGCTTATTCCCACGATTGATACAAATCATTTGCAATACCGATCCTGGCGAGCATGCGCCCCACCGTGGCATCCACCAGGTCGTCAATCGTTTGGGGATGATGGTAAAAGGCAGGTGCGAGGGGGAAGATGATAACGCCGGCTTCTACCGCCTGAGCCATCAAGCGCAGGTGCCCGGCGTGCAGCGGCGTCTCCCGCACCGCCAGAAGAAGCGGCCGCCCCTCTTTTAAACAGACATCGGCCGCGCGCTGAATCAGGTTTTCCGCATAGCAGTTGGCGACACCAGAGAGAGTTTTAATTGAACAGGGGACGATCAACATGCCCTCCGTATGGAAAGAACCGGAAGCGATGGTCGCGCTGAGGTCGTCCGGCTGATAGTTGTGATCAGCCTTTTTCATCACATCTTTCAATGGGATACCTGTTTCATTCATCAGAATACGCTCACCAATGGAGCTGACCACAAGATGCACTTCAATCTCAAGTGACCTTAGGGTTTCTAAAGTCCGCAGCCCATAGAGAGCGCTGCTGGCACCGGTGATGGCTAGAATGATGCGTTTTTTCTTTTCCATACCCCCATTATACTGTTTATACAGTGTATTTCTTGACAGCATATTTACAAGGCTTATTAATGAGATTCCCCATTTAATATTTTATAAATACCTTGTACTCTTCTGAAAATAATGATTCTAAGATGCAAAATGGCGTACCTATTTGTGATACAATGAATATGAGTAAAGGATTTCAAATATGGCAAAATTAGTGAATAAGCAAAATACACAGCATGTCGTTCCCCATCCTGATGGGGGCTGGAGTGTGAAAAAAGGTGGGTCAATTAAAGCTACGAAAATTTTCGAGAGACAGAATGAAGCAATTAATTTCGCACGCCGTATAAGCATAAACCAAAGCGCTAAGCTCTATATACACAGTCGCGATGGCATGGTCCGTGAAAAATACTCATACAATGCAGACCCAAATCCCCCAATTGACAAATGACCCAAAAACTTACAAGCGGGGTGATAGAAACGTACATTGATAATAATATCTTTGTAAATTGCCCTTTTGATGATGAGTATAAACCTCTTCTTCGACCTTTGCTATTCACAATTGTATATTTGGGAAAAAATCCCCGAATTGCATCTGAAAGATCAGATTCAGGTGAAAATCGAATTGACAAAATCTGTGAATTGATTTCAGAATCACGATACAGCATTCATGATCTATCCAGGCTCAAATCAGAACACGCAGATGAGTTCTATCGTCTAAATCTCCCTTTTGAGTTTGGTATAGACTATGGCGCCAGATTATTCGGCTCCGATCCATTAAACACAAAAAAACATCTAATCCTAGAAAAAGATCCCTACAATTATAAAATTGCAATTTCGGATATATCGGGTGTTGATATAAAGAACCATAAAGGTGAACCGGATGAAATTGTCCGTGCTGTTAGGGACTGGTTCTACGAGACTGTTGGCATTAATGAGGCGGACTACACCAAAGTGATCTGGAATAGATTTATTGACTTTTCAACTGCCCTTTTTGATAACTATAAAGACAAAGGCTTAAGTGATCATGAAATTGTTGAAGAAATAAAGAAAATGCCAATTGCAGAATATTTAAATTATGTCAAACTATGGGTAGATGAATATATAAAATCTCCATAATTTTTATTGTCATATAATTATTACTTTGTTCGTAATGTGTTAATTTTAATCCATTCATTTAATTAACCCGAACAAACTCAAGAAAATGCTGAGACACATATGAATAATCGGCGTTGTGAAATCTGCAAGAAACATGAAGGACGCTTGTACACCTTTTACTACGGCAGGCTGCTGCGGGAATCTTCGAACACCTGGCGTCAGGGATCTCGTCTTTATCGCCATATTTCAAAAACCTATGGCGATCTACACATGGAAAGCGGTCGTTTCTGCAGTAATTGTGTATTCGGTTTTCGGATGACCTTGTTCGTATTGACTTTTCTGTTGGCTGGGCTGGGTGTGTTAATGATATTTTGGGGCAAACACCTGGGCGGCGTTTATGGACCGGCTGAGGCGAAATGTCTGATCTGGCTCGTCGGTCCTTTTATAATATTGATAGCAATTGGGGCGCTGGTGATGAATTTAAGAACATCACAAAAAACAATGGGGGAGATTTTGGGTATCGTGCGCAACTACATACGATTCCGAAAGCAAGGCTATAACGCCTTCTTCACTGAAGACCGTTATGATAGACTCCGACGCTTTCACATGTGAAGTTCTCTAAAAACCTTGCCCAATCCCCACACATCAGCAAAGAAATGACCTAATACTTAATCGCCTAAGACCTAATCCCCAATTCCTGCCCTATAAAACTGATAAGAATTCCCTGGCTTCTCCTTAGCCTGATACAGTGCAACGTCTGCATAACGCATCAGGTTATCCATATTCTCCCCATCCTGAGGATACATGGCAATACCCAGGCTCATTTGAATAATGAATTCACGATCATCAACGATGATGGGCGTTTGAAATGCTGAGAAGAGTTTGTCCACCACCACCTCAATATCCCCATCCGGGTTCACATCATGCAATAGGATGAAAAATTCATCTCCACCCCATCGGGAGATCAAATCGCTTTCACGTAAGGTTCCCTCGAATCTTTTGCCAACCTTTTGCAGCACTTCGTCGCCAACCAGGTGCCCATATTGATCATTGATCAATTTATAATTATCCAAATCAATCATTAACAACGCCATATTTTTATTTTCTTTCCCAATCAAACCAACCACTTTCTCAAATTGCTCATTCAAAGCCCTTCGATTAGGCAACCCTGTCAGCGAATCGTGTTCTGCCATATGTACAATTCTTTCTTTGGCGGCTTCAAGATCAGCGGTCCGTTCCTGCACGCGCACTTCTAATTCGTCCATTTGTTGTCGCAAAGTTGTGGACATAATATTGAAAGCACGCGTCAATTCCTGCATTTCTTTAAAAATCGGAGGCTTGATCTGTTCACCCAGGTTTACATGATTCTCTGAAATCTGCCGCGCCTTCTCCCCAATTCGATCTAACGGCGCTTTTAACATGTGTTCAAAAACGAAATTTAAAATGAGAAATAAAATCAGAAATGCAAAAATCATCACACCAGAAATAACCAGGGATAGTGTTTTGATCTGCTCGTTAGTATACTCCACAGTGATGGTATAAATACCTTCAGCCATTTCCTGATCTCTGACCATTTGAGCGCCTTCCTTCGCAAATTCAACTGCATAGCGACGCAGTAAACAATTAACACTCAGGATCAAGCTTGCCAGAATCACAACCAGAATCACAGCCAAAAGTACAAACAGGAACCCCCCCAAATTAACAGAGTCAACTTTTTTTCGAATTTTTTGACTTAAACCCGACTCCTGGTTTTTTCCCATCATTCATTCCTTACACAACATATTCTCATCCTCCATAAGAGTATAAACTCAACCAGTATAAAACACAATGATAAGGGAAATAATGATCGTCAATACCGACACTAATGCATATATTATAATGTAATTTAAAATTGTAAAGTAATCCAGGTAATCAATCAGCTTCCTGAACCTTACCACCCTCAACAAATTCCAAGAAAACCGATACGGCTTTTGGATCCAGGAGTTTTCCAGCCTGGTTCTTGATATAACGCAGGGCTTTTTCACGCGGCCAGGCATCTCGATAATGCCGGTCCGACAGGAGTGCATCCCAAATATCCACCACAGCAAAAATCCTGGCTTCAAGCGGAATCTCATCCCCTTTCAACCCCTCGGGATAACCAGAACCATCCCACCGTTCATGGTGGTAATGCGGAATCCGCAATGCCGGTTCCAGATAATCAATGCCTTTGAGCATGTCATAAGCAAAAACCGGGTGCTGATGCATCATATCCCACTCTTTTTCGGAGAGCGGGCCAGGTTTACGCAATATTTCGTCCGGAATACCCATCTTCCCAATGTCGTGCAGAAGCACACCTCGTCGGATATGTTGGAGATTGTTTTCGCTAAACCCAAATCGTTTGGCGATTTTTAACGTGAGGTCAACCACACGCCGGCTGTGCCCTTCCGTCTCCTGATCGCGCAATTCCAGTGCATGCGCCCAGCCTTCGATCGTGGCGTCATAAGCCTGAATCAAACTCTCATTCGCCTCTTCTAGATTAGTAAATAGGGAGATATTATTGACGGCTACGGCTGCTTGTCCAGCGAGGGCATCTGCAAAATCAATCCAATCCTCATCCGGTTCCAACGTCTTTCGATTGAAAAGCTGCAGGACGCCCTCTAACTCGCCTTTGGCGATTAACGGCATGGCATAATAAGACGTTATCCCCTCTTTATGGATGTCGATAGGATACTTGTCGCGCTCACCCTTAAATTCGATTTCACGCATGAATAACGGTTTGCGTTCTCTAGCAACAAACCCGGCAAAATTATTGTCCAGGTTCATTTCGACCTCTGAACGGATTTCTGAGTCAAATCCCACACCCTGCTCAGATGTCAATACGTTCTTCTCATCATCATAGAGGATGATCGTAGCAGCATCAACATGTAAACCATTTTTTATATATCCCAAGATTTCTAAAAGCGTCTCATCTAAATTCACGTTGCCTGTGATCGCTGCGTCAATTTTCCTTAGGATTTCTAATTTCTCAACCTGTGCTCTCGTTTGCTCATAAAGTTGTGCGTTCGTGATGGCGATTGCAGCCCGGTTGGCAAATTCCATGGTAATGGCAATATCCTCCTCTGAGAACATGTTTTCTTCTGCCCGATCCAACGTGAACATGCCAATCACTTCATCTTGATGGATCAGGGGCACCCCCAACCAGGTTGTAATCACCGTCATGACATCTTCACCAACTGGCTGTGTAAATTGTGGGTAAGCTTCGGAAATATTTTCATAGCAAACCGGCTTTTTCTGTTCATAGACCTCATAGTTAGGATAAGTCGGATCAGAGGGAAAAGTGATTCCCAAAATCTCCTCAGGTTTTTCAAACCCCTGGCAGGCGATGATCTCCATTTGATCTTCTTTTATCAGAAGCACCGACATTGAATCAAACGCGATCAACTTCTGCATCTGAGAGGTGATCCGATCCAGCACGCTGTCCAGATCCAACGTTGACCCTACCACCTTATCGACTTCCCGCAGCGCAAGGATTCGATCGTAATAACGTTCACGGTCTAATTCTGCTTGTTTTCGCTCAGTGATATCCCTCGCCATGCTGATATAGGTTATTCTGCCATCCGGCAGCCTTTCCAGTGGGGCTGTTGTGATCAACCAGAATCGTTCTTCACCGTTCTTCTTATAGATGGAATACTCCACCTCTTCAATATGATATTCGGGTTGGCGTTCTTCTTCCAAGAATCTTTTTACTTCTTCAAACTGATCACGGTGTGCTTTTCTTAACCAGTCGGGAAGGGTGGGAATGTCTTCACGACTGTAACCAGAATTCTGCAGCCAGGCGTTGTTGACAGTGATGATTTCCCCATCATTTGCGTAAATCATAACTGGGACGGGCGCATCCACAATCGCTCTCCGGAAACGTTCCTCACTCTTCCTCAATTGGTCATGTGCGTAGCGCCGATCATAATAGGAAGCTAACAGTTCCGCGATACTGTATAATAAACTCTGTTCCTCTGGTAAGATAAATTTCTTCTTCTCTTTATAATAGACAGAAACTCGCCCCGATTTTCCATCGCTGACCCGAATGGGAGCCTGCAAGCAGTGTGTGAGATCTTCAGAATAATCGCCGCTGTCGCATCGCTGCCCGCCCAGCTCAACTACCGCCACCGCGATATTGGGATACTTCATTGCCTGCACGAGTTCTTGAACGGTAACCTGATACAGCGCATCAAAACTCGGATCCTCCTGAATAACAGAGCTGATCACAGAAATACAGCGAAGTTCTTTCACCCTTTCCTGTAATGCTTTTTGCACTCTAATGCGGTCAGTGATATCCGTAAAGATCAAAATAACTTGATAAGGATCCTCATCGCCATCATGGAATTGAGGTATGGCGCTGATATTCAGCCAAAGACAATCATTTCGCTCGCCAGGTATCAAACCCAATACGCAATCGATCACGCTGCGTCCTGTCCGCAGAGCAACCCTATGAGGCAATCTATATTCTGGAAAAGGAGTCATATCTAACTTCAGAATTTCAAGGTTCTCAAAATCAATTTTCTTCCCTATACGGTTTTCCATATTCAATCCTAAAATCCACTCTCCAGAAGGGTTAATGGAAAGGATCTTGCTATCAGAATCTATATAGATCACACCCTGTGTCATCGTCTCATATAACGTTCGATATCGCTCCCCACTTTTTCTCAACTCTTCTTCCGCTGCAACACGGTCTGTGATATCCGAGAAAATTGTCGCCACCTTCCCACCTTCCGGCGAGTAGGTGGCGATCAAAAAATCCTTCTCCAAAGAATCAAAGTGAAATGCAAATCGCTGTGCTTCCCGCTTCTCGGCGACTCGCTTGAAAAGCGATAGGACATCCTTTTCCTTAAATTCAGTGAACAAGTTCGCAGCTGACTTTCCGAGGATATCTTCTCTCTTCAATCTAAATTGGTCTTCGAAGGCTTGATTCGCATCCAGGACGATCTCATCAATGGGAGAACCTTCATCATCGTATAAGACCTCACTCAGGATAAATCCATTGATAGCATTGTCAAAAATCTGTCTATATTTTCGTTCGCTTTCACGTAAATCAATCTGCGCCTGCACCAACTCGGTGATATCTCGCAGAAAAGCTAAATATGCTGTTTCTCCCTGCCAATCTATTTCTTCAGTTCGCATCTCTATTGTTCGCGGTTCGCCCATGTGAGAAATTTGGATTTCAACAGACCCGCTCAACGCAGGAACGCCAAAATGATGTCCTTCTATGGGATCGACCAGAGGTGCAAATAACGCTTTTGCTTTTGGATTGGCAATCTGAACCACCCCCTCACGATCAATCACCATGATCCCATCAATAGATTGGGTAAAAAGAGATATCACAAACTCTTTTTCGTCCCCTCGAGGGGAATGTGAGTCCCTTTTATTAATGTGGGATTTTTGTTCTTTTTGCATTGCTATCCAATCATATCCTCATCAATCATGTCTGAGATTATTTGCAAGATACGTGCCTATTGATTTAAACTAAAAAATTTTTGTATATTTTCCAAAGCTGACTTTCCCGCGGTCGTCATTCCCGCGATATACAGCCGAAAATGCTCTTTTTTACTGATGGATCTCTGCCCACATAAGACCTCCCTAAATGGGGCATATAAGACACCAGTAACACAAGGATAAAACATTCAATACCTCACTGATAAAACGGTATTCGATCGCTAACTATTATAATCATTTTATAACATTAATTCATCACGAATATCCACACTGCCCTTCTCAGCAATTGAAGGATTATTTGGTTCGTGACATATATCCAAGATCTTTCGGAAGAAAGGAAAATCAAACCATCTCTTAGATTTCTAAATTAAAATAATATTACCTTAATGAAGGATGCAAACTGGTTTTAATCCAATATTCTCATGAAATACTAAGATTGGCTCAAATATTTTAATCTGTTTTTAACCACAAATGATTGATTTATAATTTCCCCACTGTTTTTTGCGATGCTATCGCTTATCAACTATCCAGTGCATGGAATTTCTTTTTAGCCTGGAGAATCACTCAGCTATGCGGATAGGACTATCTTTCCCTGACCGGTCCCCACAGAAAAAAACCGAATCCCTTGAATGAGGTTTGAACCGGTCATCGCTTTGGTGTGAAGTGATAAGCCCACGACGGGTGCTTCAGGTTAAGACATAACATCGATTTTTGGCATTTCAATTTCCTTTCTTAATGGTGAATTGAGCTTTGTGAATAGTGGATGGCGGAAAAATTAACTGCTCAACTGCGGGCATTATAAACGCAAATTATGTCAAATCACGGCATATACAGAGTTTCCTTAATCAAAAGATAAAGCTATTTTCCTCCCTTCTTATAAAAAGCGGTCACTTGTGCAATAGGCCAATCTAGCCATCAACCTTTAAAGAGATACTTTTCGAAAGACAATCGAAAAGCAAGTTGGGATTTCCTCATTATTCCATCGACACTTCATTTAATGTATTCGAATTATATAGTCTCATTCAAACCCGAAAAGGGGCGTCCTGGGGTATAATATTAAGGTCGTGAAAACCAACCAATCGCCTCCTTTTTCGTGATGTGGAGGTGATTGTTTAATGAAAAAACATCGAAAAATAACGATAAGGAACCACAATTAATGACAGAAATTGGAATCGTTCAACAAGTTGACATTGATAATGAGATGCGGGAAGCCTACCTCGATTACGCCATGAGCGTGATCGTTGCGCGGGCGCTGCCCGATGTGCGCGACGGCCTGAAACCCGTCCACCGCCGGATTTTGTATGCTATGCGGGATATGGGTATTCGAGCGTCCTCGTCCCATAAGAAATCCGCCCGTATTGTCGGCGAGGTGCTGGGCAAATACCACCCGCATGGCGACGCGGCGGTCTATGACGCTATGGCGCGTATGGCGCAGGATTTCTCCCTGCGCTACATGATGGTGGATGGACAGGGCAACTTTGGCTCGATTGACGGCGATTCGCCGGCAGCCATGCGTTATACCGAGGCGCGTCTTTCCAAGATGGCCGAGGAAATGCTGGTGGACATGGATAAGGACACCGTCGATTTCATCGACAACTTCGACGGTTCCCTTAAAGAGCCTGAGGTGCTGCCCGCCCGTCTCCCCAACCTGCTGCTGAACGGCTCCTCCGGTATCGCTGTGGGTATGGCCACCAACGTCCCACCCCACAACCTGAAAGAACTCGTCGCTGCCCTCAATCATTTGATTGACCGCTATGACGAGATGGACGACGTCAGTGTGGAAGAGCTGATGGATTTCCTGCCCGGCCCGGACTTCCCCACCGGCGGAATCATCGTCGGCGATGAGGGCATCCGCCAGGCTTACAGCACCGGACGCGGCCGCATCATCATGCGCGGCAAGGCAACCATCGAGGAAAAAAGTGGCGGCAAGTATCATATCGTCATCACGGAAATCCCTTACCAATTAAACAAGACCACGCTGATTGAGCGCATCGCCGAACTGGCGCGGGAAGGTCGGCTGGATTCGGTGTCAGACTTACGCGATGAATCCGACCGAAACGGCATGCGCATCGTGGTCGAATTGAAGCGCGGGTCGCAACCCAAGCGGGTGCTGAACCAGCTTTACAAATACACCCCCCTGCAATCCACCTTCGGCGCGCAGATCCTGGCGCTGGTCAACGGAGAACCCCGCTTGTTGACGCTGAAACGCGCCCTCCAGCTTTACCTGGAGCATCGACAAACGGTCATCACCCGCAGAACGCAATACGACCTCGATAAAGCCAAACATCGAGCGCATATTTTGGAAGGGTTGCTGATCGCCCTGGCAAATCTGGATGACGTGATCGACACCATCCGAGAATCGGAAGATGCCGATATCGCCCAGGAGCGATTGATGTCTCGCTTCGACCTGACCGAAATACAGGCGCAAGCCATCCTCGATATGCAGCTCCGACGGCTGGCTGCGCTGGAACGCCAGAAGATCCTGGACGAGCACAAAGAGGTCACCGAAGAAATTGAACTTCTGGAAGACCTGCTGGCGCATCCCAAGAAGATCCTGGAGATCATCCGCACTGACCTGAATGAAGTCATGGAAGGATACGGCGATGAGCGGCGCACTGTGATTGCTCCGGACGCCGACAACGATCTTTCCGAAGAAGCCCTGGTCAAGAAGGAAGATGTTTTTGTCAGCCTCACCCAAAAGGGTTACGTAAAACGTGTATCCGAGACCACTTACCGCTCGCAGGGACGCGGCGGCAGGGGTGTGATCGGTCAATCTATGCGCGACGAGGACGAAGTCAAGTACTTCCTGCGCTGCCACACCCTGAGCACCCTGCTGTTCTTCTCAGACAAAGGCAAGGTCTATTCAGAGAAGGTTTGGCAGCTCCCGGACGAGGGACGCACTGGACGGGGCATCCCTATTGTGAATGTGATCAATATCAGCCCAAACGAGAACATCACCGCCATCGTGCCGGTGGCGGATTTCGAGGAAGCCGATTACTGCACCATGGCAACTTTAAGTGGGCGTGTCAAGCGTGTGGAGCTTTCCGAATTTGACTCCGTGCGACCTTCAGGCTTGATCGCCATCAACCTGGATGAGGACGACCTGCTCGGCTGGGTGTGCCTGACCACGGGCGAAGACGAAATCATCCTCGTCACGCAAAACGGATCGGCGCTTCGCTTTGCGGAAACCGAGATTCGCCCCATGGGCCGGCAGGCAATGGGCGTGATTGGCATACGCATACGCCCCGGCGACCGGCTGGCGGCGATGGAAGTCGTGGAGCCGGAAGGCTACCTGCTGGTGGTGACGAAAAAGGGCTTCGGCAAGCGCACCGCCCTCACCGAGTATTCACCCAAGGGCCGCGCCACCATGGGCGTGATGACCATCGATAAGCGCGCCACCAAAGCCATCGGAAAGATCGCCGAGGCGCGGGTCGTGCAGGATGGAGACGAGATCTCCCTCATCTCCACCGGCGGCATCGTCATCCGCCTGGCAGTGAAAACCATCTCGGTTCAGGGGCGCGCCACCCGCGGCGTGACGGTCATGGACCTCGGCGATGGGGACACTGTGGCAGCTATGGCGCGGATACCGGAGTAGATTTTTATAGATATAAAATGGTTTCTCGTAAAACCAATGATAGAATCAATTGATTTAAAAAAGGAGTGAAATACGATGACTTTAGAAGGAAAGAAAATCCTGGTTTTAATTGGTCCGGGATTTGAAGAACTGGAGTTTTTTGTTCCGAAGATGCGGATGGAAGAAGCCCAGGCGAAAGTCGTTGTCGCGGGCGAAAAGGCTGGAAAATCCTACTTTGGTAAACATGGAAATTGCATGGAAGGGACAGCTGACGTTGGGTTTGATGAGGTTGATCCGAGCGAATTTGATGCTGTTATTATCCCCGGCGGCTGGGCACCGGATAAGATCCGGCGAATAGATGCCGTTAAAAACATCGTCAAAGAGATGTATGACGCTGGAAAAATTGTGGGCATGATTTGCCATGCCGGTTTGGTCGGGATCAGCGCAGGGATTGTTAAGGGTCACGAAGCAACCGGGTCAACAGGCATTAAAGATGATTTGGTGAACGCCGGCGCCACCTGGCGTGATGATCCTGCTTTTCGCAGCGGCAATATTGTGTGGGGTCGGGTCGTACCGGACATCCCCTATTTCTGCCGGGAGTTGATCAAGGCAATTGGAGAAGAATAATCACAATCAATTAATTGCTATAAAAAATGGGCTGTCTGATCAAACAACAGCCCATTCTTTTTTAATAGCGAACTTTCGTTCACTTTTGCTATATGACAAATATCACTCGGAGCAAGATGTAGGTCACCTGTGGCGGCTCATCAGAGCTGCCCAGGTGACATCCTGTGATAACTACCTACATCGTATTAAAAAACCTCCCCCCTGCCAAGGGGGGATTGAGGGGGGATCGTTATTATCCTTCTAGTATGTATTTATTAGCCGGGTCACGCATGCGTGACCCCTACGAAGCGGGGTTAATCATCCGTCTATCGGAAAAGGAACATCTACTCTTTTTCCTTCTTTTCCCCTCGCCCATAATATTCCTCCACCGCCTGCGCATCCTCATAAATGCCGCGCGGGAAGTAGGGCGAATACGGTGGTTCTCCCACCTCGGTTTGCTCGCCATCTTCCGCTTCCGAGTCCAAAGGGGATTCTCCCTCCTCTTGAATTTTCCCTTCCCTGACTTCATCTTCCAGCTTTGGAGCAGGCTCCTGTGATTCCTCATCATCACTGGATTCTACCTCCCTCTCCTCCTCCATCAACGGCTCCTCCAGCACGGGCTCCCGCGGCTGCATGTAGCTGGGGCCGTCATCAGACCTGCGGTCTTTTCGCTTTTTAATCTTCTTATCCTGTGGGTCATCCATAGCAGTTTTCCCTAATCTCAGTCTTTCTTACCATTCTCATTATAAGTCATAGCAATCTCGCCGGCGGCAGCCTTGACCCTTTCTCCATCCCCCTGCCCCAGATGCAGCCGGCCATCCGGCAGCACCCCCAGCAACTTCATCCGCTGTGTTTCCCCATCCGGTATGCGGAAGGGCACCCACGCCCCGCGAAAAGCCAGGTGCGCGTTCCACGCTTCCATAAACTCAGGCGTTGTCAAAATCTCCCGATATGCCAGCATGGCCTTGAGGGTCTGTGCCAGCAGTGCCCAGCGGTCAACCACTTCACCGAAGGCGTCTTCCACCGATATCGCCGGGTAGCGCAGCTCGCTTTCCGGCGGGACCGACTCGGGCTTGACGTTGACGCCCATCCCCACCACCAGCGCAGTCGGGACATCATCCTGCCAGTCCGCCTCCACCAGCACGCCGGCAGCCTTCTTCCCCTGCAATAAGACATCGTTGGGCCATTTAATTTCTCCAACCAAACCTAATTTCTCTAGCGCATCAATTAACCCCAGCGCGGCCAGGGCGGTGAATCGCGGGACACAGTCCACCTCTGGAGGCGAAGGCCGCAGGATCAGGCTGAAAGCCAGGGCCATGCCAGGTCTCGTCACCCAGCGGCGCCCCCCCCTGCCCCTGCCAGCGGTCTGCGCATCAGCGACCACCAGCACCCTATCCGGCGCACCCTCCCGCGCCAAGTCCAGCGCCAGGTCATTGGTTGATTTCACCACCGGATAATACTGCCATTCGCTCAATGAAAGCGGGTCAAGGTAAGGATTGAGTTCCCCAGCGTTCATGGCCATTAATTCTCCGCCAAAACCTTGCGATAAAGCGCCGTCATCTCAGCAATATCCGCCACGACCAGGTCCGGCTGGAACTTTGAATCCGCCAGGTCTTCAGCCTTCGTTTCGCCGCTCAGCACCAGGGTTGTCGTAATGCCCCATTTGCCCAGCGCGATATCGGTGTACAGTCGGTCACCGATCATGCCGTGGGCTTCGACCGGAAAGCCGGTCTTTTCCGCCAAGGCGGTCACAATAGGCTCGTAAGGCTTGCCCACGATCACGTCCGGTCGCCTGCCGGTTGACGCTGCCACACATTCGATCATAGCGCCGATGTCCGGCTTGAAGCCCGTCTCCGTGGGGCAGTTGATGTCGGGGTGGGTGGCAATATAGGGCTTCCCCGCCCGAACCAGGTCGCACAGCTTCCACAGCTTGTCATAGGTCAGGGTAGTGTCAAATCCCAATACGACCACATCCGGCTCTTCTTCCGTCAGGGCAAAGCCGTGCCGTTTGAATTCTTCCTGCAGGGCTGGCGTCCCGACCACGTACAGGCTGGCACCTGGAAATGCCTTTTTCAGGTAAATGGCTGTCGCCTCCCCAGAGGTGAAGATGCGCTCCTCCGGCACTGCCAACCCAAAGCGGTTGAGCTTCTGAGCATATTCCCGTCTGGAGCGGGAAGAATTATTGGTCAGTAAATAATACGCCACCCCCCGACTTTCCAATAAAGCCAGCCATTCCCGCGCCCCAGGCAGCAATCGATCGCCCAGGTAGATCGTCCCGTCCATATCCATCAGAAAACAGCGGATATCTTTTAATTTTTCAACCTTGTGCTGCATATCTTATCCTTGATTGTGCTGCTGTCATCACTGCGTGCTGCCCTTAATCATATCCGCTCTTCTGATTTTTGTGGCGAAACGCCATCGGATTCAAGGTACTCTTAAATTCATTAGTTTATTCTACTTTTTGAACTTTCTATTCACGGGAATCACATCTTTTTGAAAGGCAATAAAAAGTCTCCCCCCCATTGGGGTCAAATTGGCAGTCTTTTAAATAAGCGCAAATATGAATCACCCACAAACAAGACGGTCGGCTGAACGCCAAACGTTTGATACCCACGCTGAAATCATTTACAATAGGATAATCATCAATTCATTAATCATTCTTTGGAAGGAATCTGTATGAAACCCATCGCATTAACCGGCATCAAACCCACCGGCAACCCCCATATCGGCAACTACCTGGGCATGTACCGCCCCGCGTTGGATTTAATGAAAGATTACCAGGGGATGTATTTTGTCGCCGATTACCACGCGTTGACCACCACACCTGATCCCGACAAACTCCGGGATCTGGTTTACGAGGTGGCAGCAAGCTGGCTGGCATTGGGGCTTGATCCAGATGAAGCGATATTCTTCCGACAATCTGATATCCATGAGATCCCCGAGTTCACCTGGATCCTATCCTGCTTCACGTCCAAGGGACTCCTCAACCGGGCGCATGCCTATAAAGACGCGGTGGATAAGAACCTGGAACTCGGGCATGACCCCGATGAGGGCATCAACGCCGGCTTATACAATTACCCCGTGCTGATGGCAGCCGACATCCTCCTCTATGGCTCGGATGTCGTGCCGGTCGGGTTGGACCAAAAACAGCACATCGAGATCACGAGGGACATCGCCGAAGCCTTCAACCGTACCTACGGCGAGGTCCTCAAGGTGCCGGAGGGCATCATTCAGGAACAGGTCATGAAAGTCCCCGGTATTGATGGGCGGAAGATGAGCAAGAGCTACGGCAATGTTATCCCTCTCTTCGGATCGGAGAAACAAGTGCGCAAACAGGTCATGCGCATCGTCACGGACAGCAAACGCCCTGAAGACCCCAAGGACCCCACCGGCGATACCCTGTTTACTCTGTTGAGTTCCTTCGCCAGCCCGGAACGACTGGAAGAAATACGGGGCTTGTATGTTCACGGCGGTGCGGCTTACGGCGCACTCAAGAAGGAACTGGCTGACCTGATCCTGGATCATTTCAGCGAGGCGCGTGAGCAATTCGATGCGTTGATGGATGATAAAAAATATCTGGATGAGGTATTGCTGTCCGGTGCTGAAAAAGCCCGCCAAATCGGCAAACCCTACCTGGAAGCAGCCCGCAAAGTGACTGGGATTGATTAAACAAACGAGAAAGGCTGATTGCCATGCACGGGTTCACGCTGAGTAGAATTCTGGTCATGGCAGGCGCGCTGATTCTGCCCTGCCTGGGAATACTGTTATTTGGGGGTATCATCGCAGGGATCGTGCTCCTAGTCCAGAAAAACAAACAAGAAAAACCTTAGCTTTCCCGCTAAGGTTTTTCCTCGATTTTCTCCGATCCGGAAAAACAATGCTCAGACCAGTTTGTCCCCAAGCTGTCCAAATCCCGCTGTTTGGTCAATATAGTCATCAACCACCTTTTCCAGCAGCGGCAGCGGCAGGCTTCCGTGTTGGATCACCTCGTCATGGAAATCCTTTAAATAAAATTTCTCCCCCAACGTTGACTCCGCTTTTCGGCGCAGCGAGAGCATCTTCAGATAACCAAGATAATAGGCGCAAGCCTGACCGGGCATGACGATATACCGCTCCACTTCCGTCCTCACATCCCGCCTGGGCATGCCTGTCTTCTCAACCATGTAATTAATCGCCTCTTCCCGCGTCCAGCGCTTGACGTGAATGCCGGTATCCACCACCAGGCGGGCAGCCCGCCAGAGCAGCGCCTGCAGTCGACCCAGGTTGCTCATCTCATCTTCCAACCCCAGCTCCCATCCTAACCGTTCCCCATACAAAGCCCACCCCTCAATGTAGGCGTTAAAGACATGGGCGCGCCTAAAACTGGGCAGCCCCTTGATCTTCTGCGCCTGCGCCATCTGGTAGACATGCCCGGGGATGCCCTCGTGATAAGCCAGGGTGCGCATACCCCAGGTGTAGATATTATCCGGATCGCGCAGGTTGACCCACATGATCCCGGGCTGGCTCCCATCCATGGCGGGCGCCTGTGCATAGGCGATGGGGGAATCGGGCTCCTTATATTCCGGCAGACGCTTAACAACGATCTCATCCAGCGATCCAAAGGAGAAGACCTCTGACAGGCGTTGATTGACCTCATCCAGGATAGCCTGGTAATCCGCCGTGATTTGCTCCCGCCGGTTTCCATCATCAGGATAATGAAATTGCTGCGCCTTTATCAGAGACTGGAGTTGTTCCCCGGGGTCCTCCTCGGGAAGATTCAGAGCTCTGAGAACCTCCCGAACGGAATTCGTGAGGCGATCCACCTCCCTCAGCCCTAATTGATGCACTTCTTCAGCGGTCAAGTCCATTGTCGTGTGCGTTCGCAGGAGGAAGGCATAATAATCCTCCCCATCCGGCAGCTTCCAAACGCCGTCATCCGTCGTCGCCCATTGCAGTTGATCCTGTAGGAATGTCAGCAATTCCTCGTAAGGGGGGATGACCGCGTCCGTAATAGTTTTCTTTACCCGCTCCTCACAACGGGTTCGGTAGCGTGCCTTGAACCACCCCGACTCCTCAACCCGCTCCATAAAAGAAGTGAAAAGCGGATTTTCTTCAATGGGCGATGCAAGGAAATCCTCTACCTGGGCAATGGACTTCTCAAGGGCGAAGCGTGGCGGCAGGACGCCATCCGCTGCCCGCGCAGCCAGGCTCTCCCGCAAGCCGGCCAGTTTCCATCCCACGAGGCTCAGCCGTCGGAGATAACGCCGTACACTGCGCCGACCTTTGATCTTGTGATAGGTGCTGAGGAAATGGATCAGGTCTACCTGCACGCCAAAGACAGGGTTGACGGGATAAGGGCCCATAAAGACCGGATCGTGCGCCCAATGGTAATCAAAACGGTGCCCGCGCAGGTTCTGTTCAAAATACCAGCACATCAGGTGATAGGTCAGACGTTTTTCCCCGCCTAATTTCTGAGGGTCATACCGGCAGATGAGTTTCAAACCGTCCCGGTCCAGCTTTCGCATATACGCCATATGGCGGGGTGAGGCATCCGTGAGCCGCCCGCCGTGAAAATCCAGGGGGGTATTGTCCAACAGGCTGAGAGTAGTTAGGGTTTCAGGGTCTGAGAACATCATCCTCAGGAACAGCCGCTCGGCTGCCAGGTTGATGTCCGGCGGCGTGCCCCAAATCAGGGCATAGGCCAGCCACAGTACTACCAATGCAGCGATGATTAAAATGACGGTTAATGCCAGCGACATGATTCACTCCGGGTTGATTATTCCATACAATGACTAATTATAGCGGGAAATAGCTGGGAGAGGTGTGAGTGGTGAATGGTGAATCGTCTAAACGATATGGCGTGAAGCTGTCTAAAAAGATTTTCAGGAAATCTCTAACTAAAACTGATTGGAGAAAAATATATAAATCTACGGTAGGGGCGACCCGTGGGTCGCCCGCACTCAGTGTCATATAATTACCCTTTGGATATTGCAAAATTATCCCTCCATAAGAATTAATATCATTAAATTCACGTAATAACGTGATCATAGATTTCCATATTTTGCCTTTTAGACAACCTGCTCATTTGTATTGATGTGACTTGTCAACCCCACAATAACTCACCAATTGCCCATCAAGACCTCTAATCCCATTTACGCATTTCCACAAGCAACACCAAATCAGGTACCCTCAATGATATAATCAAGCAGAAACATAACAACACTTAATGACCTTATGAAATTGTCCGTCTTGATCCCCATCTATAACGAACGCCGAACCCTGCGAGAGATCGTCCAGCGCGTCCTTTCGCAAAAAGTGGAGGGCGTGGATGAAATGGAAGTGGTCCTGGTGGATGACGGCTCCACGGACAGCTCAGCCGACATCATCCGAGAACTGCACCAGGAACACCCCAAACGCATCCTCCCCATTCTGCTCGATGAAAACCAGGGCAAAGGCAGCGCCATCCGCGCCGCCATTCAAGCTGCCAGCGGCGACATCGCCATCGTGCAGGACGCCGACCTTGAATACGACCCAGCGGATTACCCAACCGTCCTGCAGCCTATCCTGGATGGCGACGCTGATGTGGTCTATGGTTCGCGGTTCGCCGATCGAGAGGAACGGCGGGTGCTTTATTTCCGGCACACCTTGGCAAACCGCTTCCTGACCTTTGTCAGCAACTGGTTCACCGACCTGAACCTGACCGACATGGAGACCTGTTACAAAGCCTTCCGGCTGCAGGTCGCCAAGACCATCCCCATCCGCTCCAATGGCTTTGGCATTGAGCCCGAGCTGACCGCTAAGTTCGCCAAGCGCAAGCTGCGCATCTTCGAAGTGCCCATCAGCTACCATGGGCGCACCTATAAAGAAGGCAAGAAGATCACCTGGTCGGACGGACTGCGGGCGCTGGGGACAATCCTCAAGTTCTGGATCATCGACGATATGTTCCAGGGGGATTATGGGCACAAAGACCTGATCGATATGGAAGCTGCACCCAAGTACACCGAGTGGACCCTGGCGCGCACCCGCCCCTATGTGGGCGACCTGCTGCTGGAGATCGGCTCCGGCATCGGCAACAACGTGCGCATCCTGATGCAGTACACGGACGTGATCGCCACGGAGATAGAGCCGATTTATCTTGAGGTGCTGCGCAACGCTTACATGAACACCCCTGGCGTAGAGGTGCGGGAATGGGACGTCACCCAGCCGCCCCCGCCCGACCTGCCCCAGCCGGATTCGATCCTGTGTTCCAACGTGTTGGAACACATTGAGGATGATCGAACGGTGGTTGCCAACGCCGATCTTGCCTTGAAACCTGGCGGGCGGATGATATTCATCGTGCCGCGGGGTGAAAAGCTGTATTCCAGCCTGGATGCCGCCATCGGTCACTATCGCCGCTATGACCAGGAACGCCTGCAATCCTTGTTTGAAGACTTGGGATATAAGATTGAAGAACTCTTCACCTTAAATAAGATCGGTGTGTTGGGTTGGTGGTATCGGGGGAAAGTTGCCAAACAAGAAGCCATCGGCCGCTTCGGGCTGAAGGCATTCAATGTCCTCGTGCCTATTTTCAAATTGATCGACCCCCTGCTGCCCTGGAAGGGCCTATCCCTGGTGATCGTGGCACGCAAGCCTGACCAAACCTAACCCATCATTTATATAAAAGCCGATAATACTGTCCAAAAATTCATCATAAGACTTAATTATCTATATTTAGACTTGACAAAATATTGATTTATTAGTGTATAATAGTTAAGTATTGCTCGACTAATTAATAATCGAAGGGAGAAATACTCATGTCTGAAAAAGAAAAAACCCTGACCCCTCGGGTGATCATCCTAGTCTTTATTTTCATTGTCCTCGTCCCATTTCTGCCGTTATTCATCTCCTGGCAGTGGAATTGGTGGGAAGCCTGGTTCTATGCCCTGGCGAGCATCTTAGGATTCGTCATCAGCCGCTACCTTGCCTGGCGCAAAACCCCCGATATCCTGGCTGAACGGGGAAAATTCCTGCAGCATGACAACCCCGAGCCTTTTGATAAGATCCTCTCCCCCCTGTTGGCGCTGGCCGGCGGCCTGATCCCTATTGTGGCTGGCCTGGACGCCCGTTTCGGACCAGCGGTTGAATTCGGACCAGTGATCAAAGCCATCTCGGTCGTGCTTCTCCTGGCTGGATATGTACTGGGCTCATACGCCCTGATTGAGAACGCCTTCTTTTCCGATATGGTGCGCATTCAGGAAGACCGTGATCACCACGTGATTAATACTGGGCCGTACAAATGGGTACGGCATCCGGGTTACTCCAGCGCGATAATCACTTATATTGCCGTCCCTTTCCTGTTGGAGTCTTTGTGGACCTTCGTTCCCGTCACCCTGACCTTTGTGATTATTTTCGTCCGCACCGCGTTGGAAGACAAAACTCTGCAGGAAAAATTGGAGGGATACCGGGGTTATACACAAGAAGTAAAATACCGCCTGATCCCTGGGATTTGGTAATAAGAAAAAATTCATTAACACGTTCGATCTGACTCAAGCAATAGTTAACATAGAAACGCCCTAGCAGGGCGTTTTTCAATATCTACCATAAATCCTCTTTATAATTGTTTAGTAACACTTAATTTTAGAACACAAGACAGGAAGTGTAAAACGTGAATGCAAAATGCCCCCTTGATGGAAATATGTCCACGCCCCTTTAATATAAGAATTCTATTATCCGTGGATTAAGGAGCCGATCAGGCTGCTGATGATAAACACAATCATGCCGGGCCAGTCTTTGGGTTTAAAGGAGAAGCCGATGAAATAATAGCCTGAGATCAAACCCATCAACCCTCCTGCCACGCCCAACACAATCACATCCGCCAAAATGTAATATCCGGTGGGAATTACTTCTTCTACCTGTGCAGGTGCGGGTGTGGGCGCAGGTGCGGGTGTGGGCGCAGGTGTCGGAATTGGTTCCCCAGTCGAATTAGGGGGAATAACCTCTTCAGCCGTCGGCGCAGGCGCAACTGGAGTGATCTTTTTAACCCGATCTCCTGCAAGCAGTTTCGCAAATGGAATGGTGATGAGTTTTAGAACCCATAAGATGGCTGTACCAACAATCCAATTCATAAAATCTCCTTTTCAATAACAGGAAATATAAAATTAAATAACAGAAATCTAAGATTTTTTGAATCAAAAAAATAAACTTGTACCAGTAATAAGTTTGGATAACCTTAAATCTATATTATTCTAACAAATTCAATTCAACAAAATCAAGAGCCAATTTATCAGAACCTCAACACCAAACCAGTATACAGCCGATGCAGCCTGTCACCCATCACCTCCTCCAACACATTAACCGCCTCGTCGCCTGTACAGTGACCGGTATAAACCGCCGGTATTTTCATCCTCAGTAGTTCTTTCCCAACCTCTCTGACCGCCCTCTCATTCTCGTGATGAAGATGGAACCCGCCAATAACAGCCTGTATAGGTTCATCGGGAAAAACTTTTTGCACCGCTGCGACCATGTTCAACACGCCGTTATGAGCGCAGCCGGTCAGGATCACCAACCCCTCTTCTCCCGCAATTACCGTCACCATTTCATGTTCAAAGGTGTCCGGTTTTTTCTCGTCCCCGATTTGCATCTTGAGCCGTTCGTCACCGCTTGGTTTGGGATAGACATGTGGAATATCCGTCAAAAGGCGAAATCCAGACGACACTTCAATGTTATGGGTGATGTATATAATGCGATCATCAAATTCCTTCAATATGCCCTTATCCAGACCAATATATCGTATGGCGCCTGTTTCTGATTCTGCAATGTAATTCATGTCCAATGGCGCTTTTTTCAGGTAGACCGTGGCATCTGAATTCTCATTGAAAAAACGATCCAATCCACCGCCGTGGTCATAGTGATAATGGGATATCGCTAATGCCTCCACACCGGACAGGTCAATGCCCAATTTTTTGGCGTTATCAGAAAAGTTCCCCGATTGCCCCACATCCGACATAAAAATATGCCCATCATGCTCAATATAAAAAGACAGGCCGTGTTCGGTTTTCAGCTCCGGCCGCTTTGGATCTTGATGGTTTTCGAGTAAAGTTGTGATAATCATTAATCCTCCTCATTCCCTGTTTTTTAGATTCATTATAAGACGATTCCAAATTGTGATAAGATAAATTGATTTAACAATATGAAAGAAGAAGATATGAATATCACAATTCTAAACGGAAATCCTGAGGATAAGAAATCAGGTTTCGACAAATATCTCTCTGATTTACAACTCAAGCTGGAAAAGGCAAATCATACTGTCGAGACCCTCACCTTACGCAATCTGGATGCAGGATACTGCACCGGCTGCTGGTCCTGCTGGGTCAAGACGCCAGGGGAGTGCATTTTTGATGACGATTCCCATCGTGTCTGCCGGGCTGTGATCAACAGCGACCTGGTCTTGTTCGCCTCACCCGTGATTATGGGGTATCTGAGCGCTGAAATGAAGAAGTTTATGGATAAGCTGATCCCCCTGGTCCACCCTTATCTCATCGTTGACAAAGGGGAAGCCCACCACAGACACCGTTATAAGCCCTCCAACTATCCCCTTGGCGCGCTGCTGTTGGAGAAAACACCGGGCACGGATAACGAGGATATTGAGATTATCGCAGCGATTCACGCCCGTACGATGCTCAACATGAAAACCAAGAACGCCTTCACCATGCTCATCGATCAACCCGTCGAGGAGGTTACCCATGCGATTAACTGTCTATAACGGCTCCCCCAGGGGCAAAGCGGGCAATACAGAAGTGATGTTATCAAAAGTTATCGCGGGATTCTCAAGTATCACAGATCCTGATTTAAAGATCATCTACTTAAGCAGCGCAAAGCAACGCCAAGAGGCATGTAAATATTTTGCCCAATCCGACCTAGTGCTGTTGGGATTTCCACTATATACCGATGCCATGCCGGGCCTGGTCAAAGAATTTATTGAATCCCTCGCGCCCTATGTCGGACAAGATGACAATACCAACATGGCTTTTTTGGTGCAGTCCGGCTTCCCGGAAGCGCACCATTCCCGTTTCGTGGAGCGCTATTTAAAAAAACTGGCCCGCCGGTTGAACGCACCTTATGCTGGGACGATCGTCAAGGGCGGGTGCGAGGGGGTGCGGCTAATGCCGGACAGCATGAATCGGAAATTGTTTGACGGTCTGCGGGAAGCGGGTGCGGATTTAGCCAAAGATGGCAAGTTCAATCCTGAAAAGCTCAAAATCCTCGCCAAACCAGAACGTTACCACCCCATACTAGCACCGGTATTCAAACTGCTCCTCAAAATTCCCGTCACCCAGTCCTATTGGAACGGGCTTTTAAAGAAAAATGAAGCATATGAGAAGCGATTCGCGACGCCGTTTAGAGAGTAAAAGTCCTTGTTCATCAATTGAATCCAGGTTCCTGAAGGCAATCCGGATCATCTGTCACCGAGTGGGTGAATGTCGGAGTCATTGGGTCGTCACAGGGAGCCTGGGGTTGGCGCTGCATGGGATGGATGTTGCCGTTCACGATATAGACCTGCAAACTGACGAACAAGGCGCATATGAAATTGAAGAATATCTTGATGAATACATTGTGACGCCCGTTCATTATAAGGATTCGGAAAAGATACGTTCCCACTTTGGCGTGCTGAACATCACTGGCGTGAAGGTTGAAATCATGGGAGACCTTCAAAAGAAATTATCTGATCAGACATGGGAAGAACCTGTAAAGGTTGAAGAGTATAAGGAATGGATTGAATTTTCAGGTATGAAAATTCCGGTACTAACTTTAGTTTATGAGTATCAGGCATACCTTAGATTAGAAAGATTTGAAAAAGCTGAGAAAATAAAAAGGTGGTTGGAGAACAGGCACTAAATAACGTAGTTGTGAAGCGTGGCGCTCGATTCTGCCACAAAAAATGTGGGGAAAATGTGGCGCAGCCACCTGACAAAATATGCACCTAAATAATTATCACACTTTAATCATGGTCACCGGATAATTAGTATCGAAGAAGGAACAAAAAAATACACAATCGATAAATTGTTCTTTCCATCACAAAAGGCCTATACAATGCAATTCTCAGATTGCCGCACTCCTGCAGCCCTATCGGGCTGCATCCGTTCCATTAGACTTGATTTATCTGAGGTATGCTAATATGGGAATAGTCGAACAAGGGCTGAACAAGTCTATTTCGCTCGAAGGCCCAAGCCTAAATTGCGATGAAGACCCAGCCCTTGTGTGGATCAAAGCTAGATAGTAATGACGTCCACGAGACTGATAATGGAGAAAGCTCAATCCACCTTGTTCGACTACTCTCATTTTACACCTTTATCCATCGGAGGATGAAATGAATAAACCAGCAATGTTTGTGGGCATAGACGTAGGGTCAGAGACCTTTACTGCATCGATAGGGAAATTTGAAGAAGAGGCAGGGTGGCAAATCACGGCCAAACCGATGAGCTTTGAAAACAATTATGATGCGTTCAGCCAGTTCATATATTGGCTGAATAAGAATAAGGCATGTGCAAAAGATTGTATTGTCTGTATGGAATCCACCGGTGTCTATGGAGAGGCCCTGGCTTATTTCATGGTCAGTAATGATTACCAAATGGTGATCGAAGCCCCATTGAAAGTGAAGCGAGCCTTTGATCCGGAAGGGCATAAAAGTGATCCAGTCGATAGTTGTCAAATAGCTGAATATGCTTATCGCTTCTTTGATCAATTGAGGTATTGGAGACCTAAAGATGTGGTCATTGAGCAACTGAAGACCCTTCTGACCGTGCGAGAACAGCTTGTGGAACAAAGATCAGCGCATAAAAATGCAAATCAGGCCATAAAACGCAAAGTTGTCAGGACACCCTTAGCAGAAGATGTTCATGAAAAAGCTATCCAGGAGCTCACAGAGCATATCAAGGCGGTTGAGAAGGAAATCAAGCGCTTGATTGATGACGACCCATCCTCCCGAGAACTCCAGCGGTTGCTCGAATCTGTTCCTGGTGTTGGTCCAACACTGGCTACATTTTTTGTGGTGACAATGTATTCTGCACCGGAACCTTATAACCCTAAGGCATTAGCTTCCTATATTGGCATCTGTCCTTATGAAAATAGCAGTGGCACTTCAAGAAACAAAAAGCCAACCTCCAGGCATTATGGACCTTCACCCATACGTCGTTTGATCTACTTAGCAGCAATGTCTGTTCGACAACACTCCCCTGTATTTGAGCGTTATTTTCTTTGGAAACTGGCTGAAGGAAAACCAAAGCAATTGATCATTAATAATATTGCAAACAAGTTATTGAAGATTGTATGTGCCATTGCCCGAACCAGGACTCCGTACATTCCTGGTTATCGTTCTATTCACCCACAGTTATTAAGTGTGAAACAACCCTTGACAATGTCATAGTAATCGCAATGACGGGTATGTGTCACGCAGTTTCGAGCGAGAGCACTCTTTGAGTGACAGCGCTCAGCTCGCCACCATGCGTAACCTACTACAAAAGAGGCGCCCAGTCGGGTGCCTCTCGGTCTATTTAGACTTTGATCCTTTAACTGCGCAGTTCCGCGCCGAGTTTGTCGTCTAGTAAATAAATGATCTTCTGCCGCAGCTTGGAGACTTCCTCATCCGTCAGCGTGCGTTCCGGCGCAATATAGGTTAGGTTGAAAGCCAGGCTCTTTTTGCCCTCCCCCACCTGTTTCCCGCGGAAAATATCGAAAAGCTGCACCTTTGCCAGGTACTCCCCGCCGCCCATGCGCAGGATCTCTTCCACCTCCGCCGCGGTCACATCTTCATCCACTACCACAGCCAGGTCTTCCAACACCGGCGGATAGGTTGGGATGGGCTCCACATCAAATAAAATCTTTGAGGCCGTCAGCAGGGGCGCCAGTTCAATCTCCGCCACCAGAACCGGCGGCTCTCCCATCTCATAATTCGCTTTGACCAGCGGATGCAGTTCGCCCATCACACCCACGACCTGATCGCCGATTAATATCTCAGCTGTCTTGCCGGGATGCAGGCTGGGGTGCTCAGCGGCTCGGTAGCTGACATCATCAATGTGCAACCCCGACACCATACCTTCAATGACGCCTTTTAGGTCATAGAAATTCATTAATTCAGCCTCATCCCTCTGCCATGAGGGCAGCGTTCGCAAGCCAGTAAGCCCGATCGAGAGCATCAGCTTTTCTTCCGGCAGCTCCTGCCCCTCTTTCGGGAGGAAGACCGGGCCAATCTCAAACAGAGCCAACCGCCGACTCAGCCCATTGTTATATTCAATGATCTCCAGCAGGGTCGCCAGGATACTGCGGCGCATGACACGCCGTTCAACGGATATCGGGTTCTGGATCTCGACATAATCCACTTCAGGGGCGTTAAATTCGGGTGGGAAGCGGCGCGCTTCACGCTCGGGAGCCGTCATCCGATATGCGACCAGTTCCTGCAAGCCCAGGTTGACCAGCAAATCCTTCAGCTGTTCTTCCATTGCCAGGTCCTGATTGATCCTCTGTGGGGTCAGCGGTTGATTCAGCGGTCGGGATGGGATCTTGTCATATCCGTAAATACGGCTGACCTCTTCGAGGAGGTCTGCCTGACCGATGATGCCGCTGTGGATGTCCAGGCGGTGCGGCGGCGTCTTGGCTGTGATGGTGTCCCCGTCAACGCGGCAGTCAAATTCAAGGGAGGTCAGAATATCGGCAATCTCCTGAGCCGATATCTCCGTACCCATATTGTCATTCACCCAATCTGCAGAGAGTGCAACAACCGGGTCTTCCGGCGGGTTGGGATAATTGTCCTCCAGCCCCTGCGCAATCTGCCCACCGCTCCACTCAGCCATGCGTTTGAGGCACAGGCGCACGCCCAACTCTGCCAGGGCGGGATGCACCCCGCGGCTGAAGCGGTAAGCGGCCTCGGAGGTCATTTTCAGTTTGCTTACTGTCTTGCGGATATTGATGAAGTTCCAGGAGGCTCCTTCCAGGAGGACGTTTTGGGTCTTGTCATGGACCTCGGTTTCCTCACCGCCCATCACCCCCGAGATGGAAAGCAAGCCGGCGGTGTCGGTGACCATCTCCATTTCTGTATCCAGATCGCGTTCCACACCGTCCAATGTTGTGATCTTCTCGCCCTTCTCAGCCGTACGGGTGATGATCTTGGGTTTAGCTGCACCGGACCTTTCGACCAAAATATCATAATCGAAGGCATGCAGCGGCTCACCAGTTTCCAGCATGACGTAGTTGGTGGCGTCCACAATGCAGTTGATCGGGCGCATCCCCGCCAGGTTCAAGCGCCGCTGCACCCAATAGGGGCTGGGTTGGATGGCGATGTCCTGAATCAAACCCAGCACGAAACGCGGGTTCAAGTCTGGATCTGTGATGTCCACACCTGCCAGGTCGTGGATATCAGGGCCGGTCATCTCCAACGAATCATCCGGGTAGCGGAGTTGCTTGCCGGTCGCCGCAGCGATCTCCCGCGCCATGCCAAGCACACTGGCATCCCGCACCATGTTGGGCAGGGTGTCAACATCGAACACAGCATCACCCATATAGTCCACCAAAGGTGTGCCGACTGGTGCGTCGTCATCCAGGATGATGATGCCTTCATGGGCATCTGAAATCCCTAATTCTTTCTCCGAGCAGATCATAGAGAAAGATTCCACCCCGCGGATGGACATGCGCTGCAGGGTCATTAAGTTCCATCCGGGCTCGTGACCGTTATAAAGCACAGCCCCTTCACGGGCATAAGCAACCTTAAGGGATTGTTCAAAAGGCCCAGCTTCTCGATACTTCAGCAGTCCTGGTGCGCCCGTAAGGACGGTGATCTCTTCCTCCCCGTCATTCAAGCGGCACAGCACCAAGCGGTCTGCATTGGGATGGGGCATGACCTCCTCAATTTGGGCGACCACGAACTTATCCGCCGGCCATGAGAAGCCGGTGTACTTAAATTCATGCTTCTCCCCGGATGGCATCGCCAGCCCGACCAGGCGGATCTCTTCAACCTCCAAGCCGACCATGGTCATCACCTTCGCCAGTTCCTCAATCCCCAAATCGTCAATATCAACATACTCTTTCAACCAAGTGAGTGGTACTTTCATGGGTTAATCCTCGCGTTCCTTTATTAATTCAATATCGTTATAAAATATATAATGACAGGTATTAGGTAGTGGGTATTGGGTATCAGGAAAATCATACGCGATATTCCTCATCCAAATCGGGGCGTTCTTTGATGTGGCTTTTTTGTTTGCGCAAATGACCAATATAGCCGTGAAGCATCTTTGCCAGTTCATCTAATTGGTTAAGGTATCGGCGATGTATTGACTCCTCAATGTAGCCCAAACGATATGCCACAATCATGTGTGTTTTTGTTTCGGCTATGGAACCTCGCGCAATATAACAAAAACGTATGGTCTCTTGATAGGTATATCTACCATACCCTTCGGCAATATTGGCTGGGATACTCTGAGCTGCCCGCCGCAATTGAGAAGCTAACGCCCATTTTTCATCAGGGGGTAAGCAAGGCACAAGGTCCTGACAAATCTCGACAGCGAAATCAACTGCCCTCTGCCAGACCTGCAGCGTCTCCAAACCCTGATTCCCCTTCACCATTCGCACCTCACACCTTCTCTAATTCCTAATACCTAGTACCTAATACCTGTTACCTACTTCCTCAAAACTGTCTCAGGAACCTCACATCATTATTCCTAAAATGCCGGATGTCATCAATGCGGTAGCGCATGAGGGTACTGCGGTCGATGCCCATCCCGGCAGCAAAACCGGAATACACTTCAGGGTCGTACCCGCCGTATTCCAGCACCACCGGATGCACCATGCCGCAGCCCAGGATCTCCAGCCAGCCGGTCTCCTTACACACCGCACATCCCTTCCCGCCGCACACAAAACATTCCACATCCATCTCCGCGGATGGCTCTGTGAAAGGGAAGTGCGAAGGACGCAGACGCGTCCGGGCTTCCTCGCCGAAGATGCGCTTGGCGAAATCCTCCAGCGTACCCTTCAATTCCGCGAAGGTGACCCCCTCTCCCACAACCAACACCTCGACCTGGGCGAACTCGATCTCGCTGCGAGCGGAAAGCTGCTCATAGCGCATGGTCGCACCCGGCAGAATCACACGGATAGGCTCCGGCGCGCGCTCCTGCATCACCCGGATCTGCCCCGGCGAAGTGTGCGTTCGCAGCAAGACACCCTCTTTCTTCGTATAAAAGGTATCCCACATATCCCGAGCAGGATGGTAAGGAGGCATGTTCAGATAGGTGAAATTCATATCATCCGTTTCCACCTCCGGCGACCGGTACACCTGAAAGCCCATATCACCAAAAGTGCGGATGATACGCCGCAACACCTGCGTCAGGGGGTGCAAACGCCCATGCTCCACCGGAACGCCGGGCATGGTCACATCCAATTGCTCCGTTTCAAGGGATTTGCGCAGGGCTTCCTCTTCCAACGCCTGCTGTTTTTCCGCCAGCGCTTGTTCCAATGCCCCCCGGACTTCGTTGGCCACCTTCCCCATCACCGGCCTGAGTTCATTATCCAGCTTTCCCATGCCCTTAAACACCCCCATCACAGGAGAACTGCGCCCCAGGTGTGCCACGCGCCAGGCTTCCAATTCCTCCTCATCGGCAACGTCCGCCAGCAGGGCTAGTGCCTCCGATTTGATTTGTTCTAATCTATTCAGTTCTGCTTCTTTCTCAGCCATGTAATCGTCCTCCTTCAATTAACTCCTGCTTCCATAATAACAAATTTAGTCCAGATTAAACAAAACGCCCGTCCAAATAAAAAGGACGGGATGACCGCGGTACCACCTTTGTTGACCGTGCAGGCACACTGCACGATCCACTCCTCACCAACACGCTCGAATTCGATTGGCTTCCCAGATAACGTTGGGGGGCGGCTCAGACTATTAGCGTTCTTACGCTTTCACCTGAGCAGCTCAGAAGGGAACTTCAGATGGGTTCAGCAGAGTGCAGGTCTCAGTCTTGCCCGCACTGCCCTGTCAACCTCCGCCAGCCTACTTTCCTTCGTCAAAGCTGATCATCTATTTATTGCCCTAATTATCGTTAAAAGCAGCTTTCCTGTCAAGCGAATCATAAGGGAAGGTTCTCGCTCAATTATAAGCGCGTCTTACAGCTTCATCAGCCATAGTGGGTTGCAGGCGAGCTTCCCATTCAGGGTCTTTCCAGGTGCCCAGAGATTGGTGCATCTCCAAATATTTCTGAGGAATAGGGTGTGTTCCGAGAACCACCTCAACCCCGTAACGGCGTTCGAGAAATGCCTTAAACGTGTCGATATAGGGACAGGGCGGATAGCCCACCAAAAGCCCAGTTGCGAGGTGGATCACTTGAACACCATTCCGAATCATTTCATCACCTGCATATTCAATATTCCCGCCAGGGCAGCCATTGCAGGTCGTGTAGCCCACCAGCGTCAAATCATCATCATTATAACGGCTGAAAGCGCCTTCTCGCTGCCGCATAGATCTAAGACATTTTCCTCCAGCACAGGTGCGGTATCGGTCACAGATGATGATTCCAATGTTTATATTCTCGCCCAAAGTTACTCTCCTAATCTAATGGTATGAAACATTGAAAAACGATAATTACATGTTAAATCTCAAATTTCCACCAGGAATATCAAGCTGGCAGAATTTTGATGATGTGCCACTTAGGCTATTGTAATCCCTTTTCATCAAAGGAGGCGTATTGACAGGGGACAGCTTTGATAATATACTCTACTGGAGTATAGCACTAGTAAAGGAAGTCATCACTTATGCCCATTTATGAATATCACTGCCAACAATGCGGCAGGGAATTTGAAAAGCTGATGGGGTTCAATGACCCCGACGCCCAATCCCCGGAATGCCCGGTGTGTCAATCCAGAAACACACAGAAATGTATATCCACCTTTGCCTCGCGCGGAGCTCAGGGCTCAGGTGTTTCCAGCGCGTCAAGCTGCGGCTCGGCCGGCGGTTTCCGTTGAGCGGGATAATCACATCAGACCGGTGGTCTGAAAGAAAGGTCATCTCATGATGATTCAAACCAAGAACCCTGAAACCAAATCACACATCAACAGCCGATTGGCACGCATTGAAGGCCAGCTGCGCGGCGTGCGAAAGATGATCGAAGAGGATCGCGATTGCAAAGACATTGTCCAACAGCTCATCGCCATCCGCTCCGCAGTCCAATCCGCCAGCTTACAGTTCCTGCAGGATGTCGCCAGCGACTGCCTTCTCCCTTTGGAAGCGGGAGAAGATCCTCAGTCTCAACGAACCCGGATGACAGAATTGATCAAATTATTGGGCAAAATATCATAATTAGACAAAACACAAGAGGAGAAAAAAAATGGCATCACATACAACCCTGAGGTGGATTCCGGGCGGCAAACGCTTCGTCTCCACCGACTCAACTGGTCATTCCGTCGTCATGTCAACGCCCGATGAAAACACCGGCATGAAACCGTCCGAGCTGATTCTATCCGCCCTGGCGGGATGCGCCTCCGTAGATGTGGTTAACATCCTGGAGAAAAAGCAATCCCCCCTCTCCCATCTGGAAGTGCAGGTCAGCGCCAAGCAGGACGCTGATCCGCCCTGGACATTCCGCAAGATTCATATTAATTTCATAGTCAAAGGCGAGGGGCTGACGGAAAAAAGCGTTGAGCAAGCTATTAAACTCTCGGAAGAGAAATACTGTTCCGTGGCAGCGACGCTGCGCGGCGTGGCAGAGATCACCACAAGCTACGAAATTCTTTAAAGAAACACTTTTGGATTAATTATTTTCCGTTGTTTAAAGGCATAAAGCCCTCCCCCAGCGCTTCCTGCGCCTGGCCGATCACCATAAAGGCGTTGGGGTCAATCTCGTGAACGAGAATCTTTAATCGGTTAATTTCCATACGTGAGACAGCGCAATAAATTACGTCCCTGGGCTTTCCGGTGTAACCGCCTGTGCCGGAAAGAATGGTCACCCCGCGCTGGAGATCATGCATAATCGCTTGTGTGATCGCTTCCGTTTCCGTCGTGATGATCATCGCCGTGTGAATAATATTGGTTCCCTGTAATGAAACTTCCGCAGCCAAGCCGCTCACATAGATCAAGACAAGACCGTACAAAGCCTTAGTCCAGCCAAACACAAATCCCGCGCCTAAAACCACCACCGAATCCGTGATCAGATAAGCCTGTGAAATGGTCATCCCAGTATGACGGTTGAGGATACGACCCAAAATATCCGTCCCGCCACTGGTGCCGCGCCCCCGATAAACAATCCCCAAACCAATACCTAACAGCAAACCACCATATATGGTATTAAGAACCATATCATCTGTGACGCCAGTACGTGGAAGGAAAAGGGATAAGCTATCGGTAAACACTGAGAAAGCCAAAGTGGACAGAATTGTGCGGATGGCGAAGTGCGGCCCACCCAGATATTGCCAACCCATAATAAACAGAGGGATGTTCCCCAAAAGCACCATCATCCCGATTGGAAAATCCGTGTAATGATTCAGCAATTGTGCTAGGCCGCTGATGCCACCGCTGACCAGTTCGGCCGGGACAAGGAAAAGCCTGAGCGCCAGGGCTTGAATTAAGGCACCTAAAAGAATCAACAAATAATCCCATATGGCACGCTTGGTGAACTCAATTTGAGAAAAGAATTGCTTGAACTGAGAGAGTTTATTTTTCATCATTCACTATTTATTAAAAAGCGTTTCATAAAATCCATCGTTTATGGATATTTCTCAGGCTGATCAAAAACAGAATCACACAAAAACCGATGAGCGCCCCAAAATCAATAGAAAGAGGGAGCACACTCTGGTCCTGAATGGCAAAATGGAGAATATCCACCCCATAGGTCAATGGAAAAATATAGGACAGGGGCTGAAGAAAAACGGGCAGGTCTTGAAGGGGAACAAAAAGCCCACACAGGAAAAGCATAGGAAACCGAATAAAATTTGAAAAAGTCTGCGCCTCAAACACCTCATTCACGGAAACAGCAACAAACAATCCTAAAAAAGTGGATGAAATTGCTATCAGCAAAATCGCCGGCAGGATATAGACCCACTTTAACCCCGACAGATCCATTAAAAAGGATGCCATCGCGATGGGCACCAGGGCATTCATCATGCCGAAGAGAATAGCACCGCTGGTCTTAGCCAACATCAACACCTCCAGAGGCAGGGGTGCCAGCAGCAGCCGATCAAAGGAGGCATTCTTCTTTTCAAAGGTCACCGTAACCGCCAGCATGGAAGTCGTCCCAAATAGAATTGAAATCGAGATCACCCCTGCCAGGAGTGACTCAATACTTTCAAGTCCCTGCCCTGATCGGACGAAAAACATTCCCGTCCATGCTAAAGGGAACACAATGCCCCAACTGATATTGGGCGGTTTAAGATAATAGGCTTTGATGTCCTTCAACAAGATATTCCAAAACGCCGTTGAATTTTTCATACACGACCGCCTTTGTCCCTTGTGCCGTTCAGCATCGCATCTTTGTCCACACCCGTTAACTTGACAAACACATCTTCCAAGGACGGCTTCTTCCGCCGCGCTTCCAAAACCTGCGCCTCGTGTTCTTCTAAAAAATTGATAATGGGACTTACGATGATGGGTTGATGGGAGGTGAACCGCATAACCTCACCGGGCAGCATCTCCACATGATAATCGGGGAAATGCTGAACCGTAGCCGGCAACAAGCCTCCCGTCGCATCCGACAAAACGACATCCATGATATACACATCCTGCATAGGCTGCAGGAGATTGGCGACACTGTCAATATGAATAATACGCCCTTTGACAATGAATGCAATTCTATCACACAACCGCTCTGCTTCTTCAATGTAATGGGTCGTCAATAATATCGTTGTGCCGCCTTTGCGTAATTCCATAGTTAATTGACGGATCTGGCGTGCGCTGGTAACGTCAATGCCGGTCGTCGGTTCATCCAGGAAGAGTAAAGGGGGGTGATGGATGATACCCGCTGCGATGGTCAATTTACGCTTCATCCCTTTGGAATAGTCCCCAAATTTCCTGTCCGCAGCATCGGAAAGATCGAATATCTTTAATAATTCACGGGAGCGTCGGCGTCGTTCCTGCCTTGCCATCCCATAAAGCGCGGCGCAAAAATTGAGATTTTCAAAACCCGTCAATTCGGGATAGAGGTTGCTCTCATCTGGCACCACGCCCATCATCCACTGCGCTTCCTTGGGATGCTTGCGAATATCAATTCCAGCAACAACCGCCCTCCCGCTAGAGGGCTTCGCCAGACCGGTCAGCATTTTAATGGTCGTCGTCTTGCCTGCCCCATTCGGACCTAATAACCCAAACAATTCACCGGATTTAATATCAAACGAGATATGATCAACTGCCAGTAAATCATCAAAATATTTGGTCAAATCTTCCGTTTGAATAATTTTCTCCATCCAATACACTCCATGATGATATTGTTATAATGCCATTTGACATACAATCATACCTTACTCCTCAAGGATTTTCTTCCCTTCCTTTACTTCTCAGGGATTGCAACAATATCAACGCACAAAAAGAATTGATCCTCCAAAAACCCTAACACTTTGTCAATCGCGAAATTAATTTAATGAATTGTTAGTTTTTAATTCAGACGAAAACCATCTTGACACAGAACGGATGTTCGTGTATTATTATAAGTGATTATTAGCACAAATGAGCGGTTTGAGATTAAGGAGCCTAGCATGATGGCAAGAAGAAAGGTTGGATTAGGAGAGCGGCATAAAAGGATTCTCAAGTTCCTGGAAAAATTCCAGGCTGAGAATGGTTTTCCGCCATCCATCCGGGAAATTGGCGAGAATACCAATATCAGCTCAACTTCGGTTGTCAATTACTACCTCAATCAACTTGAGGAAATGAATTTCATCGAAAGGGAGAGCAACGTCTCCAGGGGAATCCGAATGCTCAAGACACTGGAAGGCAACCTGGTTCAGGCTGCTCAAACCGTTATGGAAATGTTCAGCGTTCCGATCGTCGGGCGGATCGTCGCTGGCGAACCTGTCCCTGTCCCCTCCTCAGATTTTAACTATTACGATCAGGAAACGGGCATTGATATCGCCCGCAGCCTGCTCTCCCCACGTGAAAAGACGGAAGACCTGTTTGCGCTGGAAGTGCAAGGGGATTCCATGATTGACGCTATGGTGAACGACGGCGATATTGTGGTCATGCGCCCGGTCTCGCAGGTTGAAAATGGGGAAATGGTAGCTGTTTGGTTATCGGACCGCGATGAGACAACCCTGAAGTATTTCTATCATGAGAACGGCAAGGTTCGTTTACAACCCGCAAATCCATTAATGAACCCCATCATCATTGATAACCCCTCTCAGGTGCAGGTGCAGGGAAAGGTGGTCCTGGTCATCCGCAAGCTGGGAGGCTGATTTACCAACATCTAAAATTAAAAACAAAAAATCCCCGATGGTTCTGAGAACCCGGGGATCTTTTTTAACCAAAACCGGATAGTGCTATTTAAGCTCGACTTCAGCGCCTGCCGCTTCGAGTTTCTCCTTGGCGTCCTGCGCAACTTCTTTACCAACAGCTTCGAGGATCTTGGAATCGGCGGTTTCAGCCATATTCTTGGCGTCGACCAAACCCAGGTTCGTGAGCTGGCGGATGACCTTGATGGTCTCAATCTTCTTCGGACCAGCGCCCTTGAGGATAACATCAAATTCTGTCTGTTCCTCTACCTCTTCCTCAGCGCCACCATTGTTTGCAGCAGCCACAGCGGCCACTGGTGCAGCCGCGGATACGCCCCATTTTTCTTCCAACATTTTGACAAGTTCAGCGGCTTCCAAAACGGTCAGCTCGCTTAATTGATCCATTAATTTTTCTAAATCAGCCATTTCTTTATTCTCCTAGCAATGATTGTTCTCTAATTTCATCTGGTAATCAATACCGATGTTTCCAATGCTCTATTCAATTCAGGCAGCGTTTTTAGCAGCCTGTCCTTCTTCTGAGAAGGCTTTAACAACTGCAGCCATCGAACGGGCTGGCTCTGCCAAAGTACGTACAAGTTTGGTAGCTGATGCCATAATCGTTCCTAATACAATGCCGCGCATAACGGGCAGAGTCGGGAGATCAGCTAACGCTTTAACTTCTTCAGCTTTAAGAAGTCTTTCATCCATGTATCCCAAGCGGATATCAAAAAAGTCGGTTTTTGAAATATCGCTTAAGACCTTGGCGACACTGGGGGCATCGCTGAATGCGAACCCGACCATGTTGTTTTCTTCCCAAAATTCTTCCTCATAATCCAAGTTCATATCGTTCATCACAAGTCTGAAGAGTCGGTTTTTCACCACATGGATTTCGCCGTTGACCTCACGCAATTTTTCTCGCGCTTCGTCAATTTCGCTCATACCCATGTTTTGGAATGAAAGAACGAAGAATGCGTTACTGGAATCGATCCACTCCTTGTATTGTTCCACCATAGCTTCTTTTTCTTTACGAGTAAATGCCAATGTGTTCACCTCCTTCCGGTTTTGGTCTTTTTAAACATTGAAGTCTTTGCCTCAATATCCGCTGAGGCAAAGACTTCATTTCAAGACGCCTTCCGGCATCCAATCGTAAAATTCTGCCTTCACCTCGGCGGGGTATTAAGCTCCCTGAGGAGCACCTGCTTTCTTCAGCGAAGAAATTCTCTATGCTGTTGTTAATTTTGTGTCAAGTATTATAACACAAACCGATCAACTTACAAAGTAAGTGATGAGTCGTAGGGATCAACCTTGATCCCCGGCCCCATGGTTGAGGTAATTGTCACTCGTTGGATGAAGTTGCCGCTGGCGGCTGCAGGACGGGCTTGCCGAACTGCAAGCATGAGAGCCGCCAAATTCTCGTGTAATTGTTCCGCTGTGAAAGAAATTTTCCCAATCGGAACGTGAATATTTGCGGTCTTATCCAGTCTGAATTCTATCCGCCCAGCCTTTGCCTCTTCAATGGCACCTGCGATGCGATCCGGCGGCACAACCGTACCTGCTTTGGGGTTGGGCATCAAACTGCGGGGGCCTAAAATTCGACCCAACCGGCCTACTGTGCCCATCATGTCCGGCGTGGCGATGGCAACATCGAATTCCGTCCACCCATTCTGGATCTTCTCAACAATTTCATCGGTATCAGCGACGTAATCCGCCCCAGCTTTACGAGCAGCATCCGCCGCGTCACCCTGGGCGAAAACAACGACCGTCACCTTCTTGCCAAGTCCATTGGGCATCACCACAACATCGCGAATCTGCTGATCCGCCTGCCGTGGGTCCAGGCTAGTGCGAAGGTGAACTTCTACTGTCTCATCAAAATTTGCAAACTTAATTTCTTTCAGCAGTTTGAAGGCTTCCAGCGGCTCATACAAACTGTCGCGGTCAATCCTATCACGTGCTTCAAGATATTTTTTACCATGACTTGCCATGAAATCTCCTTTGTGGTGCTAGCGGGTTAGGATAACCCTCCCACGAAATACTAAATTAATCCTCTATAACGATGCCCATATTACGGGCGGTGCCTTCGATTTGACGCATCGCGCCTTCGATATCGATGGCATTCATATCATCAAATTTTAGTTCCGCGATCTCACGAATCTGAGCACGGGTTACCGTTCCAACCTTTTCCCGGTTGGGTTCGCCAGAACCTTTTTCAATGCCCGCCGCTTTGCACAATAAAATGCCAGCAGGAGATGATTTCAATTTAAAGCGGAATGATCCATCCTGAAAGATGGTGACTTCCGCAGGGACGATCTCACCGGCGCGAGAAGCTGTCCGGCCGTTATAGTCCTTGCAAAAAGCCATAATATTGACGCCATGCTGGGCTAACGCCGGGCCGATGGGGGGCGCCGGGTTTGCCTTGCCAGCCTGGATCTGAAGGGTAATAATTGCTTTTACTTTCTTTGCCACGTTAATACTCCTTTGTGGTTCAAGCGGGTCTTTCAACCCTCCCACAATATTCTAATTCTAATTGCTTATACTTTTTCGACTTGTAAAAAGTCCAATTCAACCGGGGTTGATCGGCCGAAGAAATTTACCATAACGCGAACTTTCGAGCGTTCCATATCAATCTCATCAACAGTGCCATGAAAGTCGTTAAATGGTCCATCAATAATGCGGACTGTCTCTCCTGGCTTATAGGTAACCTTGATCGTGGGCGCTTCCGCTTCCATTCGGCGAAGAATCTGCGAAACCTCTTCGGGACGGAGGGGAATGGGATCATTACCCATGCCCACAAAACCAGTTACTCCTGGGGTATTGCGTACCACATACCAGGATTCTTCGCTCATGATCATATTCACCAGCACATAGCCAGGGAACACGTGCCGTTCAATAGAGCGCCGTTTGCCGTCCTTGACCTCAATTTCCTCTTGCGTGGGAATTACTACATCAAAAACCCTATCCTTCATCCCCATGGATTCAATGCGTTGTTCAAGGTTGTGCCGCACCTTATTCTCATATCCGGAATAACAATGCACCACGAACCACGCCCGTCCATCATCCGCTTCCTCATCTGATTCCTCATCCGTTTGGAGAGCATCGACAAGTGATTCGGCAGCATCTTCCACAGGCGCGGCTATTTCTTCCGTTTCCTCAACGGATTCTTCGCGTTCTTCTTTAACCTGTTCTTCTTCTTTTTTTTCTTCTGCTGCCATCATAACCTTACCTATCTGTCTCTCTGTCCGTTGACTAAATAATTATACGGCAACCAGGAGCGTGATCAATCGTGAAAATGCGAAATCCAATACGCCCAGGATCAACGCCATAATAACCATCACAATCAACACAAGACGGGTCATTTTCCATGCTTCCAAGGGTGTGGGCCAGGTGACCTTTCGCAATTCACCAGTGGTTTCACGCCAGAAGCGCTGGAGCTTTTGAATAATGTTCAATTTCTTCTTCTTAGGCGTCACAAGTTTCTCCTTGCTTACGTCCAAAACGCCGCCCATGATAGACGGCGTTGAAAAATTCCAGGCAGGCCAGGTAGGAATCGAACCCACAACCCCCGCTTTTGGAGAGCGGTGCTCTGCCAAATTGAGCTACTGGCCTATGCACGTCGGGAGGCAGGTTTTTTTATCCGTCGCCTGTCCTCATCACTTATTTTACCTCACGGTGCAGCGTATGTTTTCTGCATCGTGGACAATATTTTTTCAACTCCACCCGGCCGGGATCATTTCGACGGTTTTTCTCAGTCGTATAATTCCGCTCCTGGCATTCTGTACATTCCAGGGTAATAACCGGTCGGACACCTTTCTTTTTTGCCATGTGTATTTTACCATGGTTGCCCCATCTCCTGGAACAACCATGTCATCCTTCCTTTAGCGTTCTTACTCAATAATCTTGGTGATCGAGCCAGCGCCCACCGTCAGGCCGCCC
>CAZNRI010000017.1:0-49579 GCA_964575595.1 uncultured Candidatus Brevefilum sp.
CAGATGCGCGCTGTGCTGGCGAAGGAACCGGAAAAGAAGATTATAGCTTTCCGTTGTCACTGGTGTTCATACGGCGGCGCAGACCTTGCAGGCACCAGCCATTTTGAATACACCGCCAATGAAAGAGGTCTCCGAGTGATGTGCTCTGCCCGTATGGATACCGATTTCATCTATGAGGCTTATCGCCTGGGCGCGGGCGCAGTGCTTTATTCCGGGTGTCACCCGCAGGACTGCCACTACATCACTGGCCAATTGCTCGGCGCAAGACGTGCAAAACGGCTGCAGAAAATCTTTGATCGGATGGGAATGTCCGAGGGACGCTTCCGTGTCGAGTGGATCAGCGCCGCCGAAGGTGATAAATACGCCCGTGTGCTCAATGAAATGCAAGCTGCTCTGGACGGCATGTCCAGCGAAGACCTTAAAAAAGAAATTGATGAGCTTAGACCTGAGATGGAAAAGCGGCTTAAGAAATTCCCGGGTGTACCTGGTGTCGCTGAAGCCATGGGCTATTCGGATCTGCTCTCCGATGCCATCAACGAACAAAAGGAGGCGGTCAGATGAGTCATGAAGCATCAGAACCGTCTTTTGCGGATGAAGTAAAAGCCATTCCCGGTGGTGAATATTTAGAGCTATGTTATTCCTGCGGGACATGCGTCAGCAAATGCATGATCCAGCATAAAGGTGAACCAGAATTCAATCCTCGTCGATTGCTTCGTATGGTTATGATGGAAATGAAAGACGAGGCATTTGACAGCCGAACAACCTGGTTGTGTTCAGCATGCGATCTTTGTTACGCTGCATGCCCTCAGAAAATTCACATATCTGGGGTTATCCATGCTGTTAAATCAATTGCTTCAAAAAACGGTAAGCATACGATGATTAAAACTGCAGTCGTAGACCAACAAACATGCGTCGCTTGCGGATTATGCGCTGAAGCATGCCCATATGATGCCATAAAAATCATCGAAACCAAAGTCCCCTACAGGGGTATGATACAGGTCGCCGATGTAGACTCCAGTCTTTGTATGGGCTGTGGACTATGCTCCGCCGTTTGCCGTTCAACTTCAATACGGGTGCCAGAGGAATATACAGACGAGTCGGTTGTTGAAAATATCTGGGACTGGCTGCAACCACAGGAAGTGAGAAGCTAATGGAAACCAGACCAAAAATTGCATTATTCCAATGCAAATGGTGTTTATACTCGGAGCCAGACCAATATTGGGTGGATAATGAACTCCCCCCTTCAATTCATTTAGTAAAACTTCCCTGTACAGGTCGCATCAATCCTTTATTTATATTAAATGCAATCCAGGGTGGCGCTGACGGCATTATGATCAGTGGTTGTTTGCCAGAAAAATGTCACTACAAGGAAGGAAATCTGAGCGCACTACGCCAACAAGACGAATTTTTAAATCTTCTTGATTATATTGGGTACGAAAGGGAACGAGTACGTTTTGTTTGGTTAGATTTACAAGATCGCAGTCGAATTCAGAAAGAATTGTCTGATTTTGAACTTGAAATTGCCAGACTTGGAGAAGCGAAGGTTTTAGCCACAAGAACCAAGCAACCCGTCGGAGGCCAATATGTCTGAAATCAAGGCTAAATTACGCTCCGAAATAGAACGGCTATTGAAAGACAGATTTGTTGATGTTTTCATTGCATTCAAAAAAGCAGACGCACCGCTTCGTCCTCAACCGGCTTTTTTTAGAAACACAAATGAACTGGATGATTTGGAATACAATGGGTTATGCCAAAATAACCTGGCAAATTACCTAACTCGATATCCAAAGGACACAAAAATCGGCATTGTAGTCCGTGGATGTGAAAGCAGATCTGTAAATGCTTTAGTTGTAGAAAAACAACATCCACGAGAAAACCTATACATGATCGGGATTCCTTGTCAGGGAATAGTTGATATTCGAAAAATTTTTAATAGGGTTGGTGAAGAAGTTGCTAACTACTCCGAATTTCAGGATGAGGTTTCGGTAGTATTTAAAGGTGAGCAAATCAAATTCCCCCGTAAGGAAGTGTTACACGACTCATGTCTGCGTTGCGTTCATCCAAACCCAATCAACCCTGACATCCTATTAGGTGATCCCGTACCAGAAGGAGATCCTTCTATCGTCCGCCAGTCAGTCGAGTCGTTCCAGGCGCTGGATAAGGAAAAACGCTACGCTCTTTTCCGTCAAGAAGCTGAACGATGTATAAGATGCTATGCCTGCCGTGAAGCGTGTCCGATGTGTTATTGTACAGAGTGTTTTGTCGACCATGCGACTCCACGCTGGACCGAAACCAGCATTTCACCAGCCGGCACGCAAGCTTGGCATCTTATCCGCGCTTTCCACATGGCTGGTCGCTGCACGAGTTGCGGAGCTTGTGAACGCGCTTGTCCAATGGATATAAAATTGACATACCTCACTGATAAACTCAACGAGGACATGCTTGCGACGTATCAATTTGAAGCAGGCATGGATGATACAACACAACCACCTTTTGCATCGTTCAACCTTGACGACAAAAACCGATTTGTAGTTTGAGGATGATCACATTATGATATATATTCTTGAAAAGAAAAAACTAGATCAAACTTTACAAGATTGGTCTTCAAAATACGAAGTGATAGCGCCACAATTCGTTGACGGGGTTTTACAATTTCATCCAGTGCATCCAAACAGCGAATTGGCTTTAAACGAATCAATCAATACCCGCTACCCACCTAAGTCTCTTTTTCTACCGCAATCTGAGGTAATGCTCAGGTACAATCCAAAAAGTAATCAATTAGAAGACGTTAAAGTATTGCCGGAAGAAAGAATAATCTTAGGTATCCGACCCTGTGACGCGTACGCCGTCACCTTATTAGACACGGTATTTATTACAGAAGAAAACTCTGACCCCTATTGGTTAGCCCGTCGTTCATCAACCATTATCGTTGGGCTGGGATGCAATAACCCACATTCAACCTGCTTTTGCACAACTGTGGGCAACGGACCATTTAACCACGAAGGCATGGATGCCTTAATGACAGAAATGGATGATGTTTATTTTATCGAACCATTCTCAGATAAAGGCGATGCACTGTTTTCAGGGTTGCCAATTGCTTCCGAAGAAGAACAATTGAAAGTCAAGCGTCATCAGACTCAGGTCACGGAAAGCATGACGATTGCATTTGAAACAGAAAATCTCAAACAGACTTTAGACAATCTTTTTGATACCGATTTTTGGGGAAAAATTTCTGAATCCTGTTTAGGGTGTGGTGTCTGCACCTTCCTGTGCCCAACATGTTTTTGCTTTGACATTGTTGATGAAGTTCAAAGAAATGAGCGCGTTCGCAATTGGGACACCTGTATGTTTCGAATCTACTCTCAGGAAGCATCTGGTCATAATCCTCGTCCAACTCGGGCAGAAAGAACACGCCAGAGGTTAATGCACAAATACAGCTACTTGCCTGACCAAATTGGGAAAATTGGTTGCACTGGGTGTGGCCGTTGTGTTCGTTATTGTCCAGTAGGCTTAGACATCCGTGCAATGCTAAGGGCTGCAAGCGACTTCGAAAGCGAGGTCATCCATGCCGGATAACGGACATAACCCCTACGAACCCACACCAATGCACATCATACGGGCTTATTTTGAATCAAATGACAATTCTTTAAAGACCTTTGAATTGACGTTCGATGATCATAAAGATTGTGAAGCATTCTTCAACAAGTATAATCCTGGACAGTTCTGTCAGCTATCCATTTTTGGCAAGGGAGAAGCCCCCTTTGGCATTGCTTCTGCTGCCTGGGAAGGCGATTTTGTACGATTTACGGTTCAAAAATTAGGTTCGTTCACCAAACATATTCACACATTCAAAGCTGGAGATCCAATTGGTATGCGAGGACCTCTGGGAAATGGTTTTCCTCTGAAAGATTGGAAAGGAAAAAACTTGGTCATTATCGGTGGTGGATGTGCCTTTTCAACGCTTTATGCATTGACCAAGCATGTTCATCACCCGGAAAACCGTCTAGATTTTGATCAATTAGTGGTAATTTATGGTGCCCGGACTTCTGGTTTATGCATGTACAAGCACGATATCCAAAGCTGGTATCAACGAGAAGACATAGAAATTCACCAGGCTATTGACGTGCCAGAAGAGGGCTGGTCTCATCATGTCGGCTATGTTCCCGACGTTGTAAAAGAAGTGGCACCATCTCCTATGAACGCGGTAGCTGTAGTTTGTGGTCCACCAATAATGACCAAATACACACTGCCTACGTTAGTTGATTTGGGGTTTGCACCAGAAGATATTTTTATATCATTGGAAAAACGAATGAAATGTGGAATCGGGAAATGTGGACGCTGCAATATCGGTTCAAAATATATTTGTAAAGATGGTCCGGTGTTTAGCCTTGCTGAATTGCAGGCGCTCCCTGCCGATATCTAACTGGAGAGATCATGAGTCAACATGGAAAATCAATAAAAACCAGAAACGAACATGAAATGACCCTGGAACGCCCCATGATCACCAGACATTATCTGATGACCTGGGATCTGGATAGGTGTGTTGGCTGCCAGATGGGGCCGACTGCCTGCCCTAAGGACGCCCTCACCTACATTGATGGTGAGATTGTGGATGGCCGCATGATCATTCCGCCTTCCGTAGATGTCGATCCTGAAAAATGTATAATGTGTGGGATATGTGCTGAAATTTGCCCCGTCCATGCCATCGAGATGACTATTAACGGCAAAAAAGAGAATCCAGTTGTAGAATACGAGGCTTTTCCAGAGGTCCGAGGGGACATTTCTTTCGATAAATCCAAATTTGATTTTTCCCTCAAGGATTTCGTAATTGATAACTGCCCGACAGGGGTTATCAGCTATGATGAACAAGAAGACACCATGCTGGTCGACGACGAAAACTGCATCCGTTGTCGCCAGTGCGAAGTTGCCAGTAATGGCGCTTTCAAAGTCACCCAGCCCTGGCAGGGCAGTGTCATATTGCGCCGTGAAAAATGCGTAGAAGGTTGTTTTGCATGTGCAGATGTCTGCCCGACACGGGCGTTGCATATCAACGACGAAGGGGAATTGGTACTGGCAGATTATTACTGCATAAAATGCGGTGCCTGCATGCATACATGCCCTATCCAGCCAGAGTATGCAGAGAAGGAATTCACCTTTGAATCACAGGGAATGACAATTACCCAAATCCGCCAGGAATTGATTAACGAAGATGATTTAGCTATTAAGGTCGAGCGATGGCGGGCTGTGCATGAACCTATAAAAAGTGCAGCTTGGATCGAAGCCTTACGAAAATTAGCTGATGATAAAGCTAGTGCGGTGGAAATTGACCGGAAACGTGCCCTCAAACGCCGGGATTTGTTGGTGGCATTACGGGGTTTTATTCTTCCAGATGTGCTAAAAGATAAAGAGAAATAGTTATAAATTCTGTAAAGTTAAGCTGGCCTCTCAACAGACAGAGTGGCCAGCTTTTTAGTTAAAGGACAAAACAATCAGCAGACAGCAATAGATGCACTTTTTCCTAACCATAAAATGCAATGTTTTGAAAGAGATAGTTATATATTGATAAAGAAATATCTAAAACGAAAAAGAGGTTGCCCCAGGGCGTCTAAACCGCCTTAGAAAGGATTCTGAGTATGTGATCAAAGGAAAATAATCTATGAACCCCTACTGGGTGTCCTCATCAGTGTCGAGGTTTTCCGAACTGTTTTTCTGGGCTTTCTTCGTTTCCATTTGCTCTTCAAGAGGCGGAGCAATGGTATATTCATCAGCGCCAGCAGGGATGAACCCAATTCTCAATATTCTATATTTGATCAGGATTAACAACACTCCTGCAATAATCATGAGAATAGCAACGAATCTCGAATAACTAAAGGCTGTACCCGGGAATGTCGGTTGATCTGGGCGGAATAATTCAATGAAATTTCGGCCTACGCCCGCCAGAATCAGCCAGATACCAAACGCCACACCAGGTTTCAGTCTATCTTCATACTTCCGGGTCAAATAGATCAGCAAACCCACCGCTAGAAAATTAAACAGCATTTCATAAGCAAAGGTCGGATGAAAACGCGTGGTTTCCACAGGATAACGCGACAAATCATTCCAGGGCGGCATTCGGTGCTGTGCATCAATTGTAATACCCCATGGTAAGTCTGTCGGCTGACCGTAAAGCTCCTGGTTGATAAAATTCGCCGGTCTGGCAATAGCTTGCCCAAGGAGTAATCCAGGAGCCACGGCATCAAGTGCCAACCAGATATCCAGTCCCATCTTCCTGGAATATAAATAAAACGCTAAAGCACCGAACAAGAGAGCACCAAAATAATGCAGCCCGCCTTCTTTCAGATTAAGAATAGAGAGTGGATTCTGAAAATACCGAAGATCGCCGCCAAGCGTCGCATTGAGGACATACCACAATCGGGAACCGATAACACCCGCGGGAAGAAGCCACAACAGGCTGTCCCAGATATAATCCGGGTCTTGGCCGCGTTTTTTGAACTCTTTTGAGGCCACCCAAGCCGCAATCGCCACGCCAAGCATTACCAGCACGCCATACCAGTACAAGGAAAAAGAAAAGTTTCCGATTTCTATGGTGAAAATAACAGGATCTATCATAAACACATTCTCCTTGTTGCTCCTTTATTCTAAATAACCTAAATCCCGCAAACGTTGTTGGATCAGATCATCTTTGAGGGATATTTTCTGTTTTGTAAATCCATTCCTGCGAGTTTCAGCTATTTCGAGATAAGCATCCAGGATCTTTGCCAATTCATTGATCCGGTGCTCATCTTGATAAGGACGCTCCTCATTTGGATCGCCTGCCAAATTATATAATACCCTCGACAACCCTTCAATGGCGATCATTTTTTTATCGCCTTGATAGACTGCCCGGTAAGTATGGTCAGCATGAAAACGATCCATCAATTCAGGTGCATGCTTATTAATAATTCTCAAGGCATTCTCTGGCGCAACAGCCTCTGCTACAACGGGCATTGATATGCACTCGCCTTGACCGCCGAGTCTTAATAAGCTCTTACAACTAACATCTACCTCATTAGCATAAGGCATGGATACCGAATTAAAACCGAAATAATCCATTACGGTGTAAAAAACCTGCGTTAAAGAGACACTTGTCTCAATACGGATACCGCCTGCCACACCCGGCACGCGTATGAACAATGGCACCCGAATCAGCTCTTCATGGACGCCAAAGCCATGTCCCATATACCCATGTTCGCCCAACATTTCACCATGATCCGCCAAAAAGATAACCATGGAGTTGTCGCGGTGATAATTTGAATTCAGAACCGAGAAAAGCTGCGCCAGCAAATGATCCTGATAAGCTACTTCCGCGTCGTACATGTCTGAAAGTGTTGCGGATTCGATCTTTTTAAATGGCTCAATCAAAGGAATGAGCCACTGCATGGCTCTCCGGTTGAAATCGCGCATAAATTGCTGAGCTTCCGGTGTTTCGTAAAAATACGGCACAAATTTACGAACAAATTCATCCGGCGGCGAATAGGGCAAATGGGTTTCCATTAAATTCAAGAAGACAAAATGTCCACCAGACCCTTGCTTTTCGATTTCTTCAATAAACGAGGTTGTCTCTCTGATTGACCTTTCTGTCATCCCTTTGAAATTTCCCGCCCGAGTCCACATAGGCACAAATAAAGGTCTCAAGGCTGCTAAGAAAAACTCATTGGGGGAAGCAAAGGTGTTTTGGATAGGGTAAGAAAGCCGCCGCAAGAGTTGAGTGTATTTCGACCATAATTTGCGAAGCGGTTTCCAAATATCCTCTTTTGCCTTCTGAGGTGTAGACGGAATCACGCCACAGTAATTATAAAAATGGTCAAATCCACGTTTGAAACCGTTTTGCAGCACACCCACCAGCGGGTTATTACAAAAGCCGGTGGTTTGTATCCCTTGGTCAGAGAGACGATCTGCAAGTGTTCGAAATTCTTTTGGCAGGGCATCGTCAGCTTGAACTGTTTTGTGGACTGCCGGGACCTCCCCGCTGAACATAGAAGCATGGGAAGGGATCGTCCACTGTCCCGGTGCAATCGCTTTTTCAAAGAACAAACACTCCGAGGCAAAGCTATCCAGGTTTGGAGATGTGGGTCTATCATAACCATATGACCCCAATCGGTCATAGCGATGGGTGTCTAGCACCACAAAAATCACATTTTTATTCCGGAGGTTAATCATAGAGCCTTTCATATTGACGGCTACCTCAGCTGCGTTCTCTATACAAATCTTGGTCGATGACACGAGTCATTTCTTCCGGATCAACATTATGATCCAGAAACGCTGACACCCTTTTGAACACCTGTAAAGGATGCTGCAAGGCTTCATTATAACTGACGAACAGGGTTTGAATCCAGTCCTTATCTCCCATCCAGGCTTTGACCTCAGCTAAGTGGTTTTCATAGGATTGGCGCATCTCGTCATCGGTTATTGGATGCTGATTCTCATTCCCGTCCCTCTCCAACATCCTTCCCTGGGATGCCAGTATCTCATCCATATCCCGTTCCATAAAGATGACTCGATAATTATGGGTTTCAGGCAAGTATTCAAGGAGTGCAGAGATAATTTTCACGGCTTTTCCACAAGCCCTAGGAAGCCACTGTACATCCCCTTTTTGCAGCTTTTTAACCCGTTCAAATTCGTAATAGCCTTTAGGGTTGTTCTTATCCGCCGATCTCGCATCATCCGTCAGCAGTGGTAACCCGCCGGCTCGCAGTGCCGACATCATCATAGAGGTGCCGGAACGCGGTAATCCCGATACGACTGTGATGGTGTTATGCTTCTGGAAAAGTTTGTTTAAATAAGATCGGATAGAGGTCATGTGTCCTGGATTCTAAAATTGCCGGTAATCTCCATAACTAAACCCGCTGAGATACTGAAATGACCACTGGGTCTCGTCATCAGAAATGACCTTTTCTTTCGGACGAAAGACAACCACCCGTGTCATTGAACTAAGCGTCCCAAATTCATCAAATTCCTTGGTGGCATGTATCAAATTTCGCCAGGTGCCGGTGTTAATATAATAGCGCTCATCCCCTTCCTCGGATGATATCAAGGATACTTCTGGAAAATGCGTATGGCCGCTGACCACACACTGACACCCAGAGGCCTTATTACGGATGAGTGCTTCGCGCTTTGCCCATCGTGATTGAGATTTTAGATTAATTGTCTTCGACACTCGCTTCATTACTTGTTTGATCAGCCAATATGGAATCCTGCTTGCGAACAATCCAGAATTAAGAAAGACCCTGAGCAGCAGCCGCTGCCCTGTTTTCAGGCTTGAGGAGTGTTTGAGAAAATGCTGAAATTGTTCGTTTTTGGATAAAACACTGATCGCTTTGATGAAACAAGGTGCCATCAACTCCCAGGTTTTTTTCTTTTCAACACTCGGCGTTGAAAAAAGATAAGCTAAAAGTGCGGTTGTTGGCCTGACATCATCAAAAGCCATTAATCGCTCATACAACGCCATCAGCGTGCGATCATTGAGAATCGCCTTTTCTCCATAAGTCTCTACGAAGTACCTGGGCAGGGCCGCTCCGTACTCAATAGTGAGAATATCACCCAAACAAGCTTCTCCATAAACCGCCTCAGAGAGATTGGTTGGGATTTCATCCATAAGATGTGTGTTAACCGAGAAGTTCATCGGATCATACTCATGCCCGTGACGTATCAGGCAGAATGGGCGATTCTTAGTGTCCCGTGCAATATAAGTATGTTCAAAAAGCCGCTCGCCACCCTCCAACCCTAAAATTTCCCGCACCTTATGACGTATTGTGGGCGTGGCATTTGCTAATCTGTCATGGTTGCCCAACAAATAATGCACCTTCACATCGCAATTAAATAAATCATTGACATTGCGCAATAGCGCCAGCGTTTCAGCTACCTTTTCTTCACAGCTGATCGCTTCAATGATATGGAGGATTGTTTTTTCGCAACTGGATCCCGCTGACACCTCCTGATTGTCGATATAAGGCCGGTCAGAGCCATCCAGCCAGATTGCGGAACGGGATAATTCTAGAATATCCCCAGCTAGGACAAGATTGATTTCTTGAATCTCGTTTTCAACTGCGGCTTGATTTAAATCATCAAAATATGCCTGATAAGTGTCAGCTGCCAGATTGCGATTAAATTCTAAATTTCCAATTTTTGTGGATTGCGCTTCGGAAAAATGTAAATCGGAAAGGATGATGATCATAATGGCTCGATTTTTAAATGATAATACCCCAAAACTATTGAAATTTTAGGGGTATATCATATTTTTGCATCGCTATTAAGGTTACGACCCACTGATTTCAGTTCTTAAATCATCAATCGCATCCTGAAAGCCTCTGACGATTTTTGGGATATCCTCATCCACTATCCAATAATGGCAGACCAGTCGGAAGTGCCGCAGCCCTGTTGTTCCCACAAGGATGCCCTTTCTCTTAAGCTCTTTGGCACAAGTTTCAGCGTCAACCCCCAAAGATGGGTCCAACTTGATATACACCATATTCGTGTTAGGCGATCCCTTATCCAGGAGAACGGAAGGGATCTCTGATAACCCTTCTGCCAGCGCTCTGGCATGGTCATGGTCTTCACCGAGACGGTCTACCATATCTTCCAATGCCACAATCCCTGCTGCTGCTAACACACCCGCCTGCCGCATGCCGCCGCCAAGCTGCTTGCGGATACGATTTGCCTCTTCAATAAATTCACGCGAGCCGCATAACACCGACCCTACGGGTGCGCACAATCCTTTACTCAAGCAGAAAGTGACCGAATCAACCATGTCGACCAGATCAACCGCTGACACGCCCTGATCCACAGCCGCATTGAATATCCACGCCCCGTCCAGATGTATGGCCAACCCAGCATCATGCGCTGCAGCAGCAGCTTCCAACATATACTCCCGCGAGATAGACATTCCACCGCATTTGTTTTGCGTATTCTCCAAGATTAACAGTTTAGACTTTGGAAAGTGGGGATCGTCTGCCCGAATGGCGTGGCGGATATCCTCAATTAACAAAGTCCCATCCGGCTGATTTGGAATAGTATGTGGGTGAACGCCGCCCAACGCTGCTACCCCACCTCCCTCATAAATGAATGTGTGCGCGCAATTCCCCATAATTACTTCATCCCCCCTGCCGCAATGGGTCAGGACTGCTACCAGGTTCCCCATTGTTCCCGAAGGAACAAACAATCCCGCTTCCTTTCCCATACGTTCTGCTGCCATTGTCTGCAGACGATTCACAGTGGGGTCCTCACCGTAGACGTCATCACCGAGCTCTGCATTCGCCATCGCTTTGCGCATCTTTTCTGTGGGTAACGTAACCGTATCTGATCGGAGGTCAATGTTCTTCATTTTATTTTCCTTCCGTTTCCCTTAAGCTTTTTAGAATAACAGCCAAATTCCTCGGCAGCGATGCTTCAAAGGTGCGCGGCACACGATCCCCGAACAGTTTAATGGATAAAGATTTTGCATGCAAAAATAAACTGTCCATGGGTAAGCTTGGATTGCGATGCCCATAAACCGTATCCCCAACCACAGGAACGCCGATATAACTAAGATGAAGTCGGATCTGATGCGTCCGGCCAGTGATGGGATGAACCTCCAATAAGGTGTGATCTTTAAACTTCTCCAACTGGAAATACTCACTAACAGCGGATTTCCCTGTGCCCTGAAGTCCCACTGCCATCTGTGTTCGAACTTTGGGATCACGGACAATGGGCGCTTCGATTCGGCCTGTGGTCGTCGGCGGATGGCCGTCCACCAGAGCATGATAGGTCTTTTGTGGTTCTCTGGATTTGAATTGACTGACCAGCCATTGATAGGCTTTATGCGTCTTGGCGAAAATCAACACACCGGATGTCTCTTTATCCAATCGATGTACAACGCCTGGGCGATCCTCCTCACCTACGGTGCGTATCGCGGGATAATAAGACAACAAAGCGTTAACCAGCGTACCGGATGGGTTTCCGGCACCAGGGTGCACCACCATGCCTGAGGGTTTGTTGAGGACAATGACATTTTCATCTTCGTAAATAATATCGAGTGGAATATTTTCTGGCAGGAGACCATCCACACTTTCATCAATAATTGTAATAAATAGGGAGTCCCCCGGCTTAACTTTCTCACCAGCTTTTGTGACAACCTCGCTGTTGAGCGTTACACCCCCCCTCTCGATCATTCTTTGAATACGAGACCGAGAAATATCCGGTAACTGTTCAGATAGATATTTATCCACCCGAACTTCATTACTTGATTCAACCTGAAAACGATGGTCCTCTTTTCTCATGAATTCTCTTCAATGGAATTGACTTCTTCTTGCTTTAGTTCATCCAATACCATGTTCTTATTCTTCTCGCGCTGCTCACTGATCCACATTGAAAGGATAAGAAGCCCTACTCCGATGGTGATACAGGAATCAGCAACGTTAAACACTGGAAATTCACCCACGGAAATAAAATCTGTGACCGGGCCAGAAAGAATCCGATCAATCAGATTGCCCAACGCGCCGCCTAACTGCAGGGCAATGGCAAAACGCATGAGTTTTTCCTCTCTGGATATTCTGGGATAATATATCACAATCGAAACTGAAATGATGACCGCCAGAATGGCAAAAACCATCCCGCCGGATTGAAACAAACCAAAGGCTGCACCCGTATTGTTCCAGTTAACAAAACGGAAGTAGAGCGCTAACCATTCCAAAGGCATCCACTGCTCACCAAATGGGATATTGGCGCGAACGATGGCTTTTGTGATTTGGTCAATAGTGATGACAATACCCGCGACAACCAGCAGAAATCCATATTCTTCGATAATTTTTTTCAAACGATTCTCCCAATGTGCTTAGATTTTCTCGATGCAGATCCGAACCGATTGACCATCGAATTCATCCTGAAGGAATGGCAGGTCTTCAGGGATAACGCCTTGCGTGATTTCCTTTGTTAATGTTTCTTCTTTGATGTAGCTTTCGAAAGCCTCAATGGCATTGGTCAGGCGTTCAGATGCTGAATAGTATAAATGAATTCTATCCGCGATATCTAGGTCTGCATCTTTCCGCAGTGATTGTACCCGCCTGACAAATTCTCTTACAAGCCCTTCATTGACCAACTCAGGACTTAGCTCCGTGACGAGCGCTGCCAGATAAGCCCCTTCAGAAGCAACAGCATATCCCTCTTTCGACTCAGCGCGCACTTCGACTTCTTCAGGTGTGATCTCATACGACTCTCCATCCACTTCAATAGTGAGGGATTCACCATCCAAGAGCTTACGTGCCGATTCATCCGCCGGCAGTTGGAGCAATGTCTGCCGCACCTTTGGGAACAGCGCTTGGAATCTCTGCCCCAATTGTTTGGGCAGCGGATTTAGACTGAAGCTGACCGCCTCACTGGCACTCCCCAGCAGGCTGACGGATTTGACGTTCAACTCATCCTCCAGCAGATCAGCGTACTCTGAGACCACTCCCTGCTCCTGCGCGTTGCCAACCACAAACGCCGCTTCCGCCAAGGGCTGACGCACTTTCAGGTTCTCAGCATTACGGGCTGAATGCCCCAGTGAAGCAAGTTTCATCACGGTTGCCATGTCTTGATTCAGCTTTTCATCAATTAAATCAGGATCATATTCCGGCCACTCTGCTAAATGCACAGATTCCACTGCATCGGAATTCACTTTAAGGACCAGGTTTTGATACATTTCTTCCGCCATAAAGGGCATCGTTGGTGCCAACAGGAAAGCCAGGGTCCTCAACGCCTCATACAGCGTTGCATAGGCAGCAGCCTTGTCTGAATCCGATTCTGTTTTCCAATATCGGCGGCGTGACCTTCGCAAGTACCAATTCGAAAGCTGGTCCACAAATTTCTCAATGGGTCGGGTCGCACCGGGGACATCATAATTTTCAAATGCCCCAGTCACATCCCTAACGAGGGTATGCAGAGAGGATAACAGCCATTTGTCCAAATCGCTGTATTTCGGTTCAGTCGTTTCATCCGGCGTCCACTCATCCAGATTGGCATAGGTCACGAAGAAAGAATAAGTGTTCCACAGGGTCAGGGTAAAGGTGCGGACGACCTCTCCTACAAGGTCACCAGAGAAACGTCGCTCTTGTCCGGGAGGACCGGCTGTGTACAGGTACCATCGTAGGGCATCTGCGCCGTGCTTGTCAATCACATCCCAGGGCTCGACAACGTTGCCGCGAGATTTGGACATCTTTTGACCATCTTTATCCAGTATCAGCCCCAGACAAATCACATTCTCAAAGCAGTGGCTATCAAACACTAGAGTGCTGATAGCGTGCAGGGTATAGAACCATCCTCGGGTTTGGTCCACAGCTTCACAAATGAAATCTGCTGGGAATTGTTGTTTAAACGTTTCAACATTTTCAAAGGGATAATGCCACTGCCCCACCGGCATGGAACCAGAATCAAACCACACATCAATCAACTCTGGGACACGATTCATACGCCCATGGCACTCAGGGCACTCAAAATGGATGTCATCCACATAAGGACGGTGCAGGTCCAAATCGCTCAGATCACGTCCAGCATACTTGCTCAGTTCTTCCACAGATCCAATACACACCTGGTTATGACAATTTTCGCATTCCCAGATTGGCAGCGGCGTCCCCCAATAACGCTCGCGGCCCAGCGCCCAATCAATATTATTTTCCAGCCAGTTACCAAAGCGCCCATGCTTAATATACTCTGGATACCAGTTGATATTCTCATTCAACGCCACCAACCGATCTTTCAGTTTGCTGGTGCGGATGTACCAGGTGGAGCGTGCGTAGTATAGCAAGGGTGTATCGCACCGCCAGCAGAAGGGATAGGTATGCTCATAAGTGCCTACAAAAAACATCAACCCGCGCTGTTCGAGGTCTTTGACAATTAACAGATCGGCATCCTTAACCCACATCCCAGCCCAGGGTCGGACATCGCTTGTGAAGCGCCCACTGTCATTGACCGTCATTAGGATAGGCATGTCATTCTCAATGGCCATTTGCATATCGTCTGCGCCGAAAGCTGGGGCAATGTGTACTAGCCCTGTGCCGTCTTCCGTAGTCACAAATTCCGCTAATATAATGTAGTGGGCATCCTTTTCCACTGGCATGAAAGTGAACAGGGGATGGTAGTGTTTCCCTTTAAGTTGCTTGCCTTTGAAAGTCTTGACGATCTCATATTCTCGATCACCCAAAACCTGCTCAAGGAGCGTCTTCGCCAAAATCAGATATTCCTCATCCGGTCCATCGCCTAACTTCACTTTAACGTATTCAACGTCTGTGTGCACAGCAACAGCAACATTACCCGGCAGCGTCCAAGGAGTAGTCGTCCATACCAATAAGGATGTGTTCTCCTCATCCGTTAAAGGTATACGCACAAATATTGAGGGGTCAGTCGTCTGTGCATACCCCTGCGCTACCTCATGATCCGAGAGCGGGGTCCCACAGCGCGGGCAGTATGGGACGACTTTAAAACCCTGGTAGAGCAACCCTTTATCCCAGATGGACTTAAGCAGCCACCAAACGGATTCAATGTAGGAATTCTTGTAGGTGATATAAGCATCATCCAAGTCAACCCAAAAGCCGATCCGGTCGGTGAGTTTTTCCCATTCCTTGATGTAGGTGAACACAGAATCTCGGCAGACTTCATTGAACTTAGCAATGCCGTAATCCTCAATGTCCTGTTTATTTGTGAAACCCAGGCGCTTCTCCACTTCGATCTCGACGGGCAATCCATGAGTATCCCAGCCACCCCGGCGAGAAATGTGGTAGCCGTTCATGCACTTATAGCGCGGGAACATGTCTTTGAAGACCCGCGCCAGCACATGATGCACACCCGGTTTACCGTTTGCGGACGGCGGGCCTTCGAAAAATACATACTCAGGGCCGCCCTCCCGGCTTTCCATGGATTGGTGGAAAATATCGTTCTTCTTCCAAAACCGTAAGATCTCTTCTTCCAGCAAATTAATATTAAGTCTTGATGATACAGGTTCGAACATTGATCCTCCAAAAATGATGACGCTTAAATTAAAAAATCGTCCCACTTCAGGGACGAGCATCTCACCCGCGGTACCACCCTGGTTTTCACAAACAATTGTGAACACCTCAACCGGTTTCATAGAATCTGAAAAACCGCATTTTGATAACAGAGTGTGACTCTGGCGCACTTACTTATCCCTTTGGGATGTTCAGATTGCTGCTCCGGAAGGATTTTCCGCAGTCATGGCTTCCCGGCTTACACCATATCCCTGGATCGCTCTCAGCCAGCGGGCTGCGTATTCGTTTCCATCATCGCCTATAATTTATTGTTTTTACTGCCTAAATTATGCCACAAGTCCGATGCCTGGTCAATGTGAGTGGTTTTTTGGTGTGTTGAATGACGTCTTCGCCGCTAGAGACCTCTCGCGTAGGTCATGCAGGCGGCTTCGCCGCCAGCATGACAAAATATTTCTTCAAATAGAGTAACGAATTATAAAGAGTTATTTATCAAATCCAGGCAAAAGCCTGTACTTCATAAGGTGTTTATCTATTCAATCAGCATTGCTTACAAGATCTTTGTCACCTGGACGGCTCTACCGAGCCGCCACAGGTGACCTACACCTTCAAATCAAATTTCCCTCCTCACACGCCGCAGTAACTGTGCGTTGACGGCTACGATCACCGTGCTGAGAGACATAATCAAGGCGCCCACCGCCGGCGGCAGTAGGATCCCTAACGGCGCTAACACGCCGGCTGCCAGCGGCAGAGCGATCACGTTATATCCGGTAGCCCAGATCAAGTTTTGCACCATCTTTTGATAGGTTGCCTTACTCAGCTTAATGATGTGTAGAATATCCCTGGGATCATTCTCCACCAGGATGATCCCCGCAGATTCAATCGCCACATCCGTGCCGCTCCCGATGGCAATACCCACATCCGCCCGGGTCAGCGCCGGGGCGTCATTCACCCCATCCCCCACCATGGCGACCCTTTTACCCTCCTCTTGCAGGCTTTGGATTTTCTTGTCCTTGTTTTCCGGCAGCACTTCTGCAAAGTAAACGTCAATACCCAATTCGTCAGCGACTGTCTTTGCCACAGCTTCGCTGTCCCCCGTCATCATCGCCACCTTGTAGCCTTGCTCGTGCAGAGAGTTTACTGTCTCAAAGCTTTCGTCACGAATTTGATCCGCGAGGGCAAAAGCAGCCATCACATCGTTTTCAAACAAGAGATAGACCACAGTCATACCCTTTTCATTGGCTTTTTGTGAAAAGTTGGCGATATCGCCTTCCAATGAAATATCCTGTTCCTCCAACAAGCGTCCACTCCCAACATAGTATTGCTTGCCGTCAATACTGGCTTTGATACCCTTCCCTTTGATGGCTTCAAAACCAGATGCGTCGGGAATATCCAGGCCGCGATCTTCACCAGCCATACGTATGGCTTTGGCAATCGGGTGTTCCGAATCGCGTTCAAGCGCAGCGGCCATGGCTAAAGCCCAGTCGTCATTCATATCTCCGGAAGTGATCATCTCTTCCAGGCCAAATTCACCCTTGGTCAATGTCCCAGTTTTATCGAAAACGAAGATATCCAGATTGCGGGCTGATTCCAGCGCCACTCGATCGCGAACCAATATGCCATTGGATGCACCAATCGACGTGGAGATCGCCACAACCAGCGGGATGGCCAAGCCTAATGCGTGTGGACAGGCTGTCACCAGCACAGATGTCACCCGATTCAGGACAGCCACATCCCAACCGATGGCAATCAACCAACCTATTGCTGTGAGAATGGCTACACCCAGGGCAATGTAAAACAACCACCCTGCGGCACGGTCTGCTAGTAATTGGGTTCGGGATTTAGACTGCTGCGCTTCCTCCACCAAGCGCATGATGCCCGCCAGCGTGGTCTCCTCCCCCACAGCGGTTACCTTCATTCGCAAACTGCCATCACCATTGATCGTTCCGCTGACGACTGTATCCCCATTTTCCTTTGGAACCGGCTTTGATTCGCCCGTAATCATCGACTCATCCATAGTCGATTCCCCTTCAACGACCTTGCCATCCACAGGTGCGCTCTCACCAGGACGAATCAAGACCAAATCGTCCACCTCAAGCTCAGTGACTTTTACAATTTCTATCTCACCCTCCTCATTAATGCGATTGGCTTCATCCGGCAGCAGTTTCGAGAGTTCACTCAAAGCCCCTGATGCCTGGCGCACACTGCGCATCTCGATCCAATGCCCCAACAACATCACATCAATCAGAGTGACCAATTCCCAATAGAACGAGCTGCCTAAATCAAAGAAGCTGGAAGCCAGGCTGTAAATAAAAGCAACCGCCAACGCCAAGGAGATCAATGTCATCATCCCTGGTTTTCTGTCCTTGAGCTCTCCTCGCGACATGCGGAAGAAGGGCAGTCCACCAATGTAGAAAACAATGATGGAAAAGACGGGCACAATTCAAGCTGAGAGAGGAAAATCAGGAATCGAATATCCGAGCCAGCCTTGCACGGTCTCACTAAAGACCAGAACGGGGATGCTTAATAGGGTTGAGATCCAGAATTTTCGACGGAACATACCTTCATGATGTGAAGGGCTGCCGTTTTTTGCTTGGTGAGTTTTTTCATGGTTAGCCATAGGACCATCCTTTAATTCTGTTTATTTTAGTACTCTATCACCTTAATTATGACCAATCTTGCAGTCAACGCCAAAAAAGAAAGCGATTTTAGGAATATGATACAATTACTATACGAAATATATGGTATTATATCGATAACAGAGCTGAAAAAGGTATCTCCCCTGAAGTTCGACTAATAAAAATGAGACTATTCAGACAATTTCTCACGCAATGCCCGATAAACAGCATCCAGGACAATCAAACCGTCACGACGATGAACGGCATAAGCAGCCTCTGTCAACTCCATTTGGGTATCTTCCAGCAAGCCCTGATTGGGCAAATCCTGCACACTGGCCCAAAAATTCCATACTGGCAATTCGTATTCAACAGCTAGCTTCGCCAAATTCTCATTCACACGTTCATCGAGTTCGCGGTTGTCTGCCTTAAAAACGATGATCGGTACTGAGCCCTGTTCTAAAAGCTGCTCAATGATCGTTCTAAAATATTCCATGCTGCGGGCCTCCCAATGCGTGCCAACATGGACAAAGGTGATGATAGGCTTTTGGTAACGCAGTTCACAATCAATGGGCATCTCCCCGTTCTCACAATACCCTTCCTCGTTCAGATTCCAGCGCCACCAGAGCAGCGCGCCCTCGGTTGCACCCTCTCGTACGGTCGGGCTGTAGCGGTCAAATGACCCCTGGAAATGGTCTACAGTCTTCTGCAAATCAGGATCCAACTCAGCAACAACCTCTGGATCTCGGTCATAGACCCCCATAAAGACATCCGGCAAGCTGTGGCAATCCCCAAGAATTGAGAATGCATGGTCGTCATTTCCCTGCGCTAAACCGCGCTGATAAACTTCAACCATCACATCTGAAATCTTTTGCGGGATAATTGGCCAATTTTTCCAATTCGCTGGATCACGGGATACGATTTCTGAGGTAGACGTAAGACCAGGAGGATCCGGCGTGCCTGTCATTGATGTTGATGTGGGCGCAGTTGTTTCTCCTTTTATGGGGGTAAACGGCTGAGAAGAAGTTGCTGAAGCTACCTCACTATTCCTGTTATCCTGAATTGTTGGCACAGGGATATTCTGACAAGCTGTTATTAGGAATAAGCTGAGCACTATTGTTGTGAGTATGTTGACAATCAAGGATTTCATCTTTAAATAGGTATCGATATTAAAAAACCTTACCATTTAATCACGGCAAGGACACTGTTCTAACTTTATTTTTCATTCTACCTGAACATATCAAATACAGGCATAATACATTCAACAAATCCTGTCCTGATAATCGCAATCGTTTAAACAAGGAATCCAAAATTTTAATCCTGAAGAAAAATATTTATTAAAAAGAAAAAGCCCCTTTGGGCTTTCCATAATATCCTTGGGGTGCCCGATGGGGGTCGAACCCACGGCCTCCGCATCCACAGTGCGGCGCTCCACCATTGAGCTACGGGCACCATAATCAAACAGAATTCTAACACATCCTCAACTGCAGGGCAAGTTAGCGATGTATGCTTGGCAATGACCTCCCTGCTAAAGAGTAAGCAAAATTCTATTCATTCCCTTAGCCATTGATGAGTATGGTGTTTGGATGATTTTCTCGACCTTTAGAGATGCTTTCTTCCCAGATATCCTAAACTGACAATGCCTATGAAATTTTTTTCACCACAGGATTTGCTTTTATGTTAAAGTGTTATAGACAATCTTGCCCTTAACCATCGCAAGCGACACGTTTATCGAGCTGTCAATCACAATCAGGCTGGCATCTTTCCCCTCCTCAATGCTCCCCAAACGATCATCAACACCTATTGCCCGAGAAGGATTAAGACTTGCAGTATTAACAGCTTCGGTCAGACTGAGCCCTACATGATTGATCAGATTTGCAACACAATAATCTAAAGTGGCAATACTGCCCGCCAGTGTGCCGTTCTCTAGAGTGGCACGGCCACCTTTGACGGTCACATCACTTCCTGCTAATTGATAAACGCCATCTTCAAATCCCGCACCGATCATGGCGTCAGTAATTGCGACGACACGATCGCTGCCTACGCATCGCACAAGTATTCGCATTGCTGCAGGATGAACATGAACGGTGTCCGCGATCAGTTCAGCAGTAATATCCTCCGAATCCAACACAGCACCAAAAACACCAGGCTCCCGATGGTTGAAACCTTTTTGCGCATTAAAGGTGTGGGTCACATGGCGAAAGCTACCTTTCAGAGCTTTTTTCGCTGTTTCGTAATCCGTGTTTGTATGACCCAAAGCCACCAGAATATTTGATTCCATGCACAATCGGGCAACTTCCTCTGCTCCAGGAAGTTCCGGCGCTAAGGTCATCTGACGGATCCAACCTTCACCAGCCTTAATATAGGCTTTCATTTCATCCAAATCTGGGCTGCGAAGCCATTTAGGATTAAAAGCTCCTTTCTTTTCAACATTCAGAAAGGGACCTTCAAGATGAAAACCGAGGGCTTCAGCCCCCTTATGAGGGTTTTTATATACATTGACATATTCCCCTATCGTCTCAATCAACAAGTCAGTTGTTGGTTGTGCAATTGACATCAAATATCCAGTGACACCAGTGGAAACAACCCATTTGGAATACTGCGCTGTTCCCTCTGCGAGGTCCCCATCGCCAAATGTGACGCCGTTACCACCGTGAACATGGATATCGATGAACCCTGGTGAAAGTATCCTCCCCCCCAGATTTAACACCTTTCCATCTTGGTCTGATAGATCTTCTTCTTTTCCTATAAATTCAATTTTTCCTTGATCGTTGACCACCACTGCGCCGTCAGATAATAATCTATCCGGAAGTGCTATGCTGCATTTTGTAAATATTGTTCTCATCTGAATGCTTTCTGATCTACTTTTCAAGTTAAAATAATAAAATTGCCCAACTCGAGTATTGATAACAATTGATAAGGTTACAATGTCTTCGTATTATAAAGTTGAATATTTTAAGCTCAAAAGATAGACTTTCAGATTATTCCTGATACCAAGCCCCTAAAATAAGACTATTTGTTTCCATTTCTAAAAAGTCTTTATTTTCTATTTCATAAACTTTTCTATTTGTTTTAATAGAAATTCGCGTGGTACCGTAATCTGTTCCCTCGTTCTCAAGTTTTTAACCGCAATCTTCCCTTTATCAATTTCATCTGGACCTAAAATGACTGCAACGGAGATATCCAGCTTATCAGCGTATTTGAACTGTTTTCCCAATTTATCTTCTTCCGGGTAGATCGCCACACGGTACCCCGCCTGCCTTAGTTCAGCTGCCACCGCCAGCGACTCGGTCAAGGTCGTCTCGTCAAACATGGTAACGATCAACTGAGGATTGTTCCCCAATCGCTCAGGAACTACGTTGGCATCTCGAAGGACCAACTCCATGACAACATCCCCCATGGCAAAACCCACACCGGGCATGCGCCTTCCCCCCACGTCCGCCACGAGGTTATCATAGCGTCCACCGCCCAGAATTGCCCGCGACTCGCCACCCAACTCAAAAGCTTCAAAGACTGTCCCAGTATAATAATCCAATCCGCGGATCACTTTAGGATTATAGGAAACATAATCCTCTACACCAAAGCTCTTGATCAAATCAAAGAATTTTACGAGCTCTTCTGAATCCTGCCAAAGGTTCTGGTTATTGAGCAGTTTCAACAAACCGTCTACTTGTATCTCACTCAATCCCACATCCAAGGCATAGGCGCGCCATTCGTTTTCGGAAAGTTTGCCCAGCTTATCAACCACCTTAAAGACAGTAGGGCGTAAATCCTTCTCGATCTCCAGGATTGAAAAAGCCTCATCCATCAGTCGGCGGTTATTGACGTATATAGAAACCTGATCTGGGGATAAACCAGCTTCTATGAAAAAGGTCGCAGCAACAGCTACAATCTCCGCGTCGGCAACAACAGACTCCGTACCCACAATATCGATGTTCCATTGAAAAAACTCGCGGGTTCTGCCACGCTGCGGATTCTCATATCGCCAAAAAGGTCCAATCGACCACCATCGCAGCGGCAGCGGTAGCTCATATTGCTGCTGGGCGACCATGCGCGCCAATGTGGGCGTCAATTCCGGACGCAGGGTGAGCAGGTCATCCCCGCGCGAGGAAAACACAAAAGCCTGCTCTTTTACCAATTCTTCCCCGGATTTAGCCGCGTAAAGGTCTATGAATTCCAGACAGGGGCCGTCGTATTCCTGATAACCAAAACGCGTAGAAACATCCCGAATAACATCAAACATCCAACGGCGAACTGCCATGTCCTCCGGATAAAAATCACGGGTGCCCTTCACACTGCGAATAATGTCTGCCATAAGAACCTCAAAATTATAGTTTTGTCATAGTATAATACCCTCCATTTTACCCCTTCTGTGAGAAAATTCGAATTGTGGTGAATTTAAAAAAACTGTTTTACGAAAAAATAAAAGCAACGTGGATTAAAATATGCACTGAGAGGGATTAAAAGACGCCGTTTTTCAATAAAAACCCGTATTTGACTATTCTCTACCTTAAATATGACATTTGTTTATTGACCAAATTCCAAAATAATAATAAACTCTATTGTGGTAATTTTCACAATTTGTTTTTCGATTCTGTGTTTAACTGCGAATATCAATACTAGAGATTGACATTTGATAGCAGATACAAATGAAAAAACCATTGAAAATGACCGTGGCATGAAAGAATTAGTCATTGAGTTATAGGAGAAAACTATGCCTACTATAAAATCACTCGAAGATCTCAAGCGTATTCGCGAAGAGGCGCTTAAAAAACAACAATTGATACAAACATCTGGAAAGACAGAGATCATCGTCGGTATGGGAACGGTCGGTATTGCAACTGGTGCCCGTGAGACGCTTAAAGCTATATTGGATATGATCGAAAAGGAAAATTTGGAAGACATCATCGTCCGTCAAACGGGCAACATTGGCCTCGATTCCTTTGAACCCATTATTCAAGTGGTTTTGCCTGGCAAAGAAAAAGTTACCTACGGCAAAGTCACCCCAGAAATGGCGCGCCAGATCATGAAAGAACACGTTATCGGCAGCAGCGTTGTCAAAAAGTATCAGATATAAAACTAAAGGACAGAATCAAAGAGATTCTGGAAGATTTTAAATGGTTTTTTTTCGTTCAAATGTCCTCGTCTCGATAGATCCCGTATGCATAGAAAAAGACGCATACAGCCTGATGGGCTCCCTGCAGGACGAATTGGTTAAGCAAGATCTCGTGGATGAGGTCCAGGTGCTTGATACTTCTCTTATTGGTAACCCCAAAACTGAAAGTCCAGACCTGATAGTTGATCCCGAAGCTGTGCATTATACAAATTTATCGGTAGAAGACGTGCCGTTCCTGGTTGAAGAGCACTTCCTCAAGGACAACGCTGATGAGGGCGACCCCCATTCTGTGATAGAGGGCATGATTATCGGTGCTTATGCTGCCGGTTCCTCACAAGGATATATCAATTGCCATGCAAAATACCCCATTTCTGTCCAGACAATGAAAACAGCTATCAACCAGGCCCGAAGCTTTGGTTTATTGGGCGAAAACATCATGGGCACGGATTTCTTGTTCGATCTGGAAGTCCGCATAGGTGCCGGGGCTTTTGTTTGCGATGAGGAAACGGCGTTGATGACCTCCATCGAGGGAACACGCGGCAAACCCAAATTATTGACCCTGATGTATGCATCAAGTACGGCATCTGTGAACAGCTATGCCCCTATGACGTCATAGAGATAAAGTAAACTGCAACGATAACCGCTATTGAGGAGGAACAATATGTCAGTTGAAGTTAAAGTAGATCAGAATGTTCGTGAAATCGTGCGAACCCTTGTTGAAGAGCAGGGAGATGAGAAGGCTGAACTCGTCCCCATCCTTCACGAGATCAATACCATGTTTGGCTATATCTCAGATGAAGCCATTAAAGAACTGAGTGAGCGGATGAATATCCCAACCAGTCACATCTATTCTGTGGCAACCTTTTATCGCATGCTCTCCACGGAACCCAGAGGCCGGCACGTGATTCAATTCTGTGAAAGCGCCCCCTGTCATGTGGCTGGCGGTCGGCTAGTCTGGCATAAACTCACAGATGAGCTGGGTTTGGCAAAAGGTGAAACCAGCGAAGATGACAAATGGACATTACTCACCACCAGCTGCCTTGGCATTTGCGGTGTCGGGCCAGTGATGGTGATTGATAACGATATCTACGGCAATGTCACACCCGATCAGGTACCTGAAATCCTGAGTAATTACGAATAGGAGACATCCCATGAAAGCATTTCGTTCAATGGTATTGGTATCCAGCGATCCTGACAGCATGGAACGTGGCGCGCTGGATGTCTTTAGCAAACTGCAGCAGCAAATCAAAGCCTATGATCTTGATGAAGAGATTTCCCTTTCGATGATCAGCGATGTCAGCAAGAAGGGAAGAGATCCTTTGGTCCTGGTCTATCCGGATGCCGTCATTTATGGTTCTGTGACACCTGCGGATGTCCCCCATATTGTAGAAGAGCATTTATACAAGGGACAGGTCGTCGAAGAAAAGCAAATTTCTCCCTATGACCTGTCAGGGAGTGTCGCCTGGCTCTCAGCGCGAAAAGGCACCCTCCCCGCTGAGAACCGAATCGTATTGAAAAATGTGGGCTTGATTGATCCAGAGATTATTGATGAATACATCATCAATGAGGGCTATCAAGCTCTAGGCAAAGTCCTCAATGAAATGACGCCTGAGGAAACCATATCCATCATCAAAGACTCCGGCCTGCGCGGTCGGGGTGGTGCCGGTTTCCCCACAGGCTTGAAATGGCAGTTTGTAAAGGGCGCGAAGGGCGAGAAAAAATATGTCATCTGTAACGCGGACGAGAGCGAGCCTGGCACTTTCAAAGATCGACTCGTGCTTGAAGGCGACCCCCACGCTATCATCGAAGCCATGACCATTGCTGCTTATGCTGTGGGAGCAAATGAGGGTTATATCTACATTCGAGGTGAATACGGCCTCGCCATCAGCCGGATGAAGAAAGCCATTCTACAGGCAAGGGATTACGGCTTATTAGGTGAGAACATCTTCGACACTAGCTTCTCTTTTGATTTGCATATCCATGCCGGCGCTGGGGCGTATATCTGCGGCGAGGAAACTGCGCTGATCGAATCAATTGAAGGCAATCGTGGTGAACCACGTTCCCGCCCCCCATATCCAACAACCAAAGGGCTGTGGCAGAAACCAACGTTGGTCAACAACGTCGAGACTTTGGCTAACATCCCCGCCATTATCCGCAACGGCGCGGAATGGTATAAGAGCATTGGCACACCTTCCAGCCCTGGCACAAAAGTCTATACCATTCTGGGCAATGTGAACGTCACCGGTTTGATTGAAGTCCCCATGGGCATCACGCTGCGCGAGGTCATCTCCATTTACGCCAAAGGCATGAAAGATGGAGCAACCTTCAAACTGGCACAAACGGGGGGTTCAAGCGGATCGATCATTCCCGCCAGCTTGCAGGATACACCCATGGATTTCGATTCCTTCAAAAATGCCGGTGTGTCCCTGGGATCAGGTGCACTCTTGATATGTAACGAAGATGTATGCGTGGTTGATCTGGCAAAGGTGTTGTTGAACTTCTTCCGTTTTGAAAGCTGCGGCAAATGCAACCCCTGCCGAATTGGGAACAAACGTGCTTATGAAATTCTATCGAATATCAGTGAAGGCGTGGGAACACTAAAAGACTTGGATGACCTGCTAATGTTGAATGACCAGCTTTACGAACTCTCCAACTGTGGCCTTGGTCAGACAGCTTGTTCCCCCCTGCATGATATTCTGACTCATTTCCGGGCCGAAGTGGAAGCTCATATTAAATTAAAAATTTGCCCCACAGATGTCTGTCCTATGAGCGGCCGATGGGCATATCAGATAGATGGATATAGATGCAATGGAGTATCGCTATTATGATAAATCTCAAAATTGACGGAAAAAACATCGAGGTTGAAGAAGGTACGACCGTACTGGAAGCCGCAGAGGCAGCAGGTGTATACGTTCCAACCTTATGCCACCATCCACAACTGACGCCCTACGGCGGCTGCCGGCTGTGCATGGTGGATGTTGAGGGCGCACGAACCCTGCAGCCCTCCTGTACCTTGCCTGCTTCAGATGGCATGGTCGTGAACACCAATTCGGAAAAAGTGCTCAATGCCAGGAAATTCGTCCTGACCCTGCTCTTCAGCGAACGTAATCACTTCTGCATGTATTGTCAGGTCAGCGGCGGTGACTGCGAACTGCAGAACCGTGCTTACGACGAGGACATGACCCACTGGGACCTGCAGCCAAATTGGCAGCCCTTCGAAGTGGACGCCTCTCACCCCTTTATGGTTCTGGACAACAACCGCTGTATCCTCTGCCGGCGCTGTGTACGTGCCTGCGGCGAACTGGTAGGCAACTTCACCCTTGGATTCGAGGAACGCGGTGCGGACAGTTTACTTGTGGCGGACTATGACGTTCCTCTAGGCGAAAGCTCCTGTATTTCCTGCGGCACCTGTGTTCAAATCTGCCCCACCGGCGCAATCATCGATCGTCAAAGCGCCTACAAGGGTAAGGAAATTGATGTGGAACATCATGTCGGCGTCTGCACCGAATGTTCTGTCGGCTGCCAGCGGGATGTCCTCACTCGGGATAACCACCTGGTGCGCATTGAAGGCGATTGGGATGCGCCGCTGAATCATGGATTGCTCTGCGATCAGGGCCGTTTCCTGCCGCTGGAAGAAGATCGCCCCCGCCTGCTGACACCCTTAGTCCGCAAAGACGGTAGTCTGAAAGCTGCCACCTGGGAAAAAGCGCTGGAAGCAATCGAAGCCGGTTTGGGCAAAGGTAAAGGATTAGCTGCTCTGGCATCAACCCGTCTGCCTATTGAAGACCTTGCGCTGTTCAAATCCCTCTTTGCAGATGGATTAGAAGCCGAATTGGTCACCAGTCTTGAGGAAGGCTTCCCCACGGCCTCGCTGGCAGCATTGGCAGACGCCACGAGCGACCCCTTTGAAGACAGTTTGGATGCCCTCAAAGACACCGATGCAGTACTTTCATTGGAACTTGACCTGGTCGAGGACCATCAAGTCGCCGGCTTCTTCATCAAGCGCCAGCTTCAAGATGGCACAAAGTTAATCGTTGCGGATTCCGATGAAAATAAGCTGGCTGACAAAGCAACTTTGAAACTAGATTTCAAATCTAAATTCCTAGATCAACTGCTGGACGCTGTTGAAAACGGTTCGGATGATGACGGCATCAATAAAGCAGCCTCCATACTCAAGGAAGCTGAAAAACCCTGTATCGTCTACGGGGAGGACTTTGCCGCTCAAGCAGACGAAAAGGAATTACAGGCCTTACTGGAACTCAAGCAAGCCCTCAATGCAACCTTGATCGGCGTTAAGGGCAATGCCAACAGCATGGCGGCATCCCAGCTTGGGCTGGATTCACCCTTCAAATCCAACGGATATCAATCCGCCTTTGTCATGCTGGGTGACGAAAAGCCCACACAAAAATTGGTCAAAGCCTTGGAAGAGGTACCATTCGTCGTTGCTCAAGCCGCTTACGGATCCCAATTGACCGGCAATGCGGACATTGTTTTGCCCATAACAATGTGGGCTGAGCAATCCGGCACCTACCTGAACATGGATGGACGGCTGCAAGAAGCTGTCAAAGCACTGGATGCACCGGACGGCGTTCTGACTTCGCAAGAAGCACTCCTCAAGATTGCAGAGCGTTTAGGGATTGAACCCGAAACAGATTGGGAAGCCAGTCTGAAATCAAGGGTGCCAACCATAGAAATTCAAAAAGCCTGATCGATAATCTTATCGATGAGTTGAAGCAACGAAAGGACCGAACTATGTCTAAACCTACAGTAGCATCGGATTGGCTGTGTGGATGCGCAGGATGCCATATGTCCATTCTCGATATTGATGAACGTATCTTACAATTGGTTGAGCTGGTCGATTTACGCGCAACCCCCATCACCGACCTAAAAGAACCGGACGAAGACGGCGTCACCGTTGGTATCCTTGAAGGTGGCATCAATAACACTTATAACGAAGAAGTGGCTAAGAAAATGAGGGAACGCTGCAAAATCCTGGTCGCCCTTGGCGATTGTGCAGTTTTCGGCGGTGTTCCCGCTATGCGGAACTTTTGCGGCGCAAAAGCCGCATTGCAGCGAGCCTATGTGGATGCGGAGAGCAACGATTCAGAGGGCAAGATCCCATCCGATCCTGAACTTGCTGAGATGACGCATGTCCGCGCCGTGCATGAAGTTGTCCCTGTAGATTTATTTATCCCAGGCTGTCCTCCGGATGCGGATATCATCTTCTACGCCCTAACTGAATTAGCTCAAGGGCGCATCCCAGAAATCAAAAACGATAAGTTGCACTGGCACTAGGAGCAAGAAATAATGGCTACTGAAAAAATTACAATAGAACCTGTAACCCGAATAGAAGGTCATGCCAAAGTCACCATTCATATGAGTGATGACGGCAGTGTTGATCATGCTTATTTCCATGTCAATGAATTCCGCGGTTTTGAGAAATTTTGCGAAGGGCGTATGTTCTTTGAAATGCCTCAAATTACTCCGCGTATTTGTGGTATTTGCCCCGTCAGCCACCACCTAGCATCAGCTAAGGTTGGTGATAGACTAATGGGCGTCGAACCCCCACGTCCTGCATCACTGCTGCGAGAGCTCATGCACATGGGACAGATCATTCAAAGCCACGGTATGCACTTGTTCGAATTGGCTGGCCCAGATTTGATCCTGGGCTTTGATGCTGACCCTGCCACCCGTAACGTTGTCGGCTTAATCGCCGCAGACCCCGACCTCACCGTACGCGCGGTGGAATTGCGCAAATATGGTCAAGATATCATCTATCAAGTCGGCGGACGCCGGATTCACCCCAATTTTGCTGTCCCCGGTGGGGTTAACCGTGCATTGACAGAAGAGCGGCGCGACCACATGCTTGAAGGGTTAGATCATTCCATCGAAACAACCCAAATCGGTATCCAACTAATCAAAGATTGGGCGGACGCCAATATTGAAGATATTGAAAAATTTGCTGTGTTCCACACCGGATATATGGGTCTGGTGAGCCCTGAAAATGGCCTGGAACTGTATGACGGCGATGTACGTCTGGTAGATAAAGACGGAAAAGAACTTGAATTGTTCAGCGCACAGAATTATCTCGACGTCGTCTCCGAACACGTTGAGGATTGGTCTTACCTCAAATTCCCCTATTATAAGAAAATGGGATGGCCGGACGGCGTCTATCGCGTTGGCCCTTTGGGACGACTGAATGCAGTTGATAAAATTGACACACCCCTGGCACAGGAAGAATTCGAGACCTACCGCCAAATCAACGACGGAAAACCCGTCTATCACACCCTCTACTATCACTATGCCCGTCTGATTGAGACTTTATTCGCATTGGAGAAGACCCATGAGCTCTTGGAAGATCCCGACCTGATGGGTAAAGATATTCTCAATAAGAGTCATGACTTTCAGAGTGAAGCTGTTGGCGTGATCGAAGCACCACGCGGCACATTGTTCCATCATTATCAAATAAACCCCAACGGGCAGCTTGAAAAAGTCAACCTGATCGTTTCAACGGGTCACAACAACTGGGCGATGAGCAAAGCCGTGGATTCTGTGGCAAAGACCTATGTCAAAGGCCCTGAGGTTCAGGAGGGTATGCTCAATCGGGTTGAGGCAGCTATCCGCGCTTATGACCCCTGCCTGTCCTGCTCCACCCATGCCATTGGACAAATGCCGATCAATATTGATGTTATGGATTCCAAAGGTGTTGTCACGCAGACTTTGAAACGGGATTAATGAAAACCCTAAACCAGCTTTAGATGATTGCACAGCCGGTCAGCAATCAAATGAATATAAATAAGTGATATGAAAGCAAAAACCCTCATCATTGGATACGGCAACGCTGACCGCCAGGACGACGGCGCTGGTTGGCACATCCTCAAAAAGCTTGCGGAACGAATGGGGCATGCTGTCCCTGATGAGCCTGGTGAGGATATTGAAGTGGATAGCGATCTCGCCGATCTGCTCTTCATCCTCCAAATTTATCCTGAACTGGCTGAGATGATTTCCCACTATGACCGGGTGTGTTTCATAGATGCCCATACCGCCGATTTCCCCGAGGAAGTTTCCTGGATGGAACTTGCACCTGAGTATGAGAAATCCCCCCTGACCCATCATATGTCCCCCAAAACGGTTCTTTCTATTGCGGCTGCGATTTATAAAATAGTGCCAGAGGCAATCCTGGTGTCAGTGCGTGGGTTCTCATTCCAGTTCGAACGTTCCCTGAGTCCAAAGACGGCTGCGTTGGCAGAAAAAGCTGAGAAGCACATTTGGGAGTGGATACAACAGGGAACATGAGTGCGTGACTGTTGTCACGCGGTCATAATGACATACTACAATTCATTAAATTTCACAAGAATAGTATCTTTAACCATAGAATAAGCACATTGTTTTCAGGGTAAAAATAAAGGTCATTATGCTTAATCAAGCAGAGATAACCACCACAATTAAATCAATCCCCTGGTTTTTAGAACTCTCCCCGGAGAGCATCCAGCGGTTGTGCACGGTTGCTGATGTGCGAGCTTTTAGCTCTAATGAGGTTATCTTTTCCGAGGGAGAACAACATCCCTATTTGTACGTAATCCTGGAGGGCAAGGTCTCCGTTGAAAGCTATGTGCCTGGCTACGGCTCCATGCCCATTTTCGCCGCTGAATCTCTGGATGTGATAGGCTGGTCGAGCATGACACCTGTTGTACGACAGAAGACCGGGACAGCCCGCGTTTTAGAACCAACCCGTCTCCTAGCCTTTAAGGCGGACGCGCTGATGGAACTTTGTGAAAATGACTGCGATCTTGGTTTTGTTATCATGTGCCGCCTGGCAAACATTGTCGCTTCCCGGCTGTTGACACATCGGCTGCACCTTCTCGAATTGATCTCTACTAAAGATAAATAATCGCAAAGACTACTATTTTTATCATAAAAGTACTATAATAACCTCATGCATGAACTCTCAGTGACTGAAAGCGTGCTTGAGATTGCCTGCAAGCATGCCGAAAAGGCCCAGGCAAAAAAAGTGACCGATATCTTTCTGGAGATCGGGCGGCTTTCCAGCATCATTGATGATTCCGTCCAATTCTATTGGGACATCATCAGCAAAGACACCTTGTGTGAGGATGCAAAACTGCATTTCAAACGTGTGCCGGCTCAATTAATTTGCACGGAATGCAGCCACGAATATACCCTGGAGGAGGAACTCATGCCCTGTCCCAATTGCGGCAGCGCCAGGATCAAAGTCCTCTCAGGTGATGAATTTAATCTTGACAGTATAGAAATTCAAAGGTAAACCATGACAGAAAAACGTATCAAAATCGTAGAAAAAATTATGAACGCCAATGACCAATTGGCAACCGTGAACCGTCAGCGCATTGAGGCGGTAAAGGCTTACTCCATTAACATTATGGCATCACCAGGCGCTGGTAAAACATCCTTTATCATCGCCACTATCCAAGCTCTCTTGAATGATGACGTTCATATGGGTGTAATCGAAGGGGATACCGCCCCCGTCACCATCGATTCAGACAAGGTCAGTGATGCCGGCGTGCCCGTCATTCAGATCAATACCGGCGGCGAGTGCCATCTGGACGCCCTAATGGTCAACAACGCCCTCGATCAAATGGACCTGGAACCCCTGGACTTGCTCATGGTTGAAAACGTTGGCAACTTGATTTGTCCAGCAGCATTCCAGCTTGGGACTCACAGCAATATCTTGATTGCCAGCGTCCCCGAAGGCGACGATAAACCCTATAAATATCCCAATATTTATCGCGGGTTGGAAGTTCTGATCATCAACAAGATAGACCTCCTTCCCTACCTTGATTTTGATATGGAATACTTTCAAAAAGGCGTTGAAATGCTTAACCCCGGGTTGAAAACCTTCCCCGTTTCCTGTAAAACCGGAGAGGGAATGGAAAAATGGCTGGAATGGTTGAAAGCCAAGATACCACAGAAGTAAAGTTTCTCTCCTCATGACTCAAATCAGCCGTCACATTCACATCAATGGTATTGTCCAGGGTGTTGGATTCCGCCCATTTATTTACAACCTGGCACTGGCTCATCAATTGAACGGCTGGGTGCGCAATTCTGCCAGCGGTGTGGATATTGAGGTGACGGGGGAAAAGGCCGATCTTGATGCGTTTCAATCAGACATTCCCCGTTCTGCCCCTCCCCTAGCCCAGATCGATTCCATAGAGGTGGAGGATATCCGACCCAAGACATTCGAAACCTTTAAAATCATCCCCAGCAAAGACAAGTCAACCGATTTCATCCCCGTATCGCCCGATGTTGCCATTTGTCATGATTGCCAGAGGGAACTTTTTGATCCTCAAGACCGCCGTTATCGTTATCCCTTCATCAACTGTACCAACTGCGGCCCCCGCTTTACGATCATCAGAGATATCCCCTATGATCGCCCCAAAACCACCATGGCCCGCTTTGAGATGTGTCAGGATTGCAGAGAAGAATATGAAAACCCACGGGATCGGCGCTTTCACGCCCAGCCGGTAGCCTGCCCCGTTTGTGGGCCGCAGGTCTGGCTTGAACTCATCCCCGGCATCTATCACACTGAAAAAGATGACGCTATAAAACAAGCAAGGGAGCTCCTTGCTAAAGGCAAGATCCTGGCGGTCAAAGGCTTGGGCGGCTTCCACCTGGTCTGCGATGCTACGAATCCACAAGCGATTGCCCAATTGAGGGAACGGAAGCAGCGTCCGCATAAGCCCTTTGCATTGATGGCTTTTGATATCGATACTATAAAAAAGTATGCTGAGGTCTCACCAACAGCAGAAGAGCTACTCCGCAGCCCACAAGCCCCAATCATTCTCATGCCTAAGAAACCAGGCACCTATATCGCTGAAGCTGTCGCACCAGGACAGGCAAATTTGGGATTCATGCTGCCCTATACCCCTCTGCACCTGCTCCTTTTAGAAAAGGAAACAGGCTATCCTGAGGTGTTGGTGATGACCAGCGGTAATCTGGCTGAGGAGCCTATTCTCAGAGAAAATGATGCTGCCCGAGATAAACTCTCTGAGATAGCAGACGTCTTCCTGATGCACAACCGCCCCATTCATCGGCGCATTGACGACTCGGTGTTGACCATCATGGACGATCAGCCCTATCTCATCCGTCGGGCTCGGGGATATGCGCCCAATCCAATACGGCTTAAAGAACCTCTTCCGCAAGTTCTGGCTGCCGGGCCGCAGATGAAGAACACCTTCTGCCTGACCCGAGACCGCTACGCTTTCCTAAGCCACTACATCGGTGAAATGGAAAACTGGGAAACCTATCAGGATTATCAACGAGCCATCCACCATTACGAATCCCTGTTCCGTATCCAGCCCAAAGCAATCGGTTATGATCTGCACCCAGATTATCTCAGCACCAAATATGCCCTGCAGAGAGCAGAAGCTGAAGGACTACCTGCTTTTGCCATCCAGCATCATCATGCCCATCTGGCAGCCGGCATGATGGAACATGGGATCGCCCCTGGTGAACAGACCGCTGGGTTGATCTTTGACGGCACCGGCTATGGCTCCGACGGCACCTTTTGGGGTGGAGAAGTCCTGATTGGAAACTGTGAAAATTTTCAGCGGCTCTACTACCTCAAACCCGTCCCGCTGCCCGGCGGCGAAGCCGCCATTCGAACACCCGCCCGCATGGCATTAAGCACACTTTGGGCCTATGGCCTGCCCTGGGGGGAGAGCCTGGCGCCAGTAAACGCCCTCTCAGCCAAGGAACGAAGTGCCCTAAGGGTGCAGCTCGAAAAGGGCATCAATTCACCGCTCACGTCCAGTATGGGGCGCTTGTTTGATGCTGTATCCGCTTTGATCGGCGTCAGGGAGCGTGTGACCTATGAAGCCCAAGCCGCCGTTGAACTGGAAGCGTTGGCTGATGAAGATGAATTGGGGTATTATCCATGGCGGATGGATGGCAACCAGATTGATGTAAAACCACTGCTGGAAGGGATATTGACAGACCTTTCAGAAGGAAGATCTCGATCGATCATCTCGGGGCGGTTTCACAATACTATCGTTGGTTTATGTCTGGAACTTGCCAGAAGAATTAAACGAAAATTCGAAATCCATCATCTCGTCCTTTCAGGCGGCGTTTGGCAAAATCAGCTTCTGCTTGAAAAGACAATCGATATACTAAATCAAAACGGTTATCATCCTCTGATCCATCGGCAGATGCCGCCCAATGATGGCTGCGTTGCCTTCGGCCAGGCGATGATCACCGCTTACCGATATATGAAGGACAAGGAGTAAACCATGTGTTTGGGTATTCCAGGAAAAATCCTCTCCATCTATGAAGATCACGGCACCAAAATGGCCAAGATTGATTTTGGCGGCGTGAGTCAGGAAGCCTGTATTGAGGTCATCCCTGATGCCAAGCCGGGGGACTGGACCATCGTCCACGCTGGCTTCGCCCTGAACAAGCTCAGCGAGGAAGAAGCCCAGGAAACCCTGGACATATTGCGGGAAATGTCGGAATTAGCTGAAGCAGAGGATCTTAAGCACAATGACGGATAAGGGAACGCCGGAGTTTCTATCCGGATACCGTGACGCCAAACTTGTTCATGGTGTGATCAAAGATATCAAAGCACAGGTCACCCAATCTTGGACCCTGATGGAGATCTGCGGGGGGCAAACACATGCGATTATGCAATACGGACTCGACCAGCTTCTGCCTGAGGAAATTGAGCTGGTGCATGGCCCGGGCTGCCCGGTTTGTGTCACCGCTTTGGAATTAATCGATCAAGCCTTGTGGATCGCCAGACAGCCGGATGTGATCTTCACCTCCTTTGGTGATATGCTGCGCGTCCCAGGATCAGAGGAAGACCTTTTCTCCGTCAGGGCAGCCGGCGGTGATGTGCGTGTCGTCTATTCACCGCTGAATGCTGTCAAAATTGCACAGGAAAACCTTGATAAAGAAGTTGTGTTTTTCGCCATCGGTTTTGAAACCACCGCCCCTGTTAATGCCATGGCCGTTATCCAGGCAGAAAAATTGGGATTAACCAACTTTTCCATCCTGCCGGCCAACGTCCTGGTTCCACCAGCCATGCACGCCATCCTCTCCAGCCCGGGAAACCGCATTCAGGGCTTTCTGGCTGCCGGGCATGTCTGTGCCGTCATGGGTTACTGGGAATATCCGCCCATTGCAGAACAATATCAAACACCCATCGTGGTCACAGGCTTTGAACCCCTCGACCTTGTCAACGGTATCCTTCAAACTGTGAATCTGCTGGAAGAACGGCGCTTTGAGGTTCAAAATGCGTATTCCCGCGCGGTGACCTATGAGGGGAATCAGTGTGCGCAAAATCTAATCAAACAGGTTTTCCAACTGGTGGATCGTAACTGGCGCGGCATTGGCACTATCCCTGCCAGCGGCCTGGGTTTGAGAGAAACTTATCAAAAGTTCGACGCCACAAAGCGCTTTGAAATAGGACAGATCAAGACCAGCGAATCAGAAATCTGCATTGCCGGACAAATCCTGCAAGGCTTGAAAAAGCCATCGGAGTGCCCCGCTTTCGGCACCCTATGCACCCCGCAAAACCCGCTGGGCGCCCCAATGGTCTCCTCAGAAGGGGCCTGCGCGGCTTACTATCGTTATGGGAGAAAGAACGAATAATGTCCGATAAAAATATTCCCGTAAACATGCAGGGACCCGTTTGCCCACTTCCCCACCAGCACACCGATACCGTGGTTATCGGCCACGGCAGCGGCGGACAGATGACGCAGGACTTGATCCGTAATATCTTCCAATCCCGCATTGGCAATCCCATCCTGGCGGAAGGCAATGATGCCGCCAGATTGTCGTTTGATGGGAAAAGCGGTCAACTCGCGGTCTCCACGGATTCCCATGTGGTCTCACCCTTGTTTTATCCCGGCGGGGATATCGGACGCCTGGCTGTCTGCGGTACAGTGAACGACGTCGCTATGCTGGGGGCAAAACCAGCCTTTCTGACGGCTGGCTTCATTCTTGAAGAGGGCTTCCTCATGGATGATCTCCATCACATCGTTGATTCGATGGCGGAGGCTTGCCAGGAAGCCGACGTTCAAATCGTCGCTGGTGATACCAAGGTTGTAGAAAAAGGAAAAGCTGATGGTATGTTCGTCAACACCGCTGGTTTCGGTCTGATTCCGGATGGACGCCAGATTGGCGGGCAGTTCGCCAAGCCCGGTGACGCTGTCCTTGTCTCAGGTTTCCTGGGCGATCACGGCATTGCCATTCTCCAAGCCCGGGGCGATTTGGGCTTTGACTCTCAGATCCAATCTGATGTCGCCCCCCTTAATCACATGATTGAAGCGCTGTTGCAAGCTGTTCCTGACGTGCATGTCCTGCGAGACCCCACCCGCGGCGGCTTAGCGACCTCGTTGAAGGAAATCGCCTGTCAGAGCCTTGTGAGCATTCATCTGGATGAAGAAGCACTCCCTATCAAAGACGATGTCCGTGTCGCCTGTGAAATGCTTGGATTCGACCCTCTCTACCTGGCAAATGAAGGTAAAGTCATTGTGATCTTACCTGAGCAATATGCCGAAAAAGCACTGCAAATCCTAAGAAAATCTCCTTATGGCACGTCGGCTACACGAATTGGAATGATTTCTTCAGAAGACCCCGGGGTGGTTTTGCTCAAAACGGCTTACGGCACCACGCGCATCCTGGATTTACTCGCCGGTGAAATCCTGCCTCGCATTTGTTAACTGCTTGACCGTTTCATTTTTTCTACTATACTTATCAACAATATTTATGCTTTATTATAAGGACACATATGAAAATCGATTACCAGGAAACAACGGACGATCTGCTCACCCGGATTAACATCCATGACGCCTTTGGTGCCAAGGACATAGACAAATGGATGCTGGAAGTGCTGCCCCTCAAACAGGGCATGAGCATTCTGGATGTCGGCTGTGGGGCTGGTAAGCAGTGCTTTTCCTACCTGGCCCATCTCAGCGGCAAGGCGAACATTACTGGCGGCGATGTATCTCAAGAGCTTCTAGCAAAAGCAGAAGAGGAAAATAAGAAGTTAGGTGATTGGATAAAATTTCAGACCCTAAATTTTAACGATTCTTTTCCCTTCTCAGATGACGCTTATGATCTAGTTTCTTGTTCTTTTGCGATTTATTATGCTGAGGATATCCCCTTTACCATAAAAGAGATGCACAGGGTGCTAAAACCTGGAGGGGTACTTTTTACCACCGGCCCAATGCCGGAAAATAAGCAGTTTTTTTACGAGATCATAAAAGAAGCGACCGGCAAAGAGATTCCGCCCATGCCCGGCAGCTCCCGTTATGCATCTGAGATAATAAATGCCATCAAAGCGCAGTTCTCGGATGTCGACGTGCACATCTTTGAGAATCCCCTCACCTTCCCGGATCCAGTGCCCTTCCTAGCTTATACCCGCGCCTCATTATCCGAAGACCGCTTATTGTGGAATGATATCTTCCAAACCAAAGAGGACTTCAAAAATACTATGTCTAAGATCGCAGAAGTTGCGGAAAAAAGATATAAAAAGGACGGGCAGTTGGTGATGACGAAAGTCGTGGGCGGCTTTCTGGCGACAAAGTAGGTACCTATGAATCACAATATGACTTTTTTTGGCGAGACGGTTTGTTTCATCGGCGCCCATCCCGATGACATCGAGTTAGGGTGCGGTGCATTTATTGCGGATATTGTGGACCAGACCAATGTCGTCTGTGTGACCCTGTCGGATAATCAAAAGAATCCAGCACTTCAAAACGTGGTTGAAGAACATCGCAATAGCATGTCCATCCTTGGCGTCAAACCTGAAAATGACATCCTCCATGACTTCACCACCCGCCGATTTCAGGCCGCTCGGCAGGAAATACTTGAGGTAATGATTGAACTAAAAAAACAGTATCACCCCGAAGTTGTCTTCGTGCATACCGATCAGGACATCCACCAGGACCACAAAACTGTCACTGAAGAAGCCTTACGCGCCTTCAGAGGGACAACTTTATTAGGCTTCGATGTACTGCGCTCAAGTTATGGATTCTTCCCTCATTTCCTGGTTGAAGTCTCTGAAGAAGGTGTTAAGACCAAGATTCGAGCTCTCAAAGCATATCAAACCTACTCGGATAAGTATTATTTTAATGAGAACATCATCCACGCCACTGCCATCCGGCACGGCGCCCTGGCAGAAAGGCCCTATGCAGAGGGCTTTGACATCCTGAGGATTGTCGGGCAGTTTGGCGATAAGATTTATTAAAACACAAAACAGCTGCCAACAAGCAGCTGTTTTGTAAAATAGAATTTATTATTCTTCCACCCCAATTTCCACCATACCCTCGTTAACCCTCACAGGAAAAGTCGAGACGTCCTGTACCGCTGGTAAAGAGAGAACTTCACCCGTCCTAATGTCAAAACGCGCACCATGACGCGGACAAATGATCTCATGACCCTCAACCTCCCCTTCTCCCAGCGGTCCCTGATCGTGAGTACAGGTATCTGCAATGGCATAATACTCGCCGTCCAGGTTGAAAATGACCACCTGCTCATCCCCCAATTCAATAAATAGGCGTTCGCCTTCAGGAAGCTCATCTGTAGGACAAACGGGATAGTAGATTAACTCAGTCATAATGTAATCTCCCTAAGCAAAAAGCGGTCATCATTAACATGACCGCATAAATATGGGCACATCTTGATCTATTCTAACTGGATTGGTATCCTGTTGGACGGGCTGAATCTTTTTTCGCGTGGCGAATAAGGCTGGAATTAAAGGGAAACCACAATATATGATCCGGCACCATCCAACCGTCCGTCAGATAAACGTTAGTCCGAAATTGAACAGCGACCATTTTTTCGTCCACCTGCACAACAATACCTTTCACCCAATCCCGTATCCTGTCACCATTTTTTTCATGGTCACAAAATACTTCAACGGCATCGCCGACTTGAAAGGTACTATCTTCTTCTGGTGGTCTCATAAATGGTGATCTTGCCATGGATCCTCCTAATAAAAGTATTTTCAATATTAATGTAATAAATCGTCAACTCATTTATTGTAGCAGAAATGACGCTTATTTTCTATTAATAGCGTATACAAAATATGAACAAATGCTTATCGGTTGTTCATTTTTTCTTGAATTGCGCTGATAAACCTCTCCTGCACACCTTCAAAAGGGATTCTTTCCATAATGGGTGTAAAGAAACCCATCACGATCAACTGTTCAGCATCTTTTTTAGGGATTCCCCGACTGACCAAATAAAAGAGCTGTTCTTCATCAATTTTCCCAACGGTGGCACCGTGGGTGCAGCGAACATCATCCGCCAGGATTTCCAGCCCGGGGATTGAATCCGCCCGAGCTCCCTTACTAAGGATCAGGTTGCGATTCGCCTGATAACCATCCGTTCCAATTGCACCGGGTGCGACATAGATCATCCCCTGCCAAACTGATCGGCTTTCATCCATCAAAGCACCTTTGTAGAGCAAATCGCTGGTGGTGTTCTGCGCCATGTGGTTTTGTTGCGTGTCATGGTCGAGATGTTGATTACCACTGGTAAAATAAAAACCCGACATGCGCCCTACCGCGCCAGGTTCCATCAAATCAATATCGGAAAAGTTCTTGGTCAGATGTGTACCCATCGCGCCAAAGATCCATTCAAGATGTCCATCCCCCATCACCCTGGCACGCTCTCGGGAAAAAGACCAAATATTCTTTCCCCACGATTGAAGTTCCACGAAATTCAACCTTGCGTTTTGACCAACGTAAATCTCAACGATCCCATCATGAAAGGATTGTGATTTCTTATCTTCATGAGGCGAGGCAGATTCATGAACAAAGGTCGCCTGAGCACCATCTTCAATCCACACCAGGATGTGATTAAAAAACGCTTTTTCCTCCCCAGCGCCCCAATACAGGCTGTGCAGCGGTTGTTCAATCAAGACATTCTTCGGTACATACAGGAAAGTCCCATCCAATGCCAGTGCTGCAGCTAAGGCTGTGAATTTATCTTCATCGGCTGAGACGATCTTTCCCAACATTCCATGAAGCAATTCTGGATGCTGTTTTTCCGCAGTGAGAAAATCTGTAAATATGACCCCTTTGTCCTCAAGCTCTTTATCCAGGAAATATACCTGGGCGCTTGTTCCACTCACAATTTGGCCGGCATGTTGTTCACCAGCAACAACAGATTCTACATAACGTTTAGGGGGAGGTCCCGATTCTTCAGATGGATTTGGAAGTGAAAAAGCCTCGGTATCTAGTCCGCGTATATCTGTCCTGCGCCAGGGTTCATCCTGTAAAGTCGGGAAAGGTAGAGATTCATACGCTTTCCAGGCTGCTTGACGATATTTTCGCAAACCTTCATCCTCGATTTCAGGGATCATATTCCTGGTGAATGTGAAATCCTCGAGCTTATTTCTTGCTGTCTTTTTCCGTGTAATGATCTTTGGTGCGTTTGTCATTTACTCTGATGCTTCTTTCGTCTTTAACCTACGGAACCAATCATCTGAAGCTGTATCAAACGGTTCATTTCAACCGCGTATTCCATGGGCAGCTCTTTTACCAGCGGCTCAATGAATCCCGAAACCACCATGGTTGTTGCCTCTTCTTCGCTTAAGCCCCGACTCATCAAGTAAAACAACTGCTCCTCTCCGACCTTGGAAACCGTTGCTTCATGCCCCAAGGTAACATCCTGAGCATCCACTTCAATATAAGGATAGGTGTCCGACCGGGATTGCGGATCCAGCAACAGTGCGTCACAAACGACATTGGATTTAGCTCCTTCCGCCTTTGGACTAACCTTCAGCAAGCCACGATAAGAGCAGCGCCCATCACCTCGGCTGATCGACTTCGATGTGATCTTGCTGCTTGTGTTAGGCGCAAAATGGAGCGCCTTACCTCCAGCGTCTTGATATTGTCCTGGACCAGCGAACGCGACCGACAATATTTCGCCATGAGCGCCTGGTTCCATCAAATAACAGGAGGGGTACTTCATTGTGATTTTCGACCCAAGATTGGCATCCACCCATTCCATCGTTCCATTTTCATAGACTTTAGCACGCTGAGTCACCAGGTTATAAACGTTGGTAGACCAATTTTGAATAGTTGTATATCGTACACGAGCATTCTTCTTCACAATAATCTCAATGACACCGCTGTGGAAGGAATGTGTAGAATACAAAGGGGCTGTACAGCCCTCGACATAATGGACCTGCGCGCCTTCATCAGCAATGATCAATGACCGCTCAAACTGTCCAATATTCGCTGAATTCAGTCGGAAATACGCCTGTAAAGGTAGATCAACTTTCACGCCAGGAGGAACATACACAAAGGAACCACCAGACCAGACAGCGCTGTTCAAAGCAGCGAATTTATTATCCTGGATGGGGATCACTGTAGAGAAATATTCCCGGAAATATTCCGGATGCTGCCGGAGACCTTCTTCAATGGAAAGAAAAATTACGCCCTGCTTTTCCATCTCTTCCCGCACGCTGTGATAGATCATTTCCGATTCGTATTGCGCTCCCACTCCAGCCAGATATTTCTGCTCTGCTTCGGGGATTCCCAGCTTGTCGAAGGTGTTTTTAATCGTCTCAGGCACTTCATCCCAGGTGCGTCCCTCGAACTCAGTGGGTTTGACATAATAATAGATATCATCTAAATTTAATTCTGAAAGATCCGCACCCCAGGTTGGCATTGGACGCTGCTGATAATGTTTGAGCGCTTTCAGCCTGAATTCAAGCATCCATTCCGGTTCTTCTTTCATGGCTGAAATTTGCCTGACAACTTCTTCTCTTAGCCCTTTACGACTCCTAAATACAGAAGTGTCGGGATCGCTAAATCCAAATTGATAGTCATCTAATTTGTTTAAAAAATCAGTCTCCTGTTTCTTACCCATGGAAGACCTCCATTAAGTGTCATTATGTGGGTTCTGCATTCCCATATTTTTCCCGCGCCCAATCATAACCTTGCTCCTCAAGTTTCAGAGCAAGCTCTTCCTCACCGGACTCAACAATACAACCATCAAACATCACATGCACAAAATCCGGTTTGATATAGTTGAGAATCCGCTGGTAATGCGTGATGATCACCACACCCATGTTAGGACCCTTGAGGGCGTTGACCCCCTCAGAAACAATCCGAATGGCATCAATGTCCAATCCCGAATCGGTTTCATCAAGGATGGCAAACGCCGGTTCAAGCACCGCCATCTGGAGCACTTCCGTTCGTTTCTGTTCTCCGCCTGAAAAACCCTCATTCAAGTACCGCCCTCCAAATGAATAATCCATCTCCAGCAAATCCATTTTTGATTTCAGGAGCTTACGGAAATCCAATACTGAAATATCATCTTGCTTAGGTTCAGATTGACGGCGGTGTGCATTGATCGCAGTGCGAAGAAAATTAGCAACAGTGACACCGGGAATAGATACTGGGTATTGAAATGCCAGAAAGAGCCCTGCCCTAGCTCGTTCGTCTGCTCCAAGCTCAATGAGGCTGTTTCCATCAATGAGGATATCCCCTTCCGTCACTTCATAACTGGGATGACCCATCACGGCATACGCCAGGGTTGACTTCCCTGTGCCGTTCGGCCCCATTATCGCGTGAACTTCACCCTGTCGGATGGAAAGGTTTACACCTTTTAGAATCTCGGAATCCTCTATGGAAACGTGAAGATTCTTTATTGTCAATTCTGACATCTATACTCCTCAATGATACTTGGATATATTATTCCAATATCATCCTAATTATCTTATTTTTATCAAACAACCGAATTATAGCATGCGCATTTTTCAATGTCAATATTTAGCATAAAAATCTAATAAATTATAGATATAGCCCGGATCATTTTGATCTATGAAATATTCATAAGAGGATAATCAATCACAAACAATCAAATAGCACTCCACAACCCAACCTGTGAAGTACTATTCTTGTTTGAAGAAAGACTACATCTTCAAAAGCGATGATATGCTGTTTAGTTTACTAGAAACCTTTGAGCGTTGCGAGGACTAACAAAACCCATGCCACAATGACCATCCAAACATTATAGGCTGGCAACATCTTCATAAAATGAAAGATGACGCCAACTAATCCTAGGATCAGCGAAATAAACCAAACAAGTTTTGTGGGGCATTTAATTTCATAATAACTCCTTATAAATTAGTGAGTATAACTTAATTATAAGTGGCGCAATTTAATAAATAGATATACCGCGATAATAGATAGCACCTCATCGGTAGACCTATATATTCTTACACTCGAGTGTGCTACAGTTAATTAATCAAATTCCATTCAATTATTTAGATGAAAGGATTTCAAATGGCAGAAGAAAAAGATAAAAAAGGATTTTTAGGAAAGGCGATGGACGCATTTTCATCCAAAGATGAAAAAGAAGAGATCTCCAAGCTAGAGGAGGAACTGGCAAAAGCTAAAAAAGAAGCTGAAGCCTCCAAAAAGGCTATAAAATCACTCCTGGACCAAAATGTTGAATCGAAGCAGGACAAGGCAGAGGCTGAGAAGAAAGCAAAAGAAGCCGAAAAGAGGGTCACTGACTTGAGGAGCCGGCTTGGCCAACACGAAATGAAGGAACGCGAAGAGAGAATTTCAAAAATAAAAGCAATCCGTGAGAATCTTGAAAAGCCCAAAATCATCACCGTCCATACGGTTGAATCCAATAACCAAACCCTGAGTCATATCGCATTGAAGTATTACAACCATGCCACACCTCCCTATTGGAAATACCTGGTGGAACACAATAAAGAAGTCCTTGACGGCAGTGAGAAAAATGTTCGCATGGGTATGAAGCTGGAAATCCCTGAACTGCCTGATGAACTGAAGGACTAACATGGCTGGGAACATTGATCTAGCTACGATCTTTCAAACAGTCACAGCACGCCTCTCAGAAAAGAAAGATACACTCAATGAAGCGGACACTTACAATCACGATCACGGCGATCATATGGTTCAAATCTTTGACTTGATCCAAAATGCTGTTTCAAAAAAAACTAACCAACCAGTGTCAGATCAGCTTAAATATGCCAGTAAAGTCGTGAAGGATAAAGCACACAGTGGCTCTGCTGAGCTCTATGCTCAGGGTCTTTCAAAAGCTGCCAGCAATCTTTCAGGCGCAGAACTGAACACCAACACCATGAGTACCCTAGTGAAAAGCCTCCTCAATGTTGAAGAACCACAACAAAAACAGCAGACAGGAGAGGGACTTGGGTCTCTACTTTCGGGATTGTTGGGTGGAGGTGAGGCTGATTCTAAAGAAAATGGATTTGGTGTTGACGACCTGCTGCAAGCTGGATTAGCATTTTATCAATCCAAACAGGAAGGTGATAGCAATACAGAGGCTATCATGGATGCCCTTCTGGCAGCCAGCCCGATGGGGCAATCCGCACATCGCACACAATCAGGATCGCTTGTAGCTTCAACAATCATGAGTTTCGTTCAAAACCTCAACAAATAGGTCCCTTTTTACCGACCAGAAAAACAAGATGCCCGAGATGGGCGTCTTGTCGTTTAAAACAATCGTTATCCCTCGAATTGGGATATTTAGGATAAAAATCTAATATATTGACAAAATCTATTTTAGCGTGCTAAAATCACAGACGTGAAGTGGAGTATTACAGTCTATATTCTAAGGTATATAAGATGAACAATACGCGTGAAAAAATCATGAAGACGCTCCTTGCTTTTCCGGGTTCGACTATCAATGACCTGGCTGAAGCTGTCGGTATCAATAGCATCTCCATCCGTCACCATCTAATGAGCCTTGAAGCTGAAAATTTTGTAGTGGCAAGTGAAGAAAGGCACGGCGTTGGAAGGCCCAGATTAAACTACACCCTGACAGACAAGGGTGTGGAAGAGTTCCCTACAAATTATCTTAACCTAACCCGGCGAATGCTGGACTATCTCAGGGCCAACATGAGTAAGGAAGAAGTCGAAGGCATATTTAAGGGTATTGGCAAAGAAATCGCCGGTTCATATAAGGAAGACCTGAAAGATAAAACTTATGAAGAAAAAGTTCGCCTTGTCAAATCTATCTTGACCAAGGAAGGCTTTATGATTGAATTGGAGAAAGGAGATGACTCCTATTCTTTTGTATCCCTTTCCTGTCCCTATTATCGCATCCGCCGGGACTATCCCGAAATCTGCACTTTGGATCACACATTGATCTCGGAGCTGCTGTCTCAGCCCGTGAAAATTGAATCTTGCATGTTTGAAGGTGACGACCATTGCGTTTGTCGAGTTCCAATCATCAAATCATAGGTTCCAAATGACCGAAGAAAGACCCGCAAACATCCCTTTCTGGGATATTGAATATTCACATCCTGATGTTGTTGACCTATTGGAAGAAAGCCTTAGCGAAATCATAGACCCAGAATTAGGTCTGAACATCATCCAACTTGGTTTAGTCAGAAATATTGAAATTGAAAATGACCACGCACTGGTGACGATGATATTAACCACCCCATTTTGTCCGTATGGGCCTTCCATGATGGAAAGAACAAGGAAACGGGTCGAAGACGCGTTGGATATGCCAACTAAGGTCAAATATGGAAGAGAGACCTGGGACCCCACGATGATGGAAGAAGGGCTCGCCGATGATTGGGGCTTGTTCTAATCATTATATTATTGACAAAAAAAGGCATTGGGAGTTTCCTATGCCTTTTTATTTTTATTAGCAAGCTGAATAAATCATCAGGAGATCAACCCGCATCAAACAAATTTGTTAATTTCATTCCCAAAGACAGATCGCCGAAAACCTTTACCTTCCCAAACATATACGCCCGCATAGCATCCAGCTTGCCAGTGAGGACATTGACGCCATCTTCTGCATCAGCTTTAATCGTCAAATTTGGATTATCGATTTTTCCTTCTTCAACTACGCAGGTTTGGTTCTCTATTCGTATCACCCAATTCGATGCCTGTTCACCTGAGAATATACATTGCACAACAACTGAAACGCCTTTGGCTTTTTCAGGGACAAAATGGTTTGGAATAGCATTCATAATCTCGCGAACATTCAAATCATTCATCCATTGCTCCTCTCATTACTGTCATTGCTTTTGGAAATTATAACCCAGGCAATGCCATTTTCCCGGATAAGTTCAACTTTCGCTGTTGGATCGAATTGACACATGGATGCTATTCTTTCTGGTTTGATAAAATGGCTTCGCATGAATAATAGCTTTTCTCCCAAGGCAATAAGTTTTACGGACCAATGATGGATATTGCCTTCCTCAATGATTATTTTCCCGCCTGGGGTTAATAACCGCCACATCTCATTCAAGGTCCGCTGCTGATCAACCACATGATGCAGAGCGTCTACAATAATGATCCTGTCAAAGGTACGGTCATCAAAAGGTAATTTTTCAGACAATGTCTGAACACAATCCACGCCTTTCTCCTGGGCTTCATAGAGCATTTTTCTGGCATAATCTGCATTGACGGTTTTCTGGGCGATCCGCGTAAACAAAACCGTAACACGACCCGTCCCGCCGCCCACATCCAAGACTTTGTGAATCGGTTTTACCGCTGCACGGTCAACAATTTCAAGATCTACCCTGCGTCCAAAAACCAGATCATAAATCGGACCAATCAAATTAAAATGATCAAAACCAGGCATGTAATTAGAAAACCATTTCAGCAACACCGCGCGCCAACAACCCCGCCAGTGTTGCAATAAGCGTAGTCATGCCTACGATCTGCCACATCATCTTGCCACCCAGCTCCTTGCGGATCACGACCATCGTCGCCAGGCAGGGAATATAAAAAACCACAAAAACAGCATATGTGATCATCTGGACAGGGGTTAGCACATCCCCGAATTCCATACTGCCCAAAGCCTGCCCCAGCATGACCAAGGACAATTCTTTGCGCAAGATTCCAAAAATCAGGGGGACACCAACCTCATTGGGCAACCCCAATATCCACGATAACGGTCGGACCAAAGCATTCATATATTGGGCGACATTGATATAATTCAATATCGCAAGCAGCACGCTGCCGACGATCAGTAGGGGCCATGCTTCAACAATAAATTCCCGAATTCGCCACCAGGCTTTATTAAATACAGTCCGCCCAGTAGGGATGCGATAAACCGGCATTTCAAGGATCAATCCTGGGGACTCGTCTGGGACAATTCTTGATAAAATGCGAGCAGTCAGAGCAATGACGAACATATTAAAAAGGTAAATGGCTAAAGCAACAACTGGACCTAAATAAAAAGCGACCAGACCGAATACAACCGACAACCGCGCTGCACAGGGCACCATCGTCGATAGGGCGGCCGAAATAAAACGTTCGCGTTTGTCTTCCAAAATTCTCGTGGACATTATTGCTGGCACATTGCAGCCAAAGCCAAGGATAAAGGGGACAATTGATTTGCCATGTAAGCCGATCTTGTGCATGAACGCATCCATTAGAAAAGCTACACGCGGCAGATACCCCACATCCTCTAATATACCTAGACCGATCAAAAATGGAACCAGGTAAGGCAATACGATTGCAACACCGCCTGAAACGCCCTGGATAAGAGCGACGGTAATCTGTGGGAAAAAACCTGTTGCATTATCAAAAAATGAGAGCAGCCAGGTTTCCACCTGTGTAAACAAACCCATCAGCGGTGTTTCCAACAATCCGCCAAAGCTGTAAACGAGTTCAAAAAAGATGTAAAGAATCAGGATCAGGAAGATATAGCCGAAGAAAGGATGTAATAAGATATCGTCCAATTTATCACGGAAAGTAATATGCCGTTTTCCTTGCTGAATCACCGCTTTGGCAAGATTGTCCGCCAAACCACTGCGTTCACCATTGATCACCCACTCTGGGGTTTGCCCACGTTCATGCTTGAGTGAGTCATGGAGTGTTTTAAGAGTTGAGAGCACTTTCGGCTCTTGCTTCGCGACATCCTGCAAGATTTCTTTATCACCTTCCAACAGTTTTATCGCTAAAGCGCGAGGCTTTAAATGACTGTTCACATGTTCAAGATCATGTCTTAATATTTCCAGATATCGTTCCAGGTCGTAGCTGTACTTTGGCTGGCTGGGAAGTCTTTTCTGCTGACCGATTTGATAAGCTTTGATAAATAAAGGCTGGATGCCCCGTCCCTTTGAAGCGATCATAGGGACAATGGGAGTCCCCAGCATTCCCTCCAATCTCTCAACATTGATCCTGATTCCTGTCCGGTCCGCTTCATCCATCATATTCAAAGCAATCACCATTGGAATATTAAGCTCTAAGAGCTCAACAGTCATCGTTAAACCGTAAGACAGGTGGGATGCATCCAGAACATTGATGACAACATCAACATCATTGGAGGTCAAATACTTGATGACCTCCCTCTCCGCCGGATTTGTGCCAGCTAATGAATAGGTGCCGGGCAAGTCCACCACAACAACCACTTCCCCCATCACCCGTACTTTGCTTTCCGTATAGGTAACAGTCGTCCCTGGGAAATTGCCTGTTTCTGCCTTATAACCTGCAACCTGATTAAATAAGGTGCTCTTTCCGCAATTTGGTTGTCCAATCAGTGCAATGCGCATTAAACGACCTCGACATCAACCCGTGATGCAATGCCGCGTCCAATAGCAACAGACCTTCCTTCAGCATCAACCATCACTGGTCCGCCGAGAGGAGCATATCGTAAAATTTTTACCTCCCTACCAGGGCACAATCCCAATTGGCGTAATTTACTACCCACGCCTTTTCCCCCTCGATAACGTATAATGCGAACTAATCTATTTTTAGGTGCGTCTAATAATAACATTTAGCCTCGTAAAATCAATTTCACCAATTCTAACGTTTGACATCAATTCAGTCAAGCATATCCACTGATTTGTTACTGTCAAGATTTTCCATATTTATAAACAAATCAAAGAACTCCTTGGGGAT
>CAZNRI010000018.1:0-48797 GCA_964575595.1 uncultured Candidatus Brevefilum sp.
AGCAGACCCTTATAGGGTCAGGTCAAGCCACCCGCTATGCGGGTGGTCTTGACTTATTACTTTTTGTTATGGACGATTTAAGGGTTTTCCCAATATCGGATTTGATCCACCCAAACGCTCAGGTCTGAGTTGTTTGAACCGCCCACAAAGATACCAAATCCGCCTTCAAGGAAAGTACCGTCTTTAACTTCGTTCACTTTTTGCCCGTTGATGTAAAAAGTCAGCGTGTCATCCCTTGCCATAACGCCAATTGTGTTTTGGGTATTTTTCCCTATGTTGATGGCGTCACTGGCAGTCCAATTGATTGGAAATGTCATATTGGGATCGTTCCACAAACGCAGGCTGTATTTACCGTCGCAGGTGATCCCGAAAAGATAGCCTTTATTGGCATCGTGGATCACTGGAACACGGAACATCAGCCCAAAGTGGTCACTGCCTTCACAGTTAGGCGATTGGAGTTTGACTTCTATATAGAAATCATCCAGATACGACCAGGAAAGGCGCCATCCGTCAATGGCTACCTCTGCGGTTAATTTCAAATAACCGTCATCAAAATCAATGCTGGTGTATTCGTTATAACCCGTCGGCCAATTATCACCATCGTTCATTGTATCCACCCAATCCGGTTCGCCCAGGGTTAAGGCTGGGTCTGTGTCTGACAGGGTTGCCGTAGGTGTGGGGGTAGGTGTGTTCGTAGGCGCAGGTGTGGTTGTTGATTCTTCAGGCGTGGCTGTATCGCTGATTGCGGTTGCAGTTGCCTCGCTGATTGGTGTGTTGGTGGGTTCCAGATCGTCCCCCTCAGAGGTAGTTGGAATCACAACTTCCCCCGGGGTTCCGGTGAGGATTTTTGATATTTCGGTTGCCATAGAATCATCCGAATCTTCCGGGCCATAGCCTTCGTAGCCAGGAAAATTGCAGCCTGACACAATGACTGCCAGAAAGAGAAGAGTAAATAAGGTAAATTTTTTCATTTTCTCCATCCATTCCTTAATAATGACCTCAGTATTACACTTAAGACGTAGACTGCACTTAGGAAGTTCCCTTTGATCTCATTTTAACATGTGACAGGGTATCCTACAGGATATGTATGCAAGATTCCTGCCAATCTATGTCTTATTATAATAAAAGGTATTGTTTTCTGCATGGTATAATCATGAGGGGTCAGGGACTGTCGTTATGATGGTGCCTTATTTTATTTAAATTTGGAGAATTAATCCCTCATGAAAGCATTAACCGCCATATTTTCTATATTATATGCCTTCTGGCCTCTGTTGATTTTATCTGGTATGCGAGTTTTATTTTTAAAGAAGGGGTCACTGAAGGATAAAATGCTTCTTGCTGCTCGGCGGGTTTTCCTAGTCTGGTTCATTTGGGCTATTTTTCTAGGTCTTATCTATTGGCAGGGGAGACAGCCCATACTTTTTTGGGACGGTTTGCTTAATTATTTGTCGTTTTCTCTTTTGGGCATGATTACGGGGGGGATTACACTTGGTGACCTCATTTATCGGTATCATCAAAATCGAATACGTTTGAAGGATGCACAGACCATTGAAGATTTGCTGGCCATGACCCCTGATCAATTTGAAGCCTTAGTCGCCAGGTTGTTTACAGTTTACGGTCATGATGTCGAAGAGGTAGGGGGCTCCTCAGATCACGGTGTGGATCTGCTTGTCATCAGTGATCGAGGAGAGAAGTGGGTTGTCCAATGCAAGCGGTATAGCGGATCAGTCGGCGAACCGGTAGTCCGGGATTTATTTGGCACCATGCTCCATGAAGGTGCGCAGCGCGCTTACCTGATCACAACAGGGGGGATTACCAGACAAGCTGCAGCGTGGGCGGAGGGCAAGCCCATCGTCTTGTATGACGGCGAGGGATTGGTGACTCTTATCCGCCGTACAAAGCAGAAAATTCAAAAATTCTCTAATTGATAAATGCTGCGATTTGCTGTAGTAATCGCTGAACTTGGATCCCGTGCGTCAGGTCGGGGGAAAAGCTAATTCCCTGATTACCACCCAGGAATAGGTAATGGTTGTGTACCATAGCTCGCAGCCATCCAGAGGGCAGGTAATCCGAGGGGAATTTCGATGCGGGCAGGTAATCGCTGTAAACTTCATGCCTGCGCCAGCCTTCTCCTGGGTGAAAGCTTTCATAGACATCGGGTCGTGAGCTATCAAAGATCAAAGCCCCTCTTTTACCGCGCAATTCCAGGGATAATTGATCCCCTGTGCCGGATGATACTCGGCTGGCAGTTGCCGTGCCGATGGCGCCGGAAGCAGTCTCTTCAAGCAGGGCAATGGTACAAAGGTCTGTGCCTTGCGGGACATCTTCGAATTCTCTGCTGGCTGCTGCGGATTTCACAATCAGGGAATCACCCAAAAAAGCGGTCAGGAGGCTGAGAATATGAGAACCGAGGTCAACAGTCGCGCCGTTTAGGGGGATGGGCTGCAGTCGGTCGTGATGTTTTTGGCGGTAAATGGGGTCAAGATAGCCGCTGTGGAGATATTCTGCACGAAAATGGATGAGATCGCCGAAATCATTATCTTGCCAATGCGCCAGCGCTTTTCTTATCGGCGATTTTTGCAAAAATTGGAAACCCATCATTATGATCTTGCCGTGATCCGATTTTTCAAGGGATTCCAGGTCTCGGATGTCTTGAAGCGAGGTGCCAATCGGTTTCTCGACATAAATACGTTGAAGGGTGGAGATTTGTGCAGCATTTAAAAGCTGCGGCGTATGAGTGGGATTAGGCCCGAGGATGTAAATCGCATCCAGGTCATCCCGTTCCCAAACAGCTTCCGGTGGGATGGCTTCTTCAAAGCCGAATCGAGCAGCAAAAGCTTCACGACTCTTTGGCGTCGGTGAGGCAACCACGGCTTTGGCGATCTTGGGAGCATCTTCATAGTAATATTTCAAGGCATCTAGGGCATAAGCATGCACCTGGGCAATGCTGCCTGTACCTAAAAATCCAATACGAATGGGCTTACTCATTGAGATCTCCTCTCTTCTAAAGCTCAATTTAAGATATCCTTTATTGTATCTGTAGATGTTGATATGAAGTGAATTTTTTCAAAAAAAGCCCGTTTGAGCGTCTTTATAATAATCCTTCTAATTACATTATATGTCTGGTTTGTATTTTATTAACAAATCCTTGTGCGACAGGATCGCTTCCGTTAAATCTTTGCAGTAATATTTTAAATTTATCTTTTCCGAAAAACTAAATAAACTGCTGCAAAACAACACACCACAAGAATTGAACCGAGGATTATCGCAGAACCTATGTTGCGATCTTCTATTTTATAAGGATCCTCTACTTCTTCATTTTGTGTAGGTGATTCTGATACATGGGGGTCTTCTTCATTAGGAGGCTCAACATCGGTGGGAAATTCGTGTGTTGGAATGGTTTTAGCGTTTTCCCCGCCAAAAAACCATAAAATAACCTCATCAAAGTTCTTTGCCCGGTCATCTCGACTGCCAGTTGAACCCTCAATAATTTGAAAATAAATATTCGATTCTGGGACACCATTTTCTTGCAATACATTCGCAAGAACTTCAGCACCCTCAACATAAGCTTGAGGATAGGTAATCCGCTCCCCGTCCTGGTCTTTCACCCTCGGCCTTCTCCCGGTAGATTCATCAGAGCCGATATCAATATAAAATTTTACGTTTTCAGGAAGAGGATTATCCACAAGATATTGAATAAGGCGATTATTTGAAAGCCACAGACCGCCCCCTTCTGCATACCAGACTGCGGGAGACATTGACATCACCTTTGAAAAAACATTCGAATATTTTACACCCGCTATGACAGGTAGAAGTCCATTCTTACAAAACCCTCCAATTGCTGTATTCTCTCGATTGGTTAATGTTCTATACCGAGAATCAATTTCAGGTTTCAAAGTGTTAACAATAAAATCAAGAAAGGCAAACCCCTCACCGCCTTCAACCGAATCGCTCGCGCTCGTGCTCACCCAATCATGCATATCCTCATTCACCCAAGGTGAATATTCAATCCAATCATATTCATAATCAATCTCTATTCCAACAACAATCAAGCCATCAATCAATCCTTCAAAGAACAATTTATCTAATGTTTCGTTGACATTGTAATCCCCATTTGCTGTTGGAGGAGGATTAAACAAGTACTGTCCAGCGTGAAGGTAAAAAACCGGATATGCTTTTTCACTGGAATCATACCCTGGAGGTAAATAAACCTGAATATTCCGCGAACGATCGCCAAGCTGTGGGATTGATATTGTAAAGGTTTCAATGCGACTTTCCTGAGACGTTTCGCTTGCAAATCCATTATTTTGTAATGACATTAGGTTGTTAACCTCAGAAACCTGGTTATTATTCGAAGTTGTCATCGTATAAGTCCTATTTGATTTAGCGGACACGGGATAATCAAAATAAGAAAAACCCAAAAAGATAGCAAAGAAAACAAAGAAGGTAAACTTTAATATCCTTTTCCCCTTTTGTCTTAGATTTAAATTCATAACAAACTCCACTTAAATATTTACCAATATTTATTAGGTATATTACCTTTTGCCCATCTTTTAATAAAGTCTCACATAACACACACAAATAGATGTGGATTTTCTATTGGTCACATTTAATGCTTGGAAAGCTTTTTTTATAGAGGTTCGTACCCTATGAATAAGGAAATACTGGCCTCATTAATTGTTCAATTTTTTTAGACAGGACTTAAACAGCATGGGGGAAGATAAAGCAATTATAACGACCCCTACAAACAGCACGATGATGACAAATCTTCTCATTTTTGTTCCTCCAGGAATTACAGTGAATATTGATGTTCTAAAATAAAAAATCATGAAAAATATTGGAAATTGAACAATTTTGCTGATTTATTTAAATTTTTTGCAATAAACAGTTATTAACGCTTATTACGACGATTCAACCTTAAGAGTGTTACAAATAAATTGAGAGAATTTTGAATAGCCAGTAAAAAAGATTTTAAAATTATTTACAGGTCAAATTTTTAAAATAATTATATTGGACTTAGTAAACGCCTTTGAATAGACAAGCATAAGAATATTAAATCGTTTATTAGGAAAACTCTAAATTGTAAAAAAAACCGCTTACAAAAATTGTAAGCGGTCTCAAGTCGGGGCGCTGGGATTCGAACCCAGGGCCTCTTACACCCCATGCAAGCGCGCTAACCGGACTGCGCCACGCCCCGATTTCAGATTGTCATTATAGTCGCCTTTAGGTGATTTGGCAAGCAGAAATAGGTGTGTTAAGTGTTATTTAACAGTCCCCATTGCATAAAAGGTGGGGATGAATAAAATTCGCTTGGATCTCTCTCGCGCCTGCAGATCTAACTTCTTATATTTTACTAATTCTGTTTGGGTTAGAACGTTATCCAAGTCTGAGTACAATGTCTTCCATTCCGTCTCGTCCACAACCCCATCGGGTTCCGCATGCCAATGTGCTCCCAGGATGCCCACTTCAACCTCCGATAACCCTGCTTGAGTAAAACAATTACCCAGTTTTCGTCCCATTTGGATATCCGCACCTTGAGTTTCCAAAGCTTGGGTTTGTAATTTTCCCAGGTGATCCAGCGGCGGCGGGAAGTCAATGCGGGCTGCGTAATCCGATTCTGCCAATGCGATCACACTCCCTCCAGGACGGATAATACGAAACATTTCCCGAAGCACAGCAAGCGGGGCTTCCACCCACACTAACAGATAATGACAGTAGGCGATTGAAAAGGAATTATCTTCAAAAGGCAGGTGATGAGCATCTGCCTGCGCCAATGTCAACCCCTGGTTCTTTTTTCGGGAAAAGCGTAAACTCTCATGGTCAATGTCAATTCCAAATGACGGACATTGGTTTTCGGTTGTGACTTGACTGAGGATTGCGCCTGTACCCGAGCCAATTTCCAGAATACGATCTACTGGCTTCAAGTTGGCTTTTTCAAACAGGTGATGCCGGATGGACTCGGTCCACTGGGATTGCTGCAGGTAGCGTTCATGCCAATCAGCAAGGCTCATAACCGGTTTCTGATCAGGCATTATGGTTTTGAAGACCAGATCTTCTGCCATTCATCCGTCAGCATATTGCCCAGTACCTGGTTATACAGCCCCTGTGCCGGCAGCACATCACCATCAGGCTCAACATACAGCCAAGCTTTGCCAGCTCCTTCCGGAGCTTTCTGGAATTCATCGTATTCCAATTCCATGGAAACCGGGTTATTGTTTGAATACGGAACGGGCATATCCCAAACCAATTCAAGCTGATTCACAGCAGCAACATTGCGCAGCTTTTGCAGTTCGTTGTTCAGCTCCGGATCGGCAGCGCTCAGGGATAGCGCGTTGGTTCCCATTTCAGCGAGTCTTTTAATGTGAGGTTCAAAGCTCTTGCCTTTTCTTAATGTGAGATGGACGGTTGTGAATAAGTCTTCAGCCAGTATTTTTTCAAGAACAACCCAATCCCCCTCATCTTCTGGATCAAATATCATCATGAGGTGATCCAATCCATTAAGCAGCAAGGCTCGCCGGTAATCATCGTCATTTAACTTGAAGCCGTCCGTGAGCAAGCCAGTGACCAGTCCCAATTCTTCTGCTTTGGCGATCAGTTCGGGCAGGTCTTCACGCAGCGTTGGCTCGCCGCCCGTGAACAATATATGAGGGATTCCATGGTTAAACGCTTTGTGAAGAATTGTCACCCATTCCTCCGTTGTCAACTCACGGTCAACGCGGTCAACTGGCGCATCGGTTTCCTTACTCTCCGCATTGACTTGATATGTCAGGGCGCAATCCAGACGGTAGGGGGCTGAGATTTCCCCCGAATAGGGCTCCTGACGTTCGATGTTCAGATAAGTCACGGGGTCAAGGTCCGGCGTCTCAATGATAGTTTGGATCTGATCAGCGAAATCCATAAAATCCACTCTGATCTGTTCCTTATCCACCTGGTATCTGCGAGATACTTTATCAACGATGGTCTCCGTGTCTGTTTGTTGGATAAGATGATAGGCATATTCCACCGCTGTCTCATTCAAATGCAGCACGGTTGAGGCGTTGATCACCAGAACGCCTGTCCCATTGCCTTCGATGCGCAGGTGAAGGCGATATTGTTCCTCTACATTCTGGGGAGTCTGGTAGGTATAGAGCCCAGGAGGCAGGGATTGTTTTTGAGAGAAAAATTCTTTAATCGATTGGAATAATGGGGTCATATCCACTCCGTTCAGTTTTTAAATATAGGATTATGGATGGGTTTGATATTTTGATGATCTCTCGCCAGGGGGCATCCTCCGCCGCACTGTTGAAGGAAATCACAGGTCTTGCATCCTTCGGGGATGTTGGTTCGATTACGGAGTTCTAATGCCAGAGGATGCTCCCAGATTTCTTTCCAGCGCTTCTGGAGAAAGTTGCCAAGAGAATGATAATAGGATTGGCAGGGGATGACATCGCCGTTTGACTCAATGCACATGTTATAAAAAGCGGCTGTGCAGCCTTTGACACCCAAATTGAGCTGCATGGGATTGAAATGGCAGTATTGGGTCGGTGTATACCAGATCAGGCGCTGTCCATTCGATTGAGTGATCGCCCGTGCTTTTTCAAGCAGGGGCGGCAGTTCCTCTTCGTGCAATCCCGTTCCCACTGTTTTACCCTTACCGGCATAAATAAGCGCATTCAGCCCAATTGTGGGGACGCCTAGCTCTCCGAGGTAATGAATTGTGTCTTCGATGGTCTCTCGGTTATGGGAGAGCATCGTTGTGTTCGTCATAACATATAATCGTGAGTCCAACACGTTCTTCAATCCCTGGACGGTTTCAGCCCATGCGCCTTTTGCTCCCACCATGCGGTCGTGAATCTCTGGATTATGGGATTCAAAAGTGATCTGAACGTGATCCAATCCCGCGTCAACAAGGGAATCGACAAACGGTTTATCGGCGAGCCTGCGCCCATTGGTGTTGAGGCCGGTGATCACGCCTTTATCTTCTGCGTAGGCGACGAGCTCCTGTAAGCCCTCAAACAAGGTCGGTTCACCACCCGTGAAGACGACATGGGGGATCCGCAGCTCCCATACCTTATCAATCACTTTCTTCCATTGGGTAATGCTCATCTCAGGATAATTGCGCGGTCGGGCGTTATAACAATGGCTGCAATTATTATTACAGCGGTATGTCAATGCCAGATCCATGCGGTATGGTGCGGTGAGTTTGGCGCTGAAGGGAAGGGTGGTTTCCAATTCAAGATCGCAGATCGGGCAAGCCCCATTGGGTTTGATAAGCTCATCTATTTTAAAGGTGAGATCCTCGAAATCCTGAAGGATCTGTGGCGCGGAAGCCTCAAATTTCTTTTGTAGAACTTTAACGACCTCTTCGGGAGTGCTGCCTTCCAGATGGAGATAGGCCATTATCACAGCGGAGGGATTGAGGTGGACGACGCGGTCGGCGTTGATGAGCAGCAGTCCGCTGCCATCTGGATCAACTCTGAGATGCAGGCGTGTTTTTTCGTCACCCTTCTCTCGTAGATAATGAAAAATACCGGTTTTGGGAAGGGTCTTTTTTTTGAAGATGTTTTTGGTCTTACTGTATATTGGAGTCATAATTGAATGGGAATGCTCCTGGCGCATTAATCGCACCAGGAGCAATGTTTATTAAGGTTGGATCATCGGCCGCCGCCAGCACAGGCGCAGGCACAACCCGCACAGGCGCACGCGCATGCACAGGAACTGCCACCACTACCGCGGAAACCGCCAGAGCCGCTCTTGCCTGTTGACTGGGGAATCGGGTTTGTTCGGCTGGTGATGCCGCTTGTGAAAGACGTCAGGTTCCCCACCGCACCGGCAGCCATGCCTGTTACACCATTGACCACGCCGGCTGCGAAATCTGAGCCGGGGATATGGGGAAGTGAGACTTTTCCACCGCCGCCCCCCGCCGTTGAGATCTTGCCTGTTGATGGGATCGACCTACCGATTGAGTCGCCGATTGAACGGCGATAAGTGGGAGAATACCGCGGCCACCACATGGGCACAAAGACTGGTCTGCCGGTGAAGGTTCGGCGTGTCCGCTCGTCGTATTCATCATCCAGCATCGTCCACTCAAGAGTTTGATTGTATTTCTCACTCTTGACTTCAGGGGTATCTGCTTCCTCGACCATCTTCCAGGCTCGGCGCATAATATCCTCGTAATATGTCACTGATTCCTTGCGGCTAAAACCCTTCATCTTTTCGGAGACGCTGTTGACCAGGTTAACCATCATTTTTTGCAAGGCCTCTCGACGTTTATTCTCGGGCACTTTAAAAGCTTCCAAAAATTCTTTCTCGTAAGGATGGAGGTCTTCAGGCAAGGAGTCCGTTACCTCTAGTTTCAAAGGATCCTGCTGTTCCACAATCGCTGCTTCCTTTTTCAGCGTTCCAAAAAGGATCATGGTCAAAATTTTATCCATGGGCTGTTCTAAAAGGATGGCAGCTTCAACGGCAGTCAGGCCTCGTTTGATGCCGTGCCCTTCGATCTTCATCTTGGGCGGCAGGTATTTCATTTTGCGCTTCTTAACGCCAACGGTTCCTTGATAGATGCTCCACCCAAAAATGGCGATGAAGAATATTCCGAAACCAAAACAGCACAGGTTCCCACCGAACAATCTCATGATGGAACTGATGAAGCTTGGGCTTGTGTCTGGTGTGACATCAGTTGTTTGTTCCGGTTTGGTTATGACGGCATCCGAGGGCACATATTGATCAGGAAAAGCAGCACCGAAGATATATTGTGTGGATGCATCAGCATTGTCCGTGTACCAGGAGTAATAAACCCGATCTTCGGCTTCAGTTCTGCCAATCTCATCCGGTTCGGACGCTCCGGGCCAATTATTGGGATAATAGTAAACCCCTTCCTCATTCCCAACACCTGGCGGCAGGATGATCGTGACGCGATATTCAGTATTTGTGCTTTGGTCAGCTTGTGGGTCAAACCAGTTTGGGCTGAACTGAAAATTTATGTAATTCTCGCGGTCGCCCTGGTCATAGGGTTTTAACACCTTTTGAACGCCCGGGATCCAGGCTGTTACTTTGCCAGATTGACCCGCTGGAATGGCGTTATCCCCTAAGTTGAGGGCAAAGCCGTTGGTGACATAAGGGGAGCTCTCAATTTCATCCACCGCTTTGCCGTCCACCTCAGCATCTATAGCACTCATGTTGTAAGCTGAGGTGGGCATGCCGATGTCCACATAGTCTATTGGGGATGCGCCAGGCATATTCTCAAATTCGAATAAATACCACAAGGACAGAGTTCCGTCTTCTTCAATGTAGGCTTCAACCTCGAAAGCGGATACCTCGAAGCGGTAATCCTGCGCTGAGACGGACCCAGGCAGAGCGAATATCCCTAGGAAAACAAGAAATAACAAGAAAATTCGAAATGCTTTTTTCATAAGTCACCACTTTGGTTCTTCGGTCAATTGATAGGTTGTGCCGCAATGCGGACACTCCACGACAGGCGCGCCAGCTACCATCTTAATATCTTTTGGACTGAGCGGGCCCCCGCAGGATTTGCACTTAATGGTGTCCATGCCCACTTCACCCGGCAAATCCACATTCAAATTGACTACCTGATCGCCTGCTTTTTGGGGCGGGCTAAGTTTGGTTCCAACAAATATGAGAACAAAACCGATCACCAGTCCGAGGAGACCAATGATGATCCAGCCGGGTGAACCCTCAGGGCTGAAAGCACCCAATATGAAGAGAAAGGCGAAGATGATGAAAACCGCCGCCGTTATAAACGCAATAATCTTTCCTGCTCGCATTGTTCCTCCATTTATTTTTTATTAATCAATAACATTTTAACCCAAGTTGATCATTTATGACCTGAGATTCTATCAGGAATCTCAATACTTTCAATCATTCATTATGATAGATCGTTTATAATTGATTTGTTGCATGACTGACAATCAAAAAACTAATTTTATTATACAGGATACCGCCGTATGACAGAAGAATTTGTTCCCGATGTTGTGATCAGCAGATTGCCGCGCTACCTTCAGACACTCAACCAAATGGCTAGGGAAGGGTTGCATACTGTCTCATCAAAGATGTTAGCTGAGCGACTGGGAATAACCGCAGCGCAAATCAGGAAAGACCTTTCTTGCTTCGGCGGATTTGGCAAGCAGGGAACAGGGTATTCGATTTATTATTTAATTGAACAGCTTCAAAAGATACTCAATCTTGACCGTATTTGGCGGGTGGCTGTGGTCGGCGCGGGGGATTTGGGTCGTGCCTTGACGCATTATCAAGGTTTTGCCAGTCGGGGGATTGAGATTGTCCTGTTGTTTGATATTGATCCCAAAATCGTTGGCACTAAGGTTGGCCCGATTGTTGTTCGCCATTCGGAGTCAATGGAAGAGGATATTCGCGAGCAAGGAATTAAAATTGCCATCTTAACGGTGCCAGCCGAAGCTGCTCAATCTACTGCGGATAGATTGGTGAAAGCGGGCGTTGAAGCAATTCTTAATTATGCCCCAGTCACATTAATACTGCCAGATGAAGTTCAAGTCCAACATATTGATCCTGTTTTGCATTTACAGCAGATGATGTATTACTTGGATGATAACGATTAGGATGTAGGGATAGGCGGGTTCTCTGCAAGGTGCATTAAGACATCAAAATTTCTAAATTGATTGGTTTTTGATATCAACAAATCTTGTTGATCTGTGAGATGAAGTATTCTTACATTTCCTTTTTTATCAGTGGTGATTTGTAATTCGTGCCATGGGAATAAGTCTCCCTTGATCTGTAAACCTTTGCTGAGTGCAGTGACATCCGCATGAAAAGAGATTTCTCCGGCATTGTTTAATTCTCGGCGTTTTCTGTTAAAAAGCCCTGGCAGAATGTATTCGCGTAATTGTGTGACTAATTCATCCATACGCTCATAGCGATTCCCGAAGCGTAAAGTGTTTTGCTGCTGGTCTTCTATAATGATTTTTCTGCGTGCGTTAAGTGTGCTGCCTGAAAATTTTATTAGAGTGATTTGTGTATCAAATCGTTCGACGCCATCCCAAAGCCAAACAATCTCCCGATTTCTTCGTTTGATGACCAATCCATTTTCATAAAGGATGAGTCCATTCTGCCAGTTTAAGGCTGCAAGAATGATCAAAAGAATGCCAATGGGGAGAATGAGAAAAACAGCAATCATCGGTTCTGTAATCCTGACAAGGAGGACAGCACGGCCGTGGGAACGAATCGCGTTCCAGAGATCAAATGTGTTGATTAGCGCGCTTAAGCTTCCATCAACCAGCAGGATGATGCCTAATATCACCAACAACCACCGGTTGAACGACTGGTGAAGAACAGGAAAGCGATCCATTACCTTTCCCAGGTTTGGATGGTCTACTTCATTCTGCGTCATCTGCTTAGTTTGTGACAGACCCATATCGAACCTTCTATCCTGCGCTATGTGGGAGGGAGATTGCGGCTGATTACATCTAACATTGAAAAGGATTTAGCAGCTCCCTCTACAACACAAGTTGTGGGATTGTCGACGAGATAAGCGGGGATACCTAAGGATTTGGTGAGAAATTTATCCATTCCTCGAAATAAAGCTGTGCCGCCGCATAAAGCAACACCGCGGTCAATGATATCGGATATTAATTCCGGCGGTGTTTTTTCAAGTACGTGACGTATCATCCCAGCAATATCATTGAGAAGGGGTTGGAGCGCTTCGACGATCTCATCCGTCGTCAATGTGACTGGCTTTGGCAGACCTGTGACCTGATCCTGCCCCTGAATTTCCATTGATTCCTGGTCGTCCTGTGGAAATGCTGCCCCAATACCGATCTTCAATTGTTCAGCAGTGGATTGACCGATGATGAGACCGTATTTTCGGCGCACATAGTCAATGATGGCTTCATCAAGCCTCATTCCCGCAACCCGGGTCGTCTCTGCGGATACAATGCCGTTCATCGCAAGCACTGCTGCTTGTGATGTTCCACCGCCCAGACAAATGATCATATTGCCGGTCGGTGTGTTGATAGGGAGGTCAACCCCGATAGCGGCGGCTAATGGCTGTTGGATCAGGTTGACATCGCGGCTACCTGCGCCAAGGCCGGCTTCATGGACCGCACGGCGTTCAACGCTGGTGACACCGTAAGGGATGGTGATCATCAGCTTTGGTCGGAAGAGCAGCATGCGGCCGGTTACACGTTGGATCAACTCACGTAGGAGGTTTTCTGTGATTTCGAATTCTGCAATAACGCCGTAACGCATAGGGCGATTTACTTCAATACTCTCAGGGACTCGTCCCATCATGTCCAGAGCGGCTTTTCCAATTTCTACCAGCTTTAATTCTTCAATAAGAATGGCAACAATTGTAGGCTCCTGTAAAAGAATGTCTTTTCCCTCTGCGATACGGGTGTTTAAGGTTCCCAGATCGATGCCAAGTTCACGAGAAAATCCTGCCATGTTGCCTTCCTTATAGTGGTTTTATAACAACAGCGATTAATTGTAATCTATTATTCTTTGTTTCGATATTTATGATAATGATAAGTTGCTGTATCAAAGTATCAGTGAAAATCATGTTACTATATACCCCATATTCTATCATTGATGAAGGTTCCCCCAAAATTTCCTAGTATCGAGGAGAATGAGTTGGGGTTTTCTTTGTTTGTTTTTCCAAAGGGATATAATTAAACGAATGGTAACAGAGAAATGAATCTTTAGAGATGATGTATTTTGAAAATAGATGGGATTAATGGCAGATGCAAGATTTAGAACAACGATATCAGGAAGCATTAGATTTTCTTTATAGTTTTATTGATTACAGCTTAAAACGGAATTTCCGGAATGCACCCGAGAAGTTTAATCTTGATCGAATGCGCACATTCATGCATCATCTGGGTGATCCTCAGAATGATTACGGAATTATTCATGTAGCTGGGACGAAAGGGAAGGGTTCTGTTTCCGCATTTTGTGCGAATATTCTCGCTGAAGAAGGCTATTCATCAGGACTGTACACTTCGCCACATATGATTGAATTTACGGAGCGTATTCGCATCAACGGGGAGATGATTCCCAGAATTGAATTGGTTGAAATTGTTAAGCAGCTCAAACCAGTCACTGAAAAGGTGCCGGAAATCACAACTTTCGAATTGACCACAGCCCTGGCTTTTCTGCACTTTTCACAGCAAAAGGTGGATTATGCTGTTTTGGAAGTCGGTCTGGGAGGTCGTTTGGATGCCACGAACATAGTTACCCCCATCATTTCAGTCATCACATCCATCTCCTATGATCACACAAAGATCCTCGGGGATACATTGAGTGAGATTGCCGGCGAAAAGGGTGGGATTATCAAACCGAAAACGCCGGTGATCATCGCGCCGCAGAAAGAAGAAGCACGAAAGAAACTTGAAGCGATTGCCCAGGAACGAAATGCACCTTTGATACAAGTGGGTCGAGATTATCTTTATGCTGCGGATTCCCACAGTATGGACGACCAGACCTTTCTCGTGTGGACGCCAGACGAACAACCCATGGTTGATGAATTTATTGAGTCCGCGGGAAGGGATATCTGGAGTCCTTTGCGTTTCAGGATACCCTTATTAGGGTTTCATCAGGTTGAAAATGCCGCTACTGCCTACGCCGCTTTGAAGACGGTTGAGAAATACGGCGTGGAAATTTCTCAAGATTCTTATCGCTGTGGATTTGCAACTGTGGATTGGCCGGGGAGGATGGAAATTTTGCAGAACCATCCACTTGTGGTGATTGACTCAGCCCATAATCGTTATTCTGCCTTGCGACTGCGGCAGGCCATGGACGATTACTTTCCTGGGCTTCCCATCCTGCTGGTTTTTGGCGCTTCAGAAGATAAAGATATTGAGGGTATGTTTCTGGAGTTGCTGCCGAGGGTGCGGCGGGTTATAACAACCCAATCCATCCATCCACGGGCGATTGATGCTGATAAACTGGTGGAATTCGCTCACCGCTGCGGCCGCTCGGCACAGGCGATCACTCCCATCGAGGATGCTCTGGCAGCGGCGATGCATGCAGCGGGTGAGGAATCTGTGGTCCTGGTGGCTGGAAGTATCTTCATTGCTGCTGCAGCCAGAAAGCTTCTGCCTGAACTCAAAGAAAAAGAGGCCGGGATGGTGATAAAATAATCATCAAATAAAAAACCGGAGCTGATACAGCATTTTTGGAGTAAGCATGAGTGATGAGCAATGGTTCCCGCCATCGGACGATGATGGTGAATTGATCGGGAACATTCATCAAAGAACGGAGGAACTTTACCGCATCTCGAATCGGGATGCGGATGATTCGGGTGTTTTCATCAGCCCAGCGTTTGTCCTGAAAGATGTGGTTGTTTTCCCCCGGATGATTTCACCCATCCTAATTACCAATGAAACCAACTCCCGTGCGGTAAGTGCAGCCCAGGGGGAAAATAAGACCGCCGTCGCTGTTTTTCTTTCCGATAAAGGCGTTGAAGGCGACAACCTCAGTCAGTATTTGTCCGTTGGGATGGAATTGGCTGTAGGGCGCATGCTCTCTATCCAGGGCGGGAATCACTCGGCACTGGTGCAGGGTCGCCGACGCGTTGAAATTCTGAACATCCTCGAGACTGAACCTTACATGGTTGTTGAAGCCCGGCTCGTTCCAGAGGAATATCGGATTACGAGGCAAATGACAGCTCTCATGCGCACATCGCGCAATCTTTTTGAACGGTGTGTGGGATTGAATGACAGCCTCCCGGAAGAAGCGCATCTCTTTTCTATCAATATCAATGATCCGAGCTGGCTGGCGGATATGATCGCCACCTCGCTTTCTCTCCCCAATGAGGTTCGTAAGGAACTGATGGTTCTTAAACATCCCGCTGATCGATTAAATAGGGTGAATCAAATCTTGGCGGAAGAATTGGATGTGCTGGAATTAAAGGATGAAATTCAAGCGCAGGTGCAGACTGAGGTTGATCGCTCTCATCGAGAGTATTATCTCCGTGAACAACTGAAGGCCATTCAGACCGAACTTGGTGAGGAAGATATCTGGAGCCAGGAAATCGTTGAATTGGGCGAGGAGATTGATGAGAGAGATTTGCCAGAAAAGGTGGAATTACAGGCGCTTCGAGAACTTCAACGGCTTCAGCAAATGCCCCCGATGACGCCTGAGGTTGGCATCATTCGGACTTACCTGGATTGGTTACTGGATTTGCCCTGGAAAGAGGCATCCGAGGATAACCTGGATGTCAAACATGCCAAATCGGTTTTGGAAAAAGACCATTATGGACTTGAAAAGGCGAAGGGTCGCATTCTTGAATACATTGCTGTCCGCAGTTTAAACCCCAAACGCCAGAAACAGCCCATTTTGTGTTTTGTTGGACCTCCTGGAACGGGAAAGACCTCATTAGGACGATCTATTGCCAATGCCCTGGGACGGGAATTTGTCAGAGTGTCTCTGGGAGGAGTCAGAGATGAAGCTGAGATCCGCGGTCACAGGCGGACTTATATTGGCGCTATGCCAGGCCGCATTATCCAGACCATGCGTCGCGCTGGGACGAACAATCCCTTATTTATGCTGGATGAGATTGATAAACTGGGGTCAGATTTTCGCGGCGATCCTTCATCCGCCCTGCTTGAAGTTCTTGACCCGGAGCAGAACAACGTTTTTTCAGACCATTATTTGGAAGTTGATTATGATCTTTCCAATGTGATTTTCATCACAACGGCAAATACACTGAGCACTATCCCACCGGCATTGCTGGATCGTATGGAAGTGATTGAATTTTCGGGATACATTGAAGAAGAAAAATTAGAAATTGCCAAACGGTTCCTAATCCCCAGACAGCTTGAGGAAACCGGTCTTGATAATGAGAGCATTGTGTTTCATCAGAAGGCTTTGATGAAAGTCATCCGTGAATACACTTTTGAAGCCGGCGTTCGCAATTTTGAGCGAGAAATAGGACGGGTATTACGAAAGATTGCCCGTTTGAAGACTGAAGGGAAGGAGTATCCCAAACGGATTACGCCTTCGGCGATTCGCAAATTCCTCGGCCCACAGGAATATTTTGAGACGGAGGCAGAGGGGGAGGACGAAGTTGGTGTAGCAACGGCACTGGCCTGGACGGAGAATGGGGGTGAAATCATGCCGGTGGAAGTGCTGATACTGGATGGGAAGGGCAACCTGCAGATCACAGGACAGTTGGGGGATGTCATGCAGGAATCCGCCCAGGCGGCGCTTTCTTATGTCAAGTCGAGAGCAGACCTTTTAGGTATTGATAAGGACATATTTGAGAATATTGATGTCCATTTGCACGTTCCTGAAGGATCAATCCCCAAAGATGGGCCCAGCGCGGGTGTCACCATGATTACAGCGATGATCTCCGCGTTCACTGGGCGTCCAAGTTTCCATCTGGTTGGCATGACGGGAGAGATTACCTTGCGCGGCCGGGTCTTGCCCGTGGGCGGGATTCGGGAGAAAGTTCTAGCTTCTCATCGGTCAGGTCTGAAAACCGTGATCATCCCCGAACGGAATGAAAAGGATTTGGAAGACATTCCCAAGAGCGTCCTTAAAGAAATGAAGCTGATCACGGTGAAACACATGGATGAGATCCTGCCAATTGCTCTGCATCCACAAAAAGAAAAAACTAAGAAGTAACTGGTTAGATCTCTCAGCTTTCATAGTTTCAGACAGAAGTATGGATATTTTGGAGAGTGGTCATCCTTTATCTTGTTAAGTTTATTGATTGTTAAGGGTTAGAGTAAGTTTTCATCCATGGGGGGATTGCCATCAGGCTCTTGGGGTATTGCATATGAATCAGCCTGCAGAGCCTTAATGCCATTCCGAACCTGACTCAGCAAACGATCCATCTGCATTTCTAACTTTTGGAGGGTATCTAAAATATATTGGTCCGCTTCCTGCTGCGAAACAGCGGTCTCTTTATGAGCTTGTTCAATGATCTGATCCGCTCGCACTTTGGCGGATTGGATAATTTCATTATCTTCCAGGCGCTTTTCTGCTTTTTCGCGTGCAAGCGCGATGGTGCGGTTGGCTTCTTCTTTCGCCTGCGCGATAATACGGTCACGCTGGGTGATGATTTGCTGCGCTTTTTTGATCTCTTCAGGTACAGCCACGCGCATCTGGTCAATCAGATCCAACATGCGGTCTTCATCAACGATGACGCTGTGGGTCAACCAGATAGGACGGCTTTCATTGAATAACTCTTCAAGCCGATCAACAAGATGTAAAATATCCATTTCGACCTCCGCTCATGATACACAATTATAGCGTTGCAAGCGTTATACCAATATTAACATATTTCGCATTTTTCAGGCAATCAATCTCTAAGTGAGGTCAATGGGACTATTTTTTGACCTTCTCCTAATTCCTGGAAACGGTTTTGCAACGCCTCTTGCACATGTTTTGGAACCATGCTGGATACATCGCCGCCCAAAGCGGCGATCTCCCGAACAGTTGTGGATGATAAAAAGGTGTGTTCTTCGTTGGTAATCAGGGCGATGACATCAATGCTGGGTTCCAGGCGATTATTGGCTAATGCCATCCTGAATTCATATTCAAAATCAGAAAAAACACGCAAACCACGCACGATAGCCGTTGCGTCGATCTTCTTCGCGAATTTTACCGTTAACCCGGTATAGGCTGTAATAGAGATATTCTTGATGTCTTTTAATGCCTCTTTTGCGAGCGCCAGACGCTGCTCAGGTGGAAAGAGGATATTCTTTTGTTCTCTGGCGTAGACGGCTACGACAACCTCATCAAAAAGATCAGCCGCGCGCCTGGCGATGTTGATATGGCCGTAATGGATTGGATCAAAAGTTCCTGGGAATAAAACGGTTGTCATCTTAGCTTATATCTCCTTCTTCTGAGGGCCAGAAATGGTTCAGGGCGTCTAACATCCGTTGATGTTCAGGCGCTGAAAGGGTGGGGTCATTGTCAAAAACCTGGCTGGCGTAATGTCTTGCTTTTTCAATCAGATGAACGTCTGTCAGGTTCGCTAATCTGAGACCGGCATATCCAGACTGGCGTGTGCCGAGGAATTCACCCGGACCACGCTGCCGGAGATCGTGTTCAGCCAAGACAAAGCCGTCATTTGTGCTTTCCATGGCTAACAAACGTTCGTTCTCTGCTGCATCGCTGGTCTCTGGTATCAGGATGCAGTAGGATTTATCGCCAGCACGGCCTACCCGCCCCCTGAATTGATGTAATTGTGCTAAACCGAAACGGTTGGCGCTTTCCACGACCATCACAGTGGCGTTGGGAATATCCACGCCGACCTCAACCACTGAGGTGGAGACCACAATGTCAATCTCGCCGTCCCGAAACTTGCGCATGACAGTTTCTTTTTCATCAGGGCGTAATCGTCCATGCAAGAGACCGACCTTCAGGTCAGGAAAAACTTCTGATTGAAGGCGGGTTTGCTCTTCAACAGCAGCCATACTCTCTTGATTATCACCCTGTTCAACCAGCGGATAAATGATGAAAGCCTGGTGTCCCTCTTTAACTTGAGAGCGTATCAGACTGTAAATACGTTCTCTTTCAATGGGATAAACAATGTGCGTTTTAATGGGTTTTCTCCCAGCAGGCATTTCATCCATCACGCTGATATCCAGGTCTCCATAGATCGTCAGCGCCAGTGAGCGGGGAATTGGTGTAGCTGTCATCACAAGGAGGTGAGGGTTATCGCCTTTTTCACGTAAAGCTGCGCGCTGTGCGACGCCAAACCTGTGTTGTTCATCTACAATCACCATTTGCAGGTCCTTGAAGACAACTGGGTCTTCGATGAGTGCGTGTGTGCCGATTACAAGCTTGATGGTTCCATCAGCCAGACCTGAAAGGATCTCCTCTCGCTCTTTAGCAGGTGTGTCGCCTATCAGCAGTCGGATCTCGGCTTCCTGTAAAGCAGCACCCTCATCTTCAGGATTTGCCAGTAAATGTTTTAGACTGTGGTAATGCTGCTCAGCAAGAATGCTGGTGGGTGCCATGAAAGCACCCTGGGCGCTATGTTTGATCACGATGCTGAGTCCCAGTGCAGCTACGACTGTCTTGCCGGACCCCACATCACCCTGCAGCAGGCGGTTCATGGGGCGTCCACTGAGGAGGTCCTGTCGGATGTCTGAAATCACGTGGATTTGGGCATTTGTAAGTGTGAATTCAAGGTGTTTGGCTCTGTCAATCAACCAGTCATCAGGGATGTCAAACTTCCTTCCCTCGAGATTCGCCCATTCAAATTTTTGCTTCATCACGCCGAGCTGTAGGAGGAAAATTTCATCAAATGCGAGGCGATACCTTGCTTTCTTCAGCGTTGTGGTGTTTTCAGGAAAATGGATTTCTTTTAATGCCGTGGAGATATCCATCAGGTCTGCATCTTCCAGGATATACTCCGTGATGAAATCCGGGATCTTTGGCGCCCAATAGTTCACTACATTGTGCATGACGCGCCGCAGCCAGCGTTGACTCAGGCGTGCAGTAAGAGAATAAACTGGGACGATACGATTGGTATGAAGCTGTTCTTTCTCCACTTTTTCGTAATCCGGGTGGTACATCACGAGACGTCCCATATATTGTTCGACTTTACCGGAAATGGACAGGAACATATCCTTCTTCAGGTAACGCATATGGTATTCCTGGTTGAACCACATCAATTGGATAGCACCTGTGCTGTCCGTCACAATTGCCTGGATGATCTTGCGTTTGTTATTGCGGGTTGTGAAGGTTTTAACACTCTTAACCCATGCCAGGATTGTTACCTCTTCACCGTAGGTGAGGTCCTTGATGGTCTTGAGTTCCGAATAATCATCGTAACGATGCGGGAAGTAGTAGATCATATCCTCGACGGTGAGGAGGTTCAGCTTTGCCAACAACTGTGATTGTTTCATCCCGATGCCGCGCACAGTTGTTACGGGCGCCTGAAGTCCCTGGGGCAATGCCTCTTGCGGCAGGGGTGCGGGGGCATTGGAACGCTTGCGGGTGCTACCGCGGACTATCTTTTTATTGGGAGTTTCCCCGTCCACTTTCTTCGGGGATTCTGTTCGTTCTTCTGGTTTGTTCGTTAGGTTGGGCTGACCCTTTGATGGGGGGAGGTGTTTTATGCCGGCGATATCCAGCAGGACTCCGATTTGCTTAAGCGACTTCATTCGCTTCTGAATATCCAGTGTGGGATATTGATCGAGAATGGATGTTACCTGTTGGATGTCATCTTCTGAGATGCCGTCTGCGCGAGCTTCCCCCGCCCAGGTTTCGGTCAATTTCTCCAATCCACCAACCACGGCTTTATTGTCGTAATTAAATTCTGCTTCCAACTTGAATATTTTGTAGAGCTTTTCTTTCGATCTTTGCATTGTCCTTTTAATAACCTTTGTAATAAACGTAATTGAAAATAAACGTCAATCTTTCATTAATCATAACGTATACATCAAGATGACTTTATATTATTGTATCATTGTCAGTAAAACATCATCATTGAATTCTCTACCCTAAGGTATCTTGTCTACTTCTTACATTGAAAAAACCTCGGAATTCCGAGGTTTTCTTACATTTTGTAATGATAAGTTAATTTCACTCAATAGATATGATTAATTGATAATGAGGTTGACCGCCCTCGTGGACTTCGATTTCGTGATCGGGGTAAACAGAGCGGATTTTGTCAGCCAGTTGATTCACCACTGATTGTTTCATGTCCTCGCCGTAAAAGAGCGTAATTCGTTCATAGTCATTGGCGTCAGCAGCGACGAGGAATTCTTCGCAGGCTTTATCAATCGTGATTGTTGAAGTGACCAGTTTCCCGTTGTGGAGGGCGATAACCTCTCCTTTTTCCACCTGGACGCCATCTACTTCAACGGTTCTGGTTGCAATGGTGATTTCACCCGTTTCTACTTCATCAATCGCACCGGTCATGGCTGTGACGATTTCATTGAAATTACCATCGGGAATCAATCGGAACATGGCTGATAATCCCTGCGGTACGCTGATTGTAGGGATCACAGACACATTCTTGACGGTCATTGAAGCGGCTTCTTTTGCAGCCATGATGATATTTTTATTATTGGGCAGAATAATGACTTTATCTGTAGGCAAATTCTCAAAAGAGGCGAGTAATTCTTTGATGCTGGGATTCATCGTTTGTCCCCCCTGAACGATCGCTGCCACACCTAAACTAGCGAAAATGCGGGATAATCCTGGCCCGGGGGATACAGCCACAACAGCGATTTCTCCGGGTTCAATTTGTGTGAGTTTAATCTTGGGATTTTTATTGTTCTTTTTCTCATCCATTTGCGCTACCAGGTTTTCCATCATCACTTTTTGGATGGTGCCCAAAGACATGGTGTGGTCAATGGGTTGGTAGCGGTCTTCCAAGGGGACGTGGATATGCATGCGGTACATACCTTCCCCTTCACCAACCTGGATGGAAGTTCCCAACTTGGTCAACTCTTCGTAGTAATTTTCTAAATCGAATGTGGAATTAGGCGTAAAATCAATGACAACCTCATAGTCCTGACCAGGTTCAATGGTCTCCATAGCGTTTTCAAGGTTCATCTCAGAAAGCGGCATGACGTCCTTGACCGGCTGATCGATGGGTTCACCATTCAGAAACCGCAGCATGCCTTCGAAAATGCATAATAAACCTTTCCCGCCCGAATCCACGACACCGGCTTGTTTGAGAATGGGCAGCAGTTCTGGCGTTCTTTCAACAGAAGCATCGGCAGCTTCAACGATATCCGTCAGGACTTCTGTGAAACTGGATGTGCGCTGAACGGAAACCTCTGCTTGTGCGGCGATGTCCTTGATGACAGTCAAGATTGTGCCTTCGACCGGTCGGACCACACCTTTGTAAGCTGTGTCCTTGGCTTCCTGCAGGGCTTTTGCAAGATGGTGGACTTCCATGGTGTCGTAATTATCCAACGCACGTGCAAAACCACGCCATATTTGGGACAGGATGACGCCTGAGTTTCCCCGTGCGCCCATGAGGGCACCGCGGGCAATGGCATGGGCAATCTGTCCCACGTTTTCAACACCGGAATTTTCAACTTCTTCTAATGCAGCCTGCATGGTAAGAACCATATTCGTTCCGGTATCACCATCAGGCACAGGAAAAACATTGAGGCTGTTTACGATCTGTTGGTTGGTTTTTAACCAAACCATACCCGCTTCCAGCAGGGTTTTCAGTCCTTGACCATCAACGGGTACGGTGACCAGTTTATGGCGCTCTTCAGCACTCAACTTTGTTATTTCAGCAGCATTCATATTACTCCCAAGAATAAAATACGCGATAATATCTAGCTTTCAACAATTGAAAGCTCATTAATCCATATAACTAATTCGTAAGCCGCGCACATGCACATTGATTCGGCGTACGGGCAGCCCAACTGTCTTTTCGACGTTATATTTAACACTATTCACAATACTGTTTGTGATTGATTTGATCCGGGTGCCATATTCCACGATGATGTAGAGATCAATGATCAGTCCATCATGATCATATTCCACATCCACGCCGTATTTGAGGTCTTTTTTAATTAGCTGTCGGATATTCTCAAAGAGGTTTTTAGGCGCTAGGCCGACCACGCCATAAGATTGGAGTGTTGATTGGCGCGCGATGGACGCGATGGCATCTTTTTGGATCAGGATGCTTCCTAATTCATTGTGTTTGTAATCTGATTCAGCCATTTTTCTTATCACCTGACTCGCTTGAAGCTTTGTATAGAGTATGGTAAAATAATTCGCTGTTTGGGAAACCATCCAAACCTATTTATTATAACTTAAGATGTGAAAGGACGACATCATGGCGGTTTGTGAGAATTGTGGAAAAAAGACCACCTTCGGTCAGAGTCGAAGTCACTCTATGAAAGCGACGAAACGGCAGTTCAAACCTAACCTTCAAAAGGTCACGGTATATGAAAATGGCCGTTTAGTTCGAAAGACATTGTGCACTCGATGCATCCGAAGTCTGTATAAATCCTCTAAGTAGGTTTAACACGACTAGTCAGCATTAGTCGCGGCAAGATCGCCGCGATTTTTGCATTTAAAACGCCTGTTGAAGAGCGTCCCGTAGGGCTTTAATCCCTGCAGCGATGCCGTCTTGATACTTAAAGATGGATGTACCAACGACAAAGTTTGTTGCACCTGCTTCGTAACAGGCTTTGATCGTGTCTTTATCAATTCCGCCGTCAACCTGAATATGAGCGTTTGACCCTGTCTCTTGCAATAAAGTCTTTGTCCTACGGATTTTGTCGACCATGGTCTCGATAAACGCCTGGCCGCCATAGCCAGGATTGACCGTCATAATCAGGACTTTTTCAAAGTCATGGGTCAGCTCGCTTAGTATATGCACAGGTGTTCCTGGATTTATTACAATTCCTGGAGCCATGCCCATTTCCCGAATCCTCTGCAGGGTGCGGTGGATGTGGGGACAGGTCTCGTAATGAACAGTGACATGGTTTGTACCCGCATCTGCAAAAGCTTGCAAGTGGCGTTCTGGAGTGTCAATCATCAAATGAACATCAATGGGGAGGGTTGTGATCCGCCTTACGGCTTTGACAATGTTGGGTCCGAAAGAAATATTCGGAACGAAACTACCATCCATCACGTCAACATGGATCCAATCTGCGCCGGCGGCTGCAACCTCCCGAATTTGATCGCCAAGATGATTGATGTCAGCCGCTAATATTGAGGGAGCAATTATTACAGACATAACTTTACTTTACCCTATAAGTCGCTTATGGTTTGACTGAGAAATAAATAAACAACCAGAATGGAATCAATCCGAGAACAGAGGTGAAGGCTAACAAGGCTAATGCCCATGTCATCCAATCAAACCCTTCTTCTTCTTCTTCCACCTCCAGAGATTCTGAAAGCTCCTCTTTCACCGAAAAAGGTTGAAGAGATGGATCATTTTCGGTGGGGGAAGATGGTCTAAATACAGGATGCTGGTTGTCGTTGCCGGGTTGGGGCAAAACGATAGGTCCGGTTTTATCCTTGTTTAGTTTCCCAAAAGATAATAAGACTCTCCCTAATTGATCCGCTGTGCGGTAGCGTGCAGCGGGTTCTTTGGATAATACTTTCAGTATAATTTCTTCTAAGTGTTCAGGGATATACGGGTTTAGACGCCGCGGGGGAAGCGGTACTTCTTCACGGTGCATCCGGGTAAGCTCGGATGTTTCACTCGCTTCAAACGGCAGTTTACCGGTCAGCATTTCGTATAGGATTATGCCGAGGGAATACACATCAGATGCGGGCGAGGGTGCGCCACCGGCCGCCTGTTCTGGGGAGAAGTAGTGGGGTGAGCCCCACACGATCTCACTCTTTTCATCAGGGTGGATCGTTGCCAGGGCGCGTGCAATGCCAAAATCGGTGACTTTCAATCTGAAATCCTTAGATACGAGCATGTTGTGCGGTTTGATATCGCAATGCACCAAACCTGCCCGGTGCGCATACCCTACGCCTGCACAAGCCTGCGCCATCAAACCCACAGTGTCCTCTGTGTTGAAATGCCCTTTTTCCCGGATGAGGGATTTCAGGTCAGTGCCGTCAATGTATTCAATCACGATGAAGACCTGATCCTCATCCAATCCAAAATCATAGACGGTAACGATATTTGGATGGGAAAGGTTCGCAGCGGCTTTTGCTTCTTGCTTGAAGCGTTCCAGGAAATCTCTATCAAGGGCGTAATCTTCACGCAGGATCTTAACGGCAACAACGCGCTCAAGCATCTCATCAATAGCTTTATAAACGAGCGCCATGCCACCCGAACCGAGGGGTTCTATGATACGATAACGATTGTTAAGTAGTGTTGAGTTTTCCATGGGCGTTTATTCCTTATGAAATTATAACATAGGCACTTTGGAGCCTGATACTATCCGGACGAAATTATAAAAGGTAATGAGAGTATATCTCCATGCGTTGTTGTTAGGCTATAATTACCGAGTACTGACCTGTAATTTGCTTGGAAAGAAATTATGCCTGGAAAAACAAGAAATAATCCATTGCGTTTTATGCTTAATCCGGTGACCATTGTGACGACGCTCATCCTATTGGGGGGAATGATTTCGATTGGAATGGCTGTACTGTTTCTTGGACGACATCCAACGCCGGCTGGAAGCTTTACGCCGGTGGTGACGAAGATTGAAGCGCCGACTGCTACTCCCACAGCTTTGGACCCAACTCGAAGCCCAACTCCCACATCAACTGGTGTATTTTTCCTCCCAGAAGGTGTGATTGGCGTTGGTGCTTATGTCCAGGTGACTGGGACGGAAGGTGCTGGTCTTCGTATGCGGTCGGAGCCGGGTTTGGATGGCGAGGTGAAATTCACGGCATTAGATTCCGAGGCATTCCTTGTTATTGAAGGTCCGGTGGAAGCTGATGGATATATCTGGTGGCACCTGGAAGCGCCTTATGACGAAACACGCAGTGGTTGGTCTGCCGGCGATTTTCTGACGCCGATAGAAGAGGAAAAAGAATAAACAAAATTGGACTTATCCGGTAAAATTAACAAGGTATTCAATTTGTGATCTTATCGTATGGAGTAGTATTGGTGTTTGAGTTTATCAAAGGTATGTTTCCAGGAAAAGCTCGAGGCAGCGCTAATGTTGGTTCGTCTGTAGCGGCGAATGACTTGGATGGCGATCCAACGGTTGTGAAATCACTCTCCAGAAGCATGTATCGGGCGGCGAGCTGCCAATCCACAGGAAAAGAGCGGTCGCATAATGAAGATACGCTGTTCATCTTTAATGGGGTGTTGAATGGCGTTGATTCCCCAACGACCTTTGGCATTTATCTTGTGGCTGATGGGATGGGAGGACATCAAAGCGGTGAGATTGCCAGCCGTTTGGCTGTTCAGGGTACAAGCCAGTATTTGATCGATCACATTTTCAAGAAATATGTCTATGACCGCAAATCATTTACCGATAAAGTGTTACGAAGTTATCTTGAAGATGCTGTTGAAGCGGCGCAAAGCTTAATCCAGCGTCAGGTGCCGGGTGGTGGAACGACATTGACATTGGTTATGGGATTAGGCGATCGTTTTTTCAGCGCTCATATTGGGGACAGCCGTTTATATTGTATCAATGGACAGGGTGAATTATCCTTGATGACAAAGGATCATACGCTTATCAAGCGATTGGTGGATCTAGGGGAGATTACAGAAGAGGAAGCCCTTCGTCACCCCGAACGGAATGTTCTTTATCGTGCATTAGGTCAGATGGATCCTATTCATGTTGATATTGATCAGTTTTCGATCCAAAAAGGAGATCGATTGTTAATCTGTTCAGATGGATTATGGGGTGTGGTGGATGAGAAAACAATCTCTGATATGATACACCATGCACATGATCTGGAGCAGTTGGCATGTGATTTGGTGCAAGCGGCTAATGAGAATGGCGGACCTGATAATATCAGTGTGGTCCTCGTAGAGCGCATGGCTTGAATCATTAACAAAAAGAGTAGGAGTGAGCATGTTTGATACAACTTCTCGTAAATATCGTATTCTGGTTGTAGATGATGAACGTCGAATGGTTGGGTTTATCCGCCTGAACCTCGAACAGGATGGGTTTGAGGTCATTGAAGCCTATAACGGTAATGAGGCTTTGGAAAGGCTGCGTGATTCCTTGCCTGATTTGATTTTGCTGGATGTGATGATGCCGGATATTGATGGTTTTGAAGTTCTCAGAATGATCCGTGAGATCAGTCAGGTACCGGTCATCATGCTCACAGCTAAAGGCGAGGAAGATGACAAAGTGAAAGGGCTGGAACTGGGAGCGGATGACTATATCACCAAGCCTTTCAGCCCAAGGGAGCTCGTCAGCCGTGTGAAAGCTGTCCTGCGACGGGGATCAACTTTCGAAGAGGATGAGGAAGGTGTTATTGAGGTTGATGACCGATTGAAGATTGATTTTGGGCGACGGGAAGTTTGGGTGGAAGATGAACTGGTCAAGCTGCGGCCGACAGAATATCGCTTGTTATATCATCTCGTACAGAATGCGGGTTGGGTTCTGACTCACGATCAAATCCTCACAAAAGTATGGGGTTATGAGTATCGCGATGAGCCGCATTATGTGCGTTTGTATATCAATTATTTACGTAAGAAAATTGAAAAAGATCCCTCAAACCCGGAATATATTCTGACAGAGCGGGGCGTCGGCTATCGTTTTGTGGATTATAAGCGGGAGGGAACCTCCTGAGTCGAGGATAGGTTATGGAAAAGAAAGACATTTTATTGGTAGATGATCACGAGGTCGTTCGCTTAGGGTTGAAGAGTCTGCTGGAACACAACGATAAATTTGAGGTTGTGGCGGAAGCGGGAACAGCCAAAGAGGCGGTGGCTATGGTGGAGAAATATCATCCCGATGTGGTCTTAATGGATATCCGCCTGCCAGGCCCATCAGGCATTGAAGCTTGCGAGGAGATAACCGAGCGCTGGCCGGATGTTCGCGTGGTCATTCTCACCTCCTATGCGGAAGATGATATGTTGTTCTCCGCCATACGTGCGGGCGCCAGCGGTTATGTACTGAAACAGATCGGCGCGGAGGGTTTGATCACAGCAATCGAAGCAGCCTGCCGCGGGGAAGCATTGCTGGACCCGGCGGTGACGCAAAGAGTGTTCCAGGAAGTGCGAAGGGCGGTCAAGGAGGAGGAAGCGGCTGCCTTTGCTAACCTCAGTCAACAGGAGAAGAATGTTCTAGCGTTGGTTTCAGAAGGCAAGACAAACCGTGAGATTGCAGAAGCGCTCTATCTAGGCGAGGGCACGGTGCGTAATTACGTCAGCAGTATCCTTTCCAAGCTGGGCGTCAGCAACCGCGCTGAGGCTGCAGCCTATGCAGTAGAACACAGCTTGAAGGAATACATTGATCGGTAAGAAAGAATTGGATCAATTAGAAGAGTCAAATGCAAAGCGTATGACACTTTTTTATTTAAGGGTTGTTAATCTGAAATAATTGGCAGGCGTTCGTATAGGTCTGACTTGCCACTGTCTTTGAATCGGTGTCGTGCAGCCGTGCGATTTCCTCCGCAATTAGAGGGATATAGGCTGGCTCATTGCGTTTGCCGCGATGGGGATGTGGGGCAAGGTAAGGCGCATCGGTCTCCAGGAGAAGATGATCTAGGGGCAGGTTTTTTGTAACGGATTTGCACTGCGGAGCATTGGTGAAGGTTACCGGCCCGCTGATGCCAATATAGAAATTCATTTTGATCGCTGCCAATGCGGTTTCCAGGTCAGCGCTGTAACTGTGCAGAACACCCGGCCTTTCCGCGAGTTTGTTCCCTGTGGCGACGAGTTCCTGATACCAGTTGGATAGAATTTCCATCAGGTCATGAGTCGATTCCCGATTGTGGATGATGACTGGCAACCCCAATTTCCCTGCAAGTTGGAGTTGGGCTTTGAACATGGTTTGCTGCTGGTCGAATGGAGTGTGCTGGCGGTAATAGTCCAATCCGATTTCGCCGATGGCGACCACCTCTGGTTGCCGCGCCAATTCACGTATGTCTTGGAGGAGTTTTTCGGTCCATGGTTTGCCGTAATTGGGATGTATGCCAATCGCTGCGTATATGCGGTTCGGATAGGCTTTTGCCAGGTCAACAGCTTCTCGGCTGGTTCCCAGGTCAATGCCCGGATTGAGAATCCAAACCAAATTGGCATTCCAGGCGCGTTTCAGCACTTTCTCCCGATCTTCATGATATTGGTGCAAATTAAGGTGGCAGTGTGTATCAGTAAATGGGATCATGCTTTCCTCCTTGTGATGAATTTCTGAACATCTTAATTATAGCAGGCAAGAGAAGGCTGATAAGGTAAAATTGGTGGCATGAATGAGAAGGGTCGGGTTTTTGTAGCTATGAGCGGCGGGGTGGATAGCGCTGTCGCAGCTGCTGAATTATTGGAAGCTGGATACCATGTTACCGGTATTCATATGCACGTCTGGCAGGACCCGATGTGGCAGGCGCAGGCACAGCATCTCCCGGACCCGGCTTCCCTGGCACAAGCCGCTGCGGATTCCCTTGGGATTCCTTTTGTTTCTCTGGATGTTCAAGACCGGTTTTATCGAGATGTCGTCCAAAACTTCATCCATCAGTACCTGACGGGGAAAACGCCGAACCCCTGTCTATTCTGCAATCCGCAAGTCAAATGGGGGATTTTGCAAACTTATGCCCTCAAAAAGGGCGCGGATTACTTTGCCACCGGTCATTATGCCCACATAGACCGGATGGAAACGGGCAAGGTGCGGTTGTTGCGCGGTCTGGATCGGAACAAGGATCAGTCTTATGTCCTCTCCATGCTCAGTCAATTCCAACTCAGCCGCAGTTTACTGCCGTTGGGGCAAATGACCAAGGATGACGTGCGAAAGAAAGCGAAGACACTGGAGCTACCTGTTGCAGACCGGCAGGATAGTCAGGATTTATGCTTTCTGGGGGATGTAGATTATCGGGATTTTCTAATGCGTTTTGCGCCTGAGTCAACTCAACCCGGGGAGATCTTGGATGTATATGGAAATGTGCTGGGAGAGCATCAGGGATTGGCGTTTTATACCATTGGTCAACGAAAGGGGATTCGGATCGCCGCTTCTGAGCCCTATTACGTGGTCAGAAAAGATGTACACAATAACCGATTGGTAGTGGGCTTCGCTAACCAGGCGGGTAAAAATCAGCTTTACGCCACACAAGTAAATTGGATATCCGGAGAGGCACCTGATGTCAACGAACGATACGATGTTATGATTCGCTATCAGACCAAACCCGTCCCAACAGAATTATTATTCGCGACCCAGGGAGAATTTCGGTTAGAATTCAATTATAAATTACGTGGGATCACTCCTGGTCAGGTGGCTGTGCTCTATCGTGGGGAAGAATGCCTGGGCGGCGGTGTGATCCAATCATCTGAATGATTTTCTTCTTCAGACGGCTTCAAGAAGGAGTGAATGAATGACCTTTCCAGCGATTATTTTCTCTTTTTTCATCGCCACCATGTTAGGCAGCCTTTTGCACTTGTGGCGTGGGGGGAGTCTGTTTCGTTTAGTGTTGTATTTGGTGCTAAGCTGGATTGGTTTCTTTGGGGGGCATTTGATCGCAGAAGCCCTAAAGATTCATTTCATTGATGTGGGCACGATTCATCTTGGAATGGGGCTTGTGGGTTCGCTGGCAATGTTAGGTCTTGGTTATTGGCTGAGTCTGGTCGATGTGGAAAAATAACAGATTGGAGATGTTTTAATGTACAGAATTGAGGCTTTACTCTCCGCTCGTTTGTTCATGCGCCCGGAGGTCATCGGAGATCGCATTTATTTCCTGTCCAATATGAGCGGTCATAACAGCCTTTATGTGATGAATCATGGGGGCAGCGTCCCTGAGCCTCTGCTGCCGCCCAATGTTGTCTTACGGAATCCCCATTTGGTCGGCGGGATGTCTTTTGCCGTACTTAATGATCTGAAGAAAATTCTCGTCATGGTTGATCATGATGGAGACGAGAATTACCTGCCGATGCAAATACCTTTAAGCGGCGGTTTTCCTTGATCTGCCTAATCCGTACGATTATCTAGCTCAGGTGAAAACTACGTTGAAGTTGGGCGGATTCCTGGGTTTGATCCTGCCGACAGCGAATCAGGTCAGCAAGACACTGAAAGCTTTACAGGTTCATGATTTCGCTTTTCCAGAAGTATGTGAGATCATGCTGCGATTTTATAAGCCGGATTGGGAGCGCCTGCGCCCAACGGACCGCATGGTGGCGCATACAGGTTATCTTGTTTTTGGGCGATCTGTCGCGGAGAAACCTGATGATGTTTGATAATTTTTTACATCTGAGCCGATTTTGAGGACACCTTTTTGTGGTGATTCGGCGCTGAGATGACAATTTTCTTACTCGGTATTTTGGATTTTGTTGGATAGAATAAAAAAAGAAAAAGAGATGCTGAATATGCATCTCTTTTTGAATCATCCTTCTGTGGAGAGGGTTACTCTTCTTCTTCGAAGTTGAATTCCTCTTCTTCCTTTTTGCCTTTCTCGATAACCTCGGGTTCCACATCTTCTTCCAGAAGTTCGGCGAGTTCGGCTTCTTCTTCCTCTTCCTCTTCTTCCTCTTCGATGGTCACATAGGTTACACCAGCGACTAATTCATCGGGATCAGTGAGGATTTCGATATTACCAGGAATTTCCAGATCCCGGACGTAGATCACGCTTTCAATGTCTTCCAGAACTGTTGCGTCAACCTCAATACGTTCAGGTAAGTCCTGCGGGAGACATTCGATTTCAAGTTCGGAGATACCGGTCACCACAACGGCGGCCATGTTGATCTCGGCAGGCGCTTGTCCAATTAATTCGATCGGAACAGCAGCTTGCAGCTTTTCAGTCATAGAGACAGCCATGAAATCCACGTGGCGCAAGGTGCCGTAGATGATATCTTTCTGGATCTCGCGCAAAATCGCGGGATATTCTTCGCCATCCACATCCACAGTGACAAGGCTGGAGCCGGTCAGTAAGTTGATCTTCTTGGAGGCTTCGTGAAGATCAAGCTGGATGGGGATTGGCTCAATCTGATTCTTTTTGAGCCTTCCGTAAATAATCCCGGGAAGCAGTCCCTGCCTTCGAAGATTATTCACTTTCTTACCAGTGACCGTGCGTTTTTGTGCTTCTAATACAATTTTTTCAGTCATTCTTCCATCCTTCGAGCGCCTCTCACCCTGCATGCGTGGGTTACCTTCGCTCTATGAATAAATTTGGGTTCAATTGCTGGATAGAACCAGCGACCTTGAATTCTATCTGGTAATGGGAGGGACGTCAAGCAAAATGGGGAGACTGTTGAAAAACAAGTCAGTAATTGACGAAAATTTCGATTTTTGATTCAAGTTTCTTTATAATTACTCCCCTTAATTACTCCTCCATTCATACTTGGTTTGTTTATTGCCTATTGCGACGGAGAGACAGCCATGCTCCCAATCCAATCACAAAGAATTGAATCAAAAGGATTGCTATCACTGCCCCCTCAGTAAGCAATCCTTTTAAGCTGTAAAACACTACCAGTAATATTGTTAGAATCGTGCCAACCCCCAAAGCAATCCAGCCTTTTCTGTCCATCAGCCAACGAGTCATTACCTGCGTCAGTTTTTCCTTCTTCCTTGTTCGTATCACGATCATCACCACCCAAATAACCACAGGGATGGACAGCGATACGCTTGCAACGCGGTAAAGCGATTGTGATTCCACACCCATAGCATCAGCTATTCCGATGGGTGTAAGCCCAATCACCACTTCAAGCGCCATCAGGCGAATTGTTTCTTCTATAAGTATTCGACGGAAATCTTTCCAAGTGTTCATCGCCAACACTCCACTATACATATGAAAGCGCCATATCCAATGCAACCAGCACACGCAATGCAGAAGGGATTAGCTGGCACTGCGGCACCAGCACAAATTGTGCAAAGGGTGAGACAGTAAGTGGGTATGTTCTTTCCAATGCAACTAAGGAAACAACCCCAATCTAATCCCCTAACCTCATCGGTTTGGTTTACCACTTCCTTGAGAATCCCGTCTTGATATACACCCAGGTATATCAAATTTCCGGTTGGCTCATAAAACTTCAAGCTTCCGCTAAATGATTGTTGCGCGTCTTCATTCGTAGGTTTTTCAACTTCCAGCCCGAATACCAAGATGCGGAAAGTATTTCCGTCTTGCGTGCCCGCAAAGAGCAATTGGGTTTCCTTGGTATGTTTATTCTCTATAGGAACTGTAATGACTTGCCATGGATTAACCTCAGTCGATTGAAGATAGGCTTGATCCCATAACAGAGTGCCAAAATTATCCTCTGCAGATTTAACTTCGGCAGTGAGCTTCAAAGCAATAAGATAGGGGTCTTCTTGTGTAAGTATGACGACCTGCTTGGCTCCTGTTTGCAAACAACACCCACATTCATCAAGGGATGTTGTTTCTGTTGTGCTTGCTTGAGTAACCGAACCGCTTGTACTAAATAGCAGAGTCAAAAGAATCAGGAGTACTACAAATTTATAAACAATTTTTGTTTTCATTTCTGCGCTCTTATTTAAATGATGTGAAAAAAGAGAGGATTTTCACTTTGAATCAATTTTGCTTTCCCTCTGGATTTCAATTTAATTATAAACGATTTTTTACAACTTTTTTAATCCCAAGTGATACTGTTGAAAAACAAGTCCTTAATCGACGAAAATCGTGAACTGTGATTCAATTAAGGAAACACGCAATCAGCGAGGTAAAGATGGCCAAGAAGCGCTATATGAATACTAGAGACCAAACCTTTTTTGGGAATTATTTGTATGACCAGACGGTGCCGCAAGATTTCATTTTCTTTGGTTGCTGAATGAAATCATTGAGTGGGAACGGTTCACACAACAGCTGATTGAACTTTATCGAGGGGGAGGAGAATACGGACGTCCACCCTTCAATCCTGCTCAACTCCTGAAAATGTGCTTATTAGCCTATTTCTATGACCTCTCTGAACGACAGGTAGAAGTCTATGTCAATGAGAATATCCCTGCGAAATATTTCGTGGGTTTAGGTCTTGACTAGTCTGCGCCCGATCATTCCACTCTGTCGCGATTTCGTGAGCGGCTCACCCAGCAGGGAAATCTTGAAATTTTTGAGCAATTATTGGCAGAAATTGTGAAAATAGCCGTGAAATCGGGGATTCAATTGGGGAACATTCAAGTGATTGACAGTGTCCACAGTAAAGCCAACGTCAATACTGGCAAAGACCATCAACGAAAAGAGGATGGGAAAGGGCCCCACGAATGGGATGCGAAGTGGGGGGTCAAGGGCAAACAACGGGTCAAGAATCAAAAAGGTCAGAATGTGGATCAAATGAAATACTTTTATGGTTATAAAGGCCATGTGAGTATGAATGCTGTGAGCAACCTGATCACCAGCCTGGAAGTGACCTCAGGCGAAGCCTATGACGGCCATCACTTTTGTTCATTGGTAAATCAAGATCTGGCTAAAAAACTACCCATCCAGACCTACACGGCAGACCGAGGCTATGATGATGGCCACAATCATTTTTATTTAGAGCATCACAATCTCAAATCAGCCATCTGTCTCAAAGATATCCGCATAAAAAAGAAAGGCTCTAACAAAGGAGTATGGCTGGAGCTGATCCAAACACCGGCTTACAAGGAAGGACGGAAAGAGCGCTATAAAATTGAGCGGAAATTCGGGGAAGCTGTTTCCACAGGAATATTGCCATATAAATAACTAAGTAGAACTTAGGTCATGCTTTATCTCAGGCATGACCTTTTCTATTTACCTAAATACGTGTTCATGCCTTTTCTTGACCCTTGTACTATGATATGAATCTGAGTTGAATAATGTTTCACTAATGGTGGAGCTTTAGAATCTTTGGAAGGATTCGCGGGTCAAGTGGAGAGATTAATGACCAAACAAAAGCGTTTGTTCAAGAGTTCATTGGTTTTCAGCTTTCTTTTGCAGTTTTTGACAGCCTGCCAGCTCATTCCGGATAAAACCCTTTTGTATGTTAACCTGACCTGGCATCAGCATCAGCCCTTGTACTACAAAAATGCAGATGGCGTCTGCACGCACCCCTGGGTGCGCGCCCGTGCCACTTAGGATTACCTTGATATGGCACAGAGGGTGGCTGAACACGAAACCGGTGAGAAAATCATTGAGCCCGACTTACTCACCCATACATTTGATTTTATGTTTCTCGCAGAGGGTTCGGATTGGTTCTGGTTGTACGGCAAGGATCAGGATTCCAGACAGGACAGCTGTTTTGATGAGGGCTTTCGTGCCCTGCTTGCGGGGGTGTAAGACTCCTTGGGAGAAGACGTTCCTGAATTCCTTCGTGTGTCCATCATTCAAGCTCGGCCCGCGGAGGCAACGGTGCCTTTCAGCGGCATTTCCACAGATTCCCATGCTGCAAGCCAATAATGATGGATAAAGGGTAAAATAAACATCCGCATTCAGCTATATGGTTGTCAAGTTTGATGAAAGTGGTCAATGATGGAATCGAAAATACAAATCAATGAGAAAAAACGCAATACGGTAGAAGTGATCATGGCTGACGGCACGGTGATGAGTGGACCCCGATATACCCCTGTAAGTGAATTCATGAAAGTGTATCAGGATCCGGATAAGCCGCAGATCGTTGGTGCTATCGTTAACAATGACCTGCGGGAATTGACCTTTCCAATTTCTGCGGATGCTGAAGTCAGCCCGGTCAATATGTCTGATTCTGACGGGGCTCGGATCTATCGTCGGTCGCTTACTTTTTTATTGGAGGTCGCCTTTTTGGAGTTATTTCATGATTGGACTCTGACCATCGATCATTCAGTCTCCTCTGGTGCCTATTACTGCCATGTTCCGGAGCAGGAGCCTTTTCCTAAAGAACGATTGGATGAGCTTGAAGCGCGTATGCGCGAGATGGTCGAGGCAGATGAGCCCATGGTCCGAGAGAAAGTTGATCTGGAAGAAGCCAAACGATTTTTCAAGAAACATGGCCAGGATGACAAGCTGCGGTTGTTAAATTATCGAAATGCACCTGATCTGGTTTTATATACTTTGCGAGGTAAACGGGATTATCATCACGGCTATATGGTGGCTTCCACAGGATATTTAAAGTGGTTTGACCTCAGATTAGTGGGGTCAGGTTTTGTTCTGCGTTTTCCCCGGCGGCATGCACCAGACAAATTGTCGCCAATGCCGAGTTATCCGAAACTTCTGACTACCTTCCGGCAATACGGGGAGTGGTTAGAAACCTTGGGCATCCAAAGCGTGGGCGCACTGAATGATGCTATTCAGGAAGGACGCATCAACGAAGTGATTCTGGTTTCAGAGGCATTACATACCCAGCAGATCTCCAGAATTGCTAACGACATCCGTAAGCGAAAGGATGAAGTGCGTGTGATCCTGATCGCAGGTCCAACCTCCTCGGGTAAAACCACATTCTCAAAAAGGTTGACGATCCAATTGTTGACCGAGGGAATCTCGCCCTTCGCCATAGAGATGGATAATTACTTTGTTGATAGAGAAGACACACCGCGCGACGAGGATGGCAAGCTGGATTTTGAACACCTGGATGCTGTCAACCGTTCTTTATTGAATGATCACATTAAACGCCTGACTGCTGGTGAACGTGTGCGGCTAAGGCGTTATGATTTTCGTCAGGGTCTCAATCTGCCTGGTGATGAGGTTAAACTTGATCCTGGGCAAATGATCATTCTAGAGGGCATTCACGGCCTTAATCCGAAACTTTTAGAAGATATTCCGACAGAACAGACCTTCAGGATTTATGTCTCCTGCCTGACACAGCTCAACCTAGACCGGCATAACCGTATTTCAACGACCGACACGCGGGAATTGCGCCGTATCCTTCGGGATGCGCGCGAGAGGGGCTACACAGCCCAGCAAACGATTAGCCATTGGGATATGGTCCGGCGAGGGGAGAAGAGCCACATTTTCCCCTATCAGGAAAACGCTGATATCATGTTTAATTCCGCTCTGGCTTATGAATTGTCAGCACTCAAACCGCTGGTCGAACCGTTGTTAAGACAGGTGCCTTATGGATCGCGGGAATATATTGAAGCCAAGCGTTTATTCAAATTTCTGCAGTGGTTCCTGCCTATTGATCCGGTGTATATACCCGATAATTCTATCCTTCGGGAATTCATCGGAGGATCTATTTTGAAGGATTTCAAGTTATGGCAACATACCAACGATAATGTGTATTAGATAAATTACTCTTTAAACTTGAAAAGCGTGTGGCGTTCCATCCACACGCTTTTTTTCGTTATAAATCCAGTTCTCTATTTCAGGTTTGCCTTAATCACCTTTGCCAGGCGTTTGATACCTTCTCGGATCATTTCTGGCTTCGAATTGGAGAAGTTCAAGCGCATTGTATTCTCACCGCCACCTAGAGGATGGAATGATGCGCCGGGGACAAAGGCGACTTTAGCCTCAACAGCATCTTCGAAAATGGCACCGGAGTCCATGCCTTTTGGCAGTGTCGCCCACAAGAACAAGCCGCCTTTAGGATGAGTCCATTGAACACCCTCCGGCATGTTTTCTTCAAGAGCTTTGATCATGACATCCCTTCTCTCCCTGTAGACCCTTCGAATCATGTGAATGTGGGATTTCATCCAGGGGGTATTCGCGACTTCGTATGCCAGATATTGCGTCAGTGTGGACGTGTGCAGATCGCAGCCCTGTTTGGCTTGAACCAGTTTCTTGATCACTTCGACCGGCGCAACCACCCAGGCGAGCCGCAGACCTGGAGCCAGGATCTTTGAAAAGGTGCTGGTATAGATCACATTGCCGCTGTAAATCGGGACTTCCTTTGCGCGCATCTCGTCATCTAAAACGACAAGAGGGGGCAGGTGATCGCCTTCATAGCGTAGCTGTCCGTAGGGATCATCCTCCACAATGGGAACGCCATAAGCATCAGCCATCTCGATCAATTGTATGCGACGCGCCCTTGAAAGCGTGACCCCTGTCGGATTCTGAAAATTCGGCAGGACATAGATGAATTTTATACCTGTGCGCAGGCGAGCTTCAAGCATATCCGTTCGCATACCATCGTCATCAAAGGGGATGGTCACATATTTAACACCGTAAGCATTCCAGGCTTGAATTGCGCCCAGGTAAGTTGGGGATTCTACCAGGACCCTGTCACCGCGATTGATAAAGATCCTGCCGAGAAGATCGAGCGCCTGTTGAGAACCTGTTGTGATTAGCACATTATCTGCAGTGATCTGGATGCCGTATTTGGCAGCATTGCGGGCGATCATTTCACGCAGCGGTTGATATCCTTCTGTTGTTCCATATTGCAGCGCCCGATCTCCCATTTCTGTCAATACTACATCTGCAGCTTCTTTGAATTGCTCAATAGGAAAGACCTCAGGGGCGGGTAATCCGCCAGCGAAAGAGATCACATCCGGTAACGAGGTGAGTTTAAGCAATTCACGTATCGCTGAACTTCCGATATTGTCCGTTCTCAGGGCGTATCGTTCGTCCCATAACGTTTGCATATAATTTACTCTCCTTATTTTGGAAATCTGGTGATGACGGTAGCCCGGGAAGGTAGGGGAACCCGGTCGCCCATCGTTAGATCCGCTGGCGCCTTGCCAGCCTTTTGAGGTGACCCTTGATAGATGAAGATTCCGGTACCTGGTTCCGCGTATTTCTTCAATACATAAGCCTGACCGGTGAGGGAGCTATCTGTATCAATCGCGCAACTGGTGACGGTACCGATGGTTATTCCGCGTTCATCCACAACGGGATCGCCGAGGTGAGCCATCCGTGTTCGTTTTTCATCAAATTGGAACCGCACAACAACGCCATCCCTTTCTTTTTCCTGCTGCAGGAAGGCCTTGCGTCCAATAAACCAAGGCTTATAGGTCTTCATAAACGAGCCAAACCCTGCCTGCCCAACGCCAAGGTTGAGCATGCCACCCATTTCATGTCCGTAAAGTGGAAGTCCGGCTTCTGTTCGCAGGGAATCCCTTGCGCCCAGTCCGCAGGGCTTTAGTCCGAGGGGTGCACCGGCGTCCAAAAGAACTTCCCATAATTTAACCGTGTTATCAGGATGGACAAACAACTCAAAGCCCATACGTTCACCCGTGTATCCCGTTCTGGAGATGACCAGGGGGATTCCGTCCAGGGTGGCTTCACAGAGATGCGCCCACTTGAGACCAAGGATGGCCTGTCGGTCTTCCAGCGAGCATTCCAATGCCAGCAGGATATCACGTGACTTTGGGCCTTGAATGGCGATGTCAACACGCCTGTCCTTTCCCTCTTTGGGATCGCGCAGGTTGCGCAGAGTCACATTCCTGCCAAAAGCGACTGCCCAGGGTGAATCGTTGTCGACGCGCACCTCTCCCTGGCAGACGGCATTTAGCCAGGCCCAATCTTTTTCATCATTGGATGCGTTAACAACAGCCAGGAATTTTTCTCCGCCGCGCCGGTAGACCAATAGATCGTCGATTACATTGGCATCTTGATCGAGGAAATGGGTGTAGCAGGATTCACCGACGTCCAGGCTGCTGATATCATTGCCGCAAACGCTGTCCAGGAACAGCCCCGCATCTGGGCCTTCAGCCTGATAAACGCCCATGTGAGTCACGTCGAACAACCCTGCTGCTTCTCTGACCGCAAGGTGTTCTTCCAATACTGAGGAATACCACACAGGCATGTCCCAGCCAGCAAACGGCACCATTTTTGCGCCCATTTCTCGGTGGGTTTTATTGAGCGGTGTCCGCAGCTGTTCAGCTGCTGGTTTCTCTTCCCATTCGAAGACTGGCAGGGCTTGGCCTTCACGCTCGTCTTTTTCATGGCCGATATAATATGGCTTGTTTTCACCTACTGAATTGTTATTGCTCTCCTCAGGTTTATTAGTTCCTGTAAATTCAATGCGCATTGGTCCGGGAAGTCGCATGGCGAGGTCTTCATCGAATTGGATGTAGGCATCTGAAAGGTCCCGCAGCCAGGCGCTTGCCAGCCCCGCCTGATGGCCTGGGACGTGTAAGGTGAAGGTGAAATCATCTTCACACTTGAGGGCGCTATGTACATCGCCTTGTGGCGTGTGAAGTATGGTTTGCTGTGTTTCACCGGCTTTCAGTGCTTCATTATCACTGGGAAAAACATAAACCATAAAATGTCGGATCTGATCGCCGGATAGCCGAAAAGTGGCCCAATCAGCATCTACATTATCCTCGATGTCATAATAATGGGGATAACCGGTCTCTTTTTGAATATCCGAAAAGTTATCAGCTTTTTCAGCCAATGCTTTGACTTTGAGTTTGACCTCTTCAAGTGCATTGAAGTCCACTTTTGCACGACGTTTGGGTGAGGTTCTTCCGGGCATGTTATAGGGCGTTGTATGCTCAAAGAGATCAGCGATGAGATCGGCGATTTGACGAAATCCCGTTTCTTTAAACCCGCGCTGCGTCAGCCAGATTGAACCAAAACGGATGCCTGTGGCGGAGAAAGCGGATTTGTCACCTGGGATGGTATTTCGATTAGCGACGATCCCGGCTACGTCCAGTATCCTGGCGCCCATATCCCCTGACAGATAAGCGCCGTCCTTTGCTTTGATGGATTTGCAATCCAACAGTGCCATATGGGTGTCCGTGCCCCCATAGGGAACCCTCAGACCCCGGGATTGGAGTTGTTCCGCGAAAGCCTTTGCATTTCGAAGGATTTGAGTTTGGATTTCTTTGAAAGAGTCTGTTTGAGCCAATTTGAATGTCAACGCCATTGCCGCAATGGTATTCATATGTGGTCCACCCTGTTCGCCGGGGAAAACGGCTGTATCAATTTTCCTGGCTAAAGAAGGGTCGTCGGTGACGATACAGGCCCCGCGAGGACCGAGTAGGGTCTTGTGCGTGGTGAAGGTGATCAGGTGAGCAAATCCAACTGGCGAAGGCAGTAAACCGGCTGCGATTGGTCCTGCAATGTGAGAAATATCTGCCAGAAGGTATGCACCAACGATGTTAGCTATCTCACGGAATTTCTGCCAATCTGGAACCCAGGGATAACTGGAATAACCAGCGATGATCATTTTTGGCTTGATTTCAAGGGCTTTTGCAAGGATGGCATCGTAATCGAGTAGTTCTGTTTTGGGATCAACCGCGTAGTGTTGGGCATTGTAAAAAATCCCAGAGCGGTTGACGGAAGAGCCATGGGTGAGGTGTCCGCCGTGCAGGAGGTTCATACCGAGGAAAGTATCCCCCGGTGAAAGAAAGGCGGTATAAATGGCATTGTTAGCTGGTGCGCCAGAAAGGGGTTGGACGTTGACGAAAAGCTGATCCGGGGTCAGGCCGTTAGCGGCAAAAGCTTCTGAGCAGCGCCTCTGGGTGAGCGACTCAACAACATCCGCGTATTCCACACCTTTGTAGTAACGTTGATCGCTGTAGCGTTTATAGGTGCCGATAATATTCATATAGTCAAAAATTTCTTCTTCGGTGTAATAATGAGTCTCCGCTCTGGGATACCCTTCAGCATAGATATTGGTAAAAGACGATCCCAGAGTCTGTCTCACTGCCAATGGCGCAATGCTTTCGCTGGGGATCATTATCAATCGGCGTTCTTGTCGTTCTTTCTCAAGTTCTGTTAATTCAAAAAGGCCTGGATCAAGTGACTCCAGGTCTTTCTTGTTTAGAAATTCATGCATGCATGCTCTCCTTATTCAAGTGTTATAGTGAGATGATAATGCCTTTAACCAACCGCATTTTAATTTTATTACTGCAGTGAGAAGCGGTCAAGAAAGAAATTATCCACTTATTGGACTCTGTCATCCAGCCAGCCGATCAATTTAGAAAGTACTTTTTCTTTGCCAATATCGTTGTGGATTTCGTGATAATAATCTTCCCAAAGCACCAATTCTACATTATTCCCGATAGATTCTGCAAATTCTTGGCTTGCATTATAAGAACAAATCCGGTCAGCTGTGCCGTGCATTAATAAAAGGGGAACTTCCCACTCGTCAGCATGGTCTAACAGATGTTTACCGCTTTCTAAAATGATCAAACCCAGGCTTGCTGACAGTTTATCGTGGACATATACATCATCCTGATAAGCCTTGACCACCGCAGCGTCTCTGGACAGGGCATCCGTTTCCAGACCATTAGATAATGTGAATGAGGGCAGTAATTTAGCCATGAGTTTTGCAAGGACTACTTTAGCTTTTGGCGTGGGGGTCGTGGACTTTAGGGCGGAGCTTGTGGCGATAATGCCAGCAAGATTGGATTGCCGCCGTAGGCCATAATTTAACACCAAGAGCCCACCTAAACTGTGGCCGTATAAGAAAGCAGGAATATCATCTCCGAAGCGATAGGATGATTCTTTAAGGAAAATTTCGATGTCATCCATCATGTGGTTAAGGTCAGGTGTGTGACCGCGCTTCCCTTCAGACAGTCCATGACCACGCAGGTCGAACCCCACCAGGTGATAGCCAGCATCCACAAGGGCTTCGCCCACGTGGGCATATCTGCCTGAATGCTCCCCCAATCCATGAACCAGGTTGACGATGCCTTTAGGCTGACCATTCGGCACCATCCAAGCTCTTCCCATTAAGGTTAAGTTGTCTTTACTCTTGAATGTGAAACCAATGTGCTGCATAAGCCTCCCATTTGCTAATGAATGACGATCTTGTATAATCATCCCAGCGAGACCTTTTACTACATTATACATTGATTATCTGATGATGGTTATTTTATTTCATCAGGTTATTGTTTTTCGTTCATTGAAAGGTGCTTTCTGTTATAGTGACTGATTTTAAATATTATTCTCTTGCGGATGCCCATCTTGCAGTAGGCACTGTTGTGGTGATTGATGTCCTGCGTGCCTTTACCACTGCAGCTTACGCATTTGCGAATGGTGCCAGCAAGATTCATCCGGTGAGCAGTGTGGAAGAAGCGCTGAAACTCAAATCGAGGATTTCCGGATCATTGATCATGGGGGAGGTGGTTGGGTTTAAGCCCGAAAGTTTTGATTTCGGCAATTCACCGACTGAGATTAACCGGCAGGTTTTGACAGGCCGAACTCTGATTCAGCGCACCAGCGCTGGAACGCAAGGTGTCATCAGAACGATGGAGGCAGATCATCAATTTGCCGCCTCTTTTGTCCTCGCTCGAGCGACCGCTATGAAAATCCGCCAAATGAATCCTGAACTGGTTTCATTTATTGTGACGGGCGAATCTATGGGGCGGGATGGGGATGAAGATTTGGCTTGCGGCGAGTATATTGAGGCGTTGATCAAGGGTCAACACCCTGATCCTATTAATTATATTGACAGAATTGAATCTTCCACAGTCGTGCAGTCTTTTCGCAATGGCGAAATGGATTATTTATCCAAACAAGATATGATGTTAAGCAAGCAGGTGGATCATTTCAGTTTTTTCCTTTCAGTTCAAAGAGAACATGAGTTATTGGTAATTATTAAAAACATTAATTAACAGCGCTCTCAAGCTACTACGGTTATTCTTGTAGTATGATAAGTTTAGATCTTGCGTGACTTTAATCAGCGAATTTTGTTAATTAAATTAGACGGTCAAAGGTTGTTTCATTGAGTAAAAAACAGGACGAAAAAGCCCTAATTGACGCTGCAAAGACCGACCCGGCCGCTTTTGGTGAACTGTATAAAAAGTATGTGGACCGGATTTATAACTATATTTTTTATAGAACTGGCAGCACAAGAGATGCCGAGGACCTGACCGGAAAAACCTTTTTTAAGGCAATGAGTCATATTAAGGGCTATAAGCACATGGGGCTGCCGTTTTCCGCTTGGCTTTATCGAATCGCTCACAACCTCATTGCAAATTATCATCGTGACCGATCTCGCAAAACGGAGATACCCCTGGATGATGTTTCCAGCAGCATTCTTCCACAAATGGGGATGCATCCGGAACGGCACATGGTACAAAGTCAGGAAGTAAATGAATTGTTGGCAACGATCCGTGACCTTGCGCCAAATCGACAGGAATTATTGATCTTAAAATTCATTGATCAACTCTCGAATGCAGAAATTGGATTAATCATGCGTAAAAGCGAAGGTGCTATTAAAAGTCTTTACCACCGGACTTTGATTGAGTTGCGTGAAAAAATGAATGCGGATGAATAGGAGGAAGAGATATGTTGAAGATCATTATTGATGGTTCAGCGGATATGCCGGAGGGTTGGGCAGAAAAATATCAATTCGATATCCTCCCCATGCCCATTCAAATCGGCGGTACGACGTATTATCAGGGCGAGGATATTACACCGGAGTTGTTCTATGAACTTGTACAGGATGATGATAACAAACCTCAAACAGCAGCGCCGTCACCTTTACGCATCAAAGAATTCATTGAGAAAGTTTGTGGGGTAGATGATACGGTGCTGTCTTTAATTGTATCCAGTAAATTGTCCTCAACCTTCACAATGTTTAAGCAAGCTGCCGGAGAGCTGGCGGATAAAATTAATGTGATCGCGTTTGATTCACAGGCTGGTTCGGCTGTGTTAGCGCTTATGGCAAGGGAGGCGCGTCTGCGTGAAAAGGCGGGGGACTCACTTGAATCAATACTTGCAATGATGAAATCTATTAGGGAAAAAGTTTTGGTTGTCCTGACGGTGGATAGCCTTGAATTTGCGCATCGATCCGGCCGTGTGAGTTTATTGAAGGCTGCTTTAGCCTCACTTCTTAATATTAAACCTATCATCATCCTCAAAGAGGGCATGTTGGAAATGTCAGAAATGGTGCGTACTCGTCAGAAGTCTCTGGAGAGATTGGTGACGGTTGTAAAAGAACGTTTTGATGGTGAAAGAGTGCGTATTGCTGTTGTCCATTCACAGGACAGAGAGACTGCAGAGAAGTTGAAGGAAATGCTTGAATCTGTCATGAGTATCACCGAGTTAATCTTCACGGATTTGTCTATTTCTGTGGTTGCTAATTTAGGGCCGAAAACAGTTGGCATTGTCGCCATACCGGATCATTTATAGAAAGGGGTGAAGAAATGACACAGGAAAATTCAATAAATGAAAAATTATTAGCGCTTGAAACGTCCCTCAAATCAAAATTGCATCCGGTCATGCCTGATCGTCAATTCGTCGGGTATCTGCGCAGACGATTGGAAGAATCAACGACCTATCGGAAGCAGCAGCGGTTGGCTGCCACTCTCCTGTCTGTTGCAGCTGGCCTTGTCGTTGGGCTGGTGATTTTTCTGATAGGTAAGGGTTTTATCAATGATGCCCGCAAAGTCTGATCGCGTTTATGATAGAATTGAAAACCGTTCTGATATATTAGAACGGTTTGATCTTTAAAACAAATCTTATTGGATTGATTCCAGTTTCTCTTGAAATTTACTAGTGGATAGTTTAAATAAAATGCTGTCATCCAAAAAAACAATGGTTGGAACGCTTCGGTTTCTGTGATTGATCTCTTTGACGAATTTTCCCCGCCGATTCTTTGTTAATATCAACGTACTCATAATCCACACCTGATTCATCCAGCATCTTTCTGGCTCTGATTGTATTCCCAGACCGACGTGTTCCATACATAGTAATTCTATCCATAAGGACCTCTCCATGTTTAGAAAGCTGAAAGAGTTGTATTTTACTTTATGCACTTATCTGAAGACGATTGCCTTTTTTGAATATCAGTGGAAATAAGTCACTCAATCGGTTGATGTTTTGCTTAAAAAATAATATGCTTATAAGGTACCATTCTAATCATCAACATTCTATATCAACATCTAAAAAGTTATATAAGCTTTTGTTCGTTTCAATTTCAATATCAATTGAAGGTATCTATGGATATGAAGAAGATGAGGGGAGCAAAATCAGGAAATGCCGAAATGATTTCCCCAGTTGCAAATTTAATTCAACTGGGAAGGAAGAAGACATTCGTTACGATTAATAATATTTTACAGTTCTTCCCTGAGGCGGAAGATGACGTTGAACAACTTGAAAAGGCTTTTGCTGCGTTGATCAGCGCTGGCATCCCCTACATTGAGGATAAAGAGCTTTTGGATGACCCCACTGACGCAGAGCTCAGGAAAGAAGCCAGGGCGAAAACAGCGGAGAGAAAAGAAGAAGAAGGACAAGAACCGGCGGATGATTTGGCTGGCATCACAACGGACGACACCATTGGTTTGTATTTCAAGGAGGTCAGCCGCGTACCCTTATTGGATCATGATGAAGAGGTTGTGCTTGCTCAGCGCATCGAAAGTGGGCGTTTGGCAAGAAAAGAATTGGCGCGCGGAAATGTCTCTAAAGACCGCCGTGCTAAGTTGCGTCAATTGATTGAGGATGGTTGGGAGGCTCGGGAGCATTTAATTACCGCTAACTCTCGATTGGTGATTAGTGTAGCGAAGAAATACATGAACAGGGGGGTGCCCTTCCTTGACCTGATCCAGGAAGGGAATATTGGCTTGATCAGAGCCACAAAGAAATTTGAATACCGCCGCGGTTATAAGTTCAGCACTTATGCGACCTGGTGGATTCGTCAGGCTGTAACGCGGGCGGTTGCTGATCAGGGACGGACGATTCGAGTACCTGTGCATATGGGGGATCAGATCAATAAATTACTCCGCATTCAGCATCAATTGACTCAGCAGTTGGATCGAAAGCCCAGCATAGAGGAGATGGCTGAAGCATTAGAGGTAACACCGAAAAAAATTGAACACATGTTCAAAGTGGCTAGACGACCATTATCCCTTGAATTGCCAACTGATGATGAAGGTGATTCAACTTTGGGTGATTTTCTCGAAGATCATGAAGTGGAACCACCAGATGATGCTGCCACATATAACCTGCTTAAGGAACATCTCGTTTCCGTGCTTGATACGCTGCCTTCTCGGGAAGCCCGAATCCTTCAGCTTCGCTATGGTCTTCTGGATGGTAAGACCTACACCCTTGAAATGGTCGGTAGAAAAATGGGTGTTACCCGAGAGCGGGTGCGTCAGATTGAAGCTCAGGCGCTTTCACGACTGCGGAATCCATCCATCAAGAGACGGTTGCGGGATTATTTGGGATAAGTTTCATATTACAAAGATAATTTTAGAGGCTGTTCAACAGAGAAACAGCCTCTTTTGACTTAATATCGTTTTTAATGGGTGTCAGTTTTGTTGCTACTCAATACCCTTTGGGTTCCAGGATATCTCTCACCCAATCGCCGACCTGCCAATAACGGAAATCCTCGCTATTATTGACTTTGACAGCACCTATGATCCCATAGATCAGGGAGGCTGGCACAACCAAGAGTAATAAGAGTCCCCCAAACAAGCAGAGCAGGGGGATGATCAGAAATGCAAATACGCCGCCAAATGTGATAAGCATGAATGCGACCAGCACAACGCCAATCCAGGTGATCGCTTGAAAAATGAAGGATTGCATTGCATGGTATGCCACAAAACGGGAGCGATCTTTATAGACAAAGTAAATGATGAGGGCTGCCACCATGCCGAGGATGCCGCTGACCATATTCAGCAGGATGCTGAGATGTGCCAGCATCGCCCAGGTGCGCTCTTCATCGGCAGGTAAAGGGTTTAAAGGCGTCGCAGGAGAAGATATTTTTTGCTTTTCGGGTGTTTCAATTGTTTTATGGGTCTCCATTATCTCATCATCGGGATTGTTATCTTTCGTATCTTTTCCATTTGGCACCTGTGCTTTATCAAAGCCCGGTGAGGGAGCAGGAATATCACCTGATGTTTCTTTTGATTCGGTCTTTTCTTCCTCGGACTTCTTCTTTGTTGGCATATTCAATCCTTTCCTGTAATGAATTATTAAATGTGGTTATTTATTTTCTTACAGCTTTCTCATTATAATATACGAGAAATGTGATCATAAGTTGCGAATTGATAACAATAAAAAACCTGCCCAGGGATGTGGGCAGGTTTATAGTGATGCCTTGTAATTAGATTAATCAGCCCAACCTTGTTTCTTGACAAAGTCTGTGATAACGGGAATTTCAACATATTCACCATTATAGGCCTTGATCCCCCAGATGATGCACATGACAAATCCAAATAAACCAGTGCAAATGCCAACGAAAATGACAGATAGGGCAGCCGAAATAACCCCGTACACAATGCCCCACGCAAGCGCCTGTGGATAATGAGCTTTCAAGAAGGGGCGGTCTTTTTTGTCTTCGATAAGCAGCAGGATGATTGGAACAATAGGAGTGAATATATAGGAGAGCAGCGCCCAGGTCTTATCGTCACTGGTGATATTAGGATCAACAACTCTTTCTTCTGACATTTTTACCTCCGTAAATAGTTTGCAACGTTTTTCATACCAAATAATATTTCTTATTAATTCTAACATACTTATCTATGAAAATAAATGCCGTTATTCTGATCCGTTACTGTCAAGATTTTCCATATTTATAAACAAATCAAAGAACTCCTTGGGGA
>CAZNRI010000019.1:0-47134 GCA_964575595.1 uncultured Candidatus Brevefilum sp.
CCCCAAGGAGTTCTTTGATTTGTTTATAAATATGGAAAATCTTGACAGTAACTGGTAAAACCGGCAGGTTTGCTGTTTTGATGGCATTGGGTTAATATATACTAGTTCAAAAAAAGTAATCTTGAACACCGACTTTCATATAAAAACCTCATATTGTCCATAGATTTCTTGAAAAGTGAGAGTAAAAACCTGGAGTATGTATGCGCCTTGTCATCACATTTATTAATTCAACCGTCTCAATATTGACACTGTTGATATTTATTTATTCTTTGTTGGGATTTTTTCTCAGACCTTATCATCCCATTCGTCAGGCATTGGGGCAGATTATTGAACCAATGCTTATGCCCATACGCAGGAGGGTGCCGCCGTTGGGTGGGTTGGATTTCAGCCCGTTGATTTTAATGATTATCTTACAAGTGTTGGGATCATTATTGACAGCTGTATTGCGGAATTTTATTTAAAGGTCATGACCCGCCAAACATGATGCGACCGCAAGACGGACAGAAATAAATTGTATTTCCACCTCGAATGATCTGCAAGTCCCCCGGGGGCAAAGCCTGACCGCAAATGCTACAGCCGCCTTCAGAGACAGCTGCAACAGCGATGCCGTGTTTTGATTTCCTCAGCCTTTGGTAAAGATTTAGCGCTTTAGGTGAAACTGATTGCAAAACAGCTTCTTTCTCACGCGATAAACGTTTCAATTCTTCATCCAACTTTGATTTTTCACCCCTCAAATCCGCTTTTTCTTCGACAGAAGTTCCTTCAGCTTGTTTAAGGTCTTTTTCTGCTTGCTGGACTGCTTTTTCAGCTTCCTCATTAGCAATCATCGCTTCCAACTGCTCATCTTCCAGTTCGGTAATATACTTTTTTAGCGCTTCAGATTCCATCTGCAAGTCCTGAAGTTCCTTAGGGTTATTAATCTTTCCACTGTACATTGAAGATTGGGTTGTTTTTCGTTTAATGCGCTTTGCCTCAACTTCCCCCTCAATTTTCTGCAGCTCGATCCTTTTCTGTTTTGCCTTTGCTTGTGCTTTCTCCAGGTTTTTCTGTGCACGATTGATGCTTTCATCGTTACTTAACAACTGTTCGATTTCATCGAGTCTTGTCTTTATCCTGTCAATTTGCGTGTCTAACTCTTGTAAACGAAAGAGATTGAGAGTTTCACTCATGAATGCAGACCTTTCAGTTCATAAAAAATTACCACTCGGAGTAATTCTCCTTACCCTAAAGGATGTTCAGCCCTTTCTATTTTATCATTAACCTTCTATTTATTTTTAGGTCTTTGGATGATGAGGCAAAGATAAACAATATAAAAAAACGGAGCATAAAATTGAACATGCAATGAAAATTGTATGAACTAACTTCTCTTTGCAAAGGAATTTAAACAAGAGATAAAAATTAAGTTGAAAATATGCTAAATAATTAGTGATATACTTATAAAAGATGTAAGAACACAGCTCACTTAATATCGATTGGTCACATGTGAGAACGATTAAGATATAATCTGCTTAGAACAAATTTGTTTTTACTTATGGTATAATTGCGACGATTAATTGGTAATGTTTCCATTACCAATATTCTTTAATAAGGAGTATCACTTGGCTTTTTCTCCCCTCAATTGGTTGTTGGGGCTATTTTCCCTCGATATCGGCATCGATTTAGGTACTGCAAACACATTGATTAATGTCCGCGGGAAGGGCATTGTGATCAATGAACCTTCCTGGGTGGCTATTGATCGGCGAACCAGAGAACCCCTGGCGATTGGTACGCAGGCAAAAGCGATGGTTGGTCGCACACCAGCGAATGTGATGGCATTGAGGCCTTTACGCGATGGCGTGATTTCCGAATATGATATTACACAGGCAATGCTGGAATATTTTATTGGTAAAGCCCACCAGCAAAGCATTGTCCCTCTGCCTAAACCCCGTGTTGTGGTTGGTATCCCCTCAGGAGCAACAGAGGTGGAAAAGAGAGCTGTTTTTGATGCGGCAATGGCAGCCGGCGCAAGAGAAGTGTATATGATTCACGAGCCGTCCGCCGCAGCGATCGGAGCAGGGCTGCCAGTTAACGACGTACAAGGAATGATGATTGTGGATATCGGAGGTGGGACGACTGAGGTTGCCGCTATTGCGATGGGAGGGATTGTTGTCTCGCGGTCTTTACGTGTGGCAGGGGATGAACTTGACCAGGATATTATTAACTATGTACGTAATAAATATAACCTGTTCATTGGCGAGCGCATGGCGGAAAGGACGAAAATCGAGATAGGGTCTGCTTATCCCCTCAAGGAAGAGCGGACAATAGATGTTCGGGGGCGCAATCTGGTGACAGGATTGCCTGAGGCGATAGAGATTTCTTCAGTGGAAATTAGAGAAGCTATTTCCAGTTCGATTAATGTTATTGTGAAAACAATTCGCGATGCTCTGGACGAAGCACCGCCAGAAATCATCGCTGATTTATTAGACAGTGGCATTTGCCTTGCGGGTGGAGGCTCTAAGCTCACCAGTTTGGCAGAACGCCTTTCTAACGATCTGAAGGTGCGAGCATGGGTTGCAGAAGATCCCATGACTTGTGTGGCACGGGGGTGTGGTTTAGTACTGGAAAATAAAGATGAATATGAGAGTTTTCTGGTTGGATTGGAAAGAGAACCTGCTAAACGGACTTTATCTTAAACCTTGACTTCTTTTTCAACATCGTCTAAAGTACTTTATTGCGATCCAGTATTTGATTCCAGGATCCATCTATTATGAAACCCTTCAGGAGCAATCACCTTCAAACAATTATGATCATAGCTGTTGTCAGCGGACTGTTATTCCTCGCGCTAAGCGGGTACCTGACTCCTGTTTTCAATCTGACATTGAATCCTTTGATCTCATTTCAGAGCTGGCTTTCTGTCCGTTACCTGTCCATGCGTGATTTCCTGACTGCTCCCCGTGACGTAACCCAGCTTCGTGAGGAAAATGCGCTGCTTGAATCTCAGGTGACTCAACTCCAAACACAGTTGATCGAGATGGAAGAACGTTTGGCGGAAGCTCAGGTGTGCTTTTCTCTGCTGGATTTTGGGCGTACGAATCCGCAGTATGAATACATCGCTGCAACGGTAATTGGACGTGAGATAAGTCCTTTCCTGCAATATATCATCATAGATAAAGGGTCTGAAGACGGCGTCCGGCATGGGATGCCTGTGGTGACTCAACAAGGCTTGGTTGGCAGGGTGGACGCTGTTATCGCTAATGCGTCAAGGATAAAATTGATTACAGATTCCACCTCTGTGGTTAACGTCTTCCTTCAATCCGCGGGAACAGAAGCGCAGTTATTAGGTTCTCTTACCGGAGATCTTTCGTTGGACATGATCCCTCTGGAAGAGACAATTGAACCAGGTGATGTGGTGTTGACTTCTGGATTGGGAGGGAATTATCCCCCCAATATCTTTATTGGACAAGTATTATCCGTCCAGCAGCGGGAAAATGCCCTTTTTCAGACAGCGACGGTTCAGCCCATTGTGGATTTCACGAGTATTAATGCTGTCCTGGTCATCGGAAATTTCGAAGCGGTCGATATTTCACCACTGATACCTGAGGAGTGACTTTGATCCCTCATCTTGTGTGCGCCTTATCACTTGTGGTATTTTATATCCTGCAAACCACGATTTTTTCGCAAACCCCATTGCTTAATGGAACTGCCGATTTGATTTTACTCTTTTTGGCAGCATGGTCATTGCAGGAGCAAGCCAGGAACAGTTGGTTGTGGACGGTTATTGCAGGTTTGCTGATCAGCATCGTTTCTGCAATGCCATTTTTTGCTCCCTTGTTGGGTTATTTAGGTGTTATTGGAATCTCTAAGTTACTCCAGCGAAGGATTTGGCGGGCACCGATATTGGCTATGTTTATCGTTACATTATTAGGCACATTTTTCCAACATGCTGTTTATGTGATCGCGTTGCAAATCAATGGTGCTCCGGTTGCTTGGGGAGGGAGTTTGGATCAGGTGATCCTTCCCAGCGTCCTATTAAATTTAGTGTTCGCACTGCCGATCTATGCTATTGTGAATGATCTGGTTGGGCGAATTTATCCTTTGGAGGTGGAAACATGAGTGTGTTCCCACAAAGAAATGAAAAAATTCAACATTGGCGATTTCTTGTGCTGTACATCTTAATTGCCACAATCTTTGGGTTTTTCCTGCTGCGATTATTTGATATTCAGATCCTGCAGGGAGCTGATTTTATCGCACAAGCTGATGACAACCGGACAAAGGTCATTAATGAACCTGCTGTCCGAGGAACGATTTATGACCGAAACGGCTACGTCCTTGCTCAAAATGTCCCTTCTTACAATGTCGTTGTCATCCCTGGTTATCTACCTGAGGACGATGGGGATACTCAGGCTATCTTCCGCGAACTGTCAGAATTGATTGACATGCCCGTGAGCCAGGGTGAAACGGATGATGAGACCGTGAGGACTTTCACGCCCTGCTACGGCGATCTTGGCATCTCAGAAGTAGTCTACATTGCTACCACAAACTGGCCATATCAGGCGACCGCTCTGAAGTGCAATGTCCCTAAGGAAGTTGCTATGGTCGTTATGGAGAACCGAGAAGATTGGCCGGGCATTGACATCGTGGTTGAGCCGGTCAGGCAGTATCCCACCGGTAATTTAACCTCAGAAATTATTGGTTTCCTGGGCCCAATTCCTGCTGCGCTGGAAGACTATTATGTTGACCAGGGTTTTGTTGCCAATCGGGATAAGGTTGGTTATGCAGGAGTAGAGCAAACGCTCAATGACATCCTTGCCGGGAAGAATGGGACTCGTGTTGTGGAAGTGAATGTTGCTGGGGAGGAAATCCGCAACGTCTCTGAACCTGTTGAACCAATTCCTGGAAACGATGTTTATTTGACGATTGATACCCGTCTTCAAGCTGCTGCCAGGGAGGCGCTAATTGGCGAAATTGAATATTGGAATCAGTATTCCGGCAAGACTATATCAAACAGTGGTGTCGTCATTGCCATGAATCCCCAGACGGGTGAGGTGTTGGCAATGGTTTCTTATCCGAATTATGAGAACAACCGTTTGGAACGTATAATTCCAGCATATTATTACGAACAATTAAGTGTTGATCCCCAGCGACCATTATTGAATCAGGCAATATCCTCCGAATTCCCTCCTGGTTCTGTATATAAGATCGCGCCAGCGTTGGGGATTTTGAATGAGGGTGTTGTAACCCCTGAATATGAGATTGAATGCAAGGGCTCAATCTCGATCTTGCAAAGATTTTATGAAAATGATCCTGGAATCCCCATGATTTATTATTGCTGGGATAGGGGTGGGCATGGGATGGTGAACTTCATGTGGGGAGTGGCTTATTCATGTGATGTTTACTGGTATAAGGTGGGCGGCGGATATCAAGATGAGGTGCCGGGGAACGGGTTGGGAATCTGGCGGATGGGTGAATACGCCAGAGCGCTTGGGTATGGCTTACTGACCGGGATTGAATTACCTGGTGAAGCAGACGGATTGATTCCCGATCCAACGTGGAAGCGCATCAATAAAAGTGAGAACTGGGCGACTGGAGATACCTATATCGCCACGATGGGGCAGGGTTATGTCCTTGCTACACCGTTACAGGTTCTAAACTCCATTTCCACTGTCGCCAACGGCGGCAATTTAATGAATGTAACAGTGGTTAATAAGATCATTGATCCTGCTGGCACAGTCGTTCAGGAATTTCTGCCTAGTGTACGCTGGAATATCACGGAGGATCCTGTTATTAATGTTTACGAAGATAATGAGTTAACTGGGGAAAAGAAGACGGTGGAACCCTGGGTAGTTGAACTGACGAATGAGGGAATGCGGTTGGTGGTTACAGAAGGGACGGCAGAGGATCAGTTCATTGGAGACCAGAATGCAAGCGCCGGCAAGACAGGTACGGCTGAGTACTGCGATGATGTTGCTCAGGAAAAAGGTCTTTGTGACAGGGAAACCTGGCCTTCTCACGCGTGGTATGTTGGATACGCTCCCTGGGATAATGCTGAGATCGCTGTGATTGCATTTATTTATAATGGTACAGAAGGTTCAACTTTTGCAGCGCCCATCGTACGTAAAGTGATTGACGCTTATTTTGAGTTGAAGGCTACGGACACGGGAATCAATCCATAAAATGTCAAAATTTCGAGATGATATTGTATAATTCAATGCGTGATGTTTTTTATGCATTGTGAATCTATTATATGTGGTTGATATGAAATGAAAATTAAGGGTATTAAGAACGGCGTACTTGTCAATCTAGAAGAAGATCGGGACTGGTTGGATGTTAAAGACGATCTGATCAAACAGATTGAAGACAAGCAAGAATTTTTTCTGGGAGCGCGATTAATTCTGGATGTTGGAAACAATGTCTTAAGGGCAAAAGAATTAGGCGAACTTCGGGATATTCTGGCAGAAAAAGGTGTAATCCTGTCAGGTGTCTCGAGTTTATCCCTCGTCACTCAGGAGACAGCCAGATTGTTGGGATTAAAGACTGACCTGAAGCCGCCAAAGGTAAAGTCCACCAGTCATATTCAGCCTCTGGATACTGTCTTAGAGGGTGAGCCCGCGGTGATGATTCACCGGACGATGCGCTCTGGCTATAAGATTGCCTATCATGGGCATGTTGTTGTTTTAGGGGATGTCAATCCGGGCGCTGAAATCATTGCATCAGGCTGTGTGGTGGTCTGGGGTCGGTTGCGGGGAACTGTCCATGCCGGCGCAGAAGGGGATGAAGATGCTGTGGTTTGCGCATTGGACCTTTCTCCGATGCAGCTCAGGATAGCATCAAAGGTGGCTACAACGCCTAATGTTGAGGAGAAACCTCAGCCAGAGATTGCAAGCATTAAAGACGATAAAATTATTGCCGAGTTATGGCAATACTAACAAGGAGATATATGAAGGGAAAAGTAGTTACGGTAACATCCGGAAAAGGCGGTGTAGGAAAAACAACGACTACGGCTAATTTAGGGATGGCTCTTGCGTCCTTAGGTCACAAGGTCGTTTGCATTGATTCTGATATTGGTTTACGCAATTTGGATGTTGTAATGGGTCTCGAAAACCGGATCGTATATGATCTTGTGGATGCTGTTGAAGGACGATGCCGTCTGACACAGGCAATGATCCGAGACAAGCGTTTCCAAACGCTTTTCCTCATTCCGGCTGCACAGACCCGAGATAAGACGGCTATCGCGCCGAGTGATATGGTCAAATTATGTGACTCCCTGCGCAGTGAAGTGGACTGGATCATTGTTGATTCTCCTGCGGGTATTGAGCGCGGTTTTCGAAATGCAATAGCACCAGCGGATGAGATCCTTGTGGTCACCAATCCGGAAGTGGCGTCCGTCAGAGATGCAGACCGCATCATTGGCATTGTCGAAGCGGAGGAAAAGGGGCCGGCAAAGCTCGTGATTAACCGTATCAATCCGTCAATGGTGAAGCATGGAGATATGCTTTCCGCAGAAGATGTGGTGGAATTGCTCGCTGTTCCTTTAATCGGGATTGTGCCGGAGGATGAAGCAGTATTGATCAGTACGAATCATGGACAACCTGTTGTGCTTAATGAGAAAAGCAGAGCTGGGCGCGCGTTTCTCAATTTAGCGAGGCGTTTACAGGGTGAGGAAGTTCCCTGGATGGATTTAGATGCAAGAGGTGGATTTTTCAATCGTTTGGGAAAGTTTATTACTGGAGGAAATTAACATGGCTTCATTCTTTGAAAAACTTCTCGGTAAGAAAACATCAAGTGCAAATCAAGCGAAAGAACGCCTACACCTGGTTCTCATTCATGATCGTACCGATTTGAGTCCGGAGGATTTACAATCCATGAAAGATCGATTGATTCAGGTTATCTCTGATTATGTGAAGATTGATACCAATGAGACGGAAATACAAATTAAGACCGATGGGCGTGAACAAACCTTGATAGCTAACATTCCCTTACGAAATCCACGATTAAACAGCTAATGAATTGGTTCGAGCGCCTATGAGACGTGTAAGCAATATATGGCAAAACTTTGATTTCTGGTTGTTTGGGGCTGCCTTGATCCTCTCAATCCTGGGGATAGCATTAATCCGCAGCTCCATCGCTGGGAATATTGAATTAGTGGACCATCCTCAACGTCAGACAATATTTCTCGGCATCAGTTTGGTTGTCTTGTTCGTTGTGGCAGCTATCAATTACAAATATTGGATTACATTGATTCAACCCATGTATCTGGTGACAATTGGGTTTTTATTGTTCGTAAGGACTGCGGAAGCACGCTTTGGTGCTGTGCGTTGGCTTGAGGTCGGAACCATTCTTATCCAGCCTGCAGAAATCGCGAAAATTGTTCTAATTCTCGCTTTAGCGAATTTTTTCGCCAATAATTACAATGATGCTACCAAATCCAAGACCATTTTAAAAAGTGCCTTAATTTTGGGTGGGCTGGTTGTTTTGATTTTTCTTCAGCCCAACCTCAGTATGACTATAGTGCTCCTGGTGATTTGGGCTTCCATATTGTGGATTACAGGCATCAGGATCAGATTCATTTTAATTACAGTGGCATTGGTGATGTTTGTGATTGTTATTGGGCTGCTGACAGGATTCTCTTTTCTAGAGGAATATCAGAAAAAAAGAATTACTGATTTCTTGTTTCCAGATCCAGAAGCAAGCTACGGTGAAACTTATAATGTGGACCAGGCGTTGATCACGATTGGCACGGGAGGCTGGTTTGGGCAAGGATATAATCAATCCACCCAGGTACAGCTTCGTTTCTTAAAAGTCCGGCATACAGATTTCATCTTTTCGGTTTTGGCTGCAGAATTTGGCTTTGTGGGAACAGTTGTGGTGATCGTCCTCTTAATTTTAGTCATTGTACGCTGTATGCGCATTGCTCAAAATGCCCCTGATATGTTTGGCGCTCTGATCGCTTACGGATTTGGGGTCCTTATTTTTTTTCAGACGATTGTCAATATCGGTGTGAATCTGAACGTTATCCCCGTTACGGGCTTAACCTTACCTTTTGTCAGTTATGGGGGAAGTTCTTTGCTTTCATTAATGTTAGGTATTGGCATGGTTGAAAGTGTGGCTATGCGGACACCTAAACAGCCATAATAAACTTTTAGAAATTATTAAGAAAGCTTCTTGTCAGATACAGCTGGGTGAATTAACAAGACCGGAAGGGTAACATTTTCCAAACAATACTCAATAAGGGATTGACTCTCGATATTCTTGATATGCGGGAGGATGAACAAACCTTCTTTTAAGCCATTAATCCTTTGGATGAATCGGCCAAAATTGCGTGTAGTGTAATTATGGATCGAAATATTAATTTTGTTTTTTGAAGCCCATCTAACGATATCATGCTTCTTTTCTTGAAAAAAAGTTGGGTCATCATCCTGTAGAAGAATGATAATGTTTTCACCATCATCCAGGAGATCTCTGGCGGATTCGAGCGCCACCATCCCAGTAGGAGACTCATCAAAATGGACAATCATGGGATACCCAAGACTGTTATCTTCCTCAACAAGCAGCAGGGATTTTTGCCCCTTGCTGATTAATGCCTGTGTGGTGGAGCCCAGCTTTTGAGACTTCAGCGTATTTGTCCCTGCTTTGCCGATGACGAGTAAATCACAATTTTCGGACTCCTTTTCAATAATTTCCAGGACTTTTCCACGCTGAATTGAAAAATCACCCTTTAAGTTGGTTTGATTGATGAGTTTCTGAAAGGTTCGAATCACCCAACGGGATTGAACAATAATACCCCGAGTGATTCCATCTGTGGAGATTTCTCGTAATGTAGCTGAATATTCCCCCACCTCTTGGCGGAAGGGCATCTCTGCCAGGTTTAGTAATGTGATATCCTCAATGAATACGCCCTGTAGTGAGGCATTGTAATGCTGTGCCAGCTCAACAGCGGCTTGCAGAGCGGCATAACTGTGAGATGAACTATCTAATGACACCAGGATTCGATTTACACAAATGGGTTTAAAACCGTCACTCACTATCATTTTCCTTTTGCTTTGAAAAATCAGTCAGACGTTTAGCCATCTTTTCAAGGCGGGATTTAACCTTAGCGTTGATCGTTCCTTGGGGATAATGGCCTTCTTTATTAGGTATACCAGCTTCAACGCCGGTCAGAATTTCAATACCCTCATCAACATGTTCAACCGGGTAAATATGAAATTCTCCCGCACTGACTGAATCGATGACATCTTTACGAAGCATTAAGTGTTTGACATTGGATTTTGGAATCAGCACACCCTGGTCGCCTGTCAGACCACGGGCTTTGCATATATCGTAGAACCCCTCGATTTTTTGATTAACACCTCCGATAGCTTGCACCTGTCCGTATTGATTGACAGAGCCGGTGACCGCCAGGTTCTGTTTGAGGGGAGCTTCAGCGATGGCGCTCAACAAAGCATACAATTCGGTTGATGAGGCGCTGTCACCGTCTACGCCGCCATAAGATTGCTCAAACACGAGACTCGCTGACAGGCTTAAAGGAATATCTTGCGCATACCGACCTCTGAGGAAGCCTGCCAGGATCAGCACGCCTTTGGAATGGATGGGGCCAGCCATGTCCACCTCTCTTTCAATATCGATGACCTGTCCCTTTCCGAGGCTTATTTGTGCTGTGATTCGAGTGGGTTTCCCGAACATGAATGACCCAAGGCTGAACACAGAAAGCCCATTAATTTGGCCGATTTTCTCTCCTTTAGTGCTGATAAGGTTGATATTTCGCAGGATAGATTCCTGCACTTTCTCTCTCAATCGATCTGCCCGTTGAATCTTGGTATCAATCGCTCGTTGCACATCCTCAGCTGTTACTTGGTCTCGCTCCGATTGCGTTGCCCAATAATCGGATTCAATGATTAGTTCATTCAAATCCTGAAGCTGGGTATTCAGGCGTTCTGAGTCGGACACCTGACGTGCACTTTCTTCGATGATTCTTGCGACAGCAGCATTATTAAACGGCTTTGTCCCTTCTTTTTTTACAATGTTAGCGATCATCTCAGCATATAATTTCTGGTTGGTTTCGTTCCATTCTATCTCGCTCTCAAAATCAGCTTCCACTTTGAAGAGTTCTGAGAACTCAGGATCGTATTGAACGAGTAGATAATAGAGAATACGATCACCCACAAGTGCGATTTTTACATTCAGAGGGATGGGTTCCGGCTTTAATGACATTGTGCTGATCAGACTGAGCGCCTGTCCAAGAGATTCAATTTCTATTTCACCCGACTGAAGCGCTCGTTTCAGCCCTTCCCAGGCATAGGCTTGTGATAGAAGTTTGCGTGCGTCTAAAATGAGGTAACCGCCGTTTGCCCTGTGCAGCGCGCCTGATTTGATCATGCGGAAATCCGTCATCAGCGTGCCCATTTGGGCGTAGTGTTCGACCCGGCCTATCAGGTTGGGATAGGTGGGGTTGTTTTCAAAGATTACCAGCGCGCCTTCACAATTACTGTTGTCAACAAGGACATTGACCTTGAATTTCTCCATCAACGCCAATTCACCGCCTTTTCGTTGTTGAATGGCATTGATGAAACTGCTGGGCTCACCGCCATTGCTGGGTAGGAATTCATCAGCGTTATCAACGACTTGGTTCTGAATCTGCTTGACATGGTCTACGATTTCATCGTATTCTTTATATTTCTCGATGAGCTCATTGATTAGGCCCCCAATGACGAAATTCGCCATTTCTTTGTTCAGCTTATTGATCTCTTCCTTTGCCTCCCGCTGCCAGGCGGGTACTTGTTGAAGGATTTTCTGTAATTCTTCCTGGAGCCCTTCGATATTCTTTTGGATCTCCTCACGTTTGTCTTCTGTGAGTTGATTCACTTCATCTACAGACAGCACGCCTTCATCATCCGTTGGCGCAAAAGCTATCCCCGATGGTGTTTTGATCATCGCCAGGCTATTTTCATTAGCTTTCACTTGAAGGTTATTGAAGAGTTCGGATTGTTTTTCTTTAAAAGATTCGAAAACCGACTGACGTCGGTTTTGATATTCTTCGCTCTCGAATGCTGCTGAAAGGGCTGTGCGCATTTCCTCGATGAGTTCATTGATATCTTTTTGATATTGTGAACCCATCCCTGGAGGTAATTTGATCGCCTCAGGTTTGTCTGGATTATCAAAATCGTTAACATATATCCAATCCGGCGGCGTTGGGTCTGATTTGGCTTTTTCTTTGAAAAATTCCTGAACAATGTCTTTTTTACCTGTACCGGTAGGGCCGAGAACGAAAATGTTGTATCCAGGGCGGGAGATGTTCATACCGAAATCAATGGCTTTCGAGGCGCGTTCCTGCCCGACGAGGTTAATAGTGTTATTGATTTCACTTGTGAGAGTGAACCCCAGGTTTGCAGGATCACATTTTCGATATAACGCTTCTGGTTTCAGCTCATGAAATTCCGGCATGTATTGACTCCTTTGAATAATTCTTCGGTGTGATTAAATTTTACCTTGAGAGAAATGAAAACTAAAATGGTTCATTATTCCTTGACATCTTGTCACCCCATTTTATCCTTAAAGACAACAAAATCACTTGCTACTTTAAAGGGTATTTGGTAAAATATAGCCCACGTTAAATGATGGGGGTTCGTCTAATGGCAGGACAGCAGACTCTGAATCTGTTTATGGAGGTTCGAATCCTTCACCCCCAGCCTGGAAAAGCCCGGATATCCCGGGCTTTTTGTCATATCTATCCTCTTTTGAGGTAATTTGGGACGGAACCTGATATCAATTATAATTTATGCAATCTATGGGCGATCCAATCTGGAGGCAAGCATTGAAGAAAAACTATTTATATGTCACCGTCTTTTTTTCAGGCATGACGGCATTAGCGGTCGAATTATCTGCCTCTCGATTGTTAGGCAATGTGTATGGCAGCAGTAACCTTGTTTGGGCATGTATTATCGGTTTAATTCTAATTTACCTGACACTGGGATATTGGCTGGGAGGCAAGCTCGCTGATAAATATCCGGATTATCGAATCTTTTACCGCATTCTCATGTGGGGGAGTTTCACCGTTGGTTTGGTGCCTATAGTCTCAAGACCGGTACTACGGGTCTCTGCGAATGCGTTTGACCATCTTCAAATTCCTACTATGGTGGGGGCGTTTGTGACAGTGCTGGTGCTTTTTGTCGTCCCTGTAACATTAATCGGAATGACATCTCCTTTTGCACTCAAACTGGCTTTGAAGGATGCGAAGAGTGCGGGAAAGACATCAGGAAGGATTTCTGCTATATCGACATTGGGTTCTTTCGTTGGGACTTTTCTGCCAGTATTAGTACTGATACCATTGATCGGCACCTATCGCACCTTTTTGTTTTTTTCCAGTCTGCTCATGCTGATCGCATCACTCGGCTATGTGATTTATGTAAATTTCAAATCCTGGCTGAGATTCAGCTGGATGCCGGTGATTCTAATTTTACTGTGGGTGTTTGGAACACGAGGGGCGGATAAATTGACAGAGGGGATGGTGTATGAGACCGAATCCGCCTACAATTATATCCAGGTTATTGAAGAGGATTCTTATCGTTATCTTCTACTCAATGAGGGGCAGGGCGTACACTCCGTTTATCATCCCACGGTGTTAAATTACCATGGTCCCTGGTCTCAGGTGCTTGTTGCACCTTTTTTCAACGCATCTCCACATTCTTTCGATTCGGTGGAGAACATTGCCATCGTTGGATTGGCAGCTGGGTCAACCGCCAGGCAGGCAACAGCTGTTTTCGGAGATGTTCAAATTGATGGTTTTGAAATTGATCCCAAGATCGTTGAGATGGGACTGGAATATTTCGATATGACTCAACCCAACCTGAACATTATCATTCAAGATGGTCGCTGGGGGCTAACGCATTCTGATGCGACTTATGACATCATCAGCATTGACGCTTACCGGCCGCCCTATATCCCCTGGCACATGACAACGATTGAATTCTTTCAAATGGTCCATGACCATTTAACACCAGACGGGGTGATGGTGATCAACATCGGCCGGAGTCCTCTGGATAGGACGCTGGTCAATGACCTTGGCACGACCATAAACCAGGTCTTTCCGACGATATTTGTTACGGATCTCCCCGGCTCATTTAATTCTATCCTTTTTGCGACCAAAAAGCCGGGCAGTTGGGAAAATGTTGTCACGAATTATCATCGGCTTTTGGATGAGGAGGTTCATCCATTGCTGCTTGAAGCGATGGCGGTCGCTTTCAATCACCAACAACCCGCGCCGGAGATGACTCAAGTGTATACGGATGATCGCGCCCCTATTGAATGGCTGACAAATAAGATTGTGGTTGATTATTTGCTTTCTGAGGGTTTAGGAGACATGCAATGAAAAACAAAGGTTTGTTATCGAAGGTCATAAGCTGGAGCGCTACGGCTGTTATTCCTTTTATTATCATAATGTTGTCTGTTCGGATTCTAATCACCCCTGTGTTTGCACAGATAGAGTATCGACTGCCGGGATTCCCAGAAGACCCTTATGGGTTTTCAATGGAAGATAGAATACGTTGGGCTGAACCTTCTATCACTTACTTGGTCAATTCAGCCGATATCAGCTATCTAGAGGAACTTGTTTTCGATGATGGCGAGCCGATTTACAATACGCAGGAATTGAGTCACATGGAAGATGTGAAAGCGGTGGTCACAGGCATGCGCATTGCCCTGGCGGTATTGATGGTTGTATTTTTGGTATTAACGATCCTTGCTGTGAATTGTGGAATGAAGCATCAACTATTGTTTGGATGTGAAAGGGGAGGATGGATCGTTATTGGCTTTATTATATCGATTTTAATTTTCCTTCTATTTAATTTTGATGTTTTATTTACCTGGTTTCACAAACTTTTCTTTGAGAGCGGTACCTGGAAATTCTACACATCAGATACCTTAATCCGGCTATTTCCGATGCGCTTCTGGCGGGACGCGTTTATATTCGTTGGCGTCCTAAATTTATCACTCAGTGGATTAACGATCTTTTTCAGTCGGCGTCAAAGGGGGTAGGTTGATTAGTTAGTGAGTTTTTTTCGATTAGGTGGGGTTTGATTAACACCAGAAAGGTATAGTAGATTAAAAATAAAGATCACGGCAGTCCTATCAATCATCAAACTACGTGATTGTGAGGAGGTACCGTGATTATTCTATCATATATGGATATCGCTACTTGATTGCTTAGAAGGGTGGTTGGTTCTTTTATAAAGAAAATATGAATAGACGGATAAGATGAGCATGCACAGAGCCATCGCTATTATGACAGTCCTAATACCTATTCCCCAAGATGTCGCCCAATAAGGGATGATGTTAGGATCGGAAGGAATGATGTTCCAATTAGTGATTGGTTGTGTGGTGACACCGGCTGAAGTTGTCATTCTCTTAAACGCTCTTGCCGAGATCAATGGGTAAATGGCGCTTGTGATGGAGACAGATAAGGATATCCCCGACCAACTACAAGCCCGATCTAAGGAGCTTCCAGAGCTGGCGATGTCATCCGGTACGGTTTCTAATGCAATCGACATTCGTCTTGAATTCACTGTTGAAAAGCCAAACCCCATTACAGACGCCGCCAGATATAAGATACCCCAATTCATATCAGGCTTGTACTGTGTTGCGAGTAAGATCAATCCGATTGAGACCATGAGTCCACCTAAGGCAACGATTAAATGCTTAGGGAACTTCTTGGCAATATCGCCAGCAAACAATCCTGCGATAACTTGCGCTGATGCGAGGGTTACTGCGAATGTAGTCATTCTAAGCGGGTCAATCCCGCCGGCTGTAATACCATAGACTGTGACGAAATATTGTATACCTTGTGTGAAATATAAGAAATGCCCAAAAAGCATGCTGAAAGCAAAGGTGCGATTTTTAAATAATTTGATTTCGATAGCTGGGTGTACTTGTTTCTTTGAATGGAAAACTAATAAAATGAGTAATGCGACACCTATGGCAATGGACCCAAGGGTTATTGGATGAGTAAAACCGATATTACTCGAAATGGATGACCCTACGATGATGCCCATCAAACCGAAGCCTGCTAATAACACACCCCATGTATCAAATTTGTTCCCTTTAGAGGATTGTAATTTTGGGATATTGATCGTCATGAGAATTAGACAAATGGTATTCAATGCAGCGACTAACAAGAATACAGATCTCCAACCAAAATTTGTATTTACGATTTGAATAATAGGTGATCGAATTGCGCCTGTGATGCTGGCTGCAACCATAAACATGCCAAAGGCTTTTGGTTTATCGTTCGCAGGTGAGGAAAGCATGATCACAGATGCCATCATTGGATTACTCAAACCTGCGCCGACACCAATTAGGCCTCTAAAGAAGATCAGAAGTCCAATGTTTGAAGAAAATAGAAATGCACCGATATCCGACAATACCGCTATCAATGCGCCTGTGATTAGAAGTTTTCTTGGACCGAAAGTATTCCCAAGGGAGCCTGCTGCAACCATAACAGCAGCCATTGTCATTGAGCTGATTGCGCCTAATAGGGTGATTGCACCTGCGCTTGGGTTGAACTCCTTGACAACAAATGGGGTGATCTCATTAACTACGCCAATAACATCAAAACTTGTAATGAAAAAGGCTGACAGCGCTGAAATAATGATTAACCAAAAATTTTTTTGTTCGTTAATTGCTTTACTACTCATATTTTTTCTTTGATGTTTCTATGCATTAAAAACAATACAAACTACGCAACTTTGATAGGTGTATTAGTACCTTAAAAATATTGTCCCTACACCTTATCGGACCAGGATACATCAATTGTCTCAAGAAACTTATATGATTGTTTGAGATTTAGAAGAGATTCAGAAATGGAAATCGAGTGAAATAACCCAAACAACTATGGTAATCTTAATTTAATTGAAGAATCTAAATCTATCGGCAAGTTGTGAGACTAAACAAAAAGTCTAGGTTTAGAAACGTTTTTATGCTTTTTATAAGAATAAGTCTCACTACTTACCTTTATTCATCGTTCTTGGCTTATTCTTTTACTGCCCAGTCCAATCCAAGCTCTTTTATTTTTTCTATTGTAGGATTTCCAGTATCGGGATTCCAACCTCTTTGCGCGTAGTATTCTTGCTTGGCTTCCTCAAAAACTTCTGGATCCATTTTTAATTCATTAGAGGCACCACCTTTTAATGGCTGGTACATTTTTGGTGGCAATTTATCCATTTCTTTCTTGTATCCTTCTCTGGCGTTGAATAGGCGCATCATATTTACCCTACGCTCTCCTACAGCCAGTAATTCCTCTATGGATGTGTTCCAACCCACAACGGTTTTAATGATTTTTACCAACCCTTTCAATAAGATTCCATTTGAAACGAACATACAAATGCCAAGGCTGTCAAAAAGACCATATTGATCTTGTGTAAGGCGGGCGAACCTGACTTTTTCGGAATCTAAGGAAAATTGAGGTGTTGGGTGAGTTAGTCCAAGTTCTAACAGGGGAGGTGAAACCTGTGGCTTTGTTCCGGTCGTGTCAGATTTATCATTAGTGGGATCATCTACTACTTCATAACTTGGGTCGTGAGCGCTGCTCATATGGTCTGCTCCAAATGGATTTACGGCGTAAATCAAGCCCAAAGATCTTTTGACGCGCGGCATATGGGCAGGAAATTCCTGTTTGTTTGCAACCAGGAGTTGATTTGATGAGTCCTTTCCAATTTTCATTGCTGCCCGATATGAGCCTTCTGCTAAGATATCGCCGAAGCCTTCTCTTTTTGCAATTTTCTCTATTAGTGGTAATAAGGCTTCGGAATTGCCATATTCGAGTTTGATACCGTCTGTATCATCAGTTGTAAGAATTCCTTTTTCATAACAATCCATGGCCCATGCGATTGTTCCTCCACAGGATATGGTATCCAGACCATATCTGCTACACATCTCATTGGCTTTAGCTATAGTATAGAAATCGCTAATTTCACACTCACTGCCGAATTTGGCAAGGGTTTCGTATTCAGGTCCACCATATCTCGGATCAATTGAGAGGTCTCCATTTTCATACTCCACAACACGTTTACATCGTACGGGGCAGGCGAAACATGTATCCCGTCCACGTGAATCTTGTTTTCCTTCTGATGCACCCCTTAAATGATGTTCATAAATTGTATTTCCGCTAATTTTCTCATAAGCATCAAACACACCATAAGCAGAGTTCTTCGTTGGAAGCATACCGCCTTGATTTAAGCCGGGGACACCGCCGGCTGTTCCAAATTTACCCAACTTTGGCTCGACCGTCTCCCTTATAGTTTTATTTAACTCTCTTGCAAAATTGCGAAACTCATCAGGGTTTGCAAGTTTAAAATTTTTATGCCCTTGTTTTCCACGTACCGCGATCGCTCGTAACTTTTTACTGCCCATTACTGCCCCCATCCCCGTTCTTCCATTGGCACGGTTGCACATATTGAGAACATTGGCATATCTTACCAGGTTTTCCCCTGCTGGACCTATTTGTGCAATTTCAATTTTTTTGTCTGCTAACTCTTCATGGATAAGATCTTCCACTTCTCCAGTTTCCAGACCCCAAAGGTGGGTGGCATCCCGCAACTCATATTCACCGTCGTTGATCCATAGATAAACGGGTGTAGGAGATTGGCCTGTAAATATGAAGGCATCAAATCCTGAAAATTTCATTTCTGCGGGGAAGAAACCGCCTGCTTGTGAATCACCAATTAATCCTGTTAATGGGCTTTTTGCTGACATAATTACACGGCTGTTGCCAGGAAAGGGTGCGCCGGTTGTGACGCTAACAGAAACCGCAAATACATTATCATGACCTAAAGGATCTGATCCCTTTGGTATCATTGTCAATAAATAATAAAGGTTTAAAGCACTCCCACCTAAGTATTTGCGATAGAAATTTTCATCCGGGGTTTCAACATGAAATTGATGTGTTGTAAGGTTGATGTGTAATATTTTTCCATTATATCCGTTACGCATAGTAAGTCCTATTTCTAAAGAATAATTAAGGAATTATTGATTGGGTTTTTGTCCGAGTAATTAAAGATATGTATCATGTAATTTATTTTGTTTGATGATGGATGTAAATGATGGAATATGCCTTTCTTGGTTGTCTTAGTTAAAAAAGTTATGCTAGAATTAATTGCTTCAGTAATTGAAAGAGCTGAAAAGTCAAGATTTGTGCTCCGACCATCAGCTCTTTCATGCTAATTTACAGGAGAGTAAATGAGACAACACGAGGGTTTGGGAAAAAAGTATATATCTCCTGCTTTAATAGGGTTTAATACTAACTCCTCATTACAGTTGGGGCACACCAGCAATTAACCTGCGGATGAGCAGAATAGGTAATTCGATGAGCCCAAATGCTCCACCGACCACAAAGCTGTCGCCAATGTCAGCACCTGCCTGCCTCCACATTAATGTATGCTCGGGGTAGAAGACTGAGCACATGATCATGTTGAATGCCATCATGATAGTAATGATTAATAATGAGCGGAAGAGGTCTCCCCTGGCTACCATGGTTGTGAATACAGCCGTGTAACAAACAGCAACGATTTGTCCAATGGGGAAGAAATTTATTCCTGGGAGGATAAAAGTCAGACCGATGATGATGGGAATTGCGAGAACGCTGGCGGTGAGTACGTTTGGATCACCAAGACCGAGCGCGACATCCATGCCGATGAGGGTTGGCAGTGCTTCTTCTACATCTCCTGCGTCCTCAGATTGCTTGCGAGCTCGCTTTTGAATGTAACTCCGTACAGCCGTGCCTACCTGTGCTAACCCTTCCATCAGGACACCAACCATGCGAGGCATGAGGAACATCACCGCGGCCATCTTTACTGCCATAGTAATGACGACATCGTAATGCTGTCTTGTTAGTAGCCCGAGCAGAGCGCCGACGAAAAGCCCAATAAAGATGGGACTTCCCAAAATTTGATTGACCCAACCCCACTTTGAATCAACATCTTCGCCGACACGGAGGTTAATTTTATTAAGCCCTGGGATATGGTCGATGACCCACACGATTGCTTTGCTGACAGGCCATGCAAAGCTCACAAAGTACAGTGTGGAACAAGCTGTCCCTTCAAGCCCGAAGTATTCTTGCCATTCTTTAGCAGATAATTGTCCAAAAATCAGGGCGATGACTGAACATGCTAATGCCGTCAGAATGCCGAGGAGCATACTTCCTGTGAACGTCCACACCATCAATGCAGGACCGAAAAAGTGGATGTAGTTCCAAATATCGACGTTGAGTATCCGTATTTTGGTGAACCTTAGTAATAGTAAGTTTAATACAACGCCTAAAGGAACTACCAGGGGGGCGAAGGGCATTGACCAATAAATGCCACCTTGGAGCTGCCAGGGTAATTCCGTAACTATAAAGCCTTCACCTAATGCTTCATAGTATGCTTGGGCAATACCGGTCACTTCAAATAGCAAACCAACAACAAGATTCAAACCAGCAAAGCCAATACCTACTGTCATGCCTGCAATAATCGCGTTTCTGAATTTCATACCGAAGAACATTGCGACTATTGTGATCAATATTGGAAGGACTACAGAAGCACCCATGCTGAAGATCGTTTGGGTTATTTCTAATAAAAGATCCATTTTACATCTCCTTATGCTTTCTTAAAATAGTTAATCAAATAAGCAACCCTCGTATTAATCAAGTGTCTCGTCTTTATTTCGGACTTCTTTCATTATTTCAGTAAGTCTGGCAGTAATTTTGTCTTCGTCAATGCCTGAGATAAGCCCAAAAACACTCATAATAGGCTTATTAAACATCTCTTCATTGATTTTGCTTGTACTAAGAAGAATATCGATAGAAGCATCATCGTCATATTGCCGAAGATCGGTTACCCGACATGTTGTTATATCTGCATCAATGTTAGCCTTTTTGCAAATATTCTTCACCGCTTCAGCAGCGACTGTGGCGGTTGCCAGACCACTCCCACAACCGACTTTAATTCTTATCTTTCCTGCCATGTTTATATTTACCTCCTCCTCTTATTATTAAGTAATAAGTTAATGGACTATTCCATGAAATTTATCGGTCTACTCATTTGCCTCCTTTTAAAAAATGATGGCGTTCTTGATGACTTTTCCCGATCCATGTTCGAGAAGAGCTTGCTCAGCTTCTTCTAATGGGTATTCGTTGAAAACAAAATCTTTATCATGAAATACACCATATTTCAGATGCGTAAAAGCAGCCTGAACGAATCGCGGTGTGGTATGAAATACGCCTTTGATAGTAATTTGGGAGTAATGGATTAGCTTAGTGTCAATAGTGATGCTTGTGTTTGGACCACACCCACCGAATAAAGTCGCTGTTCCGCCTTTTCTAACCATTGCAATAGCCTTTTCCCATGTTTCAGGTGTGCCTACGGCTTCCAGCGCGACATCCACTCCTCGATTATCAGGTGTTGCTTTTCTCAATGCAGCAACTTGGTCATCTACCTCAGATACATTGATGGTAATATCCGCAGAACCAATTTTTTCTGCCATTTCTAATCGAAATTCAGATAAATCCATTGCGATGACAACAGCGCCGCGCAGGCGCGCTAATTTTCCTAAGAACAATCCCAAAGGTCCACAACCCAGGATTGCCACATAATCGCCCTGTTTGATATTGGATTGGTCAATTCCGTATTCCGCTGTTGTTAAAGGCTCAAGCATTGCGGCTGTTTTATAACTCATGTTATCTGGTAAATGGAATACATTGTTATATTTAACAATCTGAGCAGGAATTTTTACAAATTTCTGCCAACCCGCTTGATAGAAGGTTAAATTTTCGCACATACTAAAGTCACCTACTTTACAATAATAACAAACTCCACAAGGAGCACTATTATGGCTGACAACTCTGTCACCGACTTTGAAATTTTCAACACCTTCTCCAACCTCCGCAACCACTCCGGAGAATTCATGTCCGATCGGATAGGGAGGGGTCATTGTAGCGTACCCACGTTTATACCTTTTTAAGTCAGTTCCACAGGTAAGGCCTACTTTAGCTTCAATGATGATTTCTCCCTTTCCAGCTTCGGGTTTAGGTATATCTATGATGCGCAGGTCTCCTGGTGCATATAAAACAGTTGTTTTCATTTTTTTTAGTTTCCTCTTTTGGTTTATATGTCAATTAATTTCTTTTTGTAATCCATTGAGTACAATTTCTCTTTTTTTAATTAATTGATACACTTCCTTAACACTTTGGGCAGAGAAAATATCGTCAAAAAATCGCTCTTGTTTACTCATGGCAATCAGGTTTGTTAGAGATTGTAAATAGTTACGGTTATCATTTACGCAGAAACAAAATAGTAAATGTACAGGATCGTTTTCCTCGTGTTCGAATTGAACGCCATCTTCAAGAACCAGTAAACTCATCCCAGAACAATAAACCGTACCTTTGGACTCAGCATGCGCCAGGGCTAAACCTTTGCTTATGACACAATAGGGGCCATAATCTTCCACATTGGCGATCATTAGGTTAATATATTCTGGACTTGTGAATCTATTGTCAACCAGTATACTTCCGGCTTTTCTTATTGCGATTCTCCAGTTTGATGCGCTGGCTCCTATTTCTATCAGATTGGGTTGAAGAATTTCATAAAGGAATGGCGATTGGTTTTCTTCTTTTTCATCTCTTTTTACAACTTGATTGAATTCTTTCCAATCAGCTTCGGGCAGCAATATCTTTTCATTTATTGTGGAGAAATCTCCACCGGTGATGTCTTGATAGAGTGAGAGGGGGTTAGGATCTTTCATACTCTCTTTATGGCTTTCATACACACTGAAAGCAAGAGCATGAATACTGTAGAAATCTTCCTCTCTAAGGATAGGATTTACAACAACTGTGGGTAAATTACATTCCGGGAGTGCGACTGAGGATACGACGAAATCAATTTCCCTTTCATCCAAATGGAGATTCTCTACCATCCTGTCTTTGGCGATAATGTCCTGGATTTCGATGTCAAAATACTTTCTGATTTGGGCTGCTAAAAGCTGACCTGTTGCCATACTTCCTGGGCAAGCAACAACAATACTCAATTTTGGTTTGACAACATCCTGCCGTTCAATTGCAGCTCGGATATGCATGGCGATAAACGCTATTTCATCCTCCTGGACGTTAGTGTTCAGGTAATCTTCCAACAAATATATATTTTCTTTTACAGCGGTATAGACATCCTTGTATTCTGACTTGATTTGTTCTCGAAATGGATTGTTTAAAGTATCCTTGCAATGCACTCTCTCAGCCATTGCTTTAATGTGGAAAATAAGAAATTTGAAGAGTTTATAGTGATCTCTTTCAGAGAGATTCATTTTTAGCGTTCGGAATACCGAAAACAGAAAATTTGCAATGATAACATTGATTTCCGGATACATATTAATATTTTTAGAAAGAGGGTAAATTCTTTTCTCTCTAATATATGCTGCAAGAGAATCCACTTCTTTTGATGTAAAAGTAAGATCGAATTCAGATGCTAAGTTCTTTATAATGCCTTGGGCAAGCCGATATTCAAACTTATTAATTCTTACTTCTTCGTTTTCTATTGTGTTTCCCATCGATATTCGATTTGCAGCAACAAATGAATAAAGCAGTAAATTCTGGAATCCCTCGTCAGATAAATTTAATTTTGCCTGGTTTTCATACTTTTGCAGCCATTTGGAGATGTCGTTTATGAAATAAGTGGTGGATATTTCAGAGAAAATCATATTTCCAAAAACACTTTGATTTCTAACGTTTGTGAAATTTTCTCCTAAAATGCTTATTATTAATGAACGAATACTGGTTTCTGTGAATTCTATTCTGACACCTTTTTTCGCTTGGCAGTTTATGGAAATATCGTATGGGTGTAATCTTCCTTCAATTTCTGATATGTCACTCATGATCGTTTGCCGGCTGACGAATAAGGTTTCCGACAGTTCGCTCATTGTGATGTAGCTATCCCTGTTGATGAGAATTAGAATAATGATGGATTGCCTCTCTCTGGGAGACATTCTGTAATAGTAATATCCCATTTTTTTAATTTTCTTTCGTACAGGTGAATAATCCACATCAGGATCTAATAATATCAAGCCATCACGAACAGTTTTTATGGGCGGGATATTCATTTGGGAAAAGAGGGTATTGATGTCATTAATATCTGACCGAATCGTTCGCTCTGTAACATTAAAATACCTTGAAAACTCTTTTATAAAGGGAGGTCTCTCTTTATTTATGAGATTTTGAAGTATATCGCAACTTCGTTTGTTCATTATGATCATGAATTCTCAGACATCTATTTGTCTTTTTTCCTTATCAAGATTTATTTATCCTGATTCTAACCACAGATTATGCAACATCTTTTCTGTAAATTCGAGTCAGAAATACCCATCGAACTTTAATAATCGAATGATTTGCCAGCACAATAACGTTTGCCGATTTGCCATTCTTCGCTGATCTCCATCAGTCGAGCGGAGATCAGTCTCAGCTGTTAGGCAGCCCGACTGACTTGCATGGCTGAAATATCAACCCCACACAGCTCTTCCGTGATGGCCTTGACCCTTCTGGTCGACACACCCTGCACATACATTTCTGCCAAAGCAATCAGCAGAGCTCGTTCGCTTCTCATGCCCTTTTCTAGTGCTGAAGCGTAGAAACCGCCTTCTCGCACTTGTGGGATGGCAAAGGGGATATCGCCAAGCTTACTCCTGACCGTTTTTGGCTTGTATCTATTGGCATGGCCTATGCGATCTTCGATTCGTTCGTATGCCTTTGCTTGCAAATATTGTGATCGCTCTGCTTGCATCACACTGTTGAGCATGACCCGGAAGAGTTCAGGAATTACCTCGAGTCCATTTTTTGATAGTTGTTCAATTAAGCTTGGTGAAAGGTTATAATTTTCTTGGTGAGTCATTTAGTCCTTCTATTCAGATTTGGTGATCTATTTAGGATACTTCTGACTCACCACTTTTGTTAAGGTTCAAGATTTTACATCAAGAATGTTACACCAACATTGTATTCCACATAAGAAAATTTACATGGTGAATTGAGTTTTAGGTAAGCTATTAACAATTCATTAACTGATTATATAAAGAAAACATAATGCTCATCAAGAGAAAAACCTTTCAATTCAAATTGAAAGGTAATTTACTTGAAAGATATATAAACCTATTATAGGATGATAATAAAGACAACATAAACAACTAAATTTAGTAGTTTTTGTTGTTTGGCAGTTAACCATTTCTTAATATATAATCTACCAAACAGGAGGCATATAGATGTCAGCAGTTGATAAAGCAAGAGAAGATGTGATGTGGGCAATTAAGACCATCTGTGAAAAAGGATATATTTGTGCAACAGGCGGAAATTTCAGTGCCAGGATTGAAGGAAAGGATGAATTTGTTATTACGCCTTCGAGCCGTCCCTATGACACAATGGTGAAAGAAGATCTTGTTGTGGTAAATATGGAGGGTGAGAAAGTATCAGGAGAATATAAACCATCAACAGAAACACCTATCCATCGTTTGATTTATGTCAATCGCCCTGATGTTAACGATGTTATTCATATGCATTCAAAATATGCTACAGCAGTTGCTTGTTTGGAGGGTGTAAAAGATGGCGTGCCTCCCTTCTATTTTGAATTGTTAGGATATTTTGGCGGTCCACTTCCTTTGGCGCCTTTTGCAGCGCCGGGCTCAATGGAATTAGCAGAAATTGTTGTCGACACTATGGGAGACGGCATGGGCGTTCTTATGGAGCATCATGGTGCTGTCGGCGTTGGAAAGACGATGAAAGACGCGATGACGAAATGTGATATCATCGAAAAGTCGTGTGAAATGTATCTGGCTATCCTTGCTGCCGGTAAAGTGAAATCTATACCAGAATTGAAGGGAAAGCCCAAGGCTTAAAGTATACAGGAAGAAATCACAATTGTAGAACATTTTAGTTGTACAACAATTTAGAAAAGATATTTGGAGATGACTTGTGATAGAGGACATTATCGTTATTGAAGGAAGCGCGGAAACCTGGAAGGATGCTTTATTTAAGACATACCAAGCGTTATATAACAAGGGCTATGTTAAAGACTCTTTTTATCAAGCATGTATTGAAAGAGAGAAAGAATTCCCCACTGGGCTTCCTACGGAAATTGGTGTTGCGATTCCGCACACTGATTCGAAATATGTTGTCGTTCCAGCGATATGTGTGCTTCGTCTAGAAAAACCAGTGCGATTCCAAAATATGGGTGATTCAGAAGATTCTCTTGATGTCCATTTTGTTTTCAATATGGCATTAAAAGATAATTCCGATCAGGTGCCGATGCTTCAATCAATTATCAAATTGACACAAGACAAAGAATATTTATTAAGTTGCAAAGAAAAACCTTTATCACGAATCAAACAAGAATTGATGGAGCGATGGTGTAATTGTCATGGTGATAAGAAACCGTCAACCCTCAAAAAGGTAAATATTTAAGAACCAGATATGTTCTTGAAAGGAGATATATTATGACGAAAATGAAAGCGGCATTGATGTACGGGCCAAACGATATTAGGATTGAACAAATTGATAAACCGGCATGCCCTGAGGACGGCATCCTTTTCAATGTTAAAGCTGTGGGTCTTTGTGGATCCGATCTCCGGAATTTAACAACCGACTCTCGAGGTGGAAAATATCCTTGGCTTTATGGACACGAACATGCCGGTGTTATCGCTGAAATCGGTCCGAATGTAAAGCAAGAAATTAAGGATAATTTTGAGGTTGGCGATCGTGTTTTTGTCAGTCCTTTTGGACGACCTGGTGCGACCGATCTAGATGGTGGTTTTTCTGAATTTCGAGCTATTCACGGATCAACCCTGGAAAGAGTCAATGTGCTTCATGTCCCAGATGGTTTTAAGATTGAGTACGCTATTTTAGCCGAACCCCTTTCCTCAGTATTTTCCTGCCAGGAGGCGGTGAATATAAAGAGTGGTCAATCCGTTGCAATATTAGGGGCTGGACCGATTGGGTGTTTTCACTCTGAATTGGCCAAATTACGTGGTGCGAGTAAAGTTATTATGGTCGAGGTCAGTGAAGATCGTCTAGAAATGTCAAAGAATTTTGCAGTGGACTACACCGTCAATGGTTCGGAAGTTGATTCAATAGAGGCGGTCAGGGATTTGACAGATGGCGTAGGTGCAGATGTCGTGATCAGTGCAAATCCATCAGGAAAAGGACAGCAACAGGCTATCTATATGTGTGCTGGTTTTCGTGACATGATGGCAAAAGGTGGCACTAATCAGGGTGGTACTGTTGTCTTTTTTGGTGGAATTCCAAAAGATCAACTTGTTGAGCTGGATACAAATTATATTCATTATAATGGTTTGTGGATTTATGGACATGAGGGCTTCACTTTACCTCAAAATCGAGCAGCCTTTAATATCATTGTAAATGGACACATTAAGGCAGAAAAATTTGTATCGCGTATCATGCCCTTAGAAAAAATCAATGAGGCTCTTGAATTAGCCCTAAAAGGAGAGGTGATTAAGGCGGTATTAATTCCTTAATATCTAATCCAGAGTATCTATTGGAGAGAATAGAAATTGAGGAATGACGAATTAAAAATTTAGGCAGCAAGGTTGTAAGAGGATAGTGTTGTGTTCTCCTGAAATCCCAGCACTATCTATTACGATAATAACCAATTAATTGTGTTTAACAGAAACCTTGTTGCCTAAATGAATAATATTATTTAGATTTGATATTAATGGTTGGAATTGAAAATGTAATATATATATAATTGCGATTGTAACGAGACATATCATTAATATTTATTTTGTAAAGCGATGTTTTACTATGTCAAGACCTGTAAATAAGAATTTAAATGTGATTATTGAGTGTATCATTTAATATTGCCCTTTATATTATTATGATTTTTTGATGATTGATTATTTTATTAAAGGAGAAAAAATGGAACCTTATTTAAAAGGTGCTCATTTAAAGAAAAAATATCCCGGTAAGACAGATATGGAGATGTATAACATAGCTTTGGAAGTTCTACCCGAAGCTGGTTATGAAGTACAAAAGGAAAAGAAATTATCCGGGGCAATTACCGGTGAGTGCAGATACCAAGGCAAACAAATATTTTGGGGCCTTTTAGTCAATATTTTGGGTAGCGATTTGACTATAACAGTTAAATCTAAAAGTATAGACGAGGAAGAATTAATGGAAATTGCCGAATCAATTGGTGATGTACTGGATGAAGCGCTGAAGGAAACGTAGTATTTTTCTAATTCGGTTTTTTATGCTCAACAAAAAAAGCACCTCATGTGAGGGTAATAATCACATGAGGTGCTTTTTGGGTTAAATTATTCTTCTTGTGTATGATATTACCGCACTGCAACCGGGTTATCCGGATTTACTTTGGGGTCAAAGATGTGCATATTGTCCATATTGAACACAACACTCATCTCATCACCCATCTCAACACGAGTGCGAGGGTCAACTCTGGCGACAAAGTTGTGATCGCCATTGATGAGATATAGGAAGATTTCGTTGCCCATCAACTCAGTGACATCCACTTTTATGTCTACAGTTTCAGCAATGATCGAGGGTGGTGTAAAATCAGGGTTATGGATGTCCTCAGGGCGGATTCCAAAGATCACATTTTGATCCACTAAGGATTCGTAGGTGCTGCGTTTATTTTCTGGGATTTTCACTTTAAAACTGTCCAGGTCAACAAACATATCACCATCATCTTTGAAGATCTTACCATCAAAGAAGTTCATGGATGGCGAACCGATGAATCCGGCAACGAAGAGGTTCGCTGGATAATCATAAAGCTGCTGAGGGGTATCCATTTGCTGCAATAAACCCTTATTGAGAACCGCGATCCGTGTGGCCATGGTCATGGCCTCGGTCTGGTCGTGGGTCACATAGATGAACGTTGTCTTCAAGCGCTTATGGAGTTTGGAGATCTGTGCACGAGTCTGAACCCTGAGTTTGGCATCAAGGTTTGAAAGCGGCTCATCAAAGAGGAACACTTTTGGCTCGCGAACAATTGCACGACCAACAGCCACGCGCTGTCGCTGACCGCCAGAGAGTTCCCTTGGCTTTCGATCTAATAATCCTTCAATACCCAAAATTTCTGCTGCTTCTTCAACTCGTCTGCGAATTTCGTCTTTGGGGACTTTTCGCAGTTTTAGGCCGAATGCCATATTGTCAAAAACTGACATATGAGGATAAAGCGCGTAGCTCTGAAAAACCATAGCGATATCACGGTCTTTGGGTGCTACGTCGTTGACGACCTGGTCGTCAATCTTGACCTCTCCATCACTGACCTCCTCAAGTCCTGCGAGGCAACGCAATGCAGTGGTCTTTCCACAACCTGATGGACCAACGAGGACGAGGAATTCTTTATCCTCGACATTGATGGTCACATCTTGAAGCGCGACAACATCGCCGAACTTCTTCCATACATGATCGTACGTTACACTAGCCATAATAAATGTTCCTCCAATCTGAAAGTTATAGTGAGAAAATTATACCATGTGAATCTTGTGAATGTCATCAATTAATGACAATAATAGACTTTGATTTGATGGTCTAAGTTAGGGAAATTAAAAAACACCAGTTGTCATGTGACAACTGGTGTAGGCTTTCGACCTAGAAATAATTATCCGCGTTTTTTATCAAGGATATTTATCCTCAAATTCTTCAGGCGTTTCATGGCATCATTATGCCCATAACCAAAATAATCGTGCAGTAATGTATATTCTGAATATAATCGGTTATAGGTCTTTTTGTCGTTGTTATTGGGGACATAGGTTTTCTTTTGGAGATGTGCCATTTGCTTGCTGGCATCCTGTATGGTTTCATATCCGCCTTTTTCTGGACCCGAGGCGACAGACGCGTACATCGCAGCGCCTAATGCTGATGTATACGGGCTTTCGGCGATTTTGATCTCCATGCGGGTGACATTTGCAAGGATGTACATTAGCAGTTCATTTTTCGTCAAGTTGCCGCCTGTAACAATAATTTCGTTAATAGGCACACCGCTGGCAATGAAAGTTTCGAAAATCTTTCGGGTTCCGAAGACTGTTGCTTCCAAGAGTGCTCGGTAAATCTCTTCGGGTTTAGTGGATAAAGAATAACCAAGGATCAATCCGGTTAAATCGGCATCGACGAGAATACTTTGGTTACCATTCCACCAATCCAGGGCAATCAATCCTGACTCGGCGGGATCTAATTCTGCTGCTTTTTCTTCCATCAATTGATATATGCTGATCTTCTGTTTTCTCGCCTCTTTTTCATATTCACCGGGTACTGCATTTTGCATAAACCAGGTAAAGTGATCTCCGCCGCCGGCTTGTCCGGCTTCATAACCTATGAGACCGGGGATGATGCCATCTTCAACCATGCCACACATGCCGGGTACGCGATATTCTTTATTGGAGAGGATCATATGCATAAAGCTTGTGCCTAAAATGATCGCCATTTTACCTGGTTCAACCACAGTGGCAGCGGGTACAGCTGCATGAGCATCTAAAATGCCTGTAGAAACGGGGATTCCAGGTATTAATTTCATCCATTTAGCTGCTTCTTCAGTTAATTCGCCGACCTGCTCACCAAGGGGCATAATCTCACGTTTCATTTTTTTGTCAATAACATTAGCAAGACCAGGATCCATCGCAGCAAAGAATGTCTCCAGTGGGAATCCCTCGCATTTTGACCATAGTCCTTTATATCCTGCAGCACATATATTACGGGTTTCTACACCTGTTAATTGCCATACGATCCAATCTGAAGCTTCTATGATTCGATCTGCAGCATTATACACAGATGAGGAATTATCAAAGATTTCCCATAATTTTGGAAAGAACCATTCTGCGTTGATCCGACCGCCGTAACGGTCTAAAAACGTTTCGAAGCGATCAACTGCCAATTGTGTTAATCGATTTGCTTTGTCCTGGGCAGCGTGATGTTTCCAATGTTTTGGCCAGGCTTGTGGGTCGTCTCGATAATCTTCAATCAGTGCCAGGGGTGTACCATCATCGGTGGTAGGGAGTATGGTTGACCCCGTGAATGCAGTGCCGATGCCAATGACTTGTTCTGGATAAATTTGACTCTCTTTCAACAGTTTTGGTACTGTCCGCTTCAAGGCGTTGATATAATCTTTGGGATGCTGTAAAGCAGAGTCGGGGTCCAATTCAACATTGCTGTCTGGCAATTTATCTGAAATGATTCCATGAGTGTATTGATACTCTGAGGTTGCAGCGAGTTTCCCATCACTGACATCCACAAGGACAGCTCGCGCTGAATCTGTCCCATAATTAATTCCGATTGTGTATTTTTTCTTTTCACTCAAAGTGTAATCTCCATTGTGATCGTAATTTCAATTTACTTATTATCCAATAATCCAGCGCCTGCTGCAAGTTCTTGCATTTGCTGGGTGATCCTTTTCTTTCTTTCCATGTTGATGGTTTGATTCATCTCGTTGATGATATCTTCTGCATTTTCCTGAGCATCATACATCAGTCGATATCTTGCAGCATGTTCTGCCGCTGCGGACTTTAGTAAAATTTGATAGAAGCTTGATGCGATATAGTGTTGGATAATTTGATGATAAATCCCTTGTGGTCCGGTTTCAATGATTGCTGGAGGCCATCGTTTCTGTTCATTTTCTGAAATTGCTGATGAGTGGTGGATTTCATAAGGAAGGAGCTTAATTTCTGCGAAAGTATAATTCTGTCCTTTTTCTATTTGGTTGAACAGGACAAACAACTGATTGAAATCAAATTTTTCATATTGTGTAATCCACTCTTGGGTTATTAAAAAACTCTGCTGATATGACATCAGATTGCCTGCAGGGAGAGATATTCGCAAGGAAATATCAATCCCTATTCTTTCAAGTGATTGGATCATCCTTGATCCCAGCCCCCAGATTCTAAAAGATGTGTAGTTTTTCGTTTTAATCCATTCCCTTGCACTTTTGGCTACCGACTCGTTGAAATTTCCACACAATCCCCTTTCTGAACCTACGATGAGGATGATTGTATCAGCAATTGAAGGTTCAGATGTTTCCTGCTTATTTCTCTTAATGCTTGTTTTTTCGATGTGGGGCAAGACTTCCATCAGGATATGATTGAAATTCTTTTCATAATCCTTTATACCCGCAATATTTTTTAAAGCCATCTGCCAATTACCCATAGATATTGTTCTGAGCGCGCTTAATAGGGGTTCAATTGCCTTGATGTTATCTAATCTGGACTGTGCAAGTTCAAAGGTTTGACTCATCAGATGATTAAAAATTTTCGATTTGATTGATATCCCAAATAAAAGCTACAGCACCACCCAAATCCGCAGTAAGGGGTGAACTTGACTTGGAATCCTGTTTGTATGATGAAAGTGTTTTCATTTCTACTTCAGTTCGACAAGAATCTTTGATAATTTCCAGTACTTCATTTAATTGGCCTTTTTTAACCGCAATAAAGAGGGAGTACTGACTCTGACGAAGCATACCGCCTGTAGTTTCCGCATAAGTGGCTGTGTATCCAGCGTTGATAAGTGCATCCAGGACGTTTTCGGCTGTATTTGATGGCACGACCGCCATGACCATTTTCATAAGATTTCACCTTTCTTTTCATTCCAGGCTTCGGTGAAATTGGAAAGCAACCTATCCAACTCTTTTTCTAATGAATCTGTGATTTGGCCTTCCTTCTTGATGTCGCTCAACAATTTTGGTTCTTTATGCTTAACATAATCTTTCAACCAGGTCTCGTATTCCATCACATCTGAGACTGGGATCTCGTCCATATAGCCCTTATTTAGAGCATATAATATGACCACCAACATTGGAAAAGGAATGGGTTGATGAGGTTTTTGTTTTAATACATTGAGAATCCTCTTACCTTTCTGGATTTGCTGCCGGGTTGCTTCACCTACCTCCGTGCCAAAACGTGTAAAATGTTCCACCTCTTCATATTGTGATAATTCCAGTTTCAAATTTCCAACTAATTGTCGCATTGCAGGTTCTTGAGCTTTACCACCTACACGTGATACAGAAAGTCCAATGTCTATCGCTGGTTTTTGACCCTGATGAAACAGCTCCGCATCCAGGACCAATTGTCCATCCGTGATGGAGATTAAATTTGTGGGGATATAAGCGGAGATATTTCCATTCTGTGTTGTAGCGATAGGCAAAGCGGTGATGGAACCGCCGCCATGCTCCTGATTGAGTTTGCAAGCGCGTTCAAGCAATCTTGAATGTAAATAAAAAATATCTCCGGGATAAGCCTCTCGCCCTGGGGGACGACGAAGTAACAAACTTAACTCTCGGTAGGCATCCGCGTGTTTACTCAGATCATCAAAGACTATCAGCACATCCAGGCCTTGATCCAGGAAATATTCTGCCATGGTCATTCCAGTGTAGGGGGCCAAGTATCGCAACGCGGGTTGATCGTCGGGGCTGCTGATAACAACTGCCGTATTGGACATGACATCATGCTGGCGAAGGGTTTCAATGATAGAGAGTGTAGAAGATTTCTTCTGTCCAATTGCCACATAGATGCAGTGGACCCCCGAATTTATTTGGTGGAGAATGGCGTCAATGGCAAGCGTTGTTTTTCCCGTTTGGCGGTCGCCGAGAATCAATTCTCGCTGTCCACGACCTATTGGAAATAGGGCGTCAATAGTTTTTGTTCCTGTGTAGAGAGGCTCTTTTACTGGTGAGCGGTGGATGACGCCGGGAGCAATTTTTGAGAGAAGACGGAATTCGCTAGCTTCAATGCGTTCATCGCGATCCAAAGGATTACCCAAAGGATCAATGGTCCGGCCTAGAAGTGATGAACCTACTGGGACTTGCAAGCGTTTTCCGGTCGCCTCAACCAGGTCGCCTCCGCGAATTCCTCTCTCGCTCCCCAGCAGGATGAGATCAACCCTTTTTTGTTCGAGGTTAAGAGCCATACCTTCCACACCAGTGGGAAAGGTGACGATTTCATCAATGCTGACGTTAGGTAAACCAGAGACAGCGGCTACGCCATTGCCAATATGTTGTACAGTGCCAACATCTCGGAAACGAACGCGGGTGGTTAATTGCTTGGAGCGATTGGTGAGTCTGTGTGCCAGCCCGGAAATTCTTTCATCCGCTGAAATTTCTCGTTCTCCTCTAACTTTTTCTCTCACCTTCTCAAGGAAATCCTCAGAAGATGCCGCTAATTTTGAGGCTGAGCGTAATCTTTCTGAAAGCGTTTGCAGATGATCCGCTTCTCGATTCAGATCGCCTGTGTTATTCTTTAACATCAACACTTTCCTCCAGCGCGCCAACGACGTCAGATTTAAGTTCAGTGAGTTCTATCGCCAGGGTGTTATCCACAACGAGATCGCCCATGCGAACACGGATACCAGCAATTAGGTCTGGGTTAATTTCGATTTCCATATTGACATTGCTATCAGCCAAAGCACTAAAAGTACGTATTAATGCCCGTTGCTGTTCTGGGGTCAGTTCTTTCGCAGATGTTATAAAAACTGTAGGCTCTCTTTCGGCTAGAGAATCTCGTATTGCTCTGACTTGTCTCATATCGTTTTTCCCGAGTTCCCAGATCTCTGAATTCAAATCATCAATATGGTTGTCATGAACGGCATCTGGTGTTGTTTTTTTCAAAACCTCTCCGCAAATGTCCAGAATTGTATCCACAAGTTCATCCTGAAGCTGATCAATTTCCTGCTTCTGCCGTTTTGCTGCTTCATTTTCAGCTTCTTTGAGGATTCTTTCGGCTTCTCTTCCAGTGTCTTCGAGGAGAGATTCGCTTTCCTCTTGTGCTTTTTGATAAGCCTCTTGAAGGCGTTCTTCAATCTCGGAGTCGATATTAGACAGTCTTTCCTCAACCGTGGAAAGTTTTTCTTCTGCCTGTTTTTCTTTTTCCTCCGCTTGTTGTAAAAGGGCGTTTTTCTCTTTTGCCCTTTTTTCAATCCGCTTCATCGTGGGTTTAAACAATAAAAAATAAAGCACAACAACAATTACGAGGAAATTAAGTGTTTCAGCTAGAATCGTGACTAGATCAATATCCAGCATTCAAATCTCCTTGCACGCTTTATCCAAAAAAGCGATCGAGTAATGGGTTGGCAAATAGTAATACCAATATGACGAGAAGCACATAAATTGCAGTGGATTCAAGAAGCGCCATTGAAATTAATAACGTCGTTCGAATATCATTGGCCGCATCAGGCTGGCGTGTGATACCGTCCAGGGCTTTTTGTACTGCTTTCCCCTCCATCAGAGCGGGTAAAATGCACCCCAAGATAATCCCAATACTGGATGCCAAGATGGTCAGGACAGTTATTAGGGTTGAAGAATCAAGTTGCCACATATTGTTACTTCCTTTCTAATATTCTAAGATGATTGCTGTAATTCAGCTTTCAAACGGCGGCGTTCCTGTTCAGTTTGTTCGACTTCGATTGCAGAAGCAATATACAACGAAGCCAAGATCGTGAATATGTATGCTTGCAGGACGCCGGTTAGCATGCCCAGAGCAGCGAAGGGCAACGGGATGAGGAATGGGACCAATGCAAAAACGATTGCAACAATTAGATCTGTGCTGAGGATATTTCCGAATAGGCGCAGTGTCAACGAGAGAGTCCGGGATAATTGGCTGATGATTTCGAACGGAAAAATAAAGATAGGGTCTGAGAAATTTTTGATATAATTCCAAAGTCCCTTCCTTTTAATCCCAAAAACATGAACAGCGAAGAAGACCACAGCAGAAAGGGCGAAAGTTGTGTTTAAGTTCGCTGTGGGGGAGACCATTAACGGAAAGATGCTAAAGATATTAGCAAATACCAAAAAAATCGCTAGGGCGCCTAAAAATGGGAGATAGGTGTTGAGATTCGCATTTTCAGGCATAACTGAGCTGATGATGCTGTTGATGGATTCAAGGATCATCTCAGCAGCGTTTGGCTTGAACCTGCGGATAAAAAATGCGACCACAACCAGGATGACCATTAAAACCCAGGTGGATACCACAGTGTCCGTAATGGGTAATCCAAAAAGATAAAATACAACTTGTGGCGTTACGGCTTCCATAAACTATCCCTTCATTCTATATGTTTCATCTGATCTCGTTCTTTGAACAATAATCCCTGCCATTTAAAAAGAATAATCAAGCGCGAGATCATGAAGACGGTGAAAACAAGAAACATCGCCATTATTGAAGAAGACAATGCCCACAAAAGTGCGAGAAAAATGAATACCCATCGAAGGACTGCACCGCCGATGATCAACAGTTTACTGAGTCTTGGTTTTTGCGGGCTGATTGCACGAGCAGACCAGCTTTGGGACATTAGAAAAATGTATGACAACAACGAACCAAAGATCAGCCAGAATCCATAGATTAACAATTTCATGATTCTGTGTCTTTCTTTTGTATTCCAAGTTTAGCGGCTTTTGTTCTAAGTAATTCCAGCTCAATAATTCGATAAATGCTGTAATATCCTGCGATGATGCCGAAGACGATAAAGCTCAGGGTGAAGATGTAATGTGAATTGAAATGTTTGTCCATTAAATATCCCAAAAATGCGCCGCCAAAAATAGGAAGAGCGAGTTCCCAACCTAATGTTGTGTGATTGATATTTTTTACCCATGTTCTTTTTTGGTTCTGCTCTTTTGAAATCATGGTTTACCCCTAACTTATTGGTTCTTCTTCTGGAAATAAATGGTTGATCAGGGTTTGCATCAAACGGTCGAATTCCATTTCAGGTTCTTTAGCTATTTCTGGCGTTGACTCAGCTACTTTGCCAGCTGTAAGAATGGTGATCACGTCTTTATATATGTCAAGCACACCCGCATGTAATTCAATGGAATTCAGGTTTTCTTTGTTCAGGTAAACAACTTCGCCTTTTACAGTCTCTGCGATCAAGGGAGCGTGCGAAGGTCGAATACCGATTGTCCCGCCGTCCACAAGAGGAACATTGACAGCGGAGAGATGATCTGCCTTCAGGATAACACCTTCTGGTGTGAGCACCTTCAATGTCAGTGACGGCTTTGATGTCATATGACTTCCCCTTCGGTAATATGGCGCGCTTTTTCTATGGCTTCATCAACTGTCCCAATCATGTAAAAAGCTTGTTCGGGAATATCGTCGTGTTTGCCTTCGAGGATTTCTTTAAAACCTTGGATTGTGTCTTCTAGTCTGATGAATTTTCCCGGGTCACCTGTGAATTCCTCAGCAGCAAAGAGCGGTTGAGACAAAAAGCGTTGTACACGTCGGGCTCGAATGACGGTTTTCCGGTCGCTTTCGCTTAACTCATCTATGCCTAAAATGGCAATGACATCCTGCAGATCTTCATAGCGAGACAGTGTTGATTTGACCCGCATAGCCACATCATAATGTTCTTGCCCGACGATATGGGGAGCTAATAAAACGGAGGAAGAGTTCAGTGGGTCAATAGCTGGATAGATGCCGAGATCTACCAAATGCCTGTTTAATACTGTGGAAGCATCCAGGTGGGCAAAGGTTGAAGTAACTGCTGGATCTGTCATATCATCAGCAGGGACATATACAGCTTGGATTGATGTGACGCTGCCTAAGGAGGTTGTTGTGATGCGTTCCTGTAAAGCGCCCATTTCAGATTCCAGGGTTGGTTGGTATCCTACTTCGCTGGGGAGGCGACCAAGCAGGGCTGAAACCTCAGCGCCAGCTTGGATGTAACGGAAAATGTTATCAATGAACACCAGAACAGGACGTTTCTCGTGGTCCCTGAAATATTCAGCCATTGTCAAAGCGGTCAGGGGGGTGCGCAATCGAGCGCCTGGCGGTTCGTTCATTTGTCCAAAGACCAACACGCTTGAATCTATGACACCCCGTTGATTAAGCTCCAGATACAACTCATTGCCTTCTCGGCTGCGTTCACCGACACCAGCGAACAGGACAATCCCCTGATATTCTTTGGTCGTATTTCTCATCAATTCTATGATCAGGATGGTTTTACCGACACCTGCGCCGCCAAACAAACCGATCTTTCCACCTTGGGGATAGGGTGTTAATAGGTCTATGGCTTTTACGCCAGTGACGAACGGTCTGGTTGAAACACGTTGTTCACGCAATGGCGGTGATTTGGCATGAATTGTTTTTCTTGGTACATTTTCTTGAATTGGTGGTCCATTGTCAATGGGCTCCCCAAGGACGTTGAACATGCGCCCCAGGATTGGCTTCCCAACGGGGACTTTGATGGGCGCGCCGGTATCTTCAACGACCAATCCACGTTTGAGGCCTGTTGTTGATCCCATGGCAACGGTTCGGACTGTTTTCGCGTTAATGTGTTCCTGGACTTCCAGGACTAATGGCTCTGTATGGTCTTTAACAACTTTCAGTGCGTTGTGAATACTGGGAAGATCTCCCGTTTGAAATTCCACATCCACGACAACGCCGACCGCTCTGACAATAAATCCCTTATTTTTTGTTTCCAGGATTGTCGTTTTCAATGGAATACCCTTGGACTAATGTCGATTTATTTTTTATTGAAGACAATAAAAATAGTAATGATAAGTAAAAAAATCAGCCTTAATTATCCTTAAATCACAACCATTTGTCAAATTAGCGGTCAAACGAAGTCGAAACTATCTTATTGTTCAGACTTAACAAAAACAGGCAACCATCTACCATGGAAGCCTGATCTTAGTTGCTGGCAATAAAATCATTAAATGACTTTGATCTCTTTGCTGCTTTCCCACAAGCCGTGAATGTTGCAGAAGGACATCGCCATTAAGGTTCCCGAGTCTTTGATTTTTACAGCAATTTTGACTTTGGGTTCGGTATACAGAGGTCCTTCATTTGCTCCTTTTATGGAAGCGCCGTGACCTCTAAAATCAAATTTCCCAACCTCAAAGGGGAATTTGCTGCTGTCCGGTTTGAAAAATAGTTCGATCCATTCAATATGATGTTCGGTTGTGTTTGGATGAGGAATCTCTTTTCCAATGGAAAGCGAGACCATGAATTCCTCGTCAGCCTGGACTAAATCAGGGCATTCGATGACCGGGGCATGTTTTTCCTTTTTCCAATCTGCTGTTTGGAGATAATCACCAATAGACATATGTTTCTTCCTTTCGTAATTTGATTTGTTTAATAGTACCTTATTTGACAATGTATGCGTATAAATGATTCGTCTTTCAATTTCGAATGTTATGCTGTGTAACCCATTTTGTCATGTTTGTGGGTTGTTATTTCCTCTACCCCATGGAAAATTATTTTTAATCCGATATAAGGGATGGTGTTAGAGTTGATGTTAGAGTTGGCATTAATGTTGGTGTTAAGGTTGGGTATTCCAGATATTTTTGAGGATACCATCCAATCCTACCTTCTGAATCCATGACTTTAACCCATACCAATCCTTCAAAAATAACCTCCTCATTTAAATCATATAAGACATCGTTGAATCTCAAAACGGTAATATCGGGTCCTCCCGGCTCTTGGTAAAGGTATTGATAAGAAGGGAAATTGTTATGGATAATCACTGCCATCTTCGGCGTTGGGGTGATGAAAATGGGTGTGGAAGTCGGTTCCAGCGTTGCAGTCATTGTGGAGGTGACCGTTGAGGTTGGTGAATTGGTCTGAGTTGGGCTGGGACCAGGCGTTGGGGTAGAGGTGGTTGTTGGGGTGGGTGTATAAGTGGGTGGGACTAATGGGTCCAGGGTTTCAGCGCGGATGTGGTTAACAACAAGTGCAACTGGTTTTTGGAGCCGGGCAACCAGTGCTTTTTGCAGATCAACGACCTGGTAATGGTTTAATGGCGTGTTTGAGCGGACTGTGATCTCAAGCTGCAATTTCTTTTCAACCCGGATGATTGAAAGTTCAACCAGCTCCGCGTTGGATATCTCTGCGATTTCAGTTTCTATGACATTATTGATCAAACGATTTTCATGCGCCTGTGCAACAAATCTCGCGCCTATGATGGTGAGGGGAACGAGGAGCAGTCCAGTGAGAAGGGCGGCAATCAGAAGGGATTTGGGAATTTTTCCATCGGTTGGTTTGAGTTTGGGGGCAAACCCTTCCAGAAAAAAAATCAGGATTGCTGAAAACGCGATGGTAACTGCATTTGTGATGAACAAAAGCGCCGCACCACCAGCGATATCCCATCGCCCCAATGCGATACCGATGCCGATGGTTGAAAGAGGGGGCATCAATGCCGTAGCAATGGCTACGCCTGGTAATGCGGCTGAGAGATGGGGCTGCGTTAAGGCGTATGCTGCTGCCAACCCTCCAGCCAAAGCAATGATCAGGTCGTTAGGTGTAGGCTGTGTCCGCATCAGAACTTCTTTTGGGACTTCTATGAGGGATGGAGTAAAGGGCAGATAGACATTGCTTAGTGTGAGAAGGGTTGACAGGATGATGGAAATGATTGCACCACGCACCAAAGCAGTAGCAGAATCTCGCATCAGTTTGGCGTCCACTGTGATGGAGCCAAGCCCCAAACCCAAGATCGGGGACATTAAGGGTGCAACAAGCATTGCCCCGATTATCACTGATGGTGAGTCGTTAATCAGTCCAAGTGTAGCAATCGCGCCTGACATGACAACCAGGAAAAAGTAATCAAAACCTGGTGAAGCACCGGTGCGTATGGTATCAATGACTTGTTTTCGACGTTTAGCATCAATGCGTTTGATATATTGCAAAAGCCAGCTTTGAATTTTTTTATCCTGATTCATGGTCTTATTGTACTTGGAAATGCTCAGATCAATTGCCAAACTCGAATGGGGGCTATCGTGCCAGCTTCAACCAATAAAAACCATAAGGGTTTATATCAAGATGATATAAACCTTCCTGAACTGGCGGGAAATGTTTATCTTTATTGATCTCAATCACTTGGTTTCCCGTAAAAGCTGACAGATCAAGATCAAGGGTCTGCTTTTGATCACTCAGGTTCAGAATGCATAACAAATGTTCGTTTTTCATTTCGCGCAGGATGACGAGTGTCTCCTTATGATCCTTTGCCAGGAATTTGTAATCACCGACTGCTAGAATTGGATGAGATTTTCTGACCCCAATCAGGTGTTTCATTTTACTGAGTAAAGAATTTGGATCTCTTTCTTCTGCGGCAACGTTAACCTTGTGATAGGCGAAATCCCCTTTGTCAATCAGTGGTTCATAAAGTTGATCTTCAGGCGCATCGGAGAAAGCAGCGTTTTTGCTGTCATCCCACTGCATGGGCGTCCGGACGCCGTTACGGTCCGGCAGCCAGATATTATCGCCCATGCCGATTTCATCCCCATAATAGATAATCGGTGCGCCAGGGAGGGAATAAAGAAGTGCGTTTGCTAATAATATTTTCCTGTGGTCGTTATCCAGAAGTGGAGCAAGGCGGCGTCGAATCCCCAAATTTAAACGCATCCGCGACAATGGGGCATATTCCTCCCACATCCATTGGCGTTCCTCCTCAGTGACCATCTCAAGAGTCAACTCGTCATGATTCCTGAGAAAGACACACCATTGGGTATCCTCCGGTATCTCCGGTGTTTGGTCCATGATCCAATGAATGGGAGAGGCGTCAGCTTTGCGGATTGTCATGAAGATTCTGGGCATTACAGGAAAGTGGAATCCCATGTGAAATTCATCGCCATCCCCAAAATAAGGACGTACGTCCTCAGGCCATTGATTGGCTTCGGCAAGGAGAATTTTTCCTTCCCAATTTTCATCAAGATATGCGCGGAATTCTTTTAGGATCTCATGGGTCTCCGGCAAGTTCTCGCAATTGGTGCCTTCTCGTTCAATTAGATAAGGAACTGCGTCTGCGCGAAAACCATCAATACCCATATTCAGCCAGAATTCCATCACATTCCGCATTTCTTTTCGGACTTCCGGGTTGTCATAATTGAGGTCAGGTTGGCTGGAATAAAACCTGTGCCAGAAATACATGCCAGCTTTTTCGTCGTATGTCCAGTTCGAGTCTTCTGTGTCCAGGAATATGATGCGCGCTTCTGAATATTTGTCATCTGTTTCAGACCAGACATAGTAGTCCCGATATTTAGAATTTGAGTCAGAACGAGATGCTTTAAACCAGGGATGTTGGTCAGAGGTGTGATTGAGGACGAGATCTGCAATGATCTTCAAGCCGCGTTTATGGGCTTCCTGGACCAATTCCTTAAAATCTTCTATTGTGCCGTAATCTTTATGGACGCCGTAATAATCGGCAATATCATAACCATCATCATTAAGGGGGGAAGGATAGATTGGCAATATCCAGATACAATCAACACCTAAATCTTTAATGTAATCTAGCTTGCTGATCAAACCCTGTAAATCTCCTTTTCCGTCACTGTTGGAATCACAAAAAGCCCGAATGTGGACCTCATAGAAGAAAGTGTTCATATACCAGCGGTTTTTATCTGAAGTCACCCAAGTCTCCTCATGATAAATGGAATAGGATCTAATTGCGCTTATTAAAAGTATATCTTTTTAGCTATCTGACGGCAATAGAAGATAAAAGCATGTTGTTATTTCAAGATGTGAGTAGATCAATACGTTGAGCCAACAACCTTATGCGATGACCTTTGGAATCCGATTCAATGACACCTTTGACCAGGAAAGGACCGGTTTCATTCAGTATGTTATATTGCAAGCGATATAGCTTGGGAGGAATCACCACCTGCAGCGAACCCTCCAGATCTTCCAAATTCAAATAGTACATCATCTCATTGGATCGGGTTCGGAAACGCCGCCATGTTTGGCGCATGCCGGCTAGCCTGACTTTTTCACCAATCATATTCTGAGCTTCCAAGGTTGATATCGCACCCCATGCTTGAATTTGATCAGCATATTGTTCAAGAGGTGACATTGCCAGGCTAACGCCCAATATTTCCTGCTGTGCCTGAGTTTTCTGCTGAATGCTCCAATCCTCAATACAACTCTCAGACGAGAAAAGGCCTAATTGACCCGGTGGGCGTTTATGTTCAATACGATTCAACCCTTGAGGGATGATTGTCAGTCCTTCTATTGCGCCGCACATAATTAGATTCTGGGCTTCTTTCTTTTGAGGATCAACGCGAATGATGAAATCTTCAAGAGAATGGAAGGGGCGGTTTTGGATGATAGTAGCAATTGTACATTGCGTCAGGTCTCTCACCTGATCTAAACCCATATACAGCATAGGTTGTCCTTGTGGATAGGTCACGCGGAAGTGGTGGTTGGAATGATTAACATGCGGTGGGTTTACTTGCAGACCTAAACGACGGGCTTCCATCAGATAAACCCGCTGAGAATAATACCCTCCGCCGATCCCCAATACAGCCGACATAAATTCTGCGGGAAAATGGGTTTTACACCAAGCTGAATTCCACGCTAATTGTGCGTAAGAAGCGGCATGTGCTTTAGGAAAGCCGTAACCCGCAAAGGCAGCCATCATCTCCCAGATGTTTTCCGCTGTATCGGGGGGGACGTTTCGGTTTTGGACAGCACCATGGATGAAATTCTTGCGCAGGGTCTCCATCACACCTCCGGGGTCGAAATGACTCATGGCGCGCCGAAGGATATCTGCCTGGGCAATAGATAAACCGCCTAGTTCGTGAGCAATTCGCAGCACTTGTTCCTGATACAAGATGACTCCAAATGTGTCTTCAAGTAATTGAGATAAGGAATCGTGGATATGTGTCACTGGCTCTTCACCGCGGAATCGTTTGACAAAAGCGTCTCTCAGACCGCCGCGAAGCGGACCGGGACGGTAGAGTGCCAGTGCTGCCATGATGTCTTTTGGCTTCCTGGCGTTGATATCTCGCAGTGTGGCGCGCATCCCAGGACTTTCAATTTGGAAACAGCCGATGGTCTGAGCCCTAGAAACTGTCTCTGAGGTAGCTTGGTCGTCACCTGGGATCTTTTCCAGGACTTCCAACCCGTTTTTATATTCACTGATATGCCAAGACTGGATACGATCAGCGACTTCTCCCAAAACAGAAAGTCCTTTGATGCCTAATAAGTCTATTTTGACCAGACCCAGCTTTTCAATTCCCTCCAGGTCAAATTGTGCGTGATTGATTCCCAGTGAAGAAGAATGTACCAGGGGCACCAAATCGGTGATGGGGAAAGGAGTAATGATGATGCCGCCAGGATGGACAGAGAGATGCCGAGGGATATCCAGAATTGCTTTGGCATCTGTGATGATGTCTTTGATGACCGGAATGGATGGGTCGCGAGTGAGTGCAGTGAAGGGGTCTTCTGTGTCATTCCCCCGCTGGAAGGAATATAAGGAGGGTAGTTTTTTTGTAAGTTGGCGGATAGTCTCTGGTGACAGCCCATGCGCCTTGGCGACATCCCCTAGAGCCGATTTCGGTCGGTAGCGGTTGATGGTCCCGACCATGGCAACCCTGTCTTCGCCATACTTATCAAAGGCGAACTGGATCACCTCGTCCCGCCGATGGGAGGCGATATCGGTGTCGATGTCAGGCGGTTTTTTTCTGGCAGGATTTAAAAAGCGTTCAAAGTACAGGTTGAGAGCAATTGGATCGGGGGAGGTGATGTTCAGGCAGTGTGCAACTAATGAAGATGCGGCAGACCCCCGTGAGGAAGTGGGGATGTCTAATTTGCGGGCATGATTGAGAACGTCTTCGACAATGAGAAAGATAGGTTCATAGCCCATATCGCTGATCACTTTTAATTCGTAATCGAGGCGGTCTTTGATCTCCAGCTTGAGGGTTTTGTATTTTTCTTTTGCTCCTTGATAGGCTTTGTCTCTAAGGATATCGGATTGGGACTTTCCTTTTGGCGTTTGGAAGGTTGGGAAATGGGTTTGACCGATGGGGATTTGCAGGTTGCAGCGGTCTTCAAGAATTGCGAGATTATCGAGGGCTCCGGGCAGGTCCTTGAACCGATATTGAAAATCATTTTTATCAGGAAAGTGGGCACTCCCTGGTGGGAGTTGATCTCGTGAAAGGCTTTGGATGGGTGTGATATGCCGGATTGCGGTCAGTGTGCGGTAGGTAGCTTGATCGGATGGTTTGCTGTAAAAAATGTTCTGCGCAGCGATAGGTGGTAAGGCTTGGGTTTGAATTAGCTCAAGTAATAAGCGCTCATTCTTCAGAGGTCCATCAGCAAATCGATGTATCTCAACGAAACAATCTTCATGAAATAGAGCCTTGAGACGTTCAAGAAAACGATCTGGAAGGTATAGAGTTGGGGGACTCTTGAGGAGGAGACTCCGGAGGATGCCGCGTGGGTCGCCGGTGAGGCAGATTAAGCCCTCGCGATGGCATTCGACATCATCTAGTCCCAGAAATGCCTCGTTCACCAGCATTTTACTGCTCAGGCGGCACAGATTCGACCATCCCTGAAGGTCTTTCGCCAGCAGAACAAGGAGACCATGATATCCCTCAAAAGACAGGTCGACCTCAAGTCCGAGGATGGGGTGGATATCCGCGTTGAGGCAAGCTTCATAAAATTCAATCGCACCGGTTAAATAGCGGTGATCGGTGAGCCCAAGTGTTTTAACTCCCTTGCTATGTGCTTGTTGAACGAGTTCCTCAGGGGAAACCAGGGATTCAAGGAAGCTGTAATAGGAATGGGTGCGCAGGTAGGGGATGGCGGGTTTGGAAGTCATCATAATCCTTTTCTCGAACAAGCATTCTATTTATAATTATAGATAGGATTTGCTACAGATGCAAGGGGAAAGGATTAGCTGTAAGATCTTTCGTATAGCCAATTATAATTAATTAGACTATCATCGTAATTACTTTTTTCCCAAAAAAGTAATCATCCCACGCTTGCCATTGATCCGCCAATCTTTTTCCGCCTCATCTTCTAAATGTCGAAATGTATCTTTATCCAGTCCGACAACGAGTTCGGCTTTAAGCGTTCGGAAACTCAGAACACTGGTAGGAAAATATCCGGAGGCGGTTTCCACTGGGGTGGTAGGCGACCAATGGCGGTCGCCCATCAAGCGGCGGTAATTAACATCGCCCTTAAGGATAACTAGGTCGTGGTCGGCAAATTGCCCTTTCAGGACATCTGGAAGTTGTCGAAACATACGCCCATATGCAAAGAAGGGGGGTGTCTCACATTGAACCAACCCGGAGTGTTGAGCTTGTGTTATTCTTGCCGCTAATCTTTTGTCTTTTTCGGATTGGGATGACTTCAAAAAGAGCAGTGTCCTTTCCATGTCCTTAGGCATAGCATCAGAAACGAAAAAAGGTTGATTTTTTAGATAGCAGGTGATGGAACAGGCTAATTTGGCATCAAGCAAATAATCAATGAAGGAAAGATCAAAATATAACTCTTTTCCGACGTTATCAAATACGTATGCGATCTTCGCCGGTTTTTGTGAGAGAAAGCTGTAGGCTTCTTGGGAATGATCGAGGATGATGTTGTGGCGCTGTGAACTCATATCTGTATCAAACGTCGTCAAGTTGCTCAGGTCGCCTCGGTTACCCCATAACACCCGGTAGCAGACTTCCTGGAAATCCTCAAGAGAGTCCCCTTCAGGCATCGCCTGATAAACCTTAGAGAAAACAGCCAGCCCGTGTGACATTTCATTTTCTTTGAACCTTCTGTAGGGATCTTGAGCCATCCACGGACCAGGTTGGAAATATTTGACAGCTTCAAGGACGCGTCTGTAGAAAAAAGTCTCTGCCAGGAACCACGGAATCTCCAACCAGGTTTTCCCTAACCAGGGTGATATATCTTCATCCCAGAGGAGACGATCACTGGTTTCTTCATGTAAGGGTTGAAACTTGCCCTGGGTTAACTCGGATTGAAGACATTGCAGGTCTTCCCTAATTTCTGGCGTATAGTCGAAATGGGACAGGATTCGGTCAATGATGATAGATTTACGCTCTTCAATGGTTTTTCGGGCAAAGGACCCTTTCTCGGATGTCATCAAGAAAGGGGGTAATGCGTTGTGTGTCATATAAATTACTCCTAAGGCATGATGAGCCTGACTATTTCAGCTTCAGCTTTATTCGCCCAACACTTTTCCAGGGTCAACATTTCATAGACGGTAGGGTTTTCTCAAAATGCGGGTAACCCTGTCATTTGATCACTCTCATCGAATAGTATCCTTCTTATTGGTTCAATTGATATTTTATAAATGATGTTCGTATTATATTGTATTAAGGATACATTCTTCCAATGAACACAGGGTTTCACTCTAAAGTAGAGAAATATTGGTAAAATCAGTGGATACTGTATCATATTTCCATATTTGAGTAGACAAAAAGAGAGAACTCCTTGA
>CAZNRI010000020.1:0-44391 GCA_964575595.1 uncultured Candidatus Brevefilum sp.
CCTGGCTGGTGCTTTTCGCCTCTCCAGCATACACCATTTAAAGATACAAGGTCACGCATGGTGAAGGAGTGGTGCGACTGAACCTGCGTGACAACAACACATCGGATTATATATCACGTGGGGGGTATTTGTCACGTGGACGGCTTACGCCGCCACACGTGACCTACGGCCACACTTGACCTGCGAAAATACGGTAGAATCCTTGTCATCATGGCAGATTTCCTAAATAAACTTAATCAACAGCAGAAAAAAGCCGTGGCTGTACCGCCAGGGCCTGTGATTGTCCTGGCGGGGCCGGGCTCCGGCAAGACCCGTGTGCTGACCTTCCGCATCGCCTATTTGATCGCCGCACTGGAGGTGCCCGCCTATCAGATCATGGCGGTGACCTTCACCAATAAAGCCGCCAGGGAGATGGAAAACCGCGTAGCAGACCTGCTGGGCGGAACAACGAAGGGCTTATGGCTGGGCACCTTCCACGCTATCTGCGGACGTATCCTGCGGCGGGAAGCAGACCATTTACCCATCAACCACAATTATGTCATCTTTGATGATGACGACCAGCTCTCCCTGATCAAGCGGGTGATCAAAGAGTTGCGGATTAACGATAAGGATTACCGCCCGCGCCAGGTGCAAGCCAAGATCAGCAAAGCGAAGAATGACCTGATCGGTCCGGAGGAATATCCCATCCTCAGTTATCGGGATGAAACCATCCAAGAGGTCTATCAAGCCTATCAGAATTACCTGGTGGCGAGCAACGCTGTGGATTTCGACGATATGCTGTTGTATACTGCAAACCTGCTGGAAACAAATGCTGAGGTGAGGAAGAAATATGCCCAGCGTTTCCATCACATTTTGGTGGATGAATTTCAGGATACCAACAAGGCGCAATATTACCTGCTGCATTACCTTGCCTCTCATCACCATAACTTATTTGTGGTAGGGGATGAAGATCAATCTATTTATCGCTGGCGCGGTGCGGATTACCGTAATGTCCAGCGCTTCACCCGCGATTATCCGAAAGCAGAAAAAATTCTACTAGAACAAAACTATCGCTCTACACAGACGATCCTGGATGCAGCAGTGGCGGTGATTGACGAAAACCCCAACCGCACCAGGAAAGACCTTTACTCTGATCGGGGAACAGGAAAAGCGATCGTGGTCTATGAAGCTGGGGATGACCATGAAGAGGCTTCATATGTAGTGGATACCATCGCCCGACAAGTGATGTTGGGCAGCGCAAAAGAATCAGATTTCGCCATCATGTACCGCACCAATGCGCAGTCGCGGCTGTTGGAAGAAGCTTTCCGTCGGGCGAACATGAGCTACCGTCTGGTGGGTGCCCAGCGCTTTTATGGGAGGCGCGAGGTTAAGGATATGATCGCTTTTTTCCGATTGATATATAATCCCAAGGACGAGGTCAGCCTGGCGCGCGTCATCAACCTGCCCTCCCGAGGGATCGGATCGGTGACCCTGGAAAAACTCCAGGCACGTGCCCGTCAGACCGGGTTGAGCAGCGGGGAAGTGCTGCTGGCCTTGGGAGAGGAGGAGGGAGCGGTACATGAAGATTATCTTGAGAGCGCCGCTGTTCGCCTGAAACCCTTCAGTCATATGCTCAGGAATTGGCGGGAGAGTCTGGATCGGGTGTCCCTGACCACATTGTTTGACCAGGTGATCTTGGATACTGGCTACGAAGCCTATATCAAGGATGAAAGCGATGAAAACCAGGATCGCTGGGCGAATGTATTGGAATTGCGCTCGGTGCTGCTGGAATATGAACAGCAAGGGCTGGCAGCTTTCCTGGAGGCGATGGCGCTGGTCGCCGATCAGGATACCCTGCCAGACACTTTAGATGCGCCGACCCTGCTGACGCTGCACACCGCTAAGGGATTGGAGTTCCCTCAGGTCTTCATCATTGGATTGGATGAGAATTATCTGCCCCACAGCCGTTCACGGGATGATCCGGAAGAAATGGCAGAAGAACGGCGTTTGTTCTACGTGGGGATTACACGCGCAAAGGATTGCTTGTTCTTGCTGCGCGCCCGCCGGCGCCGCAGTCCATACGGCAGCTACGAAACCATGCAGCCTTCACGATTCCTGGAGAGCCTGCCGGACGAGCTTGTGCGCGGGGATATTGACACGATCCTGTCCCGGCGTGAGACCTATGACCGCAGTACTTATCAATGGGATCAACGGGTTGGATCCTTGACGTATCACCACAAGCGTTCGACCCCACCTGAAAAGCGTTCCCAAAACTTCTTCCCAGAGATGCTCGTTGAGCATCCGGTGTATGGAAAGGGTGTGGTTCGCAACAGCCGGTTGGAATACGGCGATGAGACTGTGGAAGTTTATTTCGAGGGATTGGGCCTCAAAGCACTGGTTGCGTCCATGTCCAGCCTTGAAATTCTTGAAGATTGATGGCTTATGCTTGAAAAACGAAGAACGCTATTGATCCTTGGATTGAGTTTGACGCTGCTGCTGTCGGTTAGTTTGGGCTGCAGGCTGACGTCTCCCACGCCGGCTTCATGGTCGGGAACATCCACAGCACAATCAATAACGACAACGAGTCCGGTAATTACTCAAACACAACAAGCCGTGTCAAGTAACGATGAGGCCACTCCTACGAATTCGCTTTCTGAAGGCGTGAACACACCCACCTCGCAAAGTACACTGGCTTCCAACGGTCCATGGTTGTTGTATCCTGCGCCCGATCAAAAAAGGCTGCATGCCTATGATGTCGAAAGCGGTGCCATCCTTGAGATTTCCCTTCCTGAGCCGATCCTAGTTGGAGATTTGATATACGGCTTGTCTCCGGATGGCCACGCACTGATCATCAGGGCGGGATCGCCGTCCAACACAGATGAGCTGGCGCTTTATCAAATTGACCTCCCTTCCACAGAAGTCCTCCTACTGACGCCCTTACTTTCCCTTTCTTTGCAGCGGGAGATCATAAACGATGAAAGTGATCGAGCTTTCGAAACACTTCAAGTGGTCACCCGCCCGGATGGCATAGCCTGGTCTCCTGATGGACGCTTCCTAGCTTTCACTGCAGCACTGGATAGCAGTTCGAGTGATCTTTACGTGTTTGATACAGAAAGAGGGCGTATTGACCGGTTGAATGGGCTTTACAGTCAGAGCGCCAAGCCGTTTTGGGCGCCTGAGAGCAACTGGTTGATTTTTCAAGAATTAGGTTATGGTGCAGAAAGTGGATGGCGTTCGGAGGTCGTCTCGGAAATCAGTATCCCCGGCTATGTGTATCACAACGCGCTCTATATCCCCCCTCCGAACAGCCAGGAAGAGGCGTTTTTGGGTTGGGTCAATTCACAGAGTGTTATCAGTTTTTCTCAGACATCTGAAGGCAATTCCTTGCTGCGGCAGATCAATGTGGAGATATTATCATTGAGTGTTATCTTACCGGGTTCTTTTGAGCAGATCGCCTTCGACCCTGAGTCAAAATCCATGGCTTATGTTCTCGGCGAGGCAGATGCTTCTGTCGGGGGTTTGATGGCAGGGGTATATCTCCGCAAATCGGAGCGTGCATCCGCCGACCTGCTGCGGGCCGGCGTGTGGGATGAGCTGATTTGGGAGGATGGGGGGATGTTTGTCGCCGCCGGTCCACAAGGCATATTTGCCTTCACACCTGAAGGGGAAAGTGTGACTTTGTCGAATGAGTCACATCTGCAGCTTTCACCCAATGGGAATTGGATGATTGCCTGGGGCGACGGAGAAGATACTGATCTAGGGGCACGGTTATATCAGAGTCCGGGCGGAAACCTGCTGCAGCAATTAACGGATAAATGGGTCGAAAGAGTTTACTGGGCGCCAGATTCCAAGAACTTCTTTATTCAAGCAGAGGGGTCACTTTACCACTTAGCCTTTCCAGGATTGGAATTAGTACAGATTGAGGGGGATTTTCTGGAGGATGTACAAGTTGAGTTTACCTGGGTCGAGTAATCGGTTGAGCCTTGATTTTGAAAATTTGATCCAGGGCATATTCACAATCTTCAATTCATGGCTGTTCCCGCGTTCCACAAATTAAGTGTTTTCCAGAGCCAAGGAATGGGTATAGAGTAAATAAGTGTTTATTTGTGATGCGAATTAAAAACAGCTATAATTAGTGCGACATGACATCAACGAGTTCACCTCCTGAGAAGATTGCCGTTATGGCGCATCCTGAAATCCCGGAAGCGCTGGATATTGCCAGAAATGTCGCTCATTTTCTAACGGATGCAGGTTTATACGCTGAAGACGGGTCGCTTTTTAATGAAAACCTCCGAAAAGCTGTTAAAAATCAAGAGTTTGATTTGATTATCGCGTTGGGGGGCGACGGCACCATGCTGCGAGCAGGGCACCTATGTGCACCTGTGGATATTCCATTATTGGGTATAAATGTCGGGCATTTTGGCTTTTTGGTCGAAGTGCGCCGTGAAAACTGGCGAGAGATCCTGCCGAAATTGTTGGCGGGTGAATTCCGCTATGAAGAACGGATGATGCTCTTCGCACGGTGCTTCCGTGAGGGAAAGGAAGACGTCGACTTCGATGTGATCAATGATGTAGTTGTTGCCCGTGGGCAGTATGTCCGACCTATCGATGTTGAAGCGAGTATAGAAGGGGCGACCATAGCCAGTTATGTCGCTGATGGGTTGATTGCCGCCACCGCCACTGGCTCAACTGCTTATGCCCTGGCTGCTGGAGGGCCGATCCTGCCGCCGGAGCTGCGCAATATCCTGCTGATGCCCGTTGCGCCGCATTTATCCGTGGATCGAGCCGTTGTCCTCTCCGAAGGGGCATCAGTCTGTATTAGCGTTCATACCAAGCATGAAGCGGTGGTCAGTGTGGACGGTCAGGAGCCTCTGCATCTTGCCAACGGGGATTGCGTTCGAATCAGATCCCATGATAAATCCTTGCACATGGTTCGTTTTCAGGACCCGGGATATTTTTATCGAAACCTGACAGCTTATATGGAACAGAATCCTTTACTGAGTATAAAAACAAATGGCTAATTTATCCCATTCACATCCCACCCCTGACGATCAAGAGATTACCCTGCGTTGCAGTAAATGCGGCAAACCCATTACACCGGATGAAGCCGTTCAAACGCCGACCGGTTATCGGTGCCGGGATTGCGTCCGGCAACAACAGAAGGTATTTGATACCAGCAGACCCTTGGATTATCTTTGGGGCTTTTTGATCGCCGTTCCTCTGTCTTTTATCGGCAGTTACCTGACTTCGTTCATCGGTTTTTTTACCTTCCTGTTAGCACCTGCAGCGGGTGTTGCCGTTGCTGAAGCCGTGCGGGCCGTTATTAAGAAACGCAGGAGCAAGCAGTTGTTCGGGCTGGTTTCCATTGGCGTGGTGATCGGCGGTCTGCCGCTTATTGCGATGGATTTCTTCAGTGTGATCAATCAATTCAGCGCAGGGTTTTTTAATCTGTACAGCCTGATGCCCCTGGGTTATCAGATCTTATATTTAGTCCTTGCAGTTCCCTCCGCCTATTATCGCCTTTTGGGCAGTCGACGACCCTGAGGAGCTTTGGTAGAATCAACCCATGCTGACTGAGCTTCGTATTGAAAACTTTGCGATTATCCAGGAGCTGCGCCTGGATTTTCAAAACAATCTGGTGATCTTCACCGGGGAGACGGGCGCGGGCAAATCCATTATCCTGGATGCGCTAGAAGCTGTGTTGGGGGGACGCGCTGAGACTACCACTATCCGAACGGGCGTTGATCGTGCCCAGGTTGAGGCGACCTTCCGGCTGGATGAGGCGGTTAGGAAAACGATATATGCCCTCTTAGAAGCTGAAGATCTTTTAGATGACCCCGATTACATCACTCTGACGCGCGAGATCCAGCGTGAGGGGCGCAACACCGCCCGTATTAACGGACGAATTGTCACAGCAACGCTTCAACGAGAGGTTGGTGCGTATTTGGTGGATATACACGGTCAATCAGAACACTTGTCGCTGTTAAAAATTCGCAACCATCTCCATTTATTGGACAGCTTTGCGGATGTGGATCAGTTTCTGAACGATTACCGGAAGACCTATGAAGAACTTCGTCAGATTCGGCAGAATTTAAACGATCTACGTCAGAGCGAACGTGATGCCGCCCGTCGTTTGGATATGCTCACATTTCAAATTCAAGAGATTGAAGCTGCTAAATTGCATCCCGGTGAGGAAGAAGAATTACGGAATGAACGAACACGCCTAGCTAACGCCGAAAGCCTGGCTAAACATTCACAAAATGCTGTAATGCTCATTGAAGGCGGGAAACCGGAAGTGCCCAGTATCAGTGAGCTTCTCGGGGAAATGGTTGAGTCCCTTCACAGCCTGTCGCGGATTGATCAGACTACAGAGCCCTATTATGAAACTGCGGAATCGAACCTGAACGCCCTGCAGGACCTGGCGCTTGAATTGCAGAACTATTCGGAGAATATTGAATTCAACCCGCGTTTATTGGATCGAACTGAGGAGCGGATTGACCTCATCAATAATTTGAAACGAAAATATGGCAATTCCATTGAAGAAATTCTTGCTTTTGGAGAACGCGCAAAAGAGGAATTGGATTCGATTACCCATGCCGAAGAGCGCATAGAAGAGTTGGAGATTCGGGAAAACGGATTGCTTCATGAGTTGGCTGAAAATGGACAGAGGCTGAGCCTGAAACGTCAGGAAGCGGCTGAGGAGTTGGGCCGTCTGGTTGAGATTGAGCTGAATGCCCTACGCATGGCCAACGCTCGATTTGAGGTCTCCATTGAGGTCAGGACGGATGAAAACGGATTGCCTTTGGCGGATGGGCGGAGCGTCGCCTTTGACGCCAGGGGATATGACCAGGTTGAATTTCTGGTGGAGACAAACCCTGGAGAAGGGCTGAAACCTTTGGTGAAGATTGCCTCTGGCGGGGAGACGTCGCGCCTCATGCTGGCATTAAAGAATGTCTTGGTCCGAGCTGATAAAATTCCAACCCTCGTTTTTGATGAAATTGATCAGGGTATTGGTGGCAGAGTGGGGATGGTAGTGGGTGAGAAGCTGTGGAACCTCTCCCGTCAGCATCAGGTGATGTGTGTGACGCACCTTCCGCAATTGGCAGCTTATGGCGATCAGCACTACAAAGTCACCAAAGAATTGGTGGATGAGAGGACGCATACCCAAGTGTTTGAGCTTGTGGGTGGTGAGAGGCGCAATGAGCTGGCGCAGATGCTCGGGCCGGTTGGGGAGGGGACGCTGCGTTCCGTCGATGAGATTCTGCAAATCGTTTTGGAAAATACCCGGAATTCCATTTTATAGAATCTAATTCTGGATGGAGTTCATACAAAAACTTTCCACAATAAGCTAAAATAGAGATAAGGAAGAGAAAGTATTGGAGCCTTATCTAACCGATTGAAGAAGGGAGTCATAGATGCCCAGCTTGAACGATATTTTGGCAGTTATTCTGGGGGGAGGACAGGGAAAGCGCTTATACCCCCTCACATTGATGCGATCCAAGCCTGCCGTGCCGATTGCAGGAAAATATCGCTTGATTGATATTCCTATCAGCAATTGTATCAATTCTAACGTTTATCGCATTGCCGTTCTCACGCAGTTTAATTCCGTATCACTGCATCGCCACATCACCAGCACCTACAACTTTGATTCGTTTCACACGGGATGGGTTCAGATTTGGGCAGCGGAGCAAACCATGGAGCGCATGGAGTGGTATCAGGGAACAGCGGATGCGGTTCGCAAGCAGCTTTTTGAAATTCAAATGTCACGTTCGAAGAATGTGTTGATATTGGCGGGGGATCATCTTTACCGGATGGATTATTCAAAGATGGCGCAATATCACTGGGATAATGATGCCGATGTGACGGTAGCCGTTCAGCCGATTGGACGGGCGGACGCTCCTCGGTTTGGGTTATTGAAGCGAAATGATGAGGGTGAAATCGTGGATTTCACTGAAAAACCGAAGGATCCGAAAATTTTGGATAAGTTTATTACCCGCGATGATCCTGAAAAACCGTATCTGGCTTCCATGGGGATTTACTTCTTCAATCTTGAAACGCTGGTCAATATCCTGTCTTTGAAGTCGGGTGGACAGAATTTTGATGATTTTGGGTACGATATTATCCCTTATTGTGTGCAGAACGAGCCGCGAGTTTTTGGTTATGAATTTAACGGGTATTGGCGCGATATAGGGACGATCCGCTCGTTTTATGAGACCAACCTGGCGCTGGCGATGCCTGATCCGTCCTTTGATATTTATAATCCTGACCAGCGAATCTATACCCATGCGCGTTTCCTCCCCGGGTCACGGGTGGCAGAATGCCAGCTCAGGAATGTGCTTATAGCCGAAGGCTGCGTGATCAACCGCGCTGATATTGACCATTCTGTGATAGGGTTGCGCAGCATGATTAAGCAGGGCACCCGCATCAAAGATACGATAATCATGGGCGCAGATTATTATGACGACTCCGGTAATATCCCTATTGGCATTGGGGAGAATTGTGACATTGAAGGGGCGATTATTGACAAGAATGTGCATATGGGGCAGGGCGTATCGATCAGGCCTTTCCCAAGGGGGACGGAAATCGAAAATGACACTTATAGTGTTAAGGATGGCATCGTGGTTGTTCCTAAGCGGACTATCCTTCCTTCCGGGACGAAAATAGCGCCTGAGGGATGAACGATTGTTGGCGTGATGACTTCAGTTCGATATTTAATGGGGTTAGAGGTTTGCTTTATGTTGGGAAAATCAATAATCCAGGCTGAAGCCTGTACTTCATTTTGTTACAAATGTGTACTTCGATTTATCATTAGGGAATACTTATGGCGTGAGGAATTTAGTCCGACTTGATGTCATTTGCATGATGTTTGGGAAGTCTATTAATATTAGATATATTAACTATTTCTATCACCTCACGTAGAAACGCCCCGCCGGGGCGTTTCTACGTTATTGCTATAATGTTCCCTGCTATAATAGCTCTTATGCAAACTTACGTTGATTGTTACCCTTGTTTCTTACGTCAAGCCATAGAAGCCGCACGCATGGCAAACGCAACCCCTTCGCAGGAGTGGGAAATTATTCTGAAAGCATTGGATACCCTCAGATCCCTCCCCAAAGGTGCCACACCACCCGCTATTGGCACCCAGGTGCATCAAATCGTCCGGGAAATCACAGGCAGTGATGATCCTTACGCTGAAGTAAAGCGGAAGGCAACCGAAAAAGCGCTCGCTATGCTGCCAAAGTTGAGAGAAATCCTGGCTTCCTCGGACGATCCTCTGGAAACAGCCATTCGCTTGAGCATTGCCGGGAATATTATGGATTTTGGTCCCAATCCCGACTATGACCTTTGGGATGTGATTGACAAAATGCTAACCCAGGATTTTAGAATTAATGATCTGCCAATTCTGCGTCATCGCTTGGGTTCAGCAGATTCCATCCTTTTTTTGGGGGATAATGCGGGTGAGCATGTTTTTGATAAGTTATTGATTGAAGAACTTTCCTTGCCCGTTACTTATGTTGTGCGCGGCGGCCCGGTGTTGAACGATGTCACACTGGAAGATGCCCTTGCGGTTGGATTGGATGAGGTCGCTGAGGTTGTAGACAATGGTGCCAGAGTGCCAGGGACAATCCTTTCATTATGCAGTCAGGAATTTCAAGAACGATTTGAGTCGGCTGATCTGATCCTGGCGAAGGGCATGGGGAATTACGAAACGCTTTCAGAGGTGCCAGCACTGATCTTCTTTCTGCTTCAAGTGAAATGCCCAGTTATCGGAAGGGACCTTGGCGCTCCAGTCGGAAGTACGGTGGTTAAAAAAGGTATAGACGGGTGAACTCACCTTATTGTTTATCTCAAGAATCAGATATAATTAGCAGGATTTGCTTAAAACCAAACTGATTATAAGACTTTAGATTCTCTAAGGGTTGAGTTTTAATAGCCAGGTAAAATATCTGTTCGAATATGTATGAAGAGGAGTAATTATTAATGAGTGATGAAAAGATTGCCCTGGAATTGAATGATTCAAGAGATGTTTCAATTTCATGGCATACCATGTCCAGTACGGATGTTCTGCAGAAACTGGAAACCCCTGCTGAACAAGGTCTCAGCAGTGAGGAAGTGAAAGCCCGTCAGGACAAATTTGGCTTTAACGAATTAGAAGAAGCGCCTCCCACAACTTTTTGGGAGATGCTGTGGGGGCAGATTAACAGCTTTGTGATTTATATGCTGCTTGGTGCAGCCATTATTTCGGCTTTGTTAGGGGACTATATTGAGGCAGCCGCGATCATGGCAATTGTGATCCTCAATGCCATTATGGGCATTATTCAAGAAAGCCGTGCGGAAGCAGCCCTTGATGCACTCAAGAAATTAGCTGCACCGGAGGCTTCAGTGCTGCGCGATGGACACCGTATATCAGTGCCGGCTTCTGAGTTGGTTCCTGGTGATATCGTCTTCCTGGAGGCGGGAAATTATATTCCAGCGGATGTCCGCCTGCTGGAGGCTATAAATCTGCGGATTGATGAGGCTTCGCTGACGGGAGAATCTGTCCCTGTTGAAAAGAACGCTCAAACACGACTTGAAAAAGACATCCCCTTAGGCGACCGTAAAAACACAGCCTTCATGGGCACCCTGGTCAATTACGGCCGCGGCAAAGGCGTCGTCGTCAGCACGGGGATGAATACGGAATTGGGCATGATAGCCACCATGCTGCAAAGCGTTGTGGATGAACAGACCCCTCTTCAGCGTCGTCTTGACGATCTTGGAAAAGTGTTAGGTTGGGGTTCCCTTGTCCTTTGTGGGTTGATATTTGTGATCAGCGTAATCCGTTTCATATTGCAGCCCGGACATGCTGATTTCTTCAGTCAAGCTGCGTTGGAACATTTCTCTGAGTCATTTATGGTCGCTGTTTCACTGGCTATCGCTGCTGTACCGGAAGGCCTGCCTGCGGTGGTCACGATCAGCCTCGCTTTAGGCATGCGCGAAATGGTTCGACGACACGCGCTCATCCGTAAGCTTTCTTCGGTTGAAACCCTCGGTTCCGCCACGGTGATTTGTTCTGATAAGACTGGCACCCTGACACAAAATGAGATGACGGTCACCCGCCTTTGGGCGGACGGGGAATTTATCAATGTAACCGGCAGCGGTTATGCCCCGGAAGGTGAGTTCACAAAAGATGGCGAGAATGTATCCCTGGATAAATATCCAGCGGTTAAAACCGCATTGTGGATTGGGACATTGAATAATGATGCCCAACTAGAACAGGCGGGAGAACAAGCCGGACAGGAAATCTACCGGATGATTGGCGATCCGACAGAGGGAGCGATTCTCGTTGCAGCCCTCAAAGCGGGGGCATCAGCCAAATCACTCAATAAAGCTTACCCCCGCAAACAGGAAATTCCCTTTGATTCCACCCGTAAGCGTATGGTAACTATCCATGCCGTCGAAGAGCCTGAGGATGAAGATATCTCACCATTGGAAGAAGACGATGAAAAACGGGAATGGCACATTGTCGCTGTTAAAGGCGCACCGGATGTTGTGGTGGATCTTTGTTCCCATGTCCAAACCATGAACAACGATGATCAAAAACTGACCGATGAACGCCGTCAGAAAATTTTAGCCGCCAACGATGTCATGACCGGCAATGCTTTACGTGTTTTGGGAGTGGCTTACCGGATGCTGCCTGTTATGCCAGATGAGATTAACAGCGAAGAATTGGAGAAAGACCTGACCTTTGTCGGCCTGATTGGCATGATCGATCCGGCGCGGACAGAGGTTACAGATGCATTGAATACCGCAAGGGCTGCAGGTATCCGTACGATCATGATCACAGGCGACTATCCCAATACCGCTAAAGCTATTGCTGAAGAGATTGGTCTGCTGCGCTCTGGACGTAAAGTGATGACGGGTTCCATGCTCAACGATCTTTCAGATGAGGAAATGGTCGAAAATGTCATGGTGACCGATGTGTATGCCCGCGTCAGCCCTGAACACAAGATGCGGATTGTAGATGCCTTGCGATCCAATCAAGAAGTTGTAGCGATGACGGGCGACGGTGTCAATGACGCGCCAGCCATCAAACGGGCTGATATCGGCGTTGCTATGGGCATCACTGGAACTGATGTTGCCAAAGGCACCGCTGATATGGTTCTCACCGATGACAACTATGCCAGCATTGTTTCAGCCGTTGAGCAGGGACGGGTAATCTACAGCAATATCCGTAAATTTGTCTATTACCTGCTTTCATGCAACGCTGCAGAAATTATGGTCATATTCCTGGCGACTTTGTTTGGCTGGCCTGTCCCGCTGACCGCCATTCAATTGCTGTGGCTGAACCTCGTCACAGATGGCGCACCAGCCCTGGCTTTGGGAACGGAGCCTGGCGATCCTGATATCATGGATCAACCGCCGCGCCCCCCTGAAGAGCCAATTATTAATAAATATATGCAGATTGGCATCGTTGTGCAAACCGTGGCGATCACAGCGGTGACGCTGGCAGCCTTTGCCCTTGGGGACCCCAATGGAAATTTAGCCTTCGCTGAGACCATGGCTTTTGTCACGCTGAGTATTTCAGAATTGTTCCGGGCATATACCGCTCGTTCTGAATTCTTTCCCTTGCTCAAGATTGGCTTTTTCAAGAATAAATTGATGAACTGGGCTGTGCTGGGATCCTTGGTGTTGATCATGCTGGTGGTCTACGTCCCCTTCCTGCAGCCGATTTTCAACACCGCGCCTCTCCGCATTGAACACTGGCTGGAGGTCTTGCCATTGGTATTGATCCCATCTGTCGCAGCAGAGGTGACGAAGATCTATATTCGCAAGCTGATGAAGAAAGAGCAGTAAAAAGCAATATAGAACAAGAATTATTCAGAAGGAAACATAAAAACTTTCTCACTCGCTGGGACGGCTTTTACAATTCAGCCACGTCACATAATTTACTTAATGAGTAGGTTAAATGTAGTAATAAGAGAAAGGGTGTGCAAGTTTTAAGGGTTAATGATGGTATGATTGTGAAAATATATTTAGCGGGTGATAATAACATACAGGAGACTATCCATCAATGGAAAAATTCATAACTGTCGCTGGGAATATTGGTGTTGGGAAATCAACTTTGGTCCAATTGCTTTGTGAATCTATGGATTGCACACCTTTTTATGAACCAGTGACAGAGAATCCATATCTAGCGGATTTTTATGAAGATATGATTGCTTGGGGATTTCACTCGCAGGTCTATTTCCTAATGCGCAGGCTGCGGATCCATCGCAGGCTAATGAACCAACCAGGTATTGTTATCCAGGATCGCAGTGTTTATGAGGATGCTGAAATTTTTGCGCATAATCTTTACATGCAAGGCGCTATAAGTGACCGGGATTATGAAACATATCGGGAACTGTATCATGTCCTGGTTGAGTTTTTACCGCCTCCGGATCTGGTAATTTACCTGCGCGCATCGGTGTCAACCTTGCAAGCCCGCATCGCTAAACGTGATCGCAGCTACGAACGCACAATCAGCACTGAGTATCTCTCGGAATTGAACGGACTCTACGAGAGTTGGGTGGAAGGCTTTGACTTATGCCCTATCCTCACCGTCCCAAGCGACGATCTTGATTACGTTGCCAAACCCCAGCATCTAGCATTAATTATTGAAAAGGTTCGGGACATACTGATGGGGAAGGAAGAAGTCCGTTTTGGTATTTAACCGCGAAAAAAATCCTTATTTAATTTACAAACAGACGCGTGAAGGCGTCTGTTTTTTTATGATTAAATTTCTAAAGAAGCCCAATAACTAATTGATGTTTTATTCGACTTCTTCTTCCGGAGTTTCTTCTTTTGAGTCTTCTTCTACTGCAGATTCCTCCTCCGGCGCCATTTCTTCCGACACTTCTTCCTCAGGTGCAGTATCTTCACCGCGGGGTGTAATAGTCAGCTTAATGGCAGTGCGAACCTTGCCTTCGATGTCGACGTCAACAAATTCTGGTACACAGATGATATCAATACCATCGTTGACCAGATAGCCTTTGGCGAGGATAACCGCCTTGACGGCTTGGTTGACGGCGCCGGCACCAATAGACTGAACTTCGGCGAACCGATGCTCTCGCATGACACCTGCGATTGCCCCTGCGACTGCAGCAGTGCGGGAGTTTGCTGAAACTTTAATGATGTTCATAACCTGCTCCCTTTTCAATACTTTCGGGTTCAAAGATAAGAATAAGTGAACATTAAGGGGCTACTTTTATGTTATTAAAGATTTTACAGGATTTTTAGATACATATCAAGAAGCATTCGTTGTACATCGAATGTTTGCTTACCATTTTATGTTTGTTCACTTCATAGGAAAAGTCATTCCTAATCGCACAATCTTCATTTATCCTCATATTTTGAGTAGGATTATGGATAAGGATGCGTTACGCAGGGATTTGATATACCCGATATCGTTTGTATAATTTACCACCTAATCGCTCTGCAAGCATGGGGGTCCTTGGATTATCCTCAGATGTTAGAGAGAGGTCAACCCATTCGTATCCATTTGCTTGTGCTCTTTTGAGCATCTCTGAGAAGAGCATCAAACTGACTCCTGTCCCCCAATACTCCGGCAGAACCAGCACGCTTTTGATTGCCAATCCCTTGGGCTGCATATGCCTGTAATATAGCATCTTCACGTAGTCCCAGGGATATCGTAAGCCGTTGACATTGTGGATGATTTCATTCAGGTTTGGGATACCAGGAAAAAACCCCACCGTTTGGTCACTAACATCAGCAAACAAAACCAGTTCAGGGTCTGCATATTTCTTGAAAGGCGCCAGGGTATCGTCCAGCGCCTGCCGGTCCCACCCCACAAAATCATCCAGGTGCGCCAACGCTTTATTGAGTAAATAATGTACTCGATCAGCCTCTTTGTCCCATTCCTCCAATCTGGCTTCTCGGATGACAGCGGTGCCCCGTTCAGCAGCCCGCTCAGCGAGCTTATGTAATAGCTTAAATTGTTGGGTCTCTTCGGTAATATCCACAGCGTAAGCGATGTTATCCGGTCGATAGGGCTTGAATCCATAACTGACCACCAGATTTTCATAATAAGGCGGGGTATGCCCGCAGCTGATGGCGGGCGGCCGGTCGCGCCCCTCTATTAAGACGCCATAGGCGGAATCATAATCCTGATGAAAGGGTCCCACCATGCGGCTTAAGCCGCGGGTTTGAATCCAGGCGCGCGCCGTATCAAAAAGTTGATGAGCTACAGCTTGATCGTCAACGCATTCAAAAAAGCCAAACATTCCATCGTTCAAACCGCGTAATTCGTTGGAGGAAAAATCCTCGGCTGCCATGATGGTTCCAACCAGTTTTCCGTTTTGGTATGCCATAAAAAACGCCGCTTCGCCGTGGTTGAAGAAGGTCCCCCGTTCAGGATTTAATTGCTTCATTCTTTCAGGCAAAAGCGGTGGAACCCATAACGGGTCATCGCGATAGATCTCCCAGGGAAATGTGGCGAATTTGCGTCTTAGCCTAGGCGTTTCGACCTTGTGAATTGATATGGTGTTCATAGAGTTTCCTCACTGGCTCTTGATTTTTGGGCTTTCTGACGGCGCGTTTCAAGTTCGTGGACAACATCGTGATGTTCTTTTCGTGATAGGGGGTAAAGGATAGCGAAGATGATCCCTCCCACCAGAAGCACGGCGGGGATTGGTCCTACAACCAAGCGAATGCCTGTCAGGGTTGATTCCGGCTGTTCAGCCGCATTGGGGATGTAGCCGCTCAGGTCAAGGACGGTCAATGCCAGTGGGACTGCGATGGAATTGGCAACCTTTCCCATCAGGGTGACCAGACTGTAAAACATCCCTTCGTGTCGTTCGCCGGTGCGCAGTTCGTCCACCTCAATGGCATCAGGGATCATTGCCCAGGGAAGGACATGGGCAGCGCCCACGCCGATGCCTGCCATGACGCACAGGGAAAGAAGGTAAATGAGTGAGCTGGAAGGGGTCACAGTGATCAGGAGAATTTGGACAACCGCCCAGAAGGCAATCCCGTAAATATACGCCATGCGCTTGTTGAACTTCTTGGAGACCCAATTCCAAACCGGCAGGGAGACGATGGCTGTCACGAAAATGGTCGCCATGATGATCTCGCTGATATCCTCGCGCTTGACGACATACTTGATGTAATAAAGCAGGTTGGATTCGATGACATGCATGCTGGTCCAGGTGAAGAGATAGATGATAGTGCTGAAGACGAAGGGGCGGTTTTTAAAGGCTGCTTTGAGGGATGCCCATAACTTCGGCCGGTTTAGCCGGATAAAGTATGGTTTTTCACGTGTTCCAAGGAAAACCAGCAGGAGGGGCAGCCCAGAAGCAATTCCAAAGATTAATCCCATGATAAAAAAATTATCAGCATTCCCGGGCGACATCTGACCGATGATCATCATGGGGATAACAAAGGAGATCAGGCTCCCCAGGATGGAAAAGAACATGCGGTATCCGGTGAGTTCAGTGCGCTCATCGTAATCCTCAGACAGCTCGGGGGTGAGAGCGAAATAAGGCATACCTACAAAGGTGTTGGCTGCATCATAAACCACAAACATCAGGGTGTAAAAGATGACCAACGCCGTCTGACTTTCAAAGGGGGGCTTCCACCAGAGAAACGCAAACGCCAGGGCAAAGGGAAGCGCACCAAAAAGAAGGAATGGCCGCCGCCGATCCCAACGAGTGCGGGTTCGATCAGAGATATGGCCGATGAGTGGATCATTGATGTAGTCCCAGCTTTTCCCAATGAATAGGGCGATGGCAGCGACAGCAGGGCGGATACCCACCACGTCTGTCAGGAAGATCGCGAAATAAGCCGCAATGATCGTCCCTGTCATGCTGAAGCCGATGTCGCCAAACCCATAAACGATCTTAGTCAATGTTGGTATTTTTTTCATTGGACTTCCTTGATACACTCCTGCGTGAAGCGTCAGAGATGTTAAAAATCCCCTTGATGAATCATATCATCAAAGGGAGTTTGCTGTATGCTGAGGGTATAATCGAATAAGCTGATTGAATATGGAATTATCTATTGCGGTTGGCGTTTGATTCATATCACATCAGCAATATTTTTGTTTATATAGATTCTTTCACACCTGGTAAACTTTTCTTGTCAGCACGTTTTTGCTTTCGGGCTTCCCGGCGCAGTCGTAGTTCTTCAACGATCTTATGATGCTGTTCCCGGCTGAGGGGATAAAAGAGTGCAAACACGATTCCACCTATTAAAAGAAGCGCGGGAAGGGGGCCAATGACTAAGCGAATGCCCAACAACGCGCTGTCGGGTTGTACGCCACCGCCGGATTGGTAACCTGTGAGTTCCAGCACCATCAAAGATAACGGCACGGCAATGGAATTCGCCACCTTACCGAGCAGGGTGATCAAACTGTAGAACATCCCTTCATGACGCTCAAAAGTTTTCCACTCGTCCCACTCGATGGCGTCGGGGATGATTGACCAGGGAAGAACCTGGGCTGCGCTGACGCCGATACCAGCCATAATACATAAGAAAATAATGACCCAGAAGGGAGTTTCAGGCGTGACCAGGATGAGAACCATCATCACTACTGCCCAAAAGGCAACACCGATGATATATGCCAGCCGTTTGTTCCAATGCTTGGCAGCCCAGTTCCAGATGGGCAGGGCGAGGATTGCTGTGACAAAGATACTGGCCATGATCAGGGTGCTTTGGCCTTCCCGTTGGATAATGTATTTAATATAAATCAGCAAGTTAGTTTCCAAAACAACGATGGTCATCCAAGTGAGCAGATAAATACCTGCCGCGAACACAAATGGACGATTCTTTAAAGCGGCTTTCAGGGACGGGATTAACTTCGGCCGCTTATCAATCATATATTCTTTCTTTTCACGGGTGCCCAGGAATACCAGCAGGAGGGGGGTGGCAGCCATAGCGCCTGCGATGACGCCCATCAGCAGCACCCGCTTGGTGTTTTCAGGAACCATAGAGCCGATCACCAACATGGGGAAGATGTAGGCTGTCAGGCTGCCGAGAATGTTGAAGAACATCCGAAAACTGGTCAATTGTGTGCGCTCATCATAATCATCGGTGAGTTCTGGCGTTAGGGAGAAATAAGGCATGTAGACCGTTGTCGCCAGCGCTTCATAAACAATGTATCCCAGGGAATAATAAATGACCAGGCCTGTTTCACTGAAATCCGGACTGAGCCATAAAAGGATGAAGGATAGGCCAAAGGGAATCGCGCCAAACAACAGAAATGGTCGGCGGCGACCCCAACGGGTGCGGGTGCGATCTGAAAGGTGACCGATAATGGGGTCGTTTATATAATCCCAACTTCTCCCGACGAAAAGGATGATTGCTACCAAAGCGGGGGATAAGCCAATGACATCCATCATATAAATTGTGAAATAAGCTGAAATAATGGAGTTGTTCATGCTGAAACCGAAGTCGCCAATACCATAAACAACCTTCTTCCAAAAGGATAATTTCTCTTGCTTTTCCATGGTGTGGGTCCTCTCTCTTTGTTGATGTCCTCAGTTTATTACAACACGATAACGCTCATTAAGTTGTGGTCATTCTCATTTTTGATCGTTCATAAAAACACCTCCAGCGCGCTCTCCATTCGGTCGGAAGTGTCGATAAAACGATTATTAATGGGCGAATCAAACAGTTCGGTGCTGCATCCTGAAACAACCTGATTGTAACATTATTGTTGAAAATGGTGCAAACGATGGCGTGTAGGCTTCAGCTTGTGTTTGCGGATTGAGATGACTGATGGCTTATCTAATACTTAAGTGTTTCATATTCAAATGAGAAATAGAATGAGATTTATTCGGACTGAAGTCCTCACTCCAAGATGTTATACCTAATAAATAAAAAGGCTGTTCACTCAAAGTAAGTGAACAGCCATGGTCTTTAGTTGTTATTGCAAAATTAATCTGACCAGCCGCTGCGCCTATTCCCAGACCAAAGCGGACGACCATTTTCGTCACGTAGAGCGATCGTTTCACCGGTGGTTATATTTTCAATTTCAGCCAAACCGAAATTGTCATCTTGGTAATAACCGGTAAGCACAAGCGAATCACCGGGACTGACTGTGAACCCTTGCTCATTTAAGAAGTCGAGAAGTCGGCCATAGATCTCTTTCACAGTCCCATCTTCGAGGGTAACGGTCCAGATAGCGGGATCAACTGAGTCAACAACGCCTGAAACCGTAACCCATTCTTTCACAGGAGCCATACCTGTGCCGGCACCCATGCCCGCGTTATTCTGAAAGGCACCATATTTATTCCCGCTGCCATCCAGAGGAGGTTCGTTGTCGCAATCGCCATCACACGTCCCAGGACCATATCCTGAGCCATCGCCCAAGTATGTATTTAGTCTTGCCTGATAGCCGTTACCCGGCTTTGCATCTTCGGCAGATGGGTTGTTGCCACCAGCTTGTGCGAATACTGGCTCGACCACGCCAAAAGCTAGTGAAACGAAAGCGGCGGTTAATAGAACACCAATAACTATTTTCTTTTTCATTTTTTCCTCAATTCTAAAGTAGATTATCTATAGCAGTTTCTAAATCTTCAAAACTGCTCAGTCATATGTTTAATATGCCTGATGATTTTATAGTAACTGGTTTCCCTGAAGAGAGGATGGAGAGGATGTGAAGAAGTTATGAAGATCTGGCTGCAATTAAAACGGGAGGCTATAATACTTTTATGAGTACAGTTTTGATTATTGAAGATGAAAAAGAGCTTGCGAAAGTAATAAAAGCTTATCTTGAACGGGGGGGATATACGGTGTTAATGGCTGAAAGGGGGGATCAGGGGTTAAGTCTCTGGCGGGAGAACCAGCCGGCGCTGGTTTTGTTGGACCTTAATTTGCCTGAAATGGATGGGATAGACATTGCCAAAGAAATACGACAGAATGATGATACGCCCATCATCATGGTGACAGCTCGGGTTGATGAGGTAGATCGCCTATTGGGGTTGGAATTGGGGGCGGATGACTACATCACCAAACCATTCTCACCCCGGGAGGTCGTGGCGAGGGTCAAAGCCGTATTGAGACGGGTTGAGAAAACGGCGGAAAGCCAACCTGATGTGTTGACTTTTGCAGATCTCAAAATTGACCCTGAGGCTTTCTTAGTAGAGCAAGCCGGCCGTGAAATTGATTTGACACCGATGGAGTTCTCGATCTTGGTCACATTAGCGGAAAACCCGGGACGGGTCTTCTCAAGATTGCAGCTTTTGGAATCCGGTCAGGGCATTGCTTACGAGGGGTATGAACGCAGTATTGACACACATATTAAAAATTTACGAGCTAAGCTGGGGGATGACAGTAAAGACCCTCGTTATATCGAAACTGTATTCGGTGTTGGTTATCGCTTTAAGAAGGAATCAAAATGAGCATGCGTTGGCGTTTGTTGGGCGCTTTTGGGTTGATTATATTGATTGCCCTTGGAACTGTGGCGCTGGTCTCACGTTTTACGACACAGCAGGAAGTGACGACTTTTCTCGGTCATGGCGGTCAGGTGGGGCTTGAGAACCTGGCGGAATCCCTGGAATCCTATTATGAAGACAATGGGTCCTGGTCAGGTGTTGAAGCTGTATCCATAAATATACCTGGTCGAGGGCAAGGGCAAGGACCTCGGACAGGCGTAAATGTCTCAGTGGGTGAGCATATATTGGCTGATTCTGAGGGAACTATTCTCGTCAGCCCTTCGGAAGTTGAGATTGGGACAAAGCTCACTGATGAGACTCTGAACCAGGGGATCGAGCTTAAAGTCAGAGAACAGGTGGTGGGTTATTTACTACCTGAAGGTGGAATCCCGCAATTACCCGAAAATTTCGAAGAATTATTGATTGAGCGTGTCAATCGGGCTTCATTATTGGCGGCTGCCATTTCAGGCGGCGTGGCGATCCTTTTGGCCATGATCCTTGCCGCATTGATCTTGAGGCCAGTGCAAAGCCTGACGAATGCAGCTGTGAATCTCTCTGAAGGTGATCTCTCCCAACGCGTCAATGTCAGGGGAAAGGGAGAGCTTTCAAAATTGGGTGACACTTTTAATCAAATGGCTGAGTCGCTGCAAAGAGCCGAAGCGAAAAGAATGGCTATGACCGCCGATATTGCTCATGAGCTTCGAAATCCCCTGGCAATTCAGCGGGCGCATCTTGAAGCCTTGCAGGACGGTGTTTATCCGCTCAGCTTGGAAAACCTCTCACTAATTGCTGAGCAGAACGAGCAACTGACACACCTGGTGGAAGACCTGCGCACCCTCGCCCTGGCTGACGCGGGGGCATTAAGCCTGAACAAACGCCGCATTAATCTCACAAAAGTATGTCAGGAATTAGCTATCCGTTATGAACCTCAAGCCAACAAAAAAAATGTTGCTATATACAACGAATGTGGGAAGAGAGTGATTTATGTTTCCGCAGACAGGGAAAGGCTTCAACAAATATTTGATAATTTAATGCAAAATGCCCTTCGGTATGCTCTTGAAGGCGGGTGGATAAAATTATTATTGAAGCAAGAGGCGGACGAGGCTGTGTTCTCCTTTCACAACAATGGTTCGGAGATTCCTGATGAAGCACTCAGCCATCTATTTGATCGTTTTTATCGCGGGGATAAAGCTCGAGACCGTACCAGCGGCGGGACAGGACTGGGATTGTCTATTGCGCGGAAGCTTGCGGAAGCTCATGGCGGCACGCTGACGGGGGAAAATCATCCTGATGGTGGGGTGGTGTTCAGGTTAACTTTGCCTTTAGCCGGACGAGAAATGTAGGTGGGGTGTGGCAAAGCCCACCTAACATTTTTTAAAGTCCTCACGTCATATCTGTTGATTATGAGATCCCTAGGCCGCTTCTGGGGATTCTTTCTTCTGACGGAAAACCACCGGAATCATAAGCAACAATAATAGGTTAATCCCCAACAGGATCAAAAAGGTTGTGCTGAACCCTGTCAGGTCTGCCAGCGCACCGCTCAGGTACATCCCAATACCTTGTCCAACGTTGGTGAATGCCATCAGGATAGCATACATCGATGCAGCAATGCGCGGGTCCACAAATCGCATGGCCACCGCGAAATACTCCGTTTGATAGGATCCGTAAGCGACTCCGAAGAAGATCACCATAGCTATGGAGAGGGTCATGCCATATTCAGGCGTGATGAGAAAAGCTAATGCCAACAGAGTAACACTTAATAGTAGTACACCAATCACCACAGCTCTTTGCACTTTGAACTTTCGCATCAACCAGCCGCCCACGAAGCTGCCGCCAACCACGCCCAAACTCCATAAAGAGGTGATCATTCCGGCTGCGGATAGGCTGATCCCAAACTGAGCTTCCAGGTAAGGGTTGATGAGCTGGTTAGCCCCTAAGATGACCATGAACATCACCAGCCCCATCCCGCCCACCAAGAATGTTGTTCGGTCAAAGGCTTTAAACGCTGACCAATCGAAACGTTTTGCCACGTCCCGTCGCTCCTCGCGCACAAAGAGCATGAAGGGAACGGGGATGATTGTCAGGGCTGCCAGCACCCAAAACACGGAAAGCCAGGAGACATTCTCCGCTAGAAAACCGACTACCGATGCCGCGGCAATCGAGCCGACCGCGCGTCCACCGACCATGAAACCCTGGATTGTCCCTTGCTCTTCAACCGGGGTCGTATCCAGCGCCAGCCCATCCGTGCAGGTGTCATACAGCGCCATCCCCATTTGCATGGTGAAGGCGATGGCAACATAAGCCCAAAAATACTGACCAGGGTCAATGAAGGGCGCGGCGACCAGACAGGCAAATTGGACAGCCAAGCCGATAAAAATGTAGGGTTTACGGTGCCCCATCCCAAACAGATTGACGCGGTCGCTGATGATGCCAAGGCCGATCTTGAGCACAAAGGGAAGAAGGGCGATGAAGCCAAACACGCCCACATCGGTCATCTGAAGGCCGTTATCGAGTAGATATAGAGCGTTGAGGGCTGCAAAAAAGCCAAGGATGGTCCCTTGGGTGAAATAGAGCGAACCGAAGGTGAAGTAGCGGACGGATTTGCTGCGCGGCATAGGATTTCCTTTCAATGAGTGGTTTCAAAAAGTATACATGATTTTGTAGAGATTCGAAGCATATCGCTACAAGTTATTAAATCAGTTACTTGACTTAGAGGTTGTGGATTGTCGGGGTCTTTTTAAAAAACAAAACCCCTCCGAATAGGATTTCGGAGGGGTAGCTTTATAAACGCTGTGCTAATCGTCATCGAATAATGCACTCAGATTTTTAAAATCTGTCCTTGATGTCAAATCAATGCTGATGGGTGTGACAGAGACCTTTTTCTCCACGAGAAGAGCATAAAGATCGCTGTCCTTTTCCAACTCCTCTGGTCGGTAGCGGATCTCATACCCCACAGGACCGCGATCGGCTAGGGATTTTCTTATGGCAGGTTTCGGAAAGTAATACCGGTGACGGGATTGCCTGGTTAAAACCCACGGGGTTTCTGGGGTGGCATCATGTGGGATATCCATCTTAATCAGATCAACATCTTCAGGGAGACCCTTTTCCAGCATTTTCCTGGCGATTTTTTGAGTAAAAAACCCCGCCGTGCTGAAATCAACATCTTGGGAGAGCGAGAGGTGATGTTCCTGCCCGGTTTGCATGGACACCGCCAAAGCTGGAATCCCAAGGGTTGCGGCTTCAATGGCCGCGCCAATCGTACCTGAGATGGTCACTCCCGATCCCACATTTTCTCCATAATTGATCCCCGACACGACAAGATCAGGTTTCACATCATTGACATCGTAGATACCATGGAGGACAGATTGTCCGGGTGAACCGTCCACACAAAATACCTGCCAATCCCTCCCGTTGACGTTGAGGGTCATTTTCTCAATAATGCCAGATGAGTGGATAGGCATGCTCCTGCCAGCGCCAGATTGTTGATCTCGGGGTGCAATTACATGCACCCAGCCGAGGGGATCCAGCGCCTCCGCCGCTGCCCACAAACCTGGGGAGTGGATGCTATCGTCGTTTGTCAATAAGATTTGTATTCTTTTATCATTCATAACACCCTAATTCTAACTGAGAAAAGAGAGGATGACCATCAATATGACGTAGATATTCTATTAAAGAAAAAGTAATAATGTAGAGAGCAACTTATTTTACGCTTCCCCGGCTGCACATTTGCCCGCGAAGGCTTTAATCTCATCAATCATAGCCATTAATCCATTTGCCCGCTGGGCGGAAAGGTGTTTGTTGAGCCCGGTTTGCTCGAAGAGTGTCAAATCTGCTTTGAGAACTTCTTCTGCTGGCTGCTCGGAAAAAATCTGTGTCATTAAGGCAGCCAAGCCCTTAACGATGAGCGAGTTGCTGTCAGCCTGAAAAGAAACGATGCCATCGCAGCATTCCCGATACAGCCAGACGAGAGATTGGCAACCGCGTATGATATTTTCTTCTGTGCGGTATTCATTGGGCATGGACTCCAATTTTTGACCCAGTTCAATGAGATAGGCATAGCGTTCATCCCATTGGGGTAAATATGAAAAATTTTTGACAATCTCGGCTTGAATCTCTTGAATAGATGCCATTTTGCTCATCTTCCTAATAGTTTCATTGCTTTGTAAATTCCTTCAATGAGGGCGTCAATATCCTCTTTGGTGTTGTAAATCGCCAGAGAGGCGCGGACATTTCCCTCGATACCTAGGGCAGTCATAATCGGCTGTGTGCAGTGGTGTCCTGTACGAACCGCAATCCCATGACTGTCCAGCAAGGTCCCCAGATCGAAGTGATGAATCCCTGCAATATTGAATGGCAAGATGCTAGCACGGCGTTTCGCGTTACTATAGATGGTCAACCCATCAATTTCCAGCAGCCTTTTTCTTCCATATTCCAGGATTTTGTCTTCATAGGTCATGATGTCTGAGAAATTCAACGCATTGATGTAATCTATAGCAGCCGCCATACCGATGGGACCGACGATATTGGGGGTGCCGGCTTCAAACTTGAAGGGCAGTTTGTTGTAGGTGGTTTTTTCGATGCTCACCAGATCAATCATCTCGCCCCCACTTTTATATGGGGGAATAGCGTCAAGCCACTTCTCTTTGCCGTATAACACGCCAATCCCCGTAGGACCATAGATCTTATGTCCGGAGAAAGCGTAAAAATCAGCATCCAGAGCCTGCACATCGTGCTCAATGTGCTGAATGGATTGGGCTGCGTCCACCAGGACCGCAGCACCGGCATCATGCGCCATCTTGATGATCTCACGAGCTGGGTTGACTGTGCCGAGAGAATTGGAGACGTGATTGAAGGCGACAAGTCGGGTCTTTTCGTTTAACATTTCTTCAAGGATATCCAGGCGAATGTCCCCGTTTTCATTGAAGGGAACGACACGGAAACGCGCACGCTTGCGGTCGCAAAGCATCTGCCAGGGGACGAAATTAGAATGGTGGTCCATTTCCGTAACGATGATCTCATCGCCAGGGTTGACGAAAGCCTCCCCGAAGGAAAAAGCGACCAGATTGATCGATTCTGTGGTCCCACTGGTAAAAACAATCTCATGATCGTATTCAGCGTTGATGTATTTCTGTACGGTCTTGCGGGCATTTTCATGGGCATCTGTCGCCAGGTTGGAAAGGTGATGCGCTCCGCGGTGAACGTTGCTGTTATACCTCGTGTAATAATCCGTGATGGCGTCAATCACAGATTGCGGCTTTTGGGTTGTTGCAGCGTTGTCCAGATAAACCAGGGGATTGCTGTTGATGAGTGTTTTCAAAATCGGGAAGTCATCCCGTATTTTATTGATATTAAGGGTCATAATTTCCTTTATTCACTTTATTGTGAGTGAATTTTACCAGAACTGAGGTTGACCTCCTATAGCTGCGATAAGATGCTTTTAAAAGCTATTATTCACCAACAATGACCTCAACTTCAGTGCCAACATCGGCTCGCAGCCTTTCTTTAGCGCTGCCATTCACCACGGCGAGTGCCAAATGTCCGGTGCTGTCTATGAAGGCGATCAGGTTGCCCTCAGTGGCATCGCCAAAAGCTTGGTTCATACCAGGTATAGATCTTCCCAAGCATTTGACGGTGATGTTGTCATTCTTCGGCAGGACCGATTGTGGTAGATTGGTACTTAAATTGCCGAAGGAGTCTACCCATACAACTTCAGCCTGCCATCCCTTGGACGTGCGTTTCGGCAGTGAGAGGTGGAGCAAGATTGGGTCTTTGATGCCCTCCCCCAATTTTTCGATTGGCAAGCCGTTCGCCAGATGGGCGCCAACTGGGGCGAAGATATCCCGACCGTGGAAAGAATGGCTGGTTTCCGGTAGCCAATATTGCGGTTGATTGAGATCAATGATTTCGACTGGCTGCTTTTTATCGGCGGCTTTCTGCAAAAGCAGGGTCAACAGACCATTATCCGGAGCGACGTAAAAATGCGCGCCGATACGGGCAGCGAGGGCATGGCGGGCTGTCCCCACACCTGGATCAACCACAGCGACATGAACCGTGCCGGGGGTGAAATAGGGCGCAGCCTCCGCCAGCATGCGCGCACCGGCATGCACATCCTGCGGCTGAATGTTGTGGCTGATATCAATGACCTGAGCTTGTGGGGCAATATCGGCGATCACCCCTTTCATCACACCTACAAAGTGATCCTGCAGACCAAAGTCTGTGGTCAATGTGACGATGCCGCTGGGTTCCAAATAAGCCGGATCAGGGTTTTCGCCAAATTTCTCAACGATGGCATCATAATTCATACCCTGTCGGATAATCTCCTGGAAGATTCCCCGTAAACCTGTCCTGCGCAAATCCCCCACCGTTTCCATGATGTTGTAGGGGACGCGGAAATGCTGAACATCTATTTTCCCTTGTTTTACCTCAAGGATAGCATAGCTGGCACGTGGGTCGCCGTCATCCGGTCGACCGACACTGCCCGGATTGATAAAGAGCACCCCGTCAACCTCTCTAACAAAAGCTTGGTGGGAATGACCGCATAAGACAATATCCGCTTCTGTGAGTTTTGCCAATTCAATAAACCGTTTTCGGGGTGTGTCAATTCTCAAATGTTCTGAATTAGAAGCTGGGCTGCCGTGGGTCATTAATATTTTCCTACCCTCAAATTCTAATGCTCGCGTTTCAGGGATATTTTCAAGAAAATGGCGAGAAGAGTCTGATAAGGCTTGGCAGGTCCAGGCGAACATGGTCCGCTTTTCCGCTGTTCTGACCTTTTCCCAGCGGTTCTCTTGATGTTTCTTGCTGAGGACTTTCTTGTCATAATTGCCCAGGATATTGTAAATATTAGACCCCTGGATCCATTGGACAACTTGATTGGGGTGTGGTCCATAACCGATGGAGTCACCGAGGTTCAGAATGGTGTTTTCAGCTTCCCGGGTTCGGGCATGGCGCAGGACAGCCTGAAGGGCAGAAAGATTCCCGTGGATATCAGCAATCAGTGAGATTTTCATAGCATCAAGGGTTGATGAGTCGGCTTGATAATTTTCTAGGTTTGTTTAGCTATTTTAGATAGTTATTGGAAATTATACTTGATGTATCTTATTTATCAACAATATCAATGCCATCAAAACCAGCTTTACAAAGCTGGCAAAATGGAATTTTTTGCACAATATGAATAAATTAAACTTCGTCCCCTTCAGTCCACTCGTCATCTGAGACGTCAATTTCGAGCAGCTCACCCGTCGCGATGAAAATTGTCCGTTCACAAATATTTGTGACACGGTCGGCTGTCCGTTCAATATTATGCACGACCCACAAGATGTAATTGGTTTGATCAATGGAATCCGGGTTGGCGATCATGTTGGCGACGATTTTGTGATAAATTTGATTATAAAGATCGTCAACCTGGTCATCTTCTTTGGGAATGTGGTAAGCCATGTCCACATCCTCAGCGATAAATGCGCTTAACGCACGGTGAAGCATGCTCACCGCCAGATCGCCCATGCGGCTGATTTCACGACTAGGAATTGGGATGTCATCCTGACCGATCAGGCGGCTGATCTTGGCGATACCTTTGGCGTAATCCCCCATTCTTTCAAGCTCGGTAATGACTTCCAGGATGGCAGCTAGCAAGCGTAAATCGTGCGCGATGGGCTGCTGCGTGGCAAATAGGATTAGGACTCGGTTTTCAATGGCGTATCTTTTTTCGTTGATCAGGTCATCGTCATCATATACTCGGCGCGAGGCTTCTAAATCTCTTCGCTTGAGCGCGTCAATAGCATTCAGCATGGCTTGTTCTACCATGCTGCCGAGCAAGAGGACTTCATCCTGTAAGTGGTGTATCTCTCGGTCTAAAGTTTGGCGGGGCATTCGCATCTCCTGGGAGATCGATAAGACTGTCTGCTTATTTTATAACATTCTACCCAAAACGACCAGTCACATAAGCTTCGGTTTGTTCGTTTTTTGGATTGGTGAAGATCTGATTAGTAGCGCCGTATTCGACAAGGATGCCGGCGCGATTTTCATCGATCATCAAAAAGGCGGTGAAATCCGATACACGGGCAGCCTGCTGCATATTGTGGGTGACGATCACAATGGTGTAATCCTCTTTTAATGATTCCATCAGCTCTTCAATCTTTAGTGTGGAGATGGGATCCAGTGCTGACGCAGGTTCATCCATCAGGATCACAGCGGGTTCAACCGCCAGGGCGCGAGCGATGCACAACCGCTGCTGCTGCCCCCCTGAGAGTTCCAAGCCGGATTGGTCAAGTTTATCCTTGACATCCTCCCAGACAGCGGCTTGATGCAGGCTGCGCTCGACGATTTCTTCAAGCAGGCTTTTTTTTCGGATGCCGTATAAACGGGGACCGTACGCCACGTTGTCAAACACGCTCATGGGGAAGGGGTTGGGCCTTTGAAAAACCATGCCGATTCGCTGGCGTATATCAACGACATCCACATCGGGATCATAGATATTTTTTCCGTTGAGCCAGACCTGACCCTCAACCCGGGATCCTTGGATGAGATCGTTCATCCGATTGAAGGAACGTAAGAGAGTCGATTTCCCGCAACCGGAAGGTCCGATGAGCGCTGAGATTTTATTTTCTGGAATTCCCATGGAAATGTTCTTAAGCGCTTGGAATTTCCCGTAATATGCAGAGAAATCAATCATTTCCATTTTAATGGGTAATGCTCTTAATTCATCATTATCCGGTTTTTGCCCGATATTGACGACGGTTTGGGACTGTTTTTTCTTGGGTTCGGTAATGTTTGGGGCAAGTCTGAATGAATGGGGTTTGACAATATTCATTTATTTGGTCCAACCATTTGGTCTGTTTTCATATGTGTTAAATGTGAACTATATTGTCACAACGCAGATAATCATAACATTTTTGGGTCAAGAGATACTTTTGAATGGGTTAAGGGGGGATGAAGGAGGGTAAAGATTGGGTTAACATCAGGCGATAGGGAGGGTGAAATAAAAGGTGCTTCCAATATCCTCCTCACTTTCTACCCAGATATAACCGCCATGGGATTCAATCATATGACGGGCAATCGAAAGCCCCAGACCCGTCCCTCCGCCAGCCCGGGCTTGATCAGCTTTATAAAACCGCTCAAAGATCCGTGTGAGGTCTTTCTTGGGGATACCTACGCCTGTGTCGCGCACATACAAGACGATATATTCTTCATCCCGATAAGCTGAGAGGGTGATTTTTCCCTCAGGTGGTGTGAATTTAATGGCATTATGCACAAGGTTGATCAATACCTGGCTGATGCGATCGGGGTCAGCGAAGATAATCGGCAGTTCCGGGGGGCAGTCCAGTACTAATTCCAGCTCGGCACGTTCAGCTTGCAGTGCCATACGCTCATAAGCCGGCTTGAGCAGGTCGCAGGGATAAACACGCTGAAAAGACAGCGGAACTTTTCCCGATTCAATGCGAGAAAGCTCCAAAAGTTCATTCACAAGTTGGGTTAGATTGTCAATTTCCGTTTCCATGCGGATGATGAACCGCCGTGCAGCGGGCGGATCATCCAAGGCACCTTCCTGCAGGGTTTCTGCCAGAGCTTTGAGGCTGGCTAAGGGGGTGCGCAGCTCATGAGAAACATTGCTGATGAAATCCCTGCGTACTGTTTCCAATTGACGTAATTGGGTCAGGTCTTGAAACAGGAGCATGGTGCTGCCGGGTAGGGCGGTCTTCAGAGGGATGGCGACAACCTGGAGAAAGAGATGTTGAGGGCCGATTTCCAGCATCATGCTCTGCCGCTGCCCTTTCTTCGCTTCCCGCCAGAGATCAACAAGTTGATGATAGCGCATGACCTCCACAACGGATCTGCCCAAACCAACTTTCTCATCAATTTGGAAAAGGCGTTCAGCGGTGGGGTTGAGGAGCTGTACACGCCCGTCAGCATCGGTGATCAAGACGCCGTCTGCCATTTGGTTGAGCACGGCGGAGAGTTTCGCTTTTTCGCTGGTCAGCGCATCGATTTGTTCGCCCAGTTTTTGCGCCATGAATTGCAGGGTTTGGCTGAGTTCGCTTAGTTCATGGGGCGCCTCCGGAAATTCCAGATTGTTGAAATTTCCCATACTCATTTGACGGGCAGCAATGGTGAGGGTTTCCACCGGTTCCCGCGAAAGATCATGGAGGATGTAACCCAGCAGCAGGACGCCCAATCCGCCGACCAAAATAAAAGCACCTGCCAGCCAGATAAATTGGCTGAGGTCAAGGCGGAAATATGATAATGGTGCCTGGAGTTGAACCACGCCCAGCAAATCTCCGTTTGGACTCTGGAATGTGACCGCTGCAGCTATCCAGTCATCTTCAATGTGACTGCCCTGGCCTTCCGCTATGGCCTGTGGGACAGCCGGCATATTCAGTGGATTTGGCGATTGTTCTTCAAAAGGAATGGTAGATCCGATAATCTTTCCGGTGGGATCAATAAATGTTATATCTAAACCTAGAATTTGACTTCTAGATTTCGCTAAGGTTTGTAAGTCGTCTCCTGCAAGGTTACTTGTCGCTTCTTGTGCATCGGCCGCGATAAGTCCGGCGATCCTTAAGAGCTGCGTCTGCCAGCGTTCTAACTCCTTCTGGCGGATGTGGTTCACCATGAATATCGTGAATAGAGAGATGACCATCACCAGCAAGAGCAGGCAGGGTGTGACAATCCGCCAGCGGATGCGACGCTGCATGGATTAACCTTCGAAACGATAGCCGGCGCCCCGAACGGTGATGATCCGCTGTGGGTTGGCAGGATCGGGTTCAATTTTTTCCCGCAGCCACCTGACGTGAACATCGACAGTACGGCTGTCCCCGATAAAGTCCCATCCCCAAACGCGTTCGAGGATGAACTCCCGTGAAAGTACCTGACCCTGATGCTGCGCCAGGAATGTAAGCAGCTCATATTCTTTGGGTTTGAAGGCGACCACTTCTCCATCCACGGTGATCTCACGGCGGGTCATGTCGATTTTCAAATTGCCGAATTCCATGATCTCGGGTTTGGGCTTGCCGTCTTCCCCCTCAGCGAGATTTACCTCCTCACGGATCAACCGCACACGCCTAAGCATGGCTTTGACCCTGGCGAGAAGCTCCCGCATGCTGAAGGGCTTTGCCATATAATCATCCGCCCCGACCTCCAACCCAACCACGCGGTCTATCTCATCGTCACGGGCTGTGAGCATCAGCACAGGGGTGGACATCTCGCGGCGCAGAATACGGCAGATTTCAAACCCATCCAACCCGGGCAGCATGACATCCAGGATGATCAAGTCCGGTTCCATTTCTCTGGCGAGTTCCAATGCCTCGGTACCGTCGCCGGTGGTCTGCACTTCATACCCTTGTTTCTTGAGGTTGTATGCCAGCGTTTCCTGTAAGGAAATCTCATCATCAACCACCAATATCTTTTCAGCCATTTCTCCTCCTCATATTTTCCAGGAGTATAGTCAATTCTCCCGCTAATTTGTTACGAGAAAATTGTAATTCAATCATCTTTCTACCGTTAATTCCCATTTTACGACGTTTTGTCGGATTCAATGCTAAATCCTGAATCGCTTTCGCCAGGGATTGAGGGTCTCCCGGGTTGACAAATATGCCGGCTTGCGCTTCCTCAACCACCTCTCTGATGACGCCGTCAATCGCCAGTATGATGGGCCGTCCGGCAGCCATGTAGTCGAAGACTTTGTTCGGATAGGTTGTCTTATACATCTCAATTGGCTTTAATATCGCCAAACATGCATCTGCTGCTGCCAGGGCTTTGCTCATTTCGACCTTCGGCACCGGCGGTAAGAACAAGACGTTATCCAGTCCTCTTTCCTCCGCCTCTTTTTCCAACCGGGTTTTTTCCTTGCCCGATCCTAACAAGACAAATTGTATCTCTTTTTCACACTGTAATTGTACTGCCGCCTCAAGAATTACATCTAAATCGTTGGATAAGCCGTGGGCGCCGGCGTAAAGGACGAGGAATTTCTCCTTCAAATTATTTTTTTCCCGGAAAGAGGTTCCTTTTGCCTCGGGATGGAACATTTCAGGGTCTGTACCGTTCGGGATTAGAGCTACTTTTTCTGCGCCGCGAGCCTTGACGTGATCGATAAATCCCGGGGAGTTGACCATCACCTGGTCAGCATGGCAGTACAGGAAACGCTCCAGCCACTCGGACATACGGATCAGGGTCTTGTTCTTCAACACACCAACAGCCACGGCAAAAGCCGGCCACAGGTCGCGCACTTCCAGCAAAAAGGGGACGCCTTTCAGGCGTGCTAATAGCCATGCCGTGGGTGCTTGGAAGATGGGGGGCGTCGTACCCCAAACCAGGTCCACATCCCGGACGAATAAGCCGTTGAAGAAGGAAGAGATCATAAAACTAATGAAACTGAATACACGCCAGATGAAGGAGCGGTTCATTGTGGGCAGTGTGTAGCTTCGGATAATCGTCACACCCAGATCATCGGTTTGTTTGCGGCTCTGGAAATCCTCTTTGACGCCGGTCAGGTAGCTGACAGAACTGCCGATAACCGTCACCTCGTGGCCTTGTTGTTTTAGGTATCGTGCAATTTCATGATGGCGGGTGCCTCCGGGTTGGTCCAATGCCACAAAGATCTGATGGATCAAGAGAATGTGCATATTGTTAACATTTTACTCGATTATTGGGGGCGCGTGTTCGAGGGAAGGTTTTAGGGTGGAGGAACGAGAAGAGAAGATACTAAACCAAGAATACTTTTGGAGTGAGGACTTTAGTGTAGGTCATGCATGGTTCAGGAGTGGAGCTAACGAACCTGCGTGACAATGACACATCGCACCATTTGTCATATGGGCTGTGTTTGTCACGTGGGCTTCGCCACACGTAACCTACAAAAAGAATCATGACGTGAGGACCTTCGTTCGATATTTGTTTTTGTTAGAGGTTTGTTCTACAAAGGGTTATGTAAGAATCCAGGCTTCAGCCTGGCCTCCATGATGTGTCATGATTTTGGAATCTATGGAGAAAGCCCTTAATCTTCGAAGCGCCAGATGGATTCGATTTTCATCGGCGGCTGGCCGGACAGAACTGCGACGACCAGCAGGGCTGGCTCTTTTTCCCCGTATGTCGGTGACCTCCAGCCCCAAATTTGCTGCCCTTCAATATCCCCATAAATGTTTTCACCGGCTCGGAAGAGGTTCATTCCCTCTGCCCCTAAAATTTCCAAGCTGAATGAAAACTTTGGACCTGAAATGTGAAGTATATTCTCCGTTTCTATCTGCCAATCCCAATTCGGTAATAACCAGCTCAGGCGAACCTCGTGCTCCTTCCCTTTTGTCTTGCCGTAGGGCATGATTCGGTCCGTGACAGTCCATTTCTTGTCCGATGCGCTCAGTGTGCGCTGGTGCAGAGCGTCCAATGATTTAAAACCATTATGTTCAGCGGTGACCCAGGAAAGTTTGCCTTCATCATCCACCTCATAAGCCAGCACTTCCGCCTGCGCCCAATCCAGCCACAGAAAGCGCCCAGCCCGCAGCATTTGATCCTTTCCATCCAGAGTCAAGGTGTTATGCACCTGGGTAGATATCAGGGCATTGTCCCAGGGCGGTTGTGCATTGTATTGATATGTGCCTGGGTCACAGGCGATGTTGATGCCGCGCCACCACAGATCAACATGTAGTTGATCGGCGTGGGAGGGACGGTCGGTGAAACGGGCGGCATGGATGAAAGCGCGTCCCTCTGCGCCATCGATTCTGAGCATATCCGATGCTTGGGGCTGGGCGGGATGGGGGTTGACGGCTGCTTTTAAATCGAACCAATCCGCCATCTCCGATAGATTGGATTGGTTATAGATGTCCTCATGCAGGAAGGCTTTGGCCGCTGCGTCAACAACCGAACGGAAATCGTCATGAGGCAGGCTGGTGAGGGGAAAGATATAAGCCCCGTCATCCGCGCCCAGATTGGGCGCCCGACCTGTCTCAGGGTCGGTCAGCGCCCACAGCCAGCGGGTCGCGGCGGAAAGCCGTGCGGCAGTTAATTCCGGCCAATCCAGCCAATCCAGCCAATTCCTTTCCCTACGTAGATGGTCTGTGAACAAGGCCAACTGCAGCATTAAGCGATGGTAATTGACGCTGTGCTGGATATAGGTTCCGTATTCGTCAATTTGTTCCTGAAAACCCCAATTCAGCCAGCGCCAGCCCAATTGACGCCATTTTTCCGCTTGTGGGTGATCGGGCAGGTAAACCCCGGCGGTGAACAGCCCCGCCGCTTCTGAGAGCAAGTGATTGTTGTTCTGGGCGTGGGCATAGACCAGCGTGGGCGGGATGCGCTCGGCGTGTTCGGCTACGGCCCGCCAAAGGCGCGTACGGTTGTCTTGTGTTGAGGATGACGCAGTGGCTAAAACCCGGTCGCAGAACACCAGCGCCATCAACCGGATGGCGACCTCCTGCCCGGACTGCCATTGACGGCCGAGGTTAGGCGGGTGAACCTCTAGGAAATACAGCGTTTTATCCCAAAATTCCTGAGCATAGGCGGGGTCGCCACTGTAGGCGTAGGCCCTGGCCAGGGTGATCCCCCAAGCAAAACGGCCAGGCTCCCAGATAGATTTAATATCCTCCTCTGGGGGCGTTTTCTCCAGCTTTGTCCAATGCACATCTGAAGCGCCGCTGTCCAAATTGAGGGGGACGGGGTTGCCGCCAAATAAGCGGATTTTCCCGCGGCGGATCTCATCTGCTTGTGCGAGCATGAGGTCACGTTGGGCTTGGGAAACCTCAGGGAATTGGGCATAGGGGGGTAAGCCGGGCGCGCCGGAGTAATTTGACCGACGGGGTGGAGTCAACCGGCGGTAATGCCCGCTGGTCAAACCGATTCGATAACAGGCGTAGTGCCACAGCTTCGTAACCCCCAATTCTCGGGCTGCTTTAATTAGGTTCAATATTTTCTTCACTATCTCTCGTTGACTCAAGGGCATTCCCCCTGCCAAGCATCCAGGCTGCGGTTTTTAAGAATTGCATTTATGGAAAGTGAGACTGCCTGATTGCAAAAATCGCTCAACTGCATCCCGTTATCCGTATATTCGATGGCAAAGACGGGTTTATCATCTTCGATAAAGGGGGTGGTTTGATCACACCAATTTCCATAGAAGCAGCTTTCTACAATCATCCAGTCAAAATCTATTACCAAGTCCTGAACTTGGTCGGGATCGTTCTTGAGGCCGATGCCCAATCCCCGTTGGTGGGCGGCGTCCGCCAGCCAGCGGTTGTAGGCGAGCTGGTCTTCACCCGTCAGGGGGAAGCCGGTCTCATGTGTGTACCCATCCAAGTTGTCCGGGTCAACCCCATCGAACCCTTTTTGGGCGCACAGGTCCAACCGGGCGGTCAAGATGGGTGCCAGGAGGTCTATCCGACGGATATCCAGCCAGCGTTCTCCCGGCCAGCCTTTGTAATCTTTCCCTAAGATACCCTCAGGAAAATCATCTCTATCGGGACGCCAGTCCTCCCAAGCGCCGGCGTTGAGGTAACACATTACCCTGATGCCCCGGGTGTGCAAGATTTGAATATCTTCCGCCGTTGTCTCAAACAAGTCGAGATTATAAATATCTGCATCAACATCCAGATTTATTTCATCGACATATTGAATCTGCCAGGACTGCCCCGGTTTGGGAGTCCACCAGGTTCTTTCTTGCGGTGGTTTGGTGAGAAGGGTAATTGTTGAAAATACGGAAGGGGGATTGCAGGCGGTTAATACCATCGCCAAAACCAGATAGAACACAGTGGTTTTGAGGGAATTAACAGGGTGCTTCAAGCCTGACCTCCGGTTCGGTTAATGAAAATGAGAACTTATTGCTGGGGCGGGGTGATCTTAATTGTTTTCCCATTCCGTAACGACTCAACAGCGGCAAAACTGGCTTGGGTCACACCGATGAGCTGTTCATAGGGAATGGGGGGTGATTGGTCGCCCTGTAGGGCATTCAGGAAAGCCTGCCATGCGCCCTGATGTCCTTTGTTCTGCTGCAGTAAATGGCGTTTCACCTTCTTGCGCCCCTTGTGGATCATCTCAAGTTTGCGCCAATCGTGAAGGATGGCTACCCGACCGCCGCTGAAGACTTCAAGATATTCCTTCGGGCAGGATTTGTCACCGTTCGCCAGGTAACTTACCACGCCCAGTGAGCCATCCGGGAAGTTGAAATTCATCACCACGTTATCCTCACTGTATTTGCCGTTATCCGGCAGGCCCTGCGCTGTCACTTTCACGGGATTCTCGCCCACCAGGAAGGTCAGGAAGTCAATGAAATGGCAGCCCTCGCCGATGATGCGCCCACCGCCTACATCGGAATCATTCAACCAATGGTCGGCGGGGAGGATATTAGCGTTGACGCGGAAATGTGCGAAGAGCGGCTCCTGCCGCTGATCAATAAAGTTTTTCAAACGGCGCGCCAGGGGAGCGAACCGGCGATTGAAGCCGAGCATCAACAGGGGTTTCTCTTTTTCCTGAAGCGCAGCGGTCACTTCATCCAATTGAGTCTGGTTGATCGCCAGTGGTTTCTCGCAATAGACATGTTTGCCGGATTTAAAGGCCTCCAGAATTTGGGGCGTATGCAGGTGGTGGCGGGTCAGGATGGCGACCATGTTGATCGCCGGGTCTTCAAAGACGGCGTCCGGGTCGCTGGCGGCAAAACCGAAGCCGTATTTACCCGCGGCGTGTTGCGCGCTGGTGCCAGAAGCGGACACAATACCCACTGGAGCAATCCCGCCGATTTTTTTGACCACGGGGAGGAAGGTGGCGTTGGCGTAATTGCCCGCGCCCAGCACACCAAGCGCTAGGATCTCGCCGGGCTTGACGCGTACCGTCGGCGCTGCCAGGTTGGGAATACGGTTATCCTGTGGGGGCTCATTCTCCCCATAGGTCAGGAGGATGCCCAGGTAATCTTCCTCGCTGGTGATCAGTTCATAGGCTTTTTCGCCCTCTTCAATGGGGATGCGGTGTGTGATTAGAGGTTCCAAGTCCAGGTGGCCTTCCGCTAACAAGTCCAGGAAGGCTTCCATGTTGCGCGCTTCTGTCCAGCGCACATATCCGATGGGGTAATCCTGGCCTTTTTCTTCATATGCCAGGTCATAACGCCCCGGTCCGTAGGATCGGGAGACGACTAGGTCCAGTTCTTTTTCATAGTAAACTGAGCGTGGGATATCCAGGCCCACTGCGCCGACAGCGATGATCTTCGCTTTGTCACGGGCGATCTCGCCAGCCAGCTCTACGGGGTCATTGGATTCTGTGGAGGCACAAATCACGACAGCATCCGCGCCTCTTCCGCGGGAGAAGGATTTAACCGCTTCCACAGCCTGGTCGCGGGACACCGCTACCTTTGCGCCCATTTTTTGGGCAAACTCGATCCGCTGGGGGTTCAGGTCAATCCCTAGAACCTCACATCCAGCAGCTTTGGCGATACCCGTGGTCAATAGTCCCAGCAATCCCAGGCCGATTACGACCACCTTTGCCCCCACCTGGGCTTCAGCCAGGCGGAAGCCCTGCATGGCGACAGCACCTAAGGTAGTAAAAGCGGCTTGTTCAAAATTCACCGAGTCTGGGATGGAGACCATCAGGTTTTTGGGGACGGCGGCAAATTCGGCATGGACGGCGTGACCGCCGCCCGCGCAGGCCACCCGGTCACCGGTGCGGAATCCTTGCAAACCGGGACCGGTTTCCAGGATGGTGCCCGCTGAGGAATAGCCCAGCGCCATGGGCTGGTCCAGCCGGTTCATTGCCGCTTCAAGGGTCGTCAGGATCCCTTCCCGCCGAGCTTTATCCAGCACCTGACGGACCAAATCAGGGCGGGACTGCGCTTTGCCCAGCATGCCCTTTTTTGCAAATTCCACAACCATGCGCTCCGTGCCTGCGGAGACGAGAGAGGCCGCCGTTTGCACCAAAGCTGTTCCCTGTTCTGGATGGGGTACAGGCACTTCTGCGACTTCACTTTCGCCGGTTTTTATATTCTGAAGCAATTGTTTCATAAGCGCCAACTTGTAGGTTAGGTTTTTGTGATAATAGGATTATAGCGCAAACCGCGAATTATCGTTGTGACGGAATAGTATCCCGGTTTAATTTGACGATCAATAATCAGCAGGATTGGTGACTAAAAAGACAAAAAAGGCTGCGCAGATCCGCAGCCTTGAGTTTCTAAATGAGTTGGGTATTAATCTTTGCTTGATTTTCTTTTTTCCGACTTGGTTTTGGGTTTGGATTCGCTCTTGCTCTCCGTTTCCTTTTTGCTGGTGTCCTCTTTATCAGAGCTGTAGGTTTGTCCAGATGGCGAGCGGTTATCGGTGGCGTAAAACCCTTTCCCTTTAAATACAATTCCCACCGGTTGGTAAACCTTGCGCAAGGCAGGTTCACCGCATTCCGGGCAGATAATCAATGAATCATCCGAAAATTTCTGATATTGATCAAATCGGATTCCGCAATTTTCACATTGATACGTATAGGTTGGCATAAAACACTTCTGACTTTCTTAGGTAACACCTACAAGATTATAGTCCGCTTGATGACGGTTGGCAAGTCCGGGTAGACTCTTCTAACAGATTTCTAACACCCCGATAAACGGTTAAAGCTTCCTTTTTTGCCTTTGGATGAGGGTATTCTTCACTGGTATAATGCCAGCATGCGTAAGATTTGGCTGGTTTTTGCAATTTTACTGAGTTTGTTGGGGATAGTGTTGGCTTCCTGTGCCGCGGAATCGACCGCTGTGCAGGAAACAGTGAACGAGACTCAGGAAGGCACCCTGCGTCCCTATCCGTCAGATACGCCCTCTGTAACCCCATTTCCTACGGGGTACAATTCCTCCACGCCCTCGCCAACCACCATCCCCACAGCCACGCCGGTTTATTATGAAATTCAACTTGGGGACGACATGTACAGCATCGCCTGGCGTTATGACATCAGCCCACAGGCAATTATGACCGCCAACCCCACCGTCAACCCCAATGCCATGATCGTGGGAGAGACGCTGCTCATCCCGATCACACCCATGCCGGAGACGACAGCTACAGCTACGGTTGGACTCTCGCCGACAGCGACGCCCATCTACGGCAGCTTGAATGAGCCGGATTGTTATCGTGATGCTGTGGACGGTTTGTGGTGCTTTGTCCTGGTTGAAAATGATCAGGAGGGCGCATTGGAAAACGTCTCAGGTGTTGTTGCCCTGGAGGGAGAAGATGAAACCCGGCAGGAGACAGCGATCCTGCCGTTGAACCTTTTGCCAGCTGGGGAGTCCCTGCCCTTGATAACCTATTTCCAACCGCCCGTTCCAAGTGAATTTTCTGTCTCAGCACAGGTTGACTTCTGGCTGCCCGTAATGCCGGATGACCAGCGCTATCTGGATGTGGAGATTGTGAAACAAGATATTCAGATGAGCGATAACGGGCGAATCGCAACAATCACGGGTGAACTCCAATTTCCTGAGGATAGCCCAGATGCTGAATATGTGTGGGTCAATGCGACCGCTTTCGACGTTGAAGGACATGTGTTGGGCGTTCGCCGTTGGGATAGGCTGGAACCCCTGTCCGCAGGAAGCAGCCTGACATTTGATCTGACGGTGTACAGCATGGGCGGGGAGATTGACCATGTGGATTTGCTGGTCGAAGCAAGAGCCGTCCAGGAACAAGGGGAAGAGGATTAACATGGAAAAACTGGAACCCCGCCCTCTACCCTGGGGGACGCGCACTTTCATTATGGGGATCATCAACCTCACGCCGGACAGTTTTTCTGGGGACGGCTTGGTAGGACACGAGTCCCTCGTAGAGGCTGCTCTGCAGCAGGCGGAGGTGTTTCTGCGGGATTGCGCGGATATCCTCGATGTCGGCGGGGAGAGCACACGGCCTGGGGCAGAAGCGGTGAGTGAAGCGGAAGAATTGGAGCGGGTCATCCCGGTGATCGAAGCCCTGGTGAGAAACTTTCCTTCTGTGCGGATTTCGGTTGACACTTATAAAGCAAACGTAGCCGGAAAAGCGCTTGAGGTAGGGGCGCAGTGGGTCAACGATATCTGGGGGCTTCGGGCTGACCCCGAACTAGCAGGTGTTGTCGCAGCAGCCGAGGTGCCGGTGATCCTGATGCATAATAGGTCGGCACCCGGCAGTACAGAACTGCGATCCCGTTTGGGCGGGCGATATATCGGTTTAGAATATCAAGATTTGATCGGTGAGATACGGGAAGAGCTGATGATCAGCGTCCTCCTTGCCCATGAAAGCGGCATCTCGGATGAACATATTATTCTGGACCCGGGCATTGGGTTCGGTAAGACCGTTGCTCAGAATCTGGAACTTGTGGATCGCTTGGATGAGATCAAGGCTTTGGGGTATCCCCTCCTGGTGGGGCCATCAAGAAAATCTTTTATTGGATATACCCTGGACCTGACGCCTGATGAGCGGGTGGAGGGCACCGCCGCCGCGGTGGCTTTGAGTATTGACCGCGGCGCAGATATGATTCGTGTGCATGATGTGGGGGTGATGTCTCGGGTGGCGCGCATGACGGATGCAATTATCCGGCGTGAGGAAAAGTCAATCAGTAAAAGTTAATCCAATAATTTGTGAACGTTGTGAACGGCTTGATTAAGGTCTGTTCCCAAGAAGACGCCAGCCAATTCATTTCTGGCGGCTTCATTTTCATTGAAATAACGTCCGCCAAAGCCGAATTTAGGTTGTGAAGGGATCCTATTTAAGGACGCCTGCATGGTATTGAGCGGTCTCGCTGTCCAATCAAAGCCAGCAGATAGAATGATCATATCGGGTTCGACGTCCTCAGCGTAAGCCACAAGATCATCCACGGGCAGGTCTGCTCCCAAGAATTCCACCTGATACCCTTCACGTCTGAGCAGCACGGACAGCATCAGCGGTGCAATTTCGTGAAATTCCTCTGGCGCACAGCCGATCAGCAGGCTGGGTGCAGCGCTGTAAACGGGGAAGGCTTGCTTCAGGTTCATCAAGATCCTGCGAATGAATGAGGAGGCAAAATGCTCTGTGGCAATGCGTATTTCCCCGCGATACCAGGCGTCGCCAATTTCGTATAAACAGGGTTGAAAAATCTCAAAGAAAATGATTTTCAGGTCAAAGACAGATTGAACGACATTCACAATCTGCCTGGCGTTGGATTCATCATGCACAATCAACGCTTTGTAGAGTTGATCGGCATAAGATTTGGGCGGGTATTTTGGTTCTTTTGAGGGCTCAGGAGGGAGCACGGAGGGCAATGCTTCGGGCCAGATGCCGTTGTCGCGCATATGCCGGTATTCCCGCACAGCATTGCTAATGGTCAGGTCGTTTTCCAGGCGGTGGGTGATCCAGCGAATGATCTCGATATCCCGCTCTGAGTAGAGACGATAGTTATTATCTTGCCGATCCGGCTCGATCAGGTCGTATCGGCGCTCCCAGGCGCGCAGTGTGACCGGTTTCACGCCTGTGCATTCACTGACGGCTTTAATGGTATATTTGGGTTTCGCTGAATATTCCGCAATTGAAACCATACCGCTTCCCTATCTAAAATGTGGATATGATATTAATTTTACCGTGATTCCCAACCGCTCGCAGTGAACAATTCTTCCAAGAACACCTGACGCTCACTGTCTGTCATCGGCCTTGGTTGGGCATAATCTTCGAGCATAGCCGTCAGAAGCTCAGTGCTCAGGTGATGTCCATCATAGAAGGTATGACGCTGAATGATCTCCCAGCGGGTTTGGATGATCAGATCCCCGTAACTATCCACAATTCCCATCTGATCGAAAAACAGATTTCCCAAACCGTAGTCAATGAAGGCATCCTCGACGAACGCCATGCCTTTGGGGCGGTGCGCCTGGCTGCCGTTGACAATCGCTGCACCCGCCTCTGCTATCAAGCCGAAGTCGCGGATATGATGTTCTGCGGGGAAGTTGTAATAGTCTTCATAGTATTGAAAGGTGGCAATGGGGAGATATCCCTCCTGCCTAAGGCGTGTGATCTCATCCGCCATCCACTGATAATCGCCGCAGGGCGCAGCACCGCCATGCTCATCCGTCGCCCAGGCGTAATCCGGCCCGGAAGCGTTGCAGCCGATAAAAGCGAGTTGGTTGCCGTTGTGCGAGATCAATAAGGGCGTCATAGCGTCTTCCAGATTCAAACCGCCACCAAAATAGACCATGCCTTGTTCCTGGTAAAGCTCCAATGAAAATGGTATAACGTCCACCCCATAGACATACCAGGAGTCGTTGTTGTGATTTCCTGTTAATTCAATGATATCCGCACCGACATAATCGAATAATTCGATATACTCAGGATTGCTGCAGAAGAACAATAATCTCGAATTGGGGTTGGGGAAGGGGCAATCTTCATAAAAGGAAACCTCATTACTGATGTGTGTGAGGTCGGCTTCTGAGAGCCAGTGGACGATTTCCTTCCCCGGGTAGGTGAGGCTGTTCATCTCCATGCGGTAGGCAGTCGCCCGGACCAAGGCTGTTACGCCGGTCATGACCAGTGTGGTCATCTTATCCGCGTCGCGGTTGGTGGGCGGTAGTGCGCTCAACAGCGTCTGAATTTCAAATTCTGAAATTGGGATACCTGAATTTTCTTTACAGATCAGGTCGTAATGAACCGTTAATGCATACTCTTTGGTTGAAAAATCTTTGAATAGAGGCGAGAGACCATCCACGCTGATCACTTTCAACTTTGGATTGAGGGTTTCAAAGGGGAGGATTGCCCAGGCGTTTTCTTCCCATAACTTATCCATTTCAGGTGTATTCTCAAAAAAATCAACAGTGGCGTCATCGTGCATACCCCAACGGGATGTAAAAACACCTTTGAGGTTTAGAGGGACGTAGAGCTTTCCGACCTGGCTAAGAGCTTCTCCTTGTTGCCCCTGCCATAAGGCTCGTAACACAGATAATTCGACATCATCTCTCAGGGTGGGAAAGGGGGCTGCTAATACGTAGACCCAGGTGGATGAAGCGAGAGTCTCTCCATCCGGCGCCTGCAACCTTTCACCTAGCCAGTGGGAAGCCTTGTTATCATCAGTCATGATAACCGTGTCTAGCTCTTCGAGGTTTAAAAATCCATTGGGAAGGGATTCGTCAAGATGCAAGCTGAAAGGATGGGTTGTTGGCGAGGGGCTTGGTGGCTGTGTGATGATTGGAGTTTCAGTGATGTCGGATGTGGGGTGTGTGGAGGCTTGTGGTGTGATCCGAGATGTGCAAGCTGTGAGGGATAGCATCAACACCCATAGGATCCCAAAGAACAGTCTCCTTTTGATGATATTGATTGCCATGCTGCAGTTGCTTATCATTGATGTTTCTCCTGATCGGCGGTATCGCAGATTATATCAGCATGTGGTCTTTGTGGGCATGGAATGCGTGGGTTAAATAACCAACTCCCCTATCTTTGCCGCGGCAATATAGGGGAGTCATTTTAAATTATTGGGTATCTGCTTAATAATTAGGTCTAGTAATGAACTTCCCGAGGAAGCGATTTCGCTTGCTGAACCCAATCAGCCACCTGGCGTTGGGAGGGAAGCTGCCGCACCAAGCGTTTAATGTTGTTGATTTCAACGAGCTTGGCATACAAATTCGCTGGGTTGCGCTGTGCCAGTTCTACGACCGTATCCACACCGGCTTCTTCTAGGAGGTCAGAATATTCCTCAGCGACCCCTTTAATCCTGTAAAGATCTGCATGATTGACCCACTCCAGAATCAGGCTCTTGCTGATCCCGGTCTTTTGGGCAATTTCCTCCCGACCCTTGGGCGTTGCACCTTGTTTGAGCAGCTTATTGGTCGTTGTGATACCAATAGCGGTCAAACGCTGTGTGTAATAAGGCCCAATTCCTTCAATGTCAATAATCTTTGCCATTTGTGTCTCCTTTTGGCTATAAGCTGTTAATTAAGAATACCTTTTGGTGTTCAGCTGTGCAAACGGAACGTACGGGAGCTATGATTACTATGATTATATATTAATTTTACTTATTTTGACAGTTCATGTCCATATTGGTTACTGTCAAGATTTTCCATATTTATAAACAAATCAAAGAACTCCTTGGGGAT
>CAZNRI010000021.1:0-43442 GCA_964575595.1 uncultured Candidatus Brevefilum sp.
TCCCCAAGGAGTTCTTTGATTTGTTTATAAATATGGAAAATCTTGACAGTAACAACCCCCTTTGCTGTGATGCAAAATTGAGAAATTTTCGTTATAATAATCTTATGAAGACAATCTATTATTATTACCCCTAAAAGAACCACCCGTCCAGGGCATAGAACGCGCCTTGTTTGACGGGCGCGTTTTCTTTTTGTCTGTGAAATGAATCGTTACAGGAGGCGAGAATGAATATTGATCAAAAGGTATCTTATTTGATGCGAGGGACGGAATATGGCGATCCGGCTATGCATAAAGTGATGGAAAAGGAACTTCGGGAACGCCTGATCGAATCGGAAAAGGAAGGCCGCCCCTTAAGGGTTTACTGTGGTTATGACCCTCGCACATCCGACTTGCACATCGGCCATACGGTGACCATGCGCAAACTGCGCCAGTTCCAGGAACTGGGACATCATGTCATTTTCCTGGTGGGTACCTATACCGCCTTAATCGGTGATCCTTCGGACAAGGATAAACTGCGCGTGCAGTTATCCCAGGAGGAAGCAAAGCAAAACGCTGAGAGTTACGCTGAGCAAGCCTTCCGTATCCTGGATCGTGAAAAAACCGAAGTGCGGTACAACGCTGAATGGCTCTCCTCCTTGACATTGGAAGACATGATCTACCTGGCGTCGAATTTCACATTGCAACAATTCCTCACACGCGAGAACTTCCGCAATCGCTGGGACAATGAAGAAGCGGTTTATTTTCATGAATTGTTCTATGCCATCATGCAGGGCTACGACGCCTATGTGCTGGATGCCGATGTCCAGGTCGGCGGTACAGATCAGATGTTTAATATCATGACAGCCTCGCGAAAAATCATGACTTATTTTGGGAAGAAACCCAATGTCGGCATTATTCTGGGAATCCTTCCAGGCACGGATGGTGAGGTGAAGATGAGCAAGTCCCTCGGAAATCATATTCCACTCAACACCTCTCCAGAGGATACGTTCGGCAAAGTGATGAGTATCCCGGACAAGGCGATGCCAAGTTATGCTCGACTGGTGACCCGCTGGACGGTGGAAAAAATCGAAGATTTTGAAGAGAAAGTGCGTAAAGGCGAGATGCATCCCAAAGATGCCAAAATGGCATTGGCGAAGGAGATTACCGCTGCTTTCTTTGATGAAGAACAAGCCGAGAAAGCCCAAACGCATTTTGTCAATCTATTTCAAAAAGGCGATATCCCCGAAGATATTCCCGAATATGCACATTTGGGGGAACCCGTGTTATTAGATGTGCTGATTGACAGCGGGTTGGTGAAGAGTAAGAGCCAGGCTCGCCGGCTTATTCAACAGAATGGGGTAAAGATTGATGGTGAAACCGCTTCTGATCCATATGCTGTGCTGTCCCCACCGGTGACCCTTCAGGTGGGGAAACGACGATTTGTGAAAGTTGTTGATTAGCAATAATCTTAAAGAGGGCTGTGGCGACAGTCCTCTTTTGGTTTAATTCCCTCAGTGATTCTATCTTGTTGCCTCTATAATCAAGGTGGTTCCAATCTCTTCTGCTGATTCCGGATTATCTCCCTCTAAAACAACGACGGCAACCATGGGCTGCCCCTGCCATTCCGAGGATGTCCCTGCGATGAACCAGGTGATCCTGTTCCCATCTTCGGTCTGAGCCCAGGCTGTTTCCCCCCAGTAGGATGCCCCATGAACCTGCAAGAGGGATATTACTTCTTCTGCTGATTCATTGGGCAGCGCTTGATGACACTCGCCTAATTTTGGGAGTGTCACCCAATTCCCGCCCGGATCCTGGTAACTGTTCACAATCCTGGGCGCAGGCATGACACCCTGGTTTGTGAGGGCGCTGGCGGCTAATGCCACTTGTAATGGGTTGATGTTGAGGGCCTGTTCTCCCCTCAAGAAGGAACCTTCGTCCGTGATATCATCATTTTCGACTTCAGCGACTTCCAAGCGAAGTTCGGGAGCGGTGTAGAATCCCAGGTCTTTATAGAGATTAATCAGTGTTGTAATCCCCGTCAATGTTCCAAGTTCGACCTGAGCGCTCAGGCAGCCGTTCGCTGCGAGTGATTTCCAGGTAATTTCTTCCTTGATGGGTTGTGCGCACATCACATCCCCCGAAAGGCTTGAGAAACGTTTTGCAGGATCCGGGGTGTTTTGTATAAGTTCAAGTTGTGTGGTTAATATGAATGGCATCAGGCTGGACCCCGCGGGATATAATCCCTGTGTGGCGCGGTTGATAAGTGGGGCGTTTTCGTCATTGATTAAGATCTCCCACTCTTCGTCAAGGTTAACCCCATCAAAGTAGGGATGGGATGCCATCGCCAGGATTTCGCCCGTCTTTGCGTTCATCAAAATCACAGCACCCATTTGGTGATTCAGCAGGTCGTCTGCTATTTGTTGAAAATCCAGGTCAATGGTCAGTCGGACATTCAGCCCTTCAGGCGGCTGATTATACAGCAAATCTTTCCAGAATAAATCTGAATATGGGTATCCCTCATATCCCCGAAGATAATCGAACATGGTGGATTCAATCCCGGTCTGTCCATATACACCATTCGTATAGCCAATAATTGGATAGAGGGGAGTGTAACTGCTGTCGCGCTGATAGGCACCGATTTCGCCAATTGTTTGGACAATGATTCTGTTATCCCTGTCAAGAATACCCCCGCGGAGAACATACCGATCCTCAATCACCCAACGCGGGTTTTCAGGACGAGCACTCAAATCTGACCTGAACCAAAAAGCGAGAAGGCTGGTGGCGAGGATTTCGATTATGAGTGCCAGGATGAGGAAACTGCTTACCAGGACATAGCGCGGCGATTTATCAACACATGTTTGTCTTATTGAGGATGAGTTCTGGCTGATAACGAGGAGGATGACCACGGCAGCAAAAGAAACAATGAGGGAAGACCCGCCATAAGACACAAAGGGTAGTGTCACGCCAGTTAGGGGGAGGAGGCCGATATTCCCACCAATGATCAGAATGCTTTGAAAACCAAAATAATAAACCATCCCAAGAGAAAGATACCTATGGAATGAATTTTGTGATAATGATGCGATTTTTACCCCTCTATAGATCAATAGGGTGATTAGTAGAATGATGAATGAAGAGCCTAAAAATCCCATCTCTTCGGTTATGGCAGAATAAATAAAATCGGATACTGAGACTGGGATCAACCCAGGGCTTCCCAGTCCTGGTCCGGTGCCCATGAGTCCGCCTTCAGCTATGGCGATCATCGATTGGATGACTTGATAGGATGCGCCGGAGGGGTCAATAAAGGGATGCAACCATGTATCAATCCGTATTTTGACAATATCCACAAACAGGTATCCCAACACAGCGGCGATGAGGATAATAATGGGACTCAAACATGTGATCCATTTATGACTGGGCGCAGAGTAGAGCATAGCAAGAAAAATCAGCAGAAAAATACCGGCGGATCCCAGATCGTGTTGAAAGATCAGTAATAACACGGCTATGCCTGTCACAAAGATGATGGGGAGAAAATATTCTATGGATTGGCGTTTGAGGATAAGACGGTCGCTGAAAAAACCGGCTAGATAAACAATGAGTAGTAGTTTGAGAGGCTCTGAGGGTTGAAAATAAACTCCTATGAATTGCAGCCATAGCCTTGGGCCGTCACCGCCGGGATTTTCTCCCACAATGATGGTTAATGCAGTCAGGATCAGGCCTAGAACGAGCCAGATGTATTTATAGCGACGGAGGTAATCCAGAAATGTCGAAAATTTCACACCTAAAATTGCGATCAGACTGCCTATGGCAATCCAGGCGGTTTGTCTCAAACCCAGATTTGGATAAAGCCGCCAGATGGTCATTAAGCCTAACCCACTCAAAGCGGCAATAATTGGCAGGAGATAAGGGTCTCTGTTGGGTAGTGTTTTCTTTGTTTGATAATGCAGAAAAGCTAACGCAGCCATCCATACGATCACCCCCAGCCAATGCCGGAATTGAAAAGCCTCTACACCAGCGTGAGATCTGATCGCAGGCGCAGCGGTCAAGATCAGGGCATAAATAACGATCAACAGAACCGCAAGAAGGATAAGGCGGCTCTGCGTTTGGTCTTTTGTTGGACCCTGGTCGGCAGATGGGAAGAATTTCGACACCATTAATCCAGATATTTTCCAATCAAGAGATCCAATTGTTGACGTTGATCCGCATCAATATGTTGGGGATTTGTAATGAGAGCGTCACGCAGGGCATGGTGGCAATCACAATCCAGGCTGGAATCGATGCGTTTGACCATGTTCTTGATTGTGTCCTGAGCGAGCTTCACATTTTTTTGCAGTGTGCGGACGATCATTTCAAGAGTGACGGTTTCCTCACTGACATGCCACACGTCATAATCTGTAACATGTGCCATAGTTGTATAGCAGATTTCAGCCTCTCGCGCAAGAAAAATTTCGGGTGCAGCGGTCATGCCGATAATGTCCATTCCCCATTGCCGGTAAACGTTGGATTCACCTTTAGTTGAGAATCTGGGTCCTTCAATGGTGATATATGTACCTCCTCGATGATATTGCGCGCCGGATTCTTTGAGGGAATCTTCTAGAACATCTGAGAGAGCTTCACAATAGGGATCAGCGACACTGACATGCGCCACCAATCCCTTGCTAAAGAAGCTGCGGTGACGTTTATGTGTAAAATCGAAGATCTGGTTGGGAATGAGGATTTGTCCGGGTGCGTAAGCCTCGCGCAGCGAGCCGCAGGCGCTGACACTGACAATGCGTTTTACACCCAGAGATTTCAAGGCATAGATATTGGCGCGGTAGGGGACTTCGCTGGGGGGATAAATGTGACCGATGCCGTGACGCGCCAGGAAGGCAACTGTTTTTCCGTTCAGTTTTCCCAATGTGATCGGCGAGCTGGGCTTGCCGAAAGGCGTGTTGATTTCTTTGGTTTCCACATCTTTCAAATCTTCAAACCCATATAGACCGGATCCGCCAATAACAGCTAAGATGGGTGATTCATTCATTTTTATCTCCGTTCGATTTCAGTTTATTTTGATGGATAGTGTCAATTGTCCCAAACGCAATTCATCGCCATCGGCAATGACGGTAGGCTTGTTAAGTATATGACTATTTAATGTGGTTCCGTTCGTGGAGTCAAGGTCTTCAGCCCACCAGTGTTTATGATGAAATGAAAGTTTGCAATGCCTCAACGAGATTGTATCTTCGTTGAGGGGAAAGTCACAGGCTGGATCGCGTCCGATGACCACTTCTGTACTTGTAAATTGCCTTTCATGGGCATGTTGATTGATGCTGGTGTGCAGTGTGATTGCTGGAGCCTGTTCTTTTCTGAAATTTACTTTTCTCATACGAAGGTCTGAGAAAATGGTATATCCTATCCAGCCCAGGAAGAGATAGGAAAGCAACAGCAGCAATAAACGCAAAATGAAGACGATGATGGCATTCATTTTTCTGAATCTTCTATTGATTGATCTTCTGAATCAACCGTTATGACCGTGGTTGGGTGTTCGCCGGTGGAATCCTGAACGTAGATCAGGTTAGTCACACCCAGCCTGACAACATCTCCAGCTTGCAGTGTCGCTTGAGATATTTTCTTGCCGTTCAGGAATAACCCTCCCGAAGATCCCACATCAAAGATCACAAACCGCCGGTTGATGGATCGCAATTGTGCATGATGCCTGGAGACATGTAAGTCATCAAGGATGAGGTCGTTATTTGAATGACGTCCGATGTTGATCACATTTTTATCGAGAGGAAAGCTCTTTTTCCCGCCGATGACGAAAAAGGCGTTTTCGGGCAGGGAATGTTGATCATTTCCCTTTTCGTTTTGAGGCATAATGGCAGTGTCCGACAGGCTTGGCTTGGTCGGTGAAAATGATGCTGTGATGTTGAATTGGTTGAGGACAACGTCTGGGTTTTTATGGATTTTAATTTCCGGCGGTTGCTGGAAGGTGAAACCTTCCTCTGCACCTGTTTTCCAGAGGACGGAGGCTATTTCATCCAGGATATCTTGGTGGGACAACCATTCAGAAAAGTCTTCGAGCGGGACTTCCAGAGTGAACTGGTCTGGGGCATAGAAAGTGTCCTCGGGGTTTTCTCTAAGTTTATCTTTCATCACTCGAAGGAGGTCATCAACGAGGGAGGATTGATGGATTTCATCAGAGAATAGAGATAAGAGGCGTTCTTCAAATAATGCGCGTAATTTTGATTCAATTTTGTCAAGTTTTTTGTTCATAAGGTTCTACCCAGTATAATTATACTAGGATGTCCCATAATGGTTATCAGGAGATTGATCATACAGCAGACCTCGCTTTAAAGGTATGGGGGAAGGATTTTGAGACGCTTTTACGGCAGGCAGCGTCAGGTATGTACGACCTGATGGGTGTGGTCGTGAATGAGGGCGCTCAGATTCAAAATGTTTTCTCTCTTGATAAGGACTCGGATGAGACGATTTTGGTTGATTTTCTGAACGAGTTGGTGTATCTGGCTGAAGATAAAGGATACTACTATTCAGAATTCGATTTCAATGTAGAAGGCAATGCCTGGACGGTCAGATGCAGGGGGCAGAGAATTGAAAACATCAAACGATCTATCAAAGCCGTAACTTTCCATGACCTGGAAATCAACCAGACGGAACAGGGATTGAAGACGATTATTACGTTTGATGTGTAGAAAGATAAAAAATGACGGATATCAAGATGAAACAATTCACAAAGATCAGTGATTATGAGTGGGAGATTTCGCCAGAATTTCGCGCCGATATGCGCGTACCGGTTCGGATATTTATGTCCAGAGAGCTGTTGGAAAATTCGCTGGATGATAAATCCATTCATCAAGCCGTCAATGCCAGCACACTGCCCGGTGTCGTTGAAGCTGTATTGGTCATGCCGGACATGCATCAGGGTTACGGCTTTCCCATTGGCGGGGTGGCAGCCATGGACCTGGACACGGGAGTGATCTCTCCTGGCGGGATTGGCTATGATATCAATTGCGGTGTGCGCCTGTTGGCTTCGCAGATCACTTTGGATGAAGCGCGGCATTGGCTTCCTGACCTTGCTAATGCGATCAACCATTACTGCCCAAGCGGGGTTGGCGTTGACAGTAAATTGACCTTATCCAAGCGTGAACTGATGGAAGCTTGTGTGCAAGGAGCGCGGTGGGCAAAGGCAGAAGGTTATGCAACGGCTGAGGATGTCAAGCACACGGAGGATCAGGGCTGCTTGGATGGGGCGGACCCCGACAAGGTTAGTCAGCGCGCCTTGGATCGCGGCCGCACCCAATTGGGCACCCTGGGTGGCGGCAACCATTTCATCGAGGTTGATCTGATTGAACAAATTTATGACCAGGAAGCAGCTCGTGCCATGGGTTTGTTTCAGAACGAGATCGCTGTTCAAATCCATACCGGTTCCAGAGGGTTCGGCCATCAGATTTGCACCGATTACGTCCGACGACTTCAAAGTGCGGTTAATAAGTACGGCATCAAACTGCCCGATAAGCAGCTTGTCTGTGCACCGATTGATTCGCCCGAAGGTCAGGACTACCTGGCTGCCATGAGATGCGGTGCGAATTATGCATTCCTGAATCGGCAGTTGCTCGCTGATAAGGTCCGAAAAGCTTTTGAATCCGCCCTTGCTGGAAAGGTGGAAGACTGGCATCTTAAACAGGTTTATGATGTTGCCCATAACATCGGCAAATTTGAGGAACATAGCATCAGCGGGCAAGAAAAAACCGTTTGCGTCCATCGAAAAGGCGCCACTCGGGCTTTTGGGCCAGGCTCCGCTGACCTTCCGGAAGATTATGTGGATATTGGACAGCCGGTATTGGTGCCCGGTTCCATGGGAACAGCTTCTTGGGTGTTGATCGGCACGGAAAAGAGCATGACGCGTTCATTCGGCTCTTCTTGTCACGGAGCTGGAAGGGTCATGAGCCGTTCGCAAGCCAAGCGTGAGGTTTGGGGAGAAGATTTACTGCAGCAGCTTGAGAAAGATGGTATTGAAGTTCGTGCCGGCTCTATGGCGGGATTGGCGGAGGAAGCACCTCAAGCCTACAAGGATGTTGATCTGGTCGTGGAAAGCGTTGTGGGAGCTGGTATCGCCCGAAAAGTGGCGAGATTACGCCCTCTGGTAGTGATCAAAGGTTAGCTCCAAACATAAATCGGGTTGCTGAAGATCCACCCTCTCAATTTACCCTTATAAGGGATATAAGATTCTGTTCGATAAATGCCCGGTTCAGTGGTGATATGTGTGCACACTTCCCGATCTGACCATTCCTTGATCAACTTACCGTCTTTAAACAGCCGGCAGGGATTCTTCTGAGGTTGACGGATTTGAAAAGTCAAGCCGCCCTTTATTATCACCTGATCTCCCATGAAAAATTGCCCGTCATCATTATGAACGGAGAAGCGGAAACCATCAGTCGGTGCAGGCAGGTCGTAGGCAACGTAGCAGTGACCCTGGCGGAGTGACTCAAGTATCGTTTTTCTGTCCTCTGGGAACGCGCCGGAAAGGGGTTCAGGCGTGAGGATATGCGTTGTTACGCTCTTGAAATGGTGCAGGTAAGGATACAGTTTGATGGTGAATGGGCCGAATTTCTTGACGAGTCTATGGGCATCCACGCCGCCAACGGCGACTATTGGGCTGTTTTGTGAGGCGATCAATTCATCCCACAATCTCAGGGTTCGTTCAAGAGGACCTAAGGACATCCGCTTGGGGAATAACGCATTGACAGCAGCCGAGAATAGATTGGGCGTGACGCTCTTAAACTCGGACAACTGATTCCAGAGTTCAATCCCCGTGAACCTTTGAATATCCCAATTCCGCCAAGAGAATTCTTTTTCGTGGAACATCTCCAAAGCATCCTCAATAGGATGTGCAATAAAAGAAAGGCCGTTACTGCGCTGGGTTTGATCAATCAGGTGCTGTGGATTTTCAGCATAGGGAGACATTTCTTTTTGGGTGCCGATGACGAGCATGTGATTGCCGGGAGGGTCAAGGGTTCGGTCGTGCACTTCCTCGCCGACCAGAAGCATCACTTTTTTCTTTCCCTCGCCGTAATAGCCCTCCATTCCTCCAATCCATATGTTATGGTCTGTGGTGATGATGCCGTCTAATCCAGCCTCAGTTGCGATTTGAACGAGTTCTTCATGGTGGGCGCTGCCATCGGAATAGGTTGTATGAATATGTATTGAAAATTTAGTTTCATGCATTGGGTTGACGGTTTTTTGAGGTTGTGGGTATAATCATCTCTGTTAAAGGAGGCATGTGTGGCATATTATTTTAGTATTGCATTAATTATAACGTCAATTGCCCTGATCGCGAGTATTATCCTGCAGAGCAAGGGTGTTGGCTTGGGTGGCTTGACCGGCGGTGGAGAAACTGGCGGCGTTTATACCCAACGGCGGGGCATTGAGAAAATTTTATTCTGGATTACCATTGGATTGAGCGTTGTTTTTTTTGTGCTGACGATATTGACAATCATGTTTATGGGATGATCCTGGTGATTTTGGATTTACCCTGGCGATTTTCATTCTCAATCAAAGGTTCCGGGCAACTCGCCAAAAGGGTTGCCCTTTTATCTTAAGCCTATGAAAAAATTTAGATGGCAGCTGCTTATTATATTGGTCACGGGATTAATTGTTGGCATTTTGTTGATCATCCAACAGATGGATACCGATGATAACGTGGTGTCAACGCCATCGCCGATCACTGGCGGGATCTATACGGAAGCCCTGATCGGTGAATTTATGCGTTTGAATCCATTCCTTGACATTTACAATCAATCTGATCATGCGGTGGATCAATTGTTATTTAATGGGCTTGTTCGGTTTGATTCAAAAGGGATTCCGCAAACAGATCTGGCTGAATCCTGGGGTGTTTCAAAAAACGGGACGGTTTACAATTTCAGTTTGCGAAGCGATGTCTATTGGCACGATGGGGAGGTTTTCGACAGCAGCGATGTGATGTTCACGATTGGGCTTCTCCAAAGTGACCATGGGTTGATCCCTGAAGACCTGCGAAATTTCTGGTCTGAAGTTGAAGTTGTGGCGCTTTCTGACAGCCAGTTGCAATTTTTGCTTCCTGAACCTTTTGCACCTTTTCTGGATTACCTGAGCTTTGGCATTCTGCCGGAGCATCTCTTGGGCGGGCTTACCTTGGAAGAAATGATTGATCATCCTTTCAACCTGGCACCCGTTGGCACGGGGCCCTTCAGATTCCAGCGTCTGCTTGTGGAGAACGATCGAATTGTGGGCGTTGTCGTGGAGGCGTTTGAAGAGTATTACCTCGACCGCCCATACCTGGATGAGATAGTCTTTCGATTTTATCCAACCTCTGAAGATGCCCTTACAGCGTATCAATCAGGTGAAGTCGAAGGCATCGGTGATGTAGAGGATTCGATTTTATCGGATATCCTCGCGGAACCGGATCTGGCAATTTATACCGCCCGGGAGCCTCTTTTAACAATGGTGTACTTGAATTTGAATAACCCTGAAGTTGGTTTCCTTCAAAATCCAGATTTTCGACGCGCCATGATGGCAAGCATAAATCGGGATTTGATTATTGAGAATGTCTATCATGGGCAGGCTGTCCCAGCAAATGGGCCGATTATCCCCGGCACCTGGGCTTATTATAATGACCTGGAGAAGATCACCTACGACATGATTGAAGCGGAGAGGTTGTTTGAAGCCACCGGCGTCACCTATGATGCAGATGGAAAGGTTTATTTGACCGAGGATGATTTGGAAGTGGCGATCACGCTCCTACACCCGGACACTGCAGAGCACACCGCCATCGCCCAACAGATTCAATCTGATTGGGGAGCCCTTGGCATTCTTGTGGAATTGGAAGCGAAACCTTATGACGAGGTTTTGTCGGATTTAGAAGCCCGAGATTATCAGACTGCCCTGGTGGATATCAATTTGACCAATTCGCCGGATCCCGACCCCTATCCTTTCTGGGGGCAAGCTCAAATGAAGTCCGGACAGAATTATGCGGAATGGGATAACCGCTCTGCTAGTGAATATTTGGAGCAGGCACGTATGACGGTTGACATGGGCGAACGTGAAAGGCTCTATCGAAATTTTCAGGTTCTCTTTATGCGAGAACTGCCCTCTCTACCGCTCTTCTATCCGGTTTTTACCTATGCCATCACAGATGACATTAAGGGCGTCAATATGGGACCTGTCTTTGATCCGGCGGATCGCTTCAACAGCGTTAATTCCTGGTATATCCTCTCCGGCAAAGATACGGCTCCAACGCAAATCACTGAAGAGCCGACTGAGTCGGAGGAATAGCGGGGAGCCATGGCGCCTTTCTATACCGGCAAGGGTGATTCAGGGGATACAGGATTCCTCGGCAAAGGTCGTGTTTCAAAGTCCTCCGCTCGTATTGAGGCGGTTGGAAGTGTTGATGAAGCAAGCGCTGTGATCGGCTTCGCGCGGTCACTTGCTCAAAATGTTACAACACAATCCATACTTCTCCAAGCACAAAAGAAATTATATATCTTGATGACAGAACTCTCAGCGTTGCCTGATGAAGCCGGTCAATTTAATAGAATCAATCAAAATGATGTAAATTGGGTGGAAACACACATAAAACAAATCGAAGATGAAGTGAGCATCCCAAGGGAGTTCATCATTCCTGGCGATACCTGTGTTGGTGCTGCGTTGGATATAGCAAGGGCTGTTGTCCGGCGGGCTGAGCGCAGGATCATCACATTTCTAAACGAAGTGGAACTGCAGCGGTCGGACCTGGTTGCTTTTATCAATCGCTTATCCTCATTGATATTTGTCCTGGAAATCGCTGAAGCTTCTCATAATAGCGATGGTAGGGGGGTCACCCTGGTGAAAGAGGATGACGAATGATTGGGATGGGGACATTGATCAATGTGGGAACAATTGTCCTTGGTTCGCTTTTTGGTATCCTGATCGGCGCCCGTCTTTCTGAGAAATTCCGTCAAACGATTATTGCTGGATTGGGGTTGTTTACACTTGGGTATGGTTTGATGACCTTCCTGGAGACAAGTAATCCATTAATTCCCCTGGGCGGTTTACTGATCGGGGCGTTATTGGGGGAATGGTGGCGTATTGAGGAAGGACTCGAAATAATAGGCACAGCACTCAAAAAGGCAGTTATTAAAAAAGAGGGTGAAGGGGAATCTCAATCCAGATTTGTTGAGGGGTTTGTGACGGCGTCCCTGGTTTTCATGATCGGTCCCATTGCCATCCTGGGATCTATTCAAGACGGATTGGTTGGCGATGTTGAAATGCTGACGATCAAATCTATCCTCGATGGTTTTGCCTCAGTTGCCTTTGCTTCCACGTTGGGTATCGGTGTTGCTTTTTCTGCCTTGACGATTTTGGTTTATCAGGGTGCGATTACATTGCTGGCGGGCTTTTTCAGTCAATTCTTTTCTAAAGCGATGATGACGGAAATGACAGCCGTTGGCGGGTTGATCTTAATGGCTGTATCGATCAGCAGCCTTTTAGCGTTGAAGAAGATTCGCACGGGCAATTTTCTACCCGCATTGCTGATAACCCCACTCATTATGTTGTTATTAGAAAAGTTCTTTTAGGTGGTATTGAGTATTGAAACCCGGTGCTGACTCTAAGTTTCTAAACTCAGATTTCACTTCAATGCGCTTTCGACCGTGGATATTAACTCACTTGCATAGACCAATGTCTCATTAACCAGAAACGAGGGTGTGCCCGTAAGCCCGACCGATCTTGCATACTCATATTCCTGGAGATAGGCATCTGCGTACTTGTCGCTGGCAAGGCAGGTTTGGAATTCATCTGAATTCAGATCTGCGGATGCAGCGTATTCGATAAGGTTGTCTGATGTGTAAGCGTCTGAATGACCTGCATTTTCATAGAGATATTCTTTATATTCAAAGAATTTGTTTTGTTCTGCCGCACAATAAGATGCTTCTGCAGCAGCTAGGGACTGTTCGCTGTCAGAGGGGATATTGACATAGGTGAAATAGACATTACCCGTATCCACATATTCAGCAATAAAGTCTTTTTCGTGATTCTCAGAAAAACTCTTACAAACGCTGCACGTATAACTGGAGAATTCTACAACGGTGACAGGGGCTTTCGGGTCGCCGATAGAAAAACCTTTGGTGTTCTCATGTTTTGTGCTGCCAGCGAGAAATTTTGGCAGAATCACTGTAATGCTGAACAACGCGATGGCGGCGATGGCGACGAAAATGAAGGTCATCACACGCCGGCGTTTTTGTTCCTTCCTTTTTTCGCGAATTATTTCTCGTTTGCTCTTGCCTAAACTCAAGCCAACCTCCTAAAATCCGAACCTTATGATTTTGCCATATGAAACGGCATTTGTCCAGCAGAAGGTTCTTGTCCCACAAAAGAATAATTTTATAAATCGGTTTCGTAAACCCGAATACTCTCCGATGTTCGTCTGAAATTAAATTTTCTGTAAAGGTTGAGAGATGATTTGTTATCTGATTGAGTGTTCACCGTAACCCTAGAGAACCCCCGTTTTACAAAGCGTTTGAGTAAATTGTAAACAAGACCTGTGGCAATCCCCTGCTTTTGGTAATTGGGATGTACAGCCAGTCTTGCCAGGTGACCATAAATCGTCATTGATGTGCTGATTTGATAGCCTATGATATTATTGTCGATTAACGCCACTGTGCTGATTCCGGTTTGATGATAGGCTTTGGTCAGACCAGCCAGTGAATTCTGCCAGAGAGGCGGAAAGGCAAGTTGGTCAATGTGTTTTACCGTTGGAAGATCATCCAACGCCATTTGCCGGATAGTAATGTCCTTGTTTTGTGATTCATTTTCTGAGAGATTACCCTGCCATTCCAGGACGATGATATCCTGCCGGTTCACAAAGCCAGAATCGACCAGGAGCGCCTCAAACCATGAATGTAGGGCTAATGCTGCCAAGTATTGACAATTTCTCTCTCTGAGCCTCTGTATTGCTCTGGGGAGTAGCTTTTGCCAGCACCTCTCTACAGACAGGTTATTCCTAACACCGAAAACGCGCACCCAAGCTGCTTTATCATTTTCCGGGGTGGCGCAAAGGGCTGCTAGTATTCTATTATTATTCTTTTCCAATAAAAAAGGATGGCTTCCAAGCCAATCCAAAGCAGAAAACCAATCTAAATGTCTGTGAATTCTATTGTTATGGTTGAGAAATCCCGCAAGTTGTTCGTAATCTTCCTGTACGGCTTCGAATATCAACCTGTCAACTTGAGAGTCGTTCTGTTGGGGAAGCATTTATCTGCCTTGCCAGATAACACTATATAACTTGATCAACTTAATCAACTTATGTACCTATTTGAACGTGCTGATTATTGTAGTGTTTTAATATATTGTAGGAGCATCTTTGCGATTTGCGCCTGTTCTTCCTTCGGTATTATTTTTAATGCAGAAACAAGCTGTTCGTATGGGTCATCCTCTCGGTTATCATCTGCCTTATCAATTTCGGGATATTCAGGCTGCCATTTTGGCGTTTTCTGGTTGTCTTGATCAGGTTGGTTCTCAATGGCTTGATAATTCTCATCGAGAAAATAATCCAATGATTCTCCAAGGCAGTCGGCGATCATGATCAAATTGGAGATAGGAATGGGTGTGCTGATGTTATCAAAATCTGATAGATCTTTCTGGGGGATGCCGGTTTTTTCATGCAATTCTTCAAGCGTCACCCCTGTTTTTTCTCTGAGCATGTTGAATTTCGCCCGGATCATCTTATGACGTAAATGTTTGTATTGAGGTCGGTGCGATCTTTCAGGGAGTGAAAGGGTTAGATTTTCTAAGGGGGACTCATCAAAAAAGGCGGTCAGAGGAACATCAAAAAAACGCGCCAATAATTCTACATCGGGGAGAGTGAGTTGGGCAGTGCCGTTTTCAAACCCTAAATATTGTTCTTTGGTTATGCCCAGGAGAGAAGCGCAGTCATGGATACTGCGTCGATTGGCTTTTCTGATGTTCTGGATTCGTTTGTTGAGGATCTCTGGGATGTGATTCATGGGTTTTCTCCAGCATTTAACTGATCATCCACTGTCTAATGAATCAATTATAGCTCATGCCCAAAGAATTTTCTAACGTTTTTCTTTTGGCTTAATCAGAAAGATCAATCTCAAAACTCTTTGCAGCGTAGACACAGCGGCCACCAATAAATGTGGCAACGGGTTTTATTTTCCATAAGTCCTGTGGATTCGTGCGAAATGGATCATCATCCAGCACCAGAAAATCCGCTTCATAACCTTCAGCGATCTTTCCCAGTCTTCCACCACGGTTGGCAATGATAGCGGGAGTGTGGCTGAATCCCGAAATGGCTTCTTCCAGGGTTAGTCTTTGTTCTGGATGCCATCCCTCAGGGCTGGGGTCACCATCCACTCGCCGGCGTGTCACGGCAGCATGTAAACCATAAAATGGATTGACGGATTCAACCGGAGCATCGGACCCAAACACGAGGATAGCGCCGCTCTTTAGCAGGGAACGATAGGCATAGGCATTTTTTGATCGCGCCCCCAAATGCTTATCTGCCATTTTCATGTCGGAGGGCGCATGGACGGGTTGCACGGAAGCGATGATATCCAGGGCAGCCAGGCGGGGAAGGTCTGTTGGGTTGATGATCTGAACGTGTTCGATACGATGGCGCAGGTGGGGCAGTCCCTGCCTTTGTTCATATGCCCTGATCTTTTCATAGGCATTAAGGACGGTTCGGTTCGCCAGGTCCCCGATGGCATGAATGGTTAACGCCAATCCGTTATCAACAGCTCGAATGCCCACGTTGATAATATCTTCTTCGGTCATTAACAATGTCCCCAATTCATTGCTCGCTTCGTAGGGCTCCAGCATAGCAGCTGTTTGGGGTCCTAAGGCGCCATCCGAGAACAGCTTGACGCCGCCAATATGCAGCCAATCATCCCCAAAATCGGTGTGTAAACCAGCGTTGATGAAGGCGTCCAAATGGTCGAAGGGGACATTTTTTCGCACTCTCAGGTTTAACAATTCCTTTTGATGCAGAGACTGTAGGGCTTGCCAGCAGTTAAAACCATCAAAATCATGCACACCGGTTAAGCCAACCTTCCAAAGCTCCGGAAAGAGTGCTTTAATTTTCGCGGTTAATGCTTCAATGGATGGTTCGGGGATGAAGGATTCGATCAGATTCATCGCACCGGATTCAAACAGGATGCCTGTGGGTTGCCCGGCGTGGTTCTTTTGGATTCTTCCTGAAGGCGGATCCGGTGTTTGCGGGTTAATACCGGCTAATGTCAGAGCCTGGCTGTTCGCCCAGCCAACATGGAGCGATTTCGCTGTGAGATATGCTGGGTGACCGTGACAAACCGTATCAAGCTGTTCTTTCCTGCCATAACCTTCCTCCCACTGGTTTTGATTCCAGCCGTGTCCCAGCAGCCAGGTGCCTTCTTGCAGCTTTTTTGCTGCTGCCTCGATTCGGGCAAGACATTCTTCCAATGTGTCCGTCTCACAGTCTACCATTGACATACTCTCTGCGAGGTGGCTGAGATGGACGTGGGCATCCGTCAGCCCTGGCCAAAGGCTGCGTCCCTTCAAATTAATGATGGATTCAGCATTTGAAAATATATCCAGAAGTTCAGAATCGGAACCAATGGCATGGAAGCGTCCATGGGCGATAACCAGGGCTGTGGCGCCGGGATGGGAAGGCGAATAGATGTTCGCATTGTGAAGGAGGATCATAGAATTATTCCGGCAGAATCTTATCCAAGATGTCGTTCAATTCTTCATCAGAATAATAATGGATGACAAGACTGCCCCCATTTTTACGGCTGTTCAGGTTTACTTTGGTGCCAAAGAAATTCCGCAATCGGTCTTCCAGGGCTTGAACCTCCGGGGATGGCGCAGGCTTGGTTTTCGGCGCTGGTCGTTCGCCGCTCATTTTTTTTACTAAGGACTCAGTTTGCCTGACGTTTAATCCAAGGTTGAGGATGCTGATGAGAACAGAGATTTGTGCTTTGACGCTGGAAAGCCCAAGGATTGTTCTGGCATGTCCCTCACTGATCTGCCCTTCTGCAAGGGCTTTTCTCACCTGATCGGGCAGATTCAACAGCCGCAAAGTGTTTGTCACGCTGGTGCGGCTTTTGCCGACTCGTTCAGCGATTTGTTCATGGGTGAGGTTAAAATCCTCAGCCAATTGCCGGTAGGCTTCTGCCATCTCAAGCGGGGTAAGGTCTGTACGCTGCAGGTTTTCAATTAATGCTAATTCCAAATGTCCCTGTTCCGAGACATTCTTCTCGATAACGGGAACCATAGTCAAGCCAGCCAGCTTAGCCGCCCGCCAGCGTCGTTCCCCTGCGATAAGAATATACTCGTCTTCCTTCGGATCAGCGGAGACGATCAGCGGTTGAATAATGCCGTGTTCTGTGATGGAAGCTGCTAATTCCTTTAGAGAGTCTTCATCAAGTGTGGTTCTGGGCTGTTGGGGGTTGGGTCGGATTTGCTCAATTGGGATATGAATGATTCCCTGGCCAGAGGTGGAGGAAGGTTTTTGACCTTCATTCTCTTCTCCGGAGGGGATTAAGGCATCCAGTCCCTTGCCAAGACCAGGTCTACGTGCCATCAGTTCGCCTCCTGTACAATTGGGATTTGGACATTGTCAGAGATCAATAATTCTTTCGCCAGAGCTGCATATGAACGGGCGCCGGTTGAATCTGGGGCAAAAACGGAGATGGGCATACCATAAGAGGGTGCTTCTGCAAGCCGGATAGAGCGGGGGACGACGGTGTTAAACACTTGCTTGCCGAAGACCCGCTGTACCTCCTCAACCACATCCGCAGCTAAATTTGTCCGCCCGTCATACATGGTCAGGATCACCCCTCGGATTGTCAGGTCATTGAACAGCGAACGCTTAATCCTATTGATGGTTTGCGTCAACTGACCCAGTCCTTCCAATGCTAAATACTCACATTGGACTGGGATCAGGACACCGTCCAGAGCAGCGACCAATCCGTTGACTGTCAATAATCCCAGGGAGGGCGGGCAGTCTATGAAAATGTAATCATAGCGCTGTTTGATGGGTACCAGGACATTCCGCAACTTGACCTCACGATGATCAACCTCGATCAATTCGATTTCTGCACCGGAGAGCGAAGGTGAAGCAGGCAATAACGACAATTTAAAGCGTGGATTATGCAGGATTTGTGAAAGGATCGGTTGCGCGCCAATCAGAACGTCGTATGTCCCGCCTGAAACTTCGTTTTTATCAATTCCCAGACATGATGTTGCGTTTGCTTGGGGGTCAATATCAACAATCAGTACACGTTGGCCAAAATAACCCAGATAAGCGCCGAGGTTAATGGCGGTTGTGGTCTTTCCTACGCCTCCCTTTTGATTGACAATTGTGTAAATTTTTCCCAATCCCATAATTCGATCCTTTATCGTCCAATCAATTCCATTCTTGCCTTTTGGATTACTTCGGGTGTTGGTATGCTGTCCAGGTGACTACGTGTGACGGACCATGAGGCGAGCTTGACGGCAAACCGACCGGCTTCCCAGGGGTCTTTCGTTGTGAAATACCGGTAAAAGAAGGCTGTGGCAAAAACATCACCTGCGCCTGTGTCATTTACATATTTTACCTCAGGTGCGTTGATATATCGGGCATCATTGTGCCAGTAGATTCTTGCGCCTTTATAGTTCTCTGTTACAGCAAATACGGGAATAGCATCAGCCATTTTTACGATCGTATTTTCATCGTACTGGACATCTTCCTGGCTGATAACGGCAACGTCAGCAAATGAGAGGTATTCGATTGCATCTTCCCAAGATCCCAGCACAACCTCATAATTTGAATTGACGCTGCGAAACCAACCTTGGGGGGTAAGGCATTTCAAACTCCTTGGAAACATTTTTAATATTTCAGCATCTACTTCATTTGCGACTGGCCCTAGATGAACGATTGCTGGTGGGGTATTAAATGATGGAATATCTTCGGAAGATATCTCTTCAGCAGTATGGTACAGGTATTGTGTGCGTTCGACACCATCTGAAATATTCTTGAAGGTGGAAGTTTCTTTGCTGCGTTTCACCTTCATCCAAAGGGATTTAAGGGGATCAACATTCAATTCAGGATTGAAAGCTGTAATGATTCCCGTATTCAACCCCAGCGCGTGTGCTGTCAGACCAGAGAAAGCGGCGGTTCCGCCCAGAGAGATGTCAGAATTATTGAGATCGGCTGTTACATGCCCGATGACGAGGTAATCCAAGGGCTGGTAACTTTCGATGGTATGGCTTTGGGGCGATTCTGACATTGTATTGACTCCGATAATTAGGCGTATTCACGATGCGACCAATAATTTTCAAAAAAAATCATCATGAATCTCTGTGACATTATAGCATGGTTGCCTTTCCCAACCTATTTTGTGAGATTAATTGATGATGATGAAAATTTCGGCGCTTATTTTTCATGAATTCGTCATCAGTACATTTAATTGCAGAAGGATAAGGCGGAAAGATTAATAACGCTGCAGTTTACGGGTTGGGGCAATCTGGAAGTTGATAGACAATAAAGCCAGGATTTTCGTATAGTATTTCAAAATCATAGGCATGACCTCGTTCTACAACCAGCGCGTTGGCTGAGAACACGCAGGCGATATCGGCAAAATTATCTTCGCTGTTGGTATAGAATTTCTCTTCTGTGATCTCCAGCGTATGGACGTAATTACCATCGAATTCCTCAGTCGCACCTGGCGCGACAGCCTCAAACCGTTGTGTAAAGCTATCAGCAAAGGAGGGGTCAAAGGGGATTTCCATCATCTCAGGGGCGGTTGCAACTGAAGCACGCTCTGAAAATACTCGCCAGTCCGGAATATAATGCCAAAATAGATGGGGAGGCGAGATGAATTTTGTATCGATGGGAGTGCCTTCCTTTGCCCACTCCTGGACATCCCGCCATTCTGTCTTTGGTCCATAGATATGGAATCCGGGTGCCCAATAGCCAGATTGCACTGCGACACAAATAATATATCCTTGAAGGAAAATTACTACGGGGATCACCCATGCGGGATTGAGTTTGATCTTTTTCAAACCCTTAGCAAGATAGTAAAGAAGAATCGCAAAAAGCGGCGTAATGAGCAGTATGAAACTGATAGCGAGTAGTGAGAATCCGCCATTTGATAATAGTTTATCTGCTTTCTGATTCCATATAAAATAGCTGAAATATAACATGCCGAAGTAGAGCATGAAGACAGCCACCCGTAAGATCTGCATTTGCAGTAGTATTGTCACCGGCAAGAGATAGCTGGCAATCATCGAGATGATCACGAGCATGCCGACCGCTAGAGCGAAGTTCCCCATGGACTTATGGGTATTGTTTTTTGGTACTCGTCGATAACCGAGAATAAATGCCCAGAGCGTCCCAATCCCGGCGACAAGGTTGCCGATAACTGGACTGGAAGCGCCAATGGGATAATAGACGGTATACAGCAACCCATCTGTTGCTAGCTCCAGCATCTCAGGTCTGAGGGTCAGATCAATCCCATTACCAGTTTGCATGCGCCAGATCAACACCGGTAAACCGGCGATAAAGAAGATTGCGAACTGCAGTATGGGTTTCCACCAGGAATTCCAGGAGAAATTTACCACTTCATCCAACAGCAGCATACAAAGCACGAAAATGGTATAGATCACATGCAAGTTAAACATCAGTCCTAAAAGCAAGAACGCTAGAAATTTCTTCCCTTTTAGATAAAGCCAGAGGCTTCCCAATAAGAAGGGGAGCACAAAGGTGCGGTTGAGCAGACTGAATTCGATGATTTGGAAACCCGGCAAGCCGATGTGGGGGAAGATCAGGGCTAGGGAAAGAAAAAGATTCGTTTGTCCTGATTTGAATAAAAGATCTGATAATGCCCAGAACATCCAGAACGTTCCATAGACGGTCAGGATATGAAGGATGAACATGCTGATTTCGAGGATGCCTGCTTTAAGCAAAGGGACGAAGGGAAACCAGAAGTAAGAGAAGTGGTACCAGCGAAGGGAGAGGAAGGGGTCATTTGGATATAAGCTGGGATTGACGAATTTCTTGAGAAAGGTGATGTGAAAGACCTGATCGAAAGTGCCAAAATGGTAACCATTGATCGCTGTTGCCAGGACAGCCAACAGGAGAAAAAATAAATGTCTCTGCCATGGGTGTGTGGAAAGGTGTCTTGCCATCTTGGAAAACATCAGCGTTTAATCCTGAATCTGAATAAAAATGTGGATTGTTGACCCTTATTCGAGCTTGTCATGACTCAATAATCTCGGTATGATAAATCCGTGATAGAAAATTATACAATAAATTAGAAATAATCATTGAGGAGAGTGTTATGCCCTCTGATAACAGCCCTATTGAATATAACAGAGCTATTGAAGATTTCAGGAGCGCTCGTTCCAAGGCAGAGTTTCAACGCCTTTGGTCAACGATTACGGGGAAATCAAAAACACTCTTGCCTTATGCTGAAATTAGCAAGAAGCTTCATGCATCCGGTCTTTCTTCGAAGGGGATTCAAGAAATCCCGATAGATTCTATTGTAGGTAGTGTCAATCGCTATCAGGATTTTAATCAGAATTTCTTGCCATTGCACGATGAGGACATGCAGCGTTGGGCGAGAGTTAAAGCGGCTATGACCTCCCCGGCCAGTTCGGGATTGCCGCCCATTCGAGTTTACAAGATCGCCGAGGTTTATTTTGTTTTAGATGGGAACCATCGTGTCTCGATTGCCCGGCAGATGGGAATTGAAAAGATTGAAGCCTATGTGACGGAGATTCGCAGCCGTGTCAATTTCACTGCAGAAGATACTCCGGAAGAAATCATCTTGAAAGCAGAATACGCGAATTTCTTGGATGAGAGCCATATTGATGAGATCCTGCCCGGTGTTGAATTTAAGCTGACATTTCCTGGTCAGTACCAGACTCTGATGGAACATATTCAAGTGCATCGGCATTATATGGGGATGGAGCAATCCAAGGAAATTCCCTGGGATGAAGCTGTTCGTCATTGGTATGAACAGGTTTATCAGCCTGTTGTGAAAGCTATCCGGGAACAGGATATCCTTGAGGAATTTCCTGATCAAACTGAGACAGACTTGTATATCTGGGTACTTGATCATCAAACCTACATGGAAGAAGAATATGGATGGTCGATTCGTCCGGAAAAAGCGGCATCAGACTTTGCCTCTCGATATGGAAGACGATTTGCGCGGATACTTGGCAGATTGGGTGAACGGATTTTGGAATTATTGATTCCAAGGCAGCTTAAAGATTTTTCATCGCCCGGCGAATGGCATGAGAAAAAGAATATTGAAGAAAATGGGTTGTTTTCAGATATCTTGGTCGCCATGGATGGCAGTGCCGATTCCTGGTTGGCTCTTGAGCAGGCGATTATTATTGCGCATATGGAAGGGGCAGATGTTCGTGGATTGATCATTAAAAGCAACGATTGGAAAAATGCGATTAATAATGAATATGTATCGGAGGCTTTTAAGAGACGCCTTGATCAAGCAGGGCTGAGTGGGAATGTGATGTTTGAAAAGGGTAATATTTCTGTAACAATCTGTGAACGAGCTCGTGTGAACGATCTTGTGATTTTAAAATTATCTTATCCCCCCTCGCCGGATGTCATTTCTCGTCTAAAATCGGGAATCCACCTCATTATTCGGCGTTCCTCCCGCCCGGTCATGCTGGTTCGTAATCGGGTGACTCCGATGAATCGGCTGCTGTGTGCCTACGATGGAAGTCCGAAAGGAAAAGAGGCTTTATTTGTCTCATCCTACTTGGCAAAGTATCACGACAAGACTCTGACGGTTTTAGTTGTAGATGAAGATGAGGAAAAAGGACAAAATCTCTTGCAAGAAGCAAAAGATTATCTTGGAGACTGTTGTAAACATAGTATCTTTCGTCACAGTAATGGGCCGGTTAGTGAGACGATCTTGGATGTTGCCAAGGAGGAGTCTTCTGAGTTGATCGTAATCGGCGGATATGGTCTTCCACCTTTGATGGAGATATTGTTTGGAAGTACGGTTAATGCCATTCTACGCAGAACGAATATTCCCATCCTCATCTGTAAGTGATTTTTCCCGACAAATAGCTAGGATGGTTGTATCATCGCTTAATGGGGCTTCTCCGCGAAAGATATCCAGATCGGCCTCCAGTGTCTCTATCACTCTCGATGCGGATTCTCCGATGGCGGTTTTGAGGGTGCTTACCAGGCGTTGGTTCCCATACATTTGATCCTGCAGATTAAACGCTTCTGTCACCCCGTCCGTATATAGCAGAAGACAATCCCCTGTTTCAAGGTGGATGGTGTCTTCTTCCAGTTTGATGTCTTCCATTGCGCCTAGAGCAATCCCACCTTTATCAAATTCAATAATCTTGTTTTCATGATATTTAATCAGGACAGGAGGATTATGACCTGCAATTGAAAAGGTTAACAATCCATCCTGGAGGTTGAGGATGCCGTAGAATGCAGTAACGAAGAGCCCTGTTTGTGAATTGACCAGGAGAAGATCATTGACATGCTCTAAGGTTCTTGCTGGGGAAGTTGATTCACGCGCTGCAGCACGCAGCAATGTTCTCGTTACTGTCATATACAATGACGCAGCCAGGCCTTTATCGGATACATCAGCGATGATAAGTGCCAAACGACCGTCCGTCAAAAGGAAATAGTCATAGAAGTCCCCTCCAACCTGGCGCGCTGTCTCCCAATACACACTCATATCCCACCCCGGCATTTTCGGCATTTGATCCGGGAGAAAAGTTTGTTGGATATCTCTGGCGAGCTGAAATTCACGTTCCAAACGCTGCCTATCGAGCATTTCCTTATTCAAACGGTCATTCTGAATTGCCAGGGAAGCCTGTTGGGCGATTCCCCAAAGCAGTTCAAAGCGGCGTTCACGGTTGGTGGCTAAGTTATCATCTTGGGCTAAAAGAACGCCATAAACTTCATCTTGTACGGATAGGGGAAATCCCAATAACAGGGGATAGGAGCTTTGCAGGATGGGTAAGGGATCAATTTGACCCTCATCTGGAAGGATTAAATCCCAGTCTTCAGCAGGGAGGATCATCTCGGTAAAAGGGAACACCACAGGACGGTTGTTACGGAATACGGCATCCAGCATGGGGAAATCGCCGGCTTCATAGCCGGTTCCAATCAGGTTATCTTTGCTCGTTGATCCCTGAATGGTTGCAAAAGACACCTGAAATGTTTCGGATGATCTGTTCCAGAGATAAATGGCGTTTGATTCGATACCAACTAAGATGGGCATGATATTAACAATCGATTCCAGTGTGTCGTTGAGTTCAGCGTTGCTGACAACAGCTTGTGCAACTTGTAACAGCACCGTGGAGATATAAGCTTCTTCTTGCCGGGTTTCAAGCAGGCGTAGATTTTCAATCCCAATGGCGGTTTGCTGAATGATGCCCTGGATGATCTTCATCCTCTCTTCACCGATGATCTCATTGACATCTCTATCCGATGTGCTTGCTGAATCGTTAGTCAATAAAAGCGCTCCAAAGAATTCACCCCTGGCCATGATGGGTAACAACATCATTGTTTCAACTTGTCGTAATTGCGGAAAATCATCAGGAAGGTGTAAGTCTGCTTTTGGATTTCTGATAATAAGAGGTTTTTGGGACGCGACCAAATTATTAAGGATAGGTGCATCGTGAAGTAGAATCGGATGGCTGAAATCAGCTTCACTCCCTGACTCTGTGATCCCGTTCATGGCTTGTAATTTAAAACTATCGTTGTCTTGATTTATGAGAAATAGGGCACACCCTTCCACACCGACGACCATGGGTGTGAGTTGAACGATTGTTTCCGCCAATCCTTCAATGTTACTTTGAGATTGTGTTGCTTGTGTGACTTGAAGGAGAATGGTTGAAATCCGGGCTTGTTCCTGGGCTTGTGTGAGGAGGTGGGCGTTTTTAATGGCAATGGCGGCGTAACTGGCAAAGACGGACGTGATTTTCTCCGATTCCTGACCGTACCGTCCAGGTTCGTGATGGGTCAATGTCAGCATGCCAAGGATTTCCTCCCCGGTGTGCAGAGGTGCTGCGATGGCAGAATAATCCCGTTTCATATCGAATTGACTTGCGATTGGGCCGATGCTTTCATTGAGTTTTCGGATCGTAGGCTTTTCCCGGGTCAGCGCAGCCTTAACCCAATCGTCAGGAATGAATGTCGTCTTTTTTATATCATCAGCGCTGTACCCTTCGGCTGTCTTTTGAGCTGCCAGGTGTAATTTTTGGGATTCAATTGGGACATCGGCTGCGGTTTCCTGGTCGAATAACCAGATACAGGCTACATCGCAAGGAAGGTTCTTATAAAGTTGTTTGAGTATAGCATCAAGGACGTCATCCAATGCGGTGTTATCCGAAAGCAATCCAGCGATGTCGCGAAGGCTCTCCGCTACTTGGCGACGCCACTTTTCCGAATGGTAAAGCCTTGCGTTGCGAATGGAAATGGCGATGTTGTCCCCCAAGGTTTCCAATAATTGCTGGTCTTCCTGCGAGAAAGCGTTTTTCTGTTGACTTTGAACGTCCAAGACACCAAGTATTTCACCGCCGAAAAACAAAGGAATGGACATTTCAGAACCGGAAGGTCCTCCGCTGACGGGCGGCTTTTCAAATAAGGCTTCTTCTTCTACGTTATTAATTCGTTTGGTTTCACCGTGCTGGACAACCCAGGGGATGATACCTGTTTCCGAGTCCATATCGAAGGATATATTTGATTCTTCATATAACAGGGTTCTCTCACCACTGCCAGCTTTGAATGTGATTTTATTCCCGACAGGGTCAATGGTATAAAGATGAACGAAGGGGAAATCAAATCTCTCATGGATAAGGTTGACGATCTTCTGCAGGAGTTGATCCAAATCAAGGATTGAGGTAATCGCTCGGCTGACTTTGCCCACAGTTGTGAGTTGGTCAGCGCGAGTCTGCACGGTTTGGAAAAGACGTGTGTTTTCGATGGCAATGGCGATACTATCAGCCAAGGCTCGCAGCACAAGCAGGTCGTTTTCGTCAAAGGCTTGTAATTGATCGGATTGGACATCAAAGACGCCGAAGACCTGCTTGTCGATTTTAAGCGGGAGTACCACCTCGGATTTCGTTCCTGCTAGTGAGTCTACTTTTTTATAACGGGGTTCTTTACGCACATCATTGGCGACTAATTCATGTCCGGTCTCAGCTACATAACCGATGATATGCTCGCCCAGGGCGAATCCGGGATGGGTCTCGTTTTCAAATTCTGGTCTTTCATATTTCACCAAACTGGCGCTGGATTCAAAATGCAGGCGTTTTGATTTTTCGTTGATCAGGAATACAGCAACATAATAATAGTTGAAGGTTTGCTGAACCAGATTGGTGATTTGACGGGTCAGGACATCCACATTTGTGATTTGCGACACTTGAGCGGTAACTGAGCGAACCAAGGCAAGTTGTTTTTGCTGCCAACGCTGCAATTGTGATTGAAGGCAAGCATCGATTGCCATTCCAGCAATTCGACCAACATCCATCAAGTCGCTGATTTTCTCGGCTTTGGGGCAATCATCAAAAGCTATGATGATCCCACCGATTTCATTCGCGCCATGAATTAGTGGAACAACCAGCCAATAAAATACTTCTTTTTTGATGACACGATGGTGGTCATTATGATATTCCTGGTCATCATGGAGGTCTTGGATGTCAATAGGGTAGTCATCTTGAAGATTTATGGTCCTGTCAGACCTGGGCGGATGATTTATGAATACAAATACTTTCTCCCCGAAATACCTGCATACAAAGTCTTTTAAATGGGCTTTTTGTTCCTGATAAGTTGTAAGATTCGCTAGATCTTGTCCCAGGATGAGAATGGACTGATGAGATATATCCGAAATTTGGGGAAGTGAACTTCTTTTTGTCAAGATCAACCCCCTTTATATTTAACGAGAGTCAAGGTATTCCCCTGAGATGCGGAGAACTTGAAAACGACCTTATCCATGAGCTGTCGCATGAAAAATATCCCCAGCCCGCGCTCCTTTCGTATTTCAAGGGGCGATGAGATATCAGGTTCCGGGACATCGTCGGGATTAAAAGGCTCGCCTGTGTCTTTCAAGACAATTTTTAAGCCTTTCTTGATGGGCATAACACGAATTTCAATTCTACCGACATTTTCCCCGCCATATGCATGATCAATGATATTAGCGCAAGCTTCATCAACTGCGGTTTGAATGGCATAAACATCGCTGGGAGAGAAGCCTGCCTCTTCAGCTTGATCAACAATAAAGTTACTGATTGATGCGAGACTCTCGAAATTTCCAAGGAAGATTTTGGTTTTCATAGACGTAATTTTTTAAAAATGTCCTACAGCAGAAGTGTTATTCTCATAAAACTTGAAGAATTGGTCAAACCCTGCCAGTTTGAAGCTGGAGAAAATATTTTCTGGGGTTTCGGCGAATACAATTTCCCCACGATCCTGTCGTTGACATTGTTTTTGTCCGTTGACAAAGACCAGCATTCCCGCACTTGATAAATAGGAAACATCCTGCATATCGATAACAATATTATAATGACCATCCGTGAAGAGGGCTTTGAGTGCATGATCAATTATCGGCGAGGTATAGCTGTCGACTCTGCCGTTGATTTTGAACAAATCGCAATGTTTATATTCCGTTATTGAAAATTTCATGAAACTTCATCCGATTTTATGAATGATGATATTATATCATGGTGAATTAATGGACTGATGTTTGAGGTTAATCATCGTGGGGTTGTTATGATCCGCTCAATCGCAAGTTCTACGGTGGGTGTGCGGTCATATGGGAGGAGATTTATGGCAGAAATAAAAGAAGGCTATCGAATAAAGGATTTTGAAGCATCACAACGCCCGCGCGAGCGGCTGGAAAAACAAGGTGCAGGCGTTTTAAGCAATGCAGAATTACTGGCGATCCTGTTGCGTGTGGGGACGAAGGGATTTAATGCGGTTCAGGTTGGCCAGCGATTATTATATCAATTTAGAGGGTTGGATGGTCTTCAAAGAGCGACCTTCAATGAATTGTGTGAGGTGGATGGGGTGGGGCGTGCGAAAGCAGCACAAATCAAGGCTGCCATTGAATTGGGCTGCCGGTTGTCATCATTGACACCGGAAGACCGAGTGATGATAAATAGTCCACAAGACATCGCTGATCAGGTTCAATATCAAATGGCGGGATTGGAACAGGAAGAGTTGTGGGTGCTGCTTTTAGATACCCGGAACCATCTTCTTCAAACTCACAATTTGTACAAAGGCTCCTTAAATGCCTCCTCCGTTCGCCCGGCAGAGATTTATCGCGCTGGCATTCGTGATAATGCTGCCTCGTTGATTATTGTGCATAATCATCCCAGCGGCGATCCTTCTCCCAGTCCCGAAGATATTCGTTTGACAAAGATGTTGGTTGAAGCGGGGAATCTGCTTGAGCTTCCGGTTTTGGATCATGTGATTATTGGTGCAAGGGGCTTTGTTTCGATTAAATCACAATATCCAGACCTTTGGCAAACCTGAGTTTAGTATAGGTGTCTCGGAAATCTTCCAGGTAAGGAGCTGTGAATTGCTGCCATTTGCCCGCGCTAGGGTGTGCGAAAGCTAATGTCCGCGCGTGGAGCATTATCTTTGGGGGGGTTAGAGGAGGTGGGGGCAGCTCAGCGTTATAGAGCGTTTCTCCTAATAGAAGTAAACCTTCCGCACGCAGGTGGGAGTTGTCTTTATGGGGTAACCCCGCATGAATCTCAATTTACATCAACACACCAAGGGGAAAAGTTTTCAAAACTTTACAGTCAGATCGTGCTTCTTTTCCGTTTTTAATGTCAAATCGGGTGCGATTTGTGGGTTAATGGATTTCATCTCATTTCTCATTTCGTATAAAATTCAGTGTATACTGGATTTATACGGTTTGAAAGGGAAATTTGCTTTTCGGGGAAAGGAGAATGATATGTATATCGTTCATGTATTTGTTCATGTGAAACCTGATGCTGTTGATGATTTTAAGAAGGCGACACTGGTAAACGCCAAGGCAAGCGTTCTTGAGCCTGGGATCGCCCGTTTTGATGTCCTGCAGGATTCCAGTAATCCCAATCGATTTGTGCTGGTTGAAGTTTATCGTACTGAAGATGATCCAGCCAGACACAAAGAAACTGATCATTATAAACGCTGGAATAAGGCAGTCGCAGATATGATGGCTGAACCGAGGACAAAGCAGGTCTATCAAAACATATACCCGGATGATATGAGGTGAGGTCGAAATGAGATTTGAATTTGCTACCGCCAATAAGATAATCTTTGGGAACGGAACAATCAGAGAAATAGGGGATATCGCAACACGCTTTGGGTCGCGGGCGTTTATTGTCGCTGGCAGCGGATCGGTGCCTATGGATAAGTTGTTTACAGCCTTTGAATCTTCCGGTGTGAGATGGGAGATATTTCGCATCAGCCGCGAACCGGATGTTCCGACCATACAGGCTGGCATTGCCCAGGCGAAGGCCGCTGAATCTGATTTTGTGATTGGATACGGCGGTGGATCTTCAATGGACTCCGCGAAAGCCATTGCCGCCTTGATGACCAATCCGAGTTCTTTATTGGATTATTTGGAGGTGATAGGCGAGGGCAAGAAAATCCCCAACGCCCCGGCACCGATCATAGCCGTCCCAACAACTGCGGGGACTGGCGCTGAGGTGACACGCAATGCAGTGATTTCGTCTCATGAACACAATGTCAAAGTCAGCATGCGTGATGCAAAAATGATTCCTACTGTCGCTATCGTTGACCCAGAATTAACATATACCATGCCCCCATCAGTGACAGCCAGCACGGGAATGGATGCCTTTACGCAGGTCATTGAGGCATATGTTTCCAACCTCGCTAATCCTCTGACTGATGCCATTGCTCGGGAGGGTATAAAGTATGGGGCGAGATCGCTTCTGGCAGCATATCAGGATGGGGGGAACAAGGTCGCTCGGGAGGATATGGCTTTGACCAGCTTGTTTGGCGGGTTGGCGTTGGCTAACAGCGGTTTAGGCGCTGTGCATGGTTTTGCAGGTCCGATTGGTGGGATGTTTTCTGCGCGTCACGGTGTAATTTGCGCCAGCCTCCTGCCGTATGTGATGAAATACAATGTCAAAGTTCTTGATGAGATGCCGGGGATGGAAGACATTCTGAAGCGTTATACGGATGTAGCCCGCTTGATTACGGGCGATCCGGATGCCACGATAGGTGAGGGTCTGAATTTTATTCAGGAACTTTCTGAAGCTCTTGAAATTCCAAGGTTACATGAGATCGGGATTCAGAAAAAAGATTTCAATCAGATTGTTGAGAAATCTAAAGTTGCTTCAAGCATGCAAAAGAACCCCATCAAGTTGAGCGAAGAGGTTCTAGAAGCAATCCTTACAGAAGCTTATTAATTATTAAGAGGAAAAGGTTGTTTAAAGAGAACATTAGCAAAGATTTGTGATTGACTCTTTTTTTACTGCTTTCATTGTTTACTTTTCTTTGAAGAAGCTGACCGAGATAATCCCGGGGCCGCCATGAACGACAATAGCAGGGGGGACTTCGTAAACCGGAATGGAATTTATCTCTAATGCTGTTGCTAATTCGTTGGCAAAGCTTTCAGCTCGGTGCTGACCGCCGCAGTGGCTGACGGTGATATAGGAGTCGTTCCCTTTGGGGCAGTCCGCCAATACGAGTTCTTTCAGCCTTCGGAGCGCTTTTGATGAAGTACGCTGTTTTTCGACAGCGTCAACTTTTCCATCCTTCAGTCCTAATATCGGCTTCATTTGCAGGACGCTGCCGATAAGATAAGAAGCATTCCCAATTCGCCCACCCTTGTGGAGGAATTCCAAAGTGTCCACCAGGAAGTAGACGACCTCCCGTTTTCCTAATTCTTTGAGATCTTCAATGATCTTATCAGGCGCTTTCCCCTCATCCGCCCAGGCTTTGGCTTTCTTTACCAAGACTCCCAGCCCACCTGCGACGGTGCGTGTATCCAGAATGTGGACGTCCGCTTCAGGCACAGTTTCAGATGCGACTTCTGCGGACCGATAGGTGCCGCTGAGGTTTGTTGAAGGTGCTGGGATAACAATGGATTGCCCTTGTTCAGCATATTTCTTAAAAAGGGGTTCATACAGGACTGGGGGCGGCGCGGCGGTCTTGGGTAGTTCCTTAGCTTTTTTGAGTTTGGCAAGGAAGGTCGGCGTATCAATTTCAGAGTCATCTTTGTAGGGTTTTCCGTCGAAAATGATGATTTGAGGGATAACATCTATCCCCAAATCTGCCAACTCGTTAAGGGGCAGTCCACAAGTGGTATCTGCAATAATTTTTGTCATAATGATTTCTCCTGAAAAAAATAAATCGAATGAATCTATTATAATGCGATTCGACATTCAGCAAAATTGTGCTTTACTTCCAAGGTATTTAGGAGTGTAGATATGAAAAGAAATATATGCTGGAGGAGAGATGGCTGAAAGTGGATCATCATTTGACCTGTCGGGAGTTTGTGAGACCGCTCTGTTTACATTGTTCAATCGCGCCATTGAGAGCCGGAGTGATGCCCCCATTCTAATTGATAAAAAAGCAGAGGAATTGATGGATCTTATTGAGCCTTTGCTGGAGAAGGCGGCGGGAAGAATGGCGCGTCATTATCAATAACTCCGAAAGCGGGCAATTTACCCCCGCTTGACGGTCCATATTAACCTGTGGGTTAAGGATTACGACGATTCCGCTGATCCTTTTCTGATAAAGCATTCTCAGTCTGTGGTTGTTAATGTCAGCTGCGGGATGGATACGCGTTTCCATCGCATTGATAACGGTCAAGCCCATTTCTTTGATGTGGATCTGCCGGAGATGATCAAATTCAAGAGAAATTTTTTAGATGAAAACGAACGATATCACATGATCAGACAAAGTGTTCTGGACTTTAGCTGGATAGATGAGGTGGAAAGACTTAATCGCCCCGTGATTTTCCTTGCAGAAGGGTTGTTCATGTATCTACCGGAAAAAGAGGTAAAAAGCCTCGTACTGGAAATGCGGCGGAATTTTCCTGACACTGAATTAGTTTGTGAACTGACCAACCGCACCTGGGTGGAGGGCTTTTGGGGAAAACTGACCTCCATGAAATTAAAAAATCGCATGAGTATGCGCGAAGATGCAGCTTTTCAGTTCGGTGTTGATCGCCCTGAGGAATTGGAGACATGGGGAGAGGGGATTGAATTTCTGGAGCAGTGGTTTTATATGGACAGCAACCATCCAAAATTGGGCCTGATGCGGTGCTTTCGCAATATTGGGATCTTTAGAAATGCACAATTCACTGTAAGATATGCTTTGCATACTGTCTAATGGTTCTCTCAATGAATCATGAAATCCACCTGTGATACAAAATTTTTTAGGAAACAGATTTCAGGTAGAATTGGAATAGATTTGTAAATTCCTTTAATTAAATCGTTCACTTGGAGAATATCTATGCCTGATATTGACCTTCAAAATGAGCCCTGTTCCGGAGGTGTGGCGATTGTCATCTTTGGTGTCACCGGAGATCTTGCCCGTCGAAAACTGATGCCCGCACTCTATGAAAACGCTAAAAGTAATAGTCTGCCAACACCCTTTTATATTCTGGGTTTCGCCAGGCGCACGTGGAGTCATGAAAAAATGCGAGATGTTTTACGCGAGGGTGTGATGGAGTATGGCAGGACATCTCCCATTGATGAGGATGTGCTTGATGAACTTTTAGGAAATTCCTTTTATATTCAGTCCACTTTTCAGGATATTGACGGTTATCAGAAATTAGACGAGGCTTTGAACCGAATTGGCGTTCAGAATACCTTATTCTATCTCGCGTCACCTCCTGGCTGGTATGCGGTCATAGTTGAAAATATTGGGAAATCTAAATTAGAGACCTGCTCAGACGGTTGGCGCCGGATCGTGGTGGAAAAGCCCTTTGGACGAGACCTTGATTCTGCTTTGGACCTGGATTCCAAACTTCATGCGGTATTCAAGGAAGATCAGATCTATCGCATGGATCATTATTTGGGCAAAGAAACCGTACAAAATATCCTAGCTTTCCGATTTGGAAACGGAATCTTTGAACCCCTTTGGAATCGGAAATATATTGATCATATCCAGATAACGATGGCTGAGACAGAGGGTGTGGGCACTCGTGCAGGTTATTACGATAAATCAGGTGTGATCCGGGATGTATTTCAGAATCACCTGCTTCAACTTCTGACGCTAACAGCGATGGAAGCGCCGGCTGTTTTCAATGAAAAGGCTGTGCGAGATGAGAAGGTGAAGGTTTTGAAATCCATAGGAAAAATTTCTGGCGAAGAAGCGCTTAAAAACACCTGCCGAGCACAGTATGTCTCCGGAATGATTAATGGCCAGCGAGTCCTAAGTTACCGGGATGAGCCGGATGTTGACCCAAACTCGATCACAGAGACTTACATGGCAGCTCGGTTGTTCATCAACAACTGGCGTTGGGCTGGGGTGCCTTTTTATCTGCGTTCTGGAAAACGACTTCAGAGGCGAATTACTGAGATTTCCATCCAATATACGCAGATCCCCCTGTCTCTGTTCGGTCAGCGTAATCTTGCAGGAGAAGCGCCGAATGTCCTCGCCCTACAGATACAGCCGGATGAGGGCATCAGCCTGTTCCTGGGCGCCAAAGTACCGGGCGGTGTGATGCGGATAGAACCCGTTAGGATGCGTTTCAGTTATGCGGAAGCTTTTGGGGGCGAGCCGCCTGAAGCCTATGAGCGTCTGCTGTTGGATTGTATGCTGGGGGATGCAACCTTGTTCACACGCAGCGATGAGGTGGAAGAAGCGTGGCGGTTGACCCACGGCATCCTTGAAGCTTGGAAATCTCAAAATTTACAGAATTTGCTGGTATATGAGGCGGGTACGGATGGGCCTCAATGCGCGGAAGACTTTATCCGCAGGGATGGACATCGTTGGCGGGAGATGTAGTTAATTACAAAATGCAGGAGTAGAGCTGGTTAAGGTCAGGTTATATTGGCGGCAGCTTTGCATGGCAGTTGGGACATTCACGTTCCAGTGAGTGAACAATAAAGCCGCAATTCATACACGTTCGAGGCTGGATGTCCCCAAGAGGCGCACCGCAGGCGATACAATTACTCCTGCCGACCGGATTGGGCGTGTTGCAATAGGGACAGATATACCGTTTTAGCCGATCTGATAGGGCTTTTCCAACGCCGTGCTGCCTGGCGGATTTTTCGATTACTTCCCAAATATCTTGATCCAAATGTAGGGATTCAATATCCTGCGCCAGATCATCAATGCGACTCAATAGAGAAAACGGATTTCGCAGTGTGCTAAGAGCCGTCATCCCTAAACTGGCAGCGACACCCATCCAGGCTTGATTGCCCACCTGGACGGAAACGCCATCTTCGACTTTGTGTAAAGTCACAGTCAATGCGGTCTGTCCGCCTGATTGTGCGAATTGATGTGTGGCGATTTGCACAGCGATTTTTGGATCACGCCCTATTTGCTGGACGCGGAAATTACCGCGATTAAATTGGGCGATAATATCACGTGCAATATCACTCGGTTGCAGTTCACCGTGATAGATCCTTGTATCAGTCATGTATAACCTTTCGTAAGCTCTCTTTCTACAGCCTCAAGTGCTTTCATATTCTTTCGGTATGAATTATAATCCCAATGTTGTGGTTTCGAACTAGATTTTCTATGGAGTTGATTGATAATGAAATATCGGTGGTTTCGACCGATAATTTTCTTTTCCTTGTTGGTTATACTGGTTGGTTTCAGTTTAATGGGGTCAGCGGAAGCCGGACCCATTGCGCAGCTGCCGACTGTGGCTATTCCAACGGTGACGAGCACGCCAAGAGGTCCATACGTGGTCGTTAATGCCCTGACAGCCAATGACACGCAGATCAATGTTCGGGCTGGGCCGAGTGCGTTGACCGAAAAGGTAGGCGTTTTGCTGGTTGGTCAGGAAGCGAATGCCATCGGTTACTATGGCGACTGGGTGCAGATCGAGTATCCTGGCGTGGCAGGGGGCAAAGCATGGATATACGGTAATTATGTCACGCTTCTTGGAGGAGACTTGCCGCAGGTTCAACCACCAGCCACATCCACACCCAACATGACCCGCACTGTCGATCCAACACTTGCAGCACAATTCCTGACGACACCGGAAGCCACACGGCTGCCTACCTTCACCGAACCTGCGCCGTTGGAAATTCCCACTTATACCATGGAAACCGGAAGGTCAAGTGTAGCTGGTGTACCAATGGGGTTGATCATTATTGGTTTGGGGGCCTTAGGTATATTTTTAGGTGTCATTGCGCTGATCAGCGGTCGTTAGAAAAGAACTTCTCAAGACTATTAAAACAATCCGCGCTTATTCTATGACCGGTATCTGCTTGGCAAAAGGTTACCTGGGCGTTTTTCTTCTCCAGCCACTCTGCCGCATGTCTTGCTTTATCAATGGGGACGATATCATCCTTCATTCCATGGGCGATGAAAAATACTTGATGGGCCAAAGAGACGCGGTCTCCTTCCTTCATCCATGATTGAGGAATGAAGCTGGCTAAGACTGCCACCTTTCTGACCAATTCCGAATACAGGATTGCGAGCGCATATGCCATAACTCCGCCCTGGCTGAATCCCATGATATCAAATTGTGAGATTGTAAATCCTTCCCTGTTCATCCAAGCCCTCACAGCTTCTAATAGTTCATCACCTAAAGTTTGATAAGTTTCCAGGGACGGCCATTGCGGCGAAATCTCATGCCAGCTATATTGATCGACCCCCATCTTCATTGGTGCTCTCGGGGCGATTATCAATGTTCCTTGGGGAATGGGTTTAGCGAGAGTCCACATGACATTTTCGTTGCCCAGGTGCCCGTGCAATAAGAGGAGTGGTATTGTCGGTTCGGGAAGTTCTGCTGGGCGACTGATACGAAAAGTCCACCCTTGAATTTCAATTTTTTCTGGTTTTATGTTTTGATCGTTCATTTTATTCATCAACATCTTCCCAAAATTCAGGGATGGGTTCAGGGTTAAAGCTGTGCCTAACCTTGCGCTGGATGCGTCTCATCCAATTGGCTTCGGATTTGATTTCCTTGATGGTTTCTTCAGTAGCCTCAAAGCCAGCCCGGATCATTTCCTCAGTGTCGACTTCCTGAAGGATACCGATATTTCCAACGCGCGGTGAAATGATCACCTCTGGTTTATAAAGTTTCATGGATAATTCCGAGAGATGTTTACTCGTCACTTCTATGGAGCGCGTGAATATCTTAAAAGCCTGGACAGGGCGAAGTTGGGAGAGCCGCTCCACAATGGATGTCGGCCCCGGAATCGCAATGGGTAATGGAATCTCCTCTTCGTAGCCTTCGGGGAGTTTATGCAGTATTACAGCAACGACAGGTAACTCGGGACGCATCCAACGTGCCACTTGAACAGGTACAGGATCAAGGACACCGCCGTCAATGAGTACGCGACCGCCGATCTCCTGGCTGGGAAAGACACCGGGAATGGCGATAGTTGCTTTGACAGCATCAATCACTTTGCCCTTGCGTAGGATACTCTCCTTCCCAGTGTATAAGCTGACGGCTGTGGCTGCAAAAGGTATTTCCAGGTCATCAAACGTCCGGTCAGCCAATAATTCTGAGAGTATTTTGGTTATCCCGGACATTCCTAGTATTGAAGGTTTATCCCCTTGTTTGCGTTGAAAGGAGCGGTGCTTATCCATCTCTCTAAAAGCGGCTTCAATTTTTTCAGTGCTGAATCCAGCAGCATAAACCGCACCCACCAATCCACCTGCGCTTGTGCCAGCAATAGCTTTGACTTCGAAGTCGTTGTCTTCCAAAGCTCTCAGGACACCAATATGTGCCATACCGCGGACACCGCCCCCACCAAGTGCCAATGTGATTTCCATATTTTTTTTCTCCCTAATTTAATGAATTTATTTTTCGAACTCGGTTCCAATTATACCCACAGTTAAAATAATCTCCATTTTCAGCCATCAATTGCACCCAAGGGCGTTTTCTCGGTTTGGCGGTTATTATTTGAATCAGTCTGTGTTAAAATAATAGCCTATGAATGGTATTAAAGTCGTTGCGAGAAACCGAAAAGCAAAATTTGAATATGAATTATTCGAGACCTATGAAGCGGGGCTTGAACTACGCGGCACGGAGATCAAGTCTATCCGCTCTGGGCAAATTTCCCTGTCAGAAGCGTATGTCCGCACCAACGGTCAGCAAGCGTGGCTTGTGGGCGCGCATATTGCGACTTACGATCAAGCCAGTGTGTTCAACCATGATCCCGAACGCGATCGCCGTTTACTTCTTCATAAACGTGAAATTAAGGCATTATGGGATGGGATTCGGTTGAAAGGCATGACCATTGTTCCCACTAAACTCTATCTGAAAGATGGTCTGGCCAAGGTTGAAATTGCACTTGCTAAGGGCAAGCGAAATTATGATAAGCGTCAGGCGATAAAGAAACGCGATATGGAAAAGGACGTTAACCGCGTCTTAGATAACCGGCAAAAACGTGAAAACTATTAGCCAAAACCGTGGGTGTAGAATGGATTCTTAATGACAATCGAAATTGATGGTTCACATTTGACAATTGAAGATCTCGTCAATGTTGCCAGGCACAATGAACGAGTCAGCCTTTCACAAAAAGCAAGAGAAGCCGTTCAGCGTTCACGTGAATGGATAGATTCCATTATTGAAAAAGGTGAGCCGGTTTATGGCATTAATACGGGATTTGGAATTTTTTCTGAACAACGCATTCCTGCCACCGACTCGGCTAAATTGAGTCGTAATCTCATCCTCAGCCATGCTGTTGGAACCGGAGAAGCGTTAGATGACGAAGTGGTTCGCGCGGCGATACTCGTGCGCGCTAATACGCTGGCAAAGGGTTTCTCCGGTGTTAGAGAAATTGTCGTAGATACACTTATTGAACTCTTAAACAAAAATGTTACCCCCATTGTGCCCAGTCAGGGCTCCCTGGGTTCATCCGGTGATCTAGCGCCCTTATCCCATTTGGCTCTGGTGTTTACAACAGACCAGGATGATTTGGAGGAAGAATCCGGTTTTGCTCGTTTTGATGGGGAGGTCCTCACTGGAAAAGAAGCGATGACCAGTGCGGGGATTGAGCGGATTATACTCGGTGCGAAAGAGGGATTGGCATTGAATAACGGCGCGACCTTTTCCGCTGCCGTGGCCGCATTGGCAGTGTACGATGCGAAAACGCTACTGGATGCTGCTGAGAAATCGCTGGCGATGAGTTTGGAAGCTGTCATGGGTTGTTCGGCGGCTTTTGAGGAGCGGCTGCACCAAGCTAGGGGACATCAAGGGCAAATACGGGTTGCCAGAGCTGTTAGAGCTCTGATGGATGGCAGCAGCCTTTTGGACGCTTACGGACGTGTCCAGGATGCTTACTCGCTGCGCTGCGCGCCTCAAGTGCAGGGCGTCGGTTGGGATACATTAGACTTTGTTCGCGGCGTTGTTGAGGTGGAGATCAATGCGGCGACTGATAATCCGCTCTTGTTTGATCCGGGTATTGCGCTGTCAGGCGGGAACTTCCACGGGGAGCCGGTTGGTGTGGCTATGGATTATTTGGGTATTGCCCTGACGGAGATTGCATCTATTTCCGAGAGGCGTACTTTTCGACTGATAGATGGGCATTTGAATGCCGATCTGCCGCCCATGCTGGTGGACAAGCTCTCTGATGCGGGATTAAACTCTGGTTTGATGATGCTGCAATACACAGCTGCATCGCTGGTGCTTGAGAATCAGACCTTAGCAACGCCGGATTCTGTCCATTCTTTACCCACTTCAGCGGAGCAGGAAGATCACAATGCCAATTCAATGACCGCAGCCCGTCATACACGGGATATCATCAAGAATACGGCTCATGTCCTGGCGATTGAATTGTATACAGCTGCTCAAGCTTTGGACTTGAGGCTTCGTCAGAACCCTGATGCGCAATTGGGCAGAGGAACTGGCAGAGTCTATCAAAGGATTCGTGAGACTGTTTCTTATCAGCCGGTTGATGCGTGGTGGGGGCCTGAAATTGAAAAAGTCAGGGCATTGATCATGGAAAAACAATTAGATTTTGTCTAAGACGATTGAAAATTAGGATAAATTGGATTATTATAATCATAATATGAGTGATAAAAAAGAGATATCAAGAAGAGAATTTTTGAGGCTTTCTGCCCTCGCATTAGGGGGGATGGCGCTAAGTGGCAAAAGTGGCAGCAAACGCCTGATGGACTGGCTGCCAACGTTACAGGAAGAAACGCCCGAATTTCTTGCAAACCGGCTTTTAGGGCGGATTTGTGTAGGCGAACCAGGTGCACATTTTGATCTAAAAAGTGAACCATACTGGGATGCCCCTAATGTGGGAAATGTCTGGCGGGACGATGTCGTTATTTGGAATCGCGAGGTCATTGCTTCGCAGTTGAACCCCAACCATATCAATCAACGTTGGGTGGAAACGCCTGATGGATATATTTATGCCGAATATGTCCAGAAAGTTCGATATGACCCGCAAGAACCTTTGATGAAACTTCCCGAAACGCCTGAGGGCGAGCGTGGTATGTGGGTTGAGATTGTGACGCCCTACACAGGAATGACCTTTGAGAGAGGTCCGTCGCAGTATTGGGCGCGGGAAGCGATCCGACCCCGCTTGTATTATTCACAGATCTTCTGGGCATTTGATGTCCGGCAGCATCCGGATACCGGCAAACCTCAATATTGTCTGATGCAGCTTCACGGTGCCTATGAAGACAGTTACTGGGTGGATGCCGAAGTCTGCCGATGGATCACTCCTGAAGAAGTGGAACCCATCCATCCCGGTGTTCCGGACAAGCATATCGTTGTCAATATCAATTATCAAACGATGATTTGCTATGAAGGCGATAAGGAAGTGTATTTCTCTAAGGTGACCACTGGCGGGTACAGCAATCTAGAAGAGCGGTGGCTGACACCCTTAGGGATTCATACGATTTGGGAGAAAAGGTTATCCACACATATGAGTGCCGGCCCGGCTTTCGGAAATTATGACATTCCCGGAATTGGTTGGACAACGCTGTTTGACATCAATGGTGCTGCAATTCATTCGACCTTTTGGCATAATTTTTTTGGGAAGCCGATGTCGCACGGTTGTGTGAATGCTCGCCCTGAGGATGCTATGTGGGTCTGGCGTTGGACCGAGCCCGCTGTGCCTTATTATCCAGGTAAAGTGACCATACAGGGTTTGAATAAGTCCACGCAAGTTGAAGTCGTAGAAGCATAGAGGGATTGCTTCATGAATTTTGATATTTCATTCGGTCTGGCTTTTCTGGCGGGTCTGGCGTCTTTTTTCTCCCCCTGTGTTTTCTCGCTCGTCCCAGCGTATATTGGCTATTTGAGTGGACGGTCTCTCACTCAGGCTGAGGTTGATAAAGAGATCATTCGATGGGGAACATTCTTTCATGGTCTGGCTTTTGTCTTAGGTTTTAGTTTTGTTTTTATTGCTCTTGGTCTAGCCTTCTCAGCCCTCAGCCAGGTATTCTATCAGATCAGGGATATTCTGGCGAAGGTGGGCGGGATTATCATCATTTTATTCGGTTTGCATATGACGGAACTAATCCACATCACTTTTCTTGAATATGACCTTCGCCCCCAATCGGACGTCGGGCGTGGGAGGAGTTTGATCTCATCCTTTTTGATGGGAGTTTTCTTCTCCGCGGGCTGGTCGCCTTGTGTGGGGCCGACGCTTGGGTTGATTTTGACCCTTGCCTTTGATCGCGCCAACGTGGGACAGGGCATCCTCCTTCTTGGTTTATATTCTTTGGGAATGGCGATCCCATTTTTGATTGCTGGGCTTGGGGTCGGTTGGGTGACGAATACCCTGAGAAAATACAGCAAAGCCATGAGGATAGCACAGGTCGTCATGGGCGTCATATTAATCATTGTGGGTGTGATGCTCTTCCTGGGTATTTATCAACAATTAATCCGCTTTGACATCTGGATAGATTTTGGAATTTAATGGTAAAACTTCTCTGGAGATATCGTGCGTAATAAGTATTGGATTATCGATATTGCCCTGATCATCCTTATCATCGCTATGGGTGTTTTTATCTATTTACGTTTGGATCATCTGTTGGATTTGTCGGCACCGGAGGAGACACAGCGGGACCCGGAGATAGCGACTCCCACTGAATCTGTCACGCCGACCCCAACGCCCGTCTTTAACTACTCAGGGAATCAGGAAGAACCAGCGTCGGATTTTACTTTGACATCTTTAGAGGGTGAGGAGGTATCCCTGAGTGATTTTCTCGGGATGCCAGTAATGATCAACTTCTGGGCAACCTGGTGTCCGCCCTGCAAGGAAGAAATGCCTATCATTCAGCGCTTTTTGGAAGAATATCAAGGCGATTTTATCGTTCTGGCAGTGAATGTTGGCGAAAAAGAAGATATTGTGCGGGAGTTTGCTGAGGAAAATGATTTTGACCTTGTCTTCCTGCCTGACCCTGCCAATGCAACAGCCTTCACTTATGGCGTTTACGCATATCCAACCTCAGTTTTTATTGATGAAGAAGGAATGCTGCAGTCGGTTTTTATTGGCGAATTAAATGACGAATTATTATCCGCTTATTTACAAGAGATGGGTGTTGAATTATGAAAATGCTGGCGACACTGTTTGTTTCTGGTGGGGATTTACGGCTTGGTGAGATAAAAAAGGATTTTTCCGAGCTTCAAGAGGAGTTTCCTCATGAATTGCATATTGTGGACATTGACCAGGCTTCAATTCTTACAGAAGAATTTAAGGATAAGGCACCTGTTCTTGATGTAGGTATGTTTCGATTGTTAGAGCCGTTTGATAAAGATGATATCCGATTTGCGTTTACGAAAGCTGAGGAACGATTACAAGAAGCGCAAGCCAAGGGCAATGAGGCACTGGTAAGGCGCATGACACAACCGGTAAGTATGACTAAGGCGGATAAATTTTCCCACTGGTTTTCAAGGAAGTATATGGTCATTCTGAATGCGTTTACGTTCATTTATGTATTCTTTGCGTTTCTGGCTCCAATTTTTATGAAAGTAGGACTGCAAACACCAGCAAGGGTGATTTATAAAGTTTACAGCCCTTTATGTCACCAACTTGCCTTTCGGTCTTTTTTCATATTCGGGGAACAATTGTATTATCCGCGGGAGTTAGCCGGAATGGAGGGGGTTATCACTTATGGGGAGGCAACCGGATATGATGAATATGATCTTGTTAACGCCAGGCAGTTTCTTGGCAATGATGCAATGGGATATAAATTAGCGCTTTGCGAGCGGGATATTGCGATCTATGGTGCCATATTGCTTTTTGGTATTGTCTTTTCATTATCTGGAAAAAAGATCCCGACCCTGCCGTGGGTTCTATGGATCCTGATTGGATTAGGCCCCATTGGTCTGGATGGGTTTTCGCAGCTCCTCAGCCAGACGGGTTTGGCTATCTTTAATTGGCTGCCGCTCAGGGAAAGCACGCCCTTCCTGCGAGCTCTAACCGGTGGGTTGTTTGGGCTGATGACGGCATGGTTTGGCTATCCTTATCTGGAAGAATCCGTCCAGGAAAACCGTCATGATATGCAGTTGAAGTATGCCATTATTCAGCAGATCTCTACCTCGGATAGAGAGTGTTGACATGGGTTTCGTTGAACAAAAGGGATTGCGATATTATCAATTTGACATTTTCAAAGGCCAGCCCTTTTTTCACGCTGTTCTAACAAGGCGGGGCGGTGTGAGTCAACCACCATTTGACAGCTTGAACACAGGGGGAACCGTCGGTGATCAGGCTGAAGACGTATTGAGGAATCATCACCTGATTTATGACACACTAGGATTTGATTTTCAATCCCGTTTTGATGTCTGGCAGGTGCACGGTTCGAAAATCCTTTGCGCTGACGCTCCCAGACCTCAGGATATGTCCCATCCGAAAGCCGATGGTATTCTCACCGATAAACCTCAGGTGACATTGTTCATGCGTTTTGCCGACTGCGTCCCGATTTTGCTTTATGACTCTGTGAAAAAGGTAATTGGCATTGTTCATGCCGGCTGGCAAGGGACAGTGAAGAAGATTGCCAAAGCTGCAGTGGAGAAGATGATAGAGTGTTATGATTCTAAACCGGAGAATCTTTTAGCGGGGATTGGGCCTTCCATCTGTCAGTCGTGTTATGAGGTGGGCGCGGAAGTGAGGAAAGCGTTCCTAAGCAACTTCGCGAAAGAAGGAGAGCAATATTTCAGCAAGGAAAACGGCCATTATCATCTCGATCTTTGGGGCGCAAATCGGGACGTACTGAAAGCGGCGGGTGTTCACCAGATTGAAGTCGCTGGCATTTGCTCAGCATGTCATTTGGAAGATTGGTATTCTCACCGCGCGGAGAATGGTAAAACGATACTGTATCATATTTCCATATTTGAGTAGACAAAAAGAGAGAACTCCTT
>CAZNRI010000022.1:0-42961 GCA_964575595.1 uncultured Candidatus Brevefilum sp.
TGGGAGTGCAGATTTTGGTTGTAATTTTATACTTTTTCTCTGCATAAAACAGAGACCAATCGTAGGGGCGAGGCACGCCTCGCCCGCAAGATATCGAAAATTATGTCCCTTTTCTCTTATCTTGCTTAAGTCTATCTATCTGATTGCCAAAATTCCACCGAGTGATAAACTACAGATACGTGTTATAAGGTCTGGGCTTAAGAAATTGGCGCACAGCAGCGGATGAGGTGTTCTTTCGGGTGTTTTCCCCACCCCATCAGTCTGCTTGCCAAAATTCCTCTGTGTGTTATACTGCAAAACGAAGCTGAAGTAACATTAATTGTGCAAATTACCTGATTTGTGAAAAACTCAACCAATGCTTGAATTGCTTAAGAAATACCGACAGTGGCTTTTTCCTGGGGCGTTCTTGATGATCCTCATTGGGCTGGTCCTGATCTGGTTGGGGTTAACCCAAACCGTCACAGTAATATTGGATGGCGAAGCGCACTCCGTGCGGACACCGGCACTGACCGTGGGCGGGGTGCTGCGGGCAGCGGATATTTCCACTGCCGATGCGGATCGGGTTCTCCCCTCCCGCGGGCGTTGGTTCTGGGGCGGTGCTGTGATCCGGGTGGATCGTGCCCGCGAAGTCATGGTGAAGACACCGGAAGAAACGATTGAATTGACGAGCGCTGAAACCATTCCAGCGAATTTGCTCCTGCAAGCAGAGATCAAGCTTTTTCCCCAGGACCGTTTGTTGGTCAATGGCGCCACCTTTGCCCCGAATAATCCCCTGGATCATGAGGGCAGCATCCTTCTCCAATATCAGCCGGCGATGCCAATTCGTTTGGTGATCGATGGCGGCGATCCGCAAACAATCTATACCGGCGAATCAACCCTGGGGGCGGCGCTGGAAGAGGCTGGCGTCCAGGTTAGCTCAGAAGATTGGATATCCGAATCGCTCTCCGCCGTCATAAAAGCGCCGATGGATGTGACCATCCGGCAGGCGCGAACCATAACCGTGACCGTGGGCGAGGATTCTTTTAGCGGATTAACGGCAGCCGATACTGTTGGGGAAGCGCTGATGGACCTGGGATTTCCTCTACAGAACCTGAATTACAGCCGCCCGGCGGAGGATGAGGCCGTCCCGGATGATTGGGAAATTACAGTTGTCCAGGTGGATGAAGATATTCAGATAATGACAGATGAAATCTCCTTCACCTATGAATATATGGAAGATCCCAATGCCGTGCTGGATGAGATTTCGATCATTGAACAGGGGCAAACCGGCATCTATGCTACCCGTGAGCGCATCCGGTATGCAGATGGTGAGGAGATCAGGCGGGATACTGAGAATACCTGGCAAGCCAGCGAAGCCAGGGATGGCGTGCTTGGTTATGGAACAAATATCATCGTTCGTACTGAAGTGGTTGATGGTCAAACGATTGAATATTGGCGCAAGATCAATGTTTATGCAACATCCTATACACCATGTGATACTGAGGGCGTCTGCCATCCTGGAACATCAACGGGGCTTATGATGGTTAAAAAAGGCTCCATAGCGGTTACGCAGCGCTGGTTAGAAGGCCCCAGCTATGGCGGCCTTAACATGTGGGGATTACCCGTTTATGTGGCGGGTTATGGCGAAGGACTCATTGCAGATAGCACGTATTATGCCCCGGATTATCCTTGGATTGATCTGGGATATTCGGAGGATGATTACGTTCCCTGGCACAGCTGGACGACGATGTATTTTCTGACGCCTGTTCCAGATGACTATATTGCCCCTATCATTACACCATGACCCTAGAACCCCTGCATGTTCCGGAATTGTTGCGGCGTTATCACCTCCAACCCCAAAAATCACTGGGGCAGAATTTCCTAGCGGATCATAAAGCCCTGTTGAAGGTCGTGCGGGATGCCGAGGTGGGCGCGCAGGATCGTGTCCTGGAGATTGGGGCGGGGCTGGGCGGGCTGACAAGGCTGCTGGCGGTGCGTGCGAAATTGGTGACGGCGGTGGAGATTGATCGGAAGCTGTTTCCCGCTCTGAAAGCGGTTACAGCGCCGTTTGACAATGTGCGCCTGGTGCAAGGGGATATCCTTGAGATTAATCCGGAAGAACTTTTCTCTGAGAGCAGTTATAAGGTCGTTGCCAATATCCCGTATTACATCACCTCTGCCGTGATCCGGCATTTGTTGGAAGCGTCGATTAAACCTTCCAGGATCGTGCTGACCCTGCAGCGAGAGGTGGCGGAACGGATTCTCAACAAGGATGAGAAGATGAGCCTGCTGTCCTTATCGGTGCAGGTGTATGGGGAAGCTCACATCACCAGCCATATCCCTTCAGCTTGTTTTTACCCCGAGCCGAAAGTGGACTCCAGTGTGCTCGTGATTGATGTGTATGAGCATCCTCGGCTTTCAGCGGAAGGTGTGGAACGCTTATTCAAGCTGGCACATGCCGCTTTTAACCAGAAGCGCAAGATGCTGCGCAGTTCCCTGCAGCCCCTGCTGGGTGAGGATTCGGACTCGGTTTCGGCGGTACTTGAAAGCGTGGACATTGACCCGCGCCGGCGACCTGAGACGCTCTCGCTGGAGGAGTGGATTCGGTTGGTGGAATCTGGGGGATAATAAAGAACGTTATCAAACGTAGTGACGAGGGTGTTGAAAAACATCAACTTAAAGCATAGATCCGATGTGATTCATTCCCAAATGTTAATCGCCGGTTAGCATCCTAAGATCATATAACGAAGCACCCTCACCCCTGCCCTCCCCCGGTCACCTGTTTTCTATCCTCACAGATAAGTTTGCCGGGGGAGGGTGAATTATGGGAATGGTAGAGATCAGAGCCGGCCCTAACACATGCTAAAGTCATCCCCTCCCCTGCGCGAGAAAACAACTCAAGAAAAACTCAGACTGTAGGGGAGGGGTAGGAAAGATGTCAGCGCAGTGAGGGGTGAATAAACCGCATTTTCAACACCCTAAGTGACCTCATTTAATTTTCTAATCCATTTGAGAAAATAAAACAAAATATCATTCGTAGGGTGCGACCCATGGGTCGCCCGTTTTTGATATTGAATAGCAGAAAGGAAAATTAAATCCTTAAACCCCAATATATTTCGTAAAAACATAGTTAATTACTTAATGTGAGGTGGGAATGGTGAATGGGGGATTGTTGTCTTATTTATATGTGAGGGATTTGTCAATCTCTGTTTTTAACCCTATAAATCCGGCGGAGCTGCCAGACGCGCAGCGCGGCTTCAATCTGGATGCGCAGGGACATCTTGGATTCCCCATAGGTGCGCTCTGCGAAATAAATCGGCACCTCCGCAAAGGTCAACCCAGCTAGTTTCGCCAAGTATGCCATTTCCACCTGGAACACATACCCGTTGGAGCGGGACTCCTCGAAGGGGATCGCTTCCAGGGCAGACCGCCGCCAGAGGCGGTATCCGCCGGTTGTATCTTTGATGGGCAAATTGAGAATTATCCGAGCGTAAAAATTTCCAAATCCAGACAGGGCTTTTCGCCAGAAGGGCCATTCTTCATCCAGTCCCCCGCCGGGCACATAACGAGATCCGACGACTAGGTCTGCGTCCTTGAGTGCATCCAGCATGGCGGGCAGGCGTTCAGGGGGATGGCTCAGATCAGCGTCCATTGTGCCGATGGCATCCGCACCGTGATCCAGCGCGTAACGCATGCCCTGAATGTAGGCTTTTCCCAAGCCCTCCTTATTCTGCCGGTGCAGGACGGACATGCGCCCCTTATACTCCGCCGACAATCTCTCAGCGACTTCACCAGTACCGTCCGGGCTGTTATCATCCAAAACCAGGATGTTGAGATTGGGGATATCCTGCGAAAAAACCGCCTTGACCAATACAGGCAGATTGCCGGCTTCATTATAGGTGGGGATGAGTTGGATGATTTTCATAATGTTTCAAGAGGTGCTGTTAAAAAGGTTGATCAGTGTCAGCAATTATACCTGAGAGCTGTGGATGTAAATGTGAATTTAAGACGGACCCATTTATTTGACTTTTATTCTGCCTTTGGCATTTGGTAAACTTAAATCAAAAATAGATGAAGAAAGGAAAAAATCATGAATAAACGAATCACGTATGTTGTTTTAGGGCTCTTCCTTATAATAACCGGCTTGATGAACTTCATACCCGGTTTAGCAGACTTTGGGGTTATTGCGGCTGTCTTGGCCCTTGTGGCAGGCGTATTGGTCCTCTTTTCCAGGCCCGGCCTTTCCAACTTTATTGGCTGGATTTTGGCAGGGATTTATTTACTCGCTTTGGGGCTCAAAGATGTGGCCGGTTTAAGTTTCCAGGGGTTGGAGGTGATCATGGCTATCCTGGCTTTGGCGTCTGGTGTCCTGTTTTTGATCCGTGCCCCGCGCTTTAAATACCATATTGGTTTTCTGCTGTTCTGTATCTGGCTGTTGCTGGTCGGACTTATGGGATTGTTTGGATTAGGTAAATTTGGAGTGATCGCGGCTGTTGTGGCTGTGGTATCTGGCGTGTTGATGATTGCCAATGAATAAGGGAAACCGTATATTATCTATGGTACCATTTGATTGTTGGTTTGTAAACTAGGCTTAAGATTATAAAACAAGACAGGAATGATGAGATGAATGATACAGCAATTCTTCTTAAGCAAGTCCATAAATATTATGGCAATGTCCATGCCCTGAGAGGGCTGAATTTGAAAGTCTTCACCGGTGAGATTTTCGGCTTTCTGGGCCCAAACGGCGCTGGGAAGACAACCACCATCCGCTGCATGCTGGACCTGATCCGTCCCAACAGCGGTTCTATCCGCGTTTTAGGACTTGATCCACAGCAAGATCCACAAGCGGTTAAAAAGAAGGTGGGTTATTTGCCGGGAGACTTGAAAATGGAAGGTGACTTTACCCCGAGAGATTTCCTCAAGTATCTCCAGCGTATCCGCGGAAACAATCGTCCCCGGAACGACATGGTGGCATTGGCGGATAGGTTTAACCTGGAAATGGATCGGAAAATTAAAACGCTTTCCCAGGGCAATAAACAAAAGGTGGGATTGATCAGCGCGTTAATCAGTGATGCCCCGCTGCTTATGCTGGATGAACCGACTCTGGGGTTGGACCCCTTGATGCAGCAGGAGGTGTTAAACCTTATCCAAGAAGAGCGGCAAAGCGGAAAAACGATCTTCTTTTCCTCCCATATCCTTTCGGAAGTTCAAAAGGTGGCGGACCGGGTGGGGATTATCCGCAAGGGAAGATTGGTGGAAATTGCCCAAACGTATGACCTGCTCAACCGGGCGCTAACCCGTGTCACCATTCAATTTGGAGAAGCAGTTCCGGAATCGAGTTTTAAGGATCTGCCCAATATCAGCGTCTTGCGGGTGAATGATGATCAACGGTCATATACTTTGGAAGTCACCGGGGAAATGGACAGCCTGGTCAAGACCCTGGGCGGTTACCCTGTGCAGGATTTAGGAATCCACCGACCATCCTTGGAGGAGGTCTTTTTGAAGTATTACAGAGATGAAAAAGAGGAGGCATAAGTCATGTTTGCGATATTCCGGCGAAAAATATTTAAAAATTGGTTGATGATCCTGGGGTGGGGGGTGGGGCTGGGCTTTCTGGGATGGTTCATGATGGATATTTTTGACTCCTTCTTTGAACAAAACATCGATTTTACACAGTACATGGAGGCTTTTCCAGAGGATATGCTGGCCTTTTTTGGCGGTTCGGAAAATCTTCTCTCACCACAGAACTTTTTAGATATTGAATTCTTCTCCTATATTCCCATCATTTTAGGGATTATGGTGATTACCAACGCCGCCAGGCTGATTTCGAAAAAGGAAGAGGAGGGAACTTTAGAAGTAATCCTCGCGCAACCCATTAGCAGGAGTGCAGTATTCTGGAGCAATTTACTGGCGTTGATCATGAGTCTGTTAATCATTCTAGCGCTCACTTGGGGTGGCTTTGCTATTGGTTTGGAGAATGTAAATAATTTTAACTTGACTCTGGAAGAAATATTCCGACCCTTTGTTTCATTGTCTGCTGTCCTGCTTATGTTCCTCAGCCTGTCCTTATTATTGAGTATGATCCTTCCCAGCAGCGGGGGCGCGGGGTTGACCTCAGCTTTCCTGTTGATTGCGAGTTATTTCATCACCTCGCTGGCCAGGATTGAAGAGAGCCTGAAAGCTGTGAACCATTTTTCACCGCTCAAGTATTATCAAGGGGGTGATGCTATAAGTGGATTGGACGTCAATAATTTGCTAATCCTTTTCGGGTTAGCAGCTTTGTTCATCGCTGCTGCCTGGTTCCTTTTCGAGAAGCGCGACCTGCGCTTTGGCGGTTCGGGCGGATTACGTTTGGTTTTTCCCAAGAAAAATGAGAATGTGGGATGAGGATTGATTCGCAGGAGTTGCCTAAAAAGAAACAAATTTACAATTTACATTAAATATATTGAGTAAATTTATATATTTTGAATTTTATGATGATAAAAATTTTCTATATTCAATATATATTTATATAATGTTCCATACGGGCGACCCAAGGGTCGCCCGTACCATTGATTGTATATATTTTTTATCCAGCTAGGTTTAATTAGAAATTCCCACAATATCTTTTCGGACAACCCTACGGTAAATGGGATTGTCCTTTAATGGCTTGTTTTGATTGAGTGAAGACGAGAACTAAGCCGAATAAGCCAAGTCCCAACCCCAATAGAAAACAGCCGTGAACGAGAAGGTTTGGCAGCTTCTCGTGCAGTCTGCGGACGTCTGATCCCCTCAGGTAGTTATAGCCTGAATTAACCAGCGGGGAAATCAGTCCGATAATGACCAGATTTAACCAAAGCCAATGTCTGCGGAAAGTTTTTACGAAGACGAGTGGAAACACAAAACTATAGGTGATGATGTCAAAAAGATAGGGGGCGGCGAGAGCCAGCCAGGTGATTTCCCCCTGCCACAGTACGTAACCAAAATAGAATTTGCCATTGTAGAAGGAAGGCCAAAAAACGAGTTGCTGGATATCTACTCCTTGCAGAAAGGCAACGACGGCATGAGCTGATTCATGGCGAAAAGTGCTGATCAGCAAATATAGCGGAAATGCAAAGAGCCAAAGCCAGTCACGTTTTCGAATCACAGCAGTTCATTTGATAGAGACTAACCATGGAGAAGCCATTGGAAATTTTGTGAAATTCATCCATGAAGGGGAATAAAATGCAGCGGACAAACCGATGACGGTGAGCGGTGTAATCACACCAATGATAACGGTAATCAGGATGATGACCATGACGTTGGTTTGGCCTCAAGGTAGTGGCTCTTGAATTTCAATCATATCTCCTTTTCACTTATTTCAAGATCATTGTCTTCATTATATAAGGTCGCATGGGATTGGGTCAAATATCAGAAGAGACGAAGAGATGATCCACTTTCTTTTCCCAAATTGCGTGGTGATTATCATTTTTATATATAATAGGAGTGTTATCTGTTGAGCCGTTTTATCAAAAGGAAGATATCATGCAGCCAAACCCTGTATTAAGGAAACTCGGTTTTTCAGACGATGACCGAGTGGTCATTATTCACACCGATGACATCGGCATGTGCCAGGCATCGGTAGACGCTTTCGCTGAGATGTTTGAATTTGGGTTGATCTCCAGCGGTGCGGTGATGGTACCCTGTCCGTGGTTTTTGGAAGCCGCCCAATTTGCCGCCTCGCATCCCAAAGTGGACCTGGGTGTGCACCTGACCCTGACCAGCGAATGGGATACCTACCGCTGGGGACCGATCAGCACCCGTGACCCAAATTCAGGCTTGATGGATAATCAAGGGTTTTTCCATAAGTCCTCAGAGTCGGTATGGGAGCACGCCGATTCAGAAGCGGCGGTTGCAGAGCTTGATGCCCAGATCCGCCGCGCCCTGGCGGAAGGCATCCCGGTTACCCACATTGACACCCACATGGGATCTGTCGCCCATGCAAAAATCATCCCCGGTTATGTGCAACTGGCAATGAAATATGGTTTGCCGCCGATGATCCCCCGCATCTCCCCCGAGGAATTGATGATGACGCAAAATGTGGATGAGAGCACGGCCGCTATGTTCACCGAGATGGTGGGCACCTTGGAGGAAATGGGCATCCCATTGTTGGATGCGATTTCTGGTCTGGAACTGAAAGAATCAAAAAACCGTTTTGAGCAGGCTAAGCAAGCGCTCGGCGCGCTGAAACCCGGCATCACCCATTTCATCATCCATCCTTCTAAGGACACACCGGAATTGCGCCATATCACGGACTCATGGGACTGCCGGGTGGCGGATTATGAGACTTTCATGCGTGATGAAACCCGAGCCTTTATCCAAAATGAAGGCATCCAGGTTATCGGTTATCGCGACCTCAAAGCCTTGATGCCGTCTTCAGAATAATCAAGTCAAATTCTAAGGAGAGAATCTTCATGACTGTAAAACCGACGTCTGAACCATCCAAGTTGAGCTTTGGTTATAAATTTTTCTGGGGGATAGCCTCGTTGGGGACATCATTGATATCCGGCACTTACGGCGGCTTGCTGACCATCTTTTATCAGGATTACCTCGGTTTAAGCGCAAGGTGGATCGGTATCGCTGCCACGGTCTACGCGGTCTGGAACGCGTTTAATGACCCTTTATTTGGCTATATCACTGACAACACCCGCAGTAAACGCGGCCGACGCATTCCTTATATGCGGTACACAGCGCCGTTTCTGGCATTGACCTTTATCCTGGTGTGGTTTGCGCCGCCCCAAGCCGGGCAGCAAACCCTCTTCTGGTGGATGCTGGTCACCATGCTCTTGTATGACACCTGTTATACGATCATCGGCCTGGTGTATTCCGCACTGCTGCCGGAGGTCACTGAGTCCGACGCACAGCGCAATGGCTTGCAGATTTCCAGTTCCTTATTTGCCATGCTGGGGACCTTGCTGGGATTCGTCATCCCAGACCTCGTACGGCCGAAGACGGGTGAGAGTTCCCTGGTGCCCCTGTATATTGCCATGGTTGGTGTTGGCCTGGTCAGCATGGTCTTGATCCTGATTACAACCTTTACGGTTAAGGAACGACGGGAATTTGCAATCGTGGATGAACCCATTTCGGTGTGGGACGCGATCAAATTCACCTTCACCAGTAAATCCTTTTTAATCCTTGTAGCCGAGAACTTCATGGCGATTCTAATGAGTTCGCTGATCCTTGGCTCTATATATTATCTGGCAGATTACGTCCTGCAGTGGCCGACGATGCAGCTGCTGGCATTTTTATTCATCCCGTTAATTATCGGCATTCCCCTGACCAATTTTGTGCGCAAGTGGCTGGGGGTGGTCGGCGCGCAGCAATTCCTGTTGGTCATCGCTGGCCTAGGGCTAATCTCGGTGGCTTTTGTGCCCAAGGCACTGATTCCCGCCTGCATTGCTCTGGCTGGATTGGGGCTTGCGGGGCCGCAAACCCTGACGAACATCCTCTTCGCCCAGGTGGCGGATGAGGATGAACTGTGTTCCGGCGCAAGGCGGGAAGGTGCCTTTTTCGGTGTGAACGCCCTGATCACCAAACCCGCCCAGTCGATTGCCATCTGGATTACACCCTTTATCCTTGAGCAGACGAATTTCGTGACCCGCGCCTCCAACCTGGGTGAGATTTTTTTGGATCAGCCGCCGGAGGCTATCATGGGGATTAAAATCTTTACCGGTGTTATCCCCGGTGCGGCGTGTTTATTGGGAGCGCTGCTTTTGATCTGGTTTCCACTGCGCGGTGAACGCTTAGCAGAGATCAAAGCAAAGATCCTCGATTTGCATCAGGATAAAAGACAGCGTTTGATCGAAAAGGACCTTGAAAAAGAATTCTAAAAAAACAATGCTTAATAAGCAGACACCCCGGGCTTTCCAATGGATTTCCGGGGTGTTGTTCTTACAGCCGAACACACTCTTTCACCGACACAATGGATAGCTTCTTTTATTTCTTTTCCTGACCCCACTTGAAGAGAAACCCCAGACCGACCAGGGAAGCCAGAGCGACCAGAATCACCCAGGGGCGCTCCAGTACCCACAAGCCGGCGGTGATGCCGGTACGGATGGCACGGACACGGGTCAGGGAATCGGGCACACTGACAGGCTCATCCCAATCGAAATCTATTAGTTTGCTGAAAAATCCCTGCTCCACGCATCCTTCCAGGCAAAAAATATGAACAGGCTTTTCACGCATGACGCACAACCGCAGGTCACGGGAGAATTCCTCCCAGGTCAACGGGTCAAGGTCAATAACCCCTTCGACGTCAACGCCGCCCCCGGTATTCCCCACGCCCACAGAATCCGCTTCTGGCGCGTAACTCCACAAGACGGCTGCCCCATCAGGACGGTAGAAGCTTGAATAAAGCATCAAGACTTCCTTGTCCGTTTCCAAGTCGACCAAGCCAATGGTACGCTGGAGGACGGTGGCGTGGGCGCGGCGTTCTTCACTGATCAGGGGCAGGTGATAGCTTTCCACGGGGTAGCCATCGGCATGGATCAGGTCAACCAATGCTTGGTAAGCTTGTCTGGCTTTGGAAACCCTGCGTTTGTCCAAATACCGTGTAATAATATTTGAAGCAAATTCCCCGTGGTTTTTCTGTTCCTTGATGCGCCGGAGGTCTTGAATGTCCATTTCAATATCTAATCCGACACCTGCCCATTTCAGGTCATGCTGTGTCGTCCAGGCTTTGAAGGAGACATAACGGGCAGCGGCTTGTTCATAATTATCAATATTAAACCAATACCCTTCCTCCTCCGGCAGCAGCAGCCAGGCGATGACTGGTATATTTGCTTTGTTCAGGCGCTTGACAATATCAGCACGTATATCGGATAGGTCTAGGATGCCCAGGCTGACGGCTGCATCCAATGCTTGCAGATCCTTGATCATTGCCTTATTTGAGAATAATTTTTTCAGCGCCTGGCTGTTGAGTTCGGTGAAGAAGGTTAATTCGGGTTTTGACATGATGTTATTCTCCTCATTCCTCGGGTTTTACATTTTCCAGGTCCCGGTCTTTTTTAACAGGCAGGGCTTGGATTGATTTATGAAGTGTAAATGCCTTAGTTCGCCATCTGAGGCGGTCCTTGGGTGTTAAACTTTTAGCGATCTCGGTCATGTTAAAGAATTCGATCGATTCGGTTTGAATGGCTCTGATCTGCTGGACGGCTTTGTCCATCTCCTGGGATTGATAAGTTTTCTCCATTTGTGTCAGAACGACTAAATACTTATCTCTCGGCAGGTTGAGGAGGGCTTTTTTCCACAGTTTGATCGCTTCCAGCGGTTTACCGTCATGGAGCAGTTCTTCAGCTCTTTTTATTCCATCAACCCCTTTTTTTATCTGCCAAGCGATCCATAATTGGTGGGAAATCTGGGAGATCAGAAAGAACGCCACGAAGACCAGAGAGTAAAACACAAATCCCGAAATTTCATAACCGGTTGCCAGCAGGACGATCACAGCGATGATTTCAAGTATCAGCAAACCTAAAGGTAACAGGAGGGGGAGATTAATTCTATTCTTTTGCTCGTCGGTCATTAAAGCTCCTCCTAATTCATATTAATGATAGCATAGTTGTGACTCCTAAAAAGTTTGAAATTAGCCTAATACTGTCAGACAAAATTAAATTGACTTGGGAATTTCATGTGATGTTCATAATTCTTTCATATTCCATAGGGATAATGGTGAAGGTTATTAAATAAGAAAAGGTATTCGCGATATGAACAACAAGGATCGTCAAATTTATCATCACAGTCGAGCAGATGGACTGCTCCATCCTCTACGGGCACTGGTGCATCATCCGCGACTGTGGCTAAGCAAATATCTCCGGTCAGATGATCATGTGTTGGATCTGGGGTGCGGCGCGGGTTTCTTTTCATTGCGAATTGCGCGAATGTTGGATTCGAAAGGGCATGTGACCGCAGCGGATGCCCAGCCTGAAATGCTGGAGAAACTGGCAGAGCAAAGCTGCGCTCAGGGATTGCATGAGAAAATAACCACACACCTTCAACCCAGTTTGGAAAGAATTGGGGTGGCGGGGCTTTTTGATATCATTCTTGCCTTTTATATGCTTCATGAGGTTAATGATAGGTTAGGCTATCTGGAACAGATCCAGGCATTACTGCCGCCGCATGGAATATTCCTTCTTGTGGAACCGCGTTTTGTCCTCTCGCCTGAAGAATATGATCTGGAAGTTAAGCAGGCTAAACGATTGGGTTTAATTCCCGTGGTCCACCCTAAAATCTTTTTGAGTTTTGCTACATTATTTTCCCCAGCATGACAAATGTGGAGTTCAGTCCTCTGGCATGGGGGGAATGCAGCCCTCAGTCATCAGGACATCGGTGGCGGACTGCGCCGCGCCAACCATATGCATAGCATGATCAAGCAGATCATCACGGGACATTCTAACCCTTGCCAAGCCTTGTTCCTGAGCCTTCAACCCGACCGCAGCCGCCTGTAGGGGGTAAATGGCTGCTTCCGTCATCTCTGGTAAGATATGGTCTTCATCGAGATCTTCGGCTGCGGCTTCCGCCAGCGCTTGCGCTGCGGAGAAGCACATCTCGTCCGAAATGGATCTGGCGCGCACATCCAGAACGCCGCGAAAGATGCCAGGGAAGGAGAGGGAATTATTGACCTGATTGGGGAAGTCCGAGCGCCCGGTGGCGACCACGGCCGCGCCCGCTGCCTTAGCTTCCCAGGGCCAGATTTCAGGCACGGGGTTGGCGCAGGCGAACACGATGGGGTCCTTAGTCATGCTTTCGATCCATTCCGGCAGGATGACCCCGGGGCCGGGGGTCGAATAAGCGATGACCACATCCGCGCCCTGTAACGCTTCCGGGATGCCACCCTGCAACCCTTCCGGGTTGGTGATCTGGCATAGGCGCCAGGCGGGGGTGCCTTCTGCGAAATCTTTTCGATGTCTCCCCAGGATGCCGATTGCATCAACAACCCGCGACTGGGCTGGATCCACACCCCAGGCGAAGATAAGGCGGGCGCAAGCCACACCCGCGGCGCCCGCGCCAATGAAAACAATGCGGACATTCTCTTTCTTCTTACCGACCACTTTGAGCGCGTTCATCAATCCTGCCAGCGTTACCGTAGCTGTACCCTGTTGATCGTCATGCCAGACGGGAATGTGCGCTTTTTCACGCAGTTCTTCCAAAATAGTGAAACACTTCGGCTGGGAGATATCCTCAAGGTTGATCCCTCCGAAACTTGGCTGCAAGCGCAGGACGGTTTCGATGAAATCCTCGGGGGTTTCGATATCCAGCATGATCGGGACGGCATCCACCCCGCCCAGATATTTGAACAGCAGGCACTTGCCTTCCATGACGGGCAGACCAGCTTCTGGCCCGATATTCCCCAGTCCAAGAACACGAGAGCCGTCACTGATCACAGCTATGGTGTTACCCTTGTTGGTCAGCGAATAGACTTTATCCGGTGTTTCATGGATGGCGCGGCATGGAGCAGCAACGCCAGGTGTGTACCAGATGGAAAAATCATCCACATCCCGGACGGCGCATTTGGGAAGGGTGCTCATTTTTCCGCGGTAGTAAGCATGTAATTTCTCTGCTATCCTGGCTGGTTCCTGCGCTTTTCTCAGGAGATCATGGATATTTTTTTCTCCTGGTTTTTCTGAGGTCATCGCGTTTTCCTTTTTTATTGTTGGAGGCGATTGCTTTCGATTATCTCACGAGCTTTTGCCAACGCTTGTTGGGTGGATTTGTAAAGATGATGATCGGCAGTGAAGATATGCTTTTGCCCAATAGTGTCTGTCACGCCTGCCGAGTCCAGAGGTTCGCGGATATCCTCCTGCAGACCACAGAATAAGATCCTGATATTCTTTTCATGTGTGGATTTTATCAATCGTTCCAGCGCCATGACACCTGTACTGCCGAGAAAGTGTGTTCGCCTGAAACGAAGGATGAGTACCTTAAGATCTGTTTGAAGAATCTGCTCTATTTGCTCTTGAAGATCCTCAACAGCTGCAAAGTAGAGATCGCCTTCAATGTTGATGATAGCGATTTCTGGATTATGTTTTTCAATGTCATTCATAGGAAGCTCAATAAATCGCCCTTCATCATCTTCGATAATATAGGTCAGATTGATATGGCTGCTCTGGATAAGATAAATCAAAATGGTGGAGAGGATGCCCATGTAGATGGCATATTCCAGAGGAAGAACAAGGGTGGAAACAATGGTGAGGATCATAGCCAAGCGGCTCTGAATGCTGCTCTGCCAGGTGAACTTGATCAGATTGATATTGATCAGCCCGGCGGAAGAAATGACGACGACGGCAGCCAGGGTTGGAATGGGGATATAACCAATTAAATTGGAGAGGAGCATTAAAAATATAAAGACGCTTAAACCAGAGAGAATAGCGGACACGCGAGTTTTAGCTCCGTTGACCATATTGACCACTGTTCGGGAGGGAGATCCGGATGAGGGCATGCACAGGAAAAATCCGCCAATGAAAGACGCCAATCCCTGTCCGATCATTTCTTTGGAGGAATCAAGACGATCGCCGCTCATTTGACTCATGGCTTTTGCAATGGAAACCGTTTCCATCAGGCTAAAGACGGCGACCGCCGCACCTGAAACACCCAGGGATGCAAATTCACGTAAGGATATACTGGGGATGTGGAAACGAAGCCCAACCTGTTCCGGTAAACCAATATCACTCACCAGGCGTATACCCTGATCATCCCAGCCAGCGAAGTACACCAGCAGAGCAGCCAGGATAATGGTGATCAGAGAAGCGGGCAGCTTGCGATTGATGCGCTGGATGAGGATCATAATGATGATGCTTCCCAGGCTGATAGCTATGTTGGTAACTTCTGCTTTAGATAAATTGGTGAATATATCCATGATGACGTGCCAGAATTGCCCCGATTTCGTCAATGTGATGCCTAATAAATTGCCGATCTGCCCAGTGATAATCAATACACCAGCGCCGGTGAGAAATCCAACCAGAACGGAATTGGATATGTATTTTGTAAGTGAGCCTAATTTCAACAGTCCCAGGATAAGTTTGAACAATCCTGCCAGAATGGCTAGAGCCAGGACAAATTCCAGGTAATCGGTGCGATTACTGTAACTCAGCAGCACACTGGCGGTCACCAACGCTGTGGGGTTCGTGGGTCCTGTTACCAGGTAGGGAAAACTGCCAAATAGGGCAGCGATGATGGCGGGGATGATAGCTGTGAAAAGACCGTAAATGGGATTGACGCCTGCGATGGCGGCATATGCCATTCCCTGGGGGACAACGACCATTGCGACCGTTAAGCCGGCAGTCAGGTCAGCACGGAATTTTCCGAGGAAATATCTTCGGATCTCTTTTGTGATTTTTCCCATGGAGGAAACTTTCAACCATTAGACGTTAATTAATTCTACCATTACGTTCCTGGGTTAAAAAGGCTTCAATTTGGTGAATCTCAGTTTTCATTCATTTAATTTTCAAATACAATGAATAGTGGCTATAATGATAATACTTGCAGTAGTGGCATTCGAAAAGAGAAGTTATGATTGAAAAGAAAGAATCAATGGATCAATTCAAAATTAAACTGCATCACATTCTCGCGATAATATTACTGTTGCATTGTGTATTTTTTATAGTGTATTGGATTGCAGTGGGTGATTTTCGTGTGGATGTTGACCAATTTATTGGCGATGCCGCGGGGTTGGATTTGCCCTATACGCTTATCCTGATGGTCCTGACGGTCGTCGTCGGGTTTTGGAGCCTGATCCGATTTGTGCAGCTGCGGTTGTTGGCTCATCAGGGGTATTGGAAACCGTCAGCGGGCAGTTGGATCTATTTAGGAATATGGGTGTTGTTTATTGCGGTTTTCTATGCCTCGTTTGTGATCATTCTGAGGCAGGTTCCCAATCAGCGCGGGATCATCCTGCATTTGTTGAGCTTATCCAGGCTGGTCAGCGATGCGATTTTGTTCCTGTTTGCAGCCCTAGGTTTGCGGCGTTTGATTTTGCATCTCCGAAGAAAGCTGCGGGACGCGCAGCATAAATTGCCCTGGACGGTGGGAATTGTCTTGGTGTTAATGTCTGTGGTTGGAGTGTGGGTGCTGCCAATGCTTTTTCCGCCCAATTGGGCTTATCAAGGAGATCTGCCCAGCAAACCTGCTCTCATCGCACATCGGGGGGCATCCATGCTGGCGCCTGAGAATACCCTGGGCGCGGTGGAATTGGCCGATGTCCATCAAGCGTTGGGCTTTGAAACCGATTTGCGCATCAGCCTGGATGGCGTGCCATTTCTCATGCATGATGAGACGCTTGCCAGGACGACTAATATCGCCGAGGTGTTTCGGGAACGTGTCGATGACCTCGCCTCCAGTTTTACCCTGGAGGAACTTAAACAATTAAATGCTGGGTTGTGGTTTATTCAGAAAGACCCATTCGGGACGATTGATTTGGGCAAGGTCTCACAAACCCAGTTGAGCATTAATCAGGGGCAGCGGATTCCCACTTTGGAAGAAGCGCTGGCTGAGGTGGAAGAGAAGGGGATGATGATCATGTTTGATATGCGATATCCCCCTGAGGACCATCCTTATTATGAGGATTTCTTTGACATTGTCCTGGAGACCTGTTTGGAATCGGGGTTGAATGGCGATATCTGGTTCCTGGTAGATGAAGACCGAGTGGATGAAGTCATGGAAAAAGCGCCGCAGATGACTCGGGTGGCGGGGTTATCAAGTTCGGATATTCCGAATATCCCTCGTTTAGTCAATCTGGGGTATGAAATCGTCAATGTGGATTATGGGATAAGCGCAAGGGACATCCTAGATTATCGTGAGCAGGGATTGGGCGTCAACGTATATACGGTGGATGAACCCTGGCTCTTTTCACAATTCTGGCTTTCAGGGGTGACATCGGTCACGACGAATAACGTTCACACTTTCAATGAACTCAGTAAGCCCTTAATTAATATCCCTTATTCGCGGTTCTTGTTGTTTTGGAGCGTTTATGGGATTATCATCGCCATTTGGCTTGCCGCAAGTCAGCCGGAACAGGAGCCTTTCACCCCACGTCAGATGGAAACGCCTGATCTGATGGATTTTGCCATTGAAGATGATGAAACCGTTGACACGACCAAATCGGAAGTGACATCCGTGGAGCCGGCATCCATCGAAGTACAAGAAACAGAAGAAGAACAAGGATCACAAGAGGAACCAGCGGAACCAACGGAATCAGAGGAATCAGCAAAACCGGAAAAAACAGAAGAACAAGAGGAACAAAAGGATCAAGAAGCGTGACGATAACCGCTTGGTAAGATGGTGAGGTCGGTTTTATTTTCTAGTAGGGAAGAGAGAGCATCATGGCAAAGATACTTGTCGTAGGCAGCATCAATATGGATTTGGTCGTCCGTGTGCCTCATACACCCAACCCTGGGGAGACCATCCTGGGCGAGAAATTCGAGACCTTCCCGGGGGGAAAAGGTGCTAATCAGGCTGTAGCGGCATCTCGCATGGGGGGCGAGGTTGCTCTGGTTGGCCGGGTGGGAAATGATGATTTTGGGGATAGGCTTATACAAGGTCTGGTTGAAAACCAGATAAAAACCACTTTTATCATCAAAGATTCCGAAGCCCCAACCGGTATTGCCATGATCACTGTTGCAGCCGACGGCGAGAATATGATCGTCGTGGCTTCCGGTGCAAATGGCGAAGTCTCGGCTGAGGATGTCAATAACACACGGGAATTGATGCGGGAGGCTGATCTCCTGCTGGTGCAATTGGAGTGCCCGCTTGAGACGGTTTCTGAGGCGATTGACCTGGCGAAGGCTTATGAGGTGCCCGTTGTCCTCAACCCTGCACCCGCTCAACCCTTATCTAAAGCCCTGCTGGAAAAGGTGGATTACCTGACTCCTAATGAAACTGAGTTGACGTTGTTAGGCGGCGAAAAAGATGTTGAATCGGGGATTAAAAAACTCCGGCGTATGGGTGTGAGAAACCTGGTACTGACGATGGGTGCTAACGGCGCACGAGTGGTAACTGATGAAGTGGATCAGCACATCCCCGCATATGAGATCACGGTGGTGGACACCACCGCAGCAGGGGATGCCTTCAACGGCGCGCTGGCAGTCGGACTGGCTGAGGGGAAACCACTTCTTGAAGCGGTTCGTTGGGGCGTCGCTGCCGGTTCACTGGCGACCGCCAAACACGGCGCGCAGCCCTCGCTGCCCACGCGGGATGAAGTGGAAGTTTTTCTCCGGAGTCAAAATTTATAGGTCGAAAACTGAATAAAAGAAGAAAAAGTCTAGATGTAAACCAATTATCTTCCCGTTTTATGCCTGAGTGTATGAGTAAATGGGCATATTCGTCTTACAGGATTCTCTTAATGGAAAATTTCAATAGATCACGAGTGGGAAATATTTGTTTAACGCTGGATCAAAATATATGAACTTTTCTATGGATGACCAGGGACCATACGCATCGTCTACATAGGCGCGAACCTTCCATTCGTAAGCATCAGATGCCAATTCTTCAACAAAGGTTGCGCTGCAGATGCCTTCTGTGCAGTTGGATTCCGTGATCTGTTTAGAGTAGACAATTGAGGTCGTGCCGGCATTATAGAGGTCTAATTGATAATTCGTGGCACCCGTGACCTCGCTCCATTGATAGGTTGGCGTAGATTCATAGATGGCGCCGGATGGTGCTATGGTCGTGGGTGTGGTTCTGGAAAGGGTCACGACACTGACGGAATAGAGTGGCATCCCTGCATAAGAGCCGCCCCAGGTCATGGTATGAATAGTGTTAGGATCGTTATCCCAGGTGTCCCGGATGTAGATGGTGTTGTCGGTGCTGCTGTAGCCGTAGCCAACGATGGAATGACCATATAAATTGAGTAAGACGGGATTACCAGCGTCTATTTGTGCTTGATAATCCGCCAGCGAGAATCCACCACTGGCCTGGTTGTCCGTGTATTGACTGTAACAGTCTGTGACCGTATATCCCCGGGCTTCGTAAAAAAGTTTTCGGCCGTAAGTGCCATCTTCATTATGGACATTGTATGATTCCATCTGGTTGCAGGTCAGCTTTGTCCCATCGGTGTAGCTATAGAAATGAGTGCTTCCATCTACATTATCGTAACTGGATTGGCTGGTCTTCATGTAATCGCCGATGGCTGTCCCCCAGGTGTGTTGGGTCCAGCTGCCGGTGATGTAGGGATCATCATCTTCATTTATATAATGAATCCAATAATCGTCAATGGAACCCTTTGTCCCCAATCCATCCACGCCCAGGTGCGAGGCGATCAGAGGATTGTTGGGGTAGGTAACATCGGCTTCATCTGTCCATGGGGACCATTCCGTGTCAGAAAGGGGCATCACGCCGTCGGTTGTGGGGCCAGTGTACATGTTAGGGAATCCATTTCGGTCGTAATAGCCAGCGATCATCGCGCCGGACACGGCTGAACAACCAAATACCCAACTGTAGGAGGGGAAATCTGCGGTGATGGTTCTGCTTTCCCGAATTTGGGTTGAAGATACACCTTCCGTTGGATATCCCTTCGGCGGGGCAGAAGGGCCGCTGATGATATAGCCTGAGAGCTGTGTGCCGTCCTCAAAGGTGAGATGGTTGATGGAAAGGTAATCGTTGACAACCTCTAGGGTGGAATCGGTAACTTGGATATCCTCTGGGATGTCCTGAGCGGATGCGCCGCGAAGCGGGCCGATGGCGCTGAGAAACAGCGCGATGACCGCGAAAATGAAAAGATATAGGGCTTTAGCGTTTGAGTTTCTTTTAGCCATCAAGCTTTCTCCCTATACGCGAAGATCGGAATCGGATAGGTCTCATTGAATCCAGGCGAAAGAGTTTGGTGGGCTCGAAAATCACTTATGGTGGTTGTTATCGTTGAATCATGACAACCAGTGAAGGACGTAAAAATCAATGCCGGTGAGGCAGTATTCTCCTCGCCAGTATTGGGGATGATTTGCGTATTGATGAATGAGATCGGTCCAATAAAAGTGTTCATTACCTATAAGTTGCTAATATTACCTCTAAAATTGGCAGTTCCGTCCTAGGTTAATGAAAATATTATACTTTACTCTGGTCAAAGTAGGGGATATCCTTCTATGCCCTAAAAAACAATGTCATAAGCTTAAGGGGCAGATGATTGTAATTTTTATTCCCTATCAGGAAGCCTGTCATTCTCCATAAATTTAGCATTCTGTTTCACTTATACTTTTTTCTTGTAAAGTGTCCTTGATAATCATTATGGCGATATAAGACTATTATCAAAGATTTTTCATTGGGTCATGTTATATTTTCGAGAAATAGCGATCGTTTTGGGTAAAAATTATTGAAAAGGCAAGCGTGGATGGGGTGATTGTGGAAAATGATGCGCTGCTGGGTGTGAAGCAGGCGGCTGTGGGAAGTTCGAACTTTTATACTACAAATTTCATTTCACTCATAGATAGTGGTGATAATAAAGGAGTGCTTATTCAATAGCAGGGACAATCACCCAGGGTTGACTTATCAAATCTCCTGTGCTAAAATGCTTTTCACCAAAGCGACCCTAATTTTGCGGGTGTAGTTCAATTGGTAGAACGTCTCCTTGCCAAGGAGAAGGTTGAGAGTTCGAGTCTCTTCGCCCGCTTTTACAAAAGCTCGATGGGCTGATATCCAATGGCCATATCGGCCGACGGTATCAGCTTTTGTGTTCCAGGCGACGTAGCCAAGTTGGTAAGGCAAGGGTCTGCAAAACCCCGATCACGGGTTCGAGTCCCGTCGTCGCCTCTGAGTTAGATAAAACATCCCTTCATTGGGGTGTTTTTTTATGATCACGGGTTCTGCACTCTGTGTGCTTCGCGATCCCGTCGTCGCCTCTGAGTTAGATAAAACATCCCTTCATTGGGGTGTTTTTTTATGATCACGGGTTCTGCACTCTGTGTGCTGCGCGATCCCGTCGTCGCCTCTGAGTTAGATAAAACATCCCTTTCTTGGGGTGTTTTTTTATAATCACGGGTTCGTGCACGCTGTGTGCTTCGCAATCCCGTCGTCGCCTCTGAGTTAGATAAAACATCCCTTTCTTGGGATGTTTTTTTATGATCACGGGTTCTTGCACGCTGTGTGCTTCGCGACGCTTAGCGATTCCGTAATGGCTTCAGATGGCGATTAAATACTTATGAATTGAAAATGTGGGGGGAGGAATTAATAATTGTCCTTTTATAAAATGTCTATGCCGTGAATGGTACAAATGTTTACGGGATTAAACCAAATGGTTCTTACATAGCAATGGGAACGATATTATAGTTGGGTTTGCAATTTGAGAACGTTATTATCTTGCGTTTACATCTCCGAAGTAGGGAGCGCTTTGGAGAAAAGAGACTCGCTAGCCTGATTTGGGGAGTATATCCGGCTGGCGAGTTTTGATTCCCAAAACCATCACATGCGTTGCTCATAATTGGGGGCTTGCTAAATTTCGATCGTCGTGGTATATTTATTAATACCGACCGATCGGTCTGTTTTTTTATTTTGTTAGGCATTTATGTCCCTTTATTCCCGTGGCGAGGAAACTCGCAACTCAATTCTAAGTAACGCTCTGGATTTATTTTCAAAGAATGGCTATGATGCCACCAGCGTGGCAGAGATCTGTTCAGGGGCAAAGATTAGCAAGGGTGCTTTTTATCACCATTTCCCCTCAAAGCAAGATCTCTTCCTTTCGCTGATGGAATCCTGGCTTGAGGGCGTCGATGCGATGATCCAGACCGCAGGTGAGACTGCGCTGGATGTACCAGAGGCACTCGATGAAATGGCTGGTATTTCCGGCGGATTGTTTGATGAGCTGGAAGGCGGCTTCCCGATCCTTTTAGAGTTCTGGACACAAGCCAGCCGTCAGCCTGCCATTTGGTCAAAGGCTGTGGCCCCATACCGGCGGTTTTTGGAGTATTTCGTCGGTTTGGTCCAAAAAGGGATTGACGAGGGTGCTTTCGATGACTCCCTCGACCCCGAACCTGCTGCTCGAATCCTTATGGCGGTCGCGATGGGCTTATTATTGCAAGCCTCTTTTGACCCCGATGGTGCTGATTGGCAGGAGGTCACCCGTTCTGGCATAAAAATGATATTGAGTGGTCTGAGGAGGCTTGAATGAATTTAGTTACTGGTGGAGCGGGACACCTCGGAAATGTATTAGTAAGAGAATTACTCGCTCGCGGAGAAAGTGTGCGGGTTTTAATCCTGCCTGGTGAGGACACGACCTCGTTAGAGGGATTGGATATTGAACGAGTTGAGGGAAACGTCCTGGATAAGGATTCCCTTGCCAGGGCGATGCAAGATATTGATGTCGTGTTTCATCTGGCTTCCTTAGTGTCTATTACTGAAGATAAGACGGGTATGCTGAAAGCCGTCAATGTAGGGGGGACGCAAAACGTTATTGATGCTGCTAAACAACAGCATATTAAAAAATTAATCTACACCAGCTCCATTCACGCTCTAGAACGCCCGCCCCAAGGCGTCATGATCAGTGAGGAGTGTTCCTTCGACGCGGATAATCCTGCTGGGGCTTATGACCGCTCAAAGGCACAAGCTTCCCTGCTGGTTGAACATGCCGCTGAGAATGGGTTGGATTGTCGTATTGTCTGCCCAACTGGTGTGGTTGGTCCTTATGATTACCGCCATTCAGAAATGGGGGAGCTGATCATATCCTGGATGCAGAAAAAGGTCAATCTGCTTATTGAGGGATCCTTTGACTTTGTGGATGTGCGTGACGTCGCAAAAGGGCACATCTTGGTGCGGGATAAGGGTGAACGGGGTGAAACCTATATTCTGGGTGGTGAGAAGATCGAATTGACCTTGCTCCATAAATTGGTGCAAAAAGTTATTGGTAGAGAAACACCCCCTATTACATTCCCCCTTCCGATCGCGAAAATCATAGCGCCTATTGCTGAACTCTATTACAAAATTACAAAGACAACACCGCGTTTTACCAAATATTCCATCGAAACTGTTATCAGCAATTCTGACATCAGCTCTGAAAAAGCTAATAAGGAGTTGGGATATCAACCGCGCACTTTGGTACAGAGTGTGGCGGATACCGTAGCGTGGTGGATTGAGAATTTAAAAATCACCAAGCGCTCACTACGACTCTAAGTTGAATGTGCCTGTAATTTAACCCATAATCAGGCGTCCAGTGGGACGCCTTTTTTCATGTTTAGCGAGTATTCGATGTAATAAGAAGAAAAAATGACCTGAGAGGTTCATCTTGACTCTGGAAGCTTTCATCTTTGATTTGGACGGTGTTTTAACAGATACAGCAGTTTTTCACTATCAGGCTTGGAAGAGGTTGGCCGAAGAGATTGGTGCAGAATTCAATTGGGAGATCAACCATAAACTGCGAGGGGTGTCACGGCGGGCGTCAATGGAAATTATCTTTGAAGGCCATGATTTATCTGAAACCGAGATCAAAGCTGGCATGACTCGCAAGAACGGTTATTATCAGGAATTCATTGCCCAGATGTCCCCTGATGATATCCTCCCTGGCGCACTGGATTTATTGAAAGAAATACGAGAGGCAGGCATTAAGATCGGTTTAGGGTCTCCCAGCAAGAATGCCCGCACAGTATTGGATGCCATCGGGCTGACGCCCATGATCGATGTGATCGGCGATGGCTACAGTGTGGAGCGTAGCAAACCTGAACCTGATCTTTTTCTCTATGTCGCTCATGAGCTTGCGATCAGCCCAGAAAACTGTGTAGTTTTTGAAGATGCAGCGGCAGGGATTGAAGCTGCCAATCGAGCGGGTATGTACTCTGTTGGGATTGGGGATGCCGAACGACTGCCAGGCTCGGATGTGGTCTATCCCTCTCTCGAAGGCGTTACTCTGGATCAAATCCGAGAGGATTTGGGGGCAGCAAGGGCTTATTAGAATATCTCCAGACAGAAGAAATCAGCTTGATTTTGGTTGTTTTTGACATTTCGGACAGAAGTGTGTCCCGCGCTGGCCTACTCTAATTTTCTTGATAGGCGTGCCGCATGTGGGGCAGGGTTCGCCTTCCCGTTGATAGACTTTGAATGAATTTTGAAATTCACCGCCGCGATAGATCCAATCAATGCTGGCGCCAAAACAGCGGATGCCCAACCTAAGGACAGATCGAATAGAGTCATGTAATCTCTTAACCTCTTCTTTTGTGAGGGAATCAGATTGGCGTAAGGGGTGAATCTTCGCCCAAAACAGGGATTCATCTGTGTAGACATTGCCCAACCCAGCCAGGAAGCCTTGATCCATGAGCAGCGGCTTGATCTGCCGGCTGTGATTGTGCAGCATCGAATAAAATAGGTCAGCCGTAAAAACGTCGCTCAGGGGTTCAGGCCCCAGGTTGCCAAAAATCGATTGCGGGTCCTCTACGTACCACATGCGGCCGAATTTGCGGATATTGTTGAATGCCATCCGATAGGGGGATTCGAAATTTATGATCACCCGATCGTACGCATCTGGGGGGAGTGGTTCGCCTTTTTGGGTCATCCGTTCTTCCATGCGCATATCACCACTCATCCGTAGATGCGCGATTAAATGTCCTTTGGATAGGGGGAAGTGCAGGAATTTGCCGCGTCGCTGGGCGTCTATGATTTCTTTTCCGATGAGGTTTTCTCGAAAGGAGTCTGGACCTAGTTCGGCGATGATTCGATCCCATGTGATTTCAACAGATTGAATGTGTTGTCCGGGAACTGGCGGGCTATCCTTAGTGCCCTTTCGCAGGAGGCGGATGATGGTTTCAACTTCTGGGAGTTCAGGCATGAGTGATTTCTAGTGTTGTATATGTTTCATTTTTTTTATTATACAACTGGGGTTATCTTCGAGTTTGGATCAATCGAGAGAAAGGGTGATCTGGCTTCCCAGGCTGGGGCCAATCACGGCTTCTTCCTCTTCGTCGAAAATTTTAATACGCATCGTTTGATCGTAAGGGGTGCGGGCCAAGAGCTTGATGCGCGCGCCGGGGCGTAAACCGCACTTCCCAAGATAGCGTAGAACCTCTGGATCTTCATGGGGGACACGAATAATCCGGCCGCTTTGACCGATCTCCATTTTGCTCAGGGTGATCTGTTCGACCTCTGGGATTTCGAGGTTGGCATCGGGGATGGGATCGCCATGGGGATCGAATTCAGGATATCCTAATGCCGCGTCAATATGCTTTTCAAGAAGGGGGGACATGGCATGTTCAAGGATTTCCGCTTCTTCGTGAACCTCATCCCATGAATACCCTAAAACCTGTACTAAATAATGTTCAATCAGCCGGTGCCGCCGGATGATTTTCAGCGCGGTTTGCAACCCATCCTTGGTTAACTTCACACCATGATGTTTTTGGTAGGTGACATAAGGCGGTTGGGTCAGGGATAGTTTCTGCAGCATGTTGGTGACAGATGCGGCAGAGATGCCAAGCGCATCAGCAAGTTGACTGGTGGATGCCCTCTGACCTGAGAGGGTCAATTCATAAATATGTTTGAGGTAATCCTGAATGTTATAACTGAGTTTTTGTTGCATGAGTTTTCCTGAGTGATTAACTAAAAACAATTTTAGGTAGACCTAAAGCGATAATATCATACTCTTAATTCTTCGTCAACTTTCGCTTTGTTCCTCATGATATTGTTGCATGTCTTGGTCGCTTCCCCTTACGAAAATGAATCCTCGTCTTGGTTTATGGCGAGGATTGGAGATGGAGTATGAAAGGTTGATGTCTCGGATAATAATTAAGTTCAGGGCGCGTAAGGCTCAAAATTCAATCACGCCCGATTCATTCCAGTTGGGATTGACTAGGCTCAGGGCTGCCGCTTTCTGACAAAGGGAGCGATGCGATTGCCGCTCCTTCAGGTGTCTCTTTATCTTCTCTTCCATCGCCAATCTGCAATATAGGTGGAATGAAGATGGCGATGATGCCGGCAAGAAAAGTCAGAATACCGCCGATAATAAACCAGAGTTGATTGTTATTGGTGGCGTCTGCTATTGGGCCGGCAATTGCCAACCCAAGCGGGCTGGCAAAAGCAGCCCCCGCGTTCAACAGTGACAGAACCCGTCCTTGCATTTCTGGCTCAACATAGGTCTGAATGATCGCAAATAAGGGGCCGTTAGTGATCGGGTTCAGAAATCCGAACAGGGTCATACCAGCAAGGGCGAGCAGGTACATATTGGATGGGGCTAAACCCACAGATAATACAGCTAATCCCGAGATTGTCAGCGACAGCAGCGATGTTACGATCTTGTTTTTAAATCCTCCCCAGATGCTGAGGACCAGGCTGCCGGCGATCACCCCAATCCCAAAAGCTGAATCGATGAAGCCCAGTTCATAAGCACCCTTACCAAAGTGATCCGTGACGAGAAGCGGCAGCAGTGAAAAGGCGGGATTGACCAGGAAGTTGACCAGCATTGCAAGGAGTATGACCGCTAATAAACCCGGCCAGCCAACGACATACTTCCAACCTTCAGCCAGGTCTTGCCAGACCGATGTTTTTCCAAGCGCTTTGGGTGCAGCGCGGGTGCCGTTGCGGACGGGTTGGGGGATACGGAAGAACAGAAGAGGTCCAACCGCCAGCACAGCTGTGACAACATCAATCATCAGCACCCCTTGGATGGGCATCACACTGATGAAGAAAGCGCCAAGGGCAGGTCCAATGATGTTGATGATGCCCTGCAACGCTTGGTTGAAACCCGATATCCTGGCTAAGTGTTTTTTGGGGACCATTAAGGAGGTTGATGCGGTCATCGCTGCCCATTGAAATAAGCCGCAGGCAGATCGAATGAACATCACTACAAATATCTGCCAGATTTTGGCGTTATCTAAAATAAACATCACAGCCACCAGGAGGGTGAATAGTGCCGTGATAATGTCAAAGATGGCCATGACAGCTTTGCGATTCCAGCGGTCAACAAACGCCCCAGCGATGGGTGCGATGATGATATTGGGTAAGATATTCATCAGAGATCCAAGGGTCAGGATGGTTGCGGAACCGGTTTGTTCCGTTAAATACCAGACAAAGGCAAACCCGACCAGTCCGCTGCCAAGCATGGAAAAAACCTGACCGAATCGAATAGTAAAAAAGCGAAACTGCCATTTTTCAAGATCGTTGTTTTTCGATGTTAATGACATAGATTATCCTTTTTTACTTATGTTTTTACCGTACAGCTCTCATTTAAACAGGTTAAGAGCTTTGAGACACATTATTTTTGATTTCGCCTGATCTTTCGTCCAGGCGTTTAATATAAATCAAGTGCTTAGGTGAGAAGCTTTTTTATTCCAGAAAAACTTCCACGTGTTCCCCATCTTCTTCATCAAAGATATCCACAATCTGCCCCACTTCACCGGAGTTCATCCAAGCATTCAGGTCATCCATTTCGAGGCCTTCAATTTCTGGAGCAAACTTTGCGCCCATACGTAAGCCCGAATTGATCAATGAGACAGGGAGGCGGACATTCACTCTGGCTTTTCCAGTGTCGGTGTCTGTAACAAGTACACGCAGATAGCGTGGTTTCTTACCAACAGAAACACTGCCCGGGACGGGCGGGGTCGGGGGCGTTGGTTCGCTGATCTCATCCAGGGCTTCAATCAGGCGTGCGCCCTCTGCGGCGGAAATTTTTCCCTCCTGAATCATCATTAGGATTCTCATTCTTTCTTCTGTTGAAGCCATTGTTATTCTCCTTTCTTTGATTCCACTTCAAGCCCCTGAAGGAGCTGCTGCGCCTGAAGTGGCGTAATTTTTCCTTGTTCGAGATCATCTAAAATATGGCGTCTGTCCTCAGGAGAAAGGGTTGGTTCTTCATCTTTGCCCGGTTCATAACCTAAAGCTCGAATGACCTCATAAAGCCGGTTTCGTAATGTGGGATAAGACAAGTTTAATTCCTCTTCCATTCGATTGAATCGCCCCTCACATCGGACAAAGGTTAGAACGAAGTTTATTTGTTCATCTGTAAGGTCTGAAAAGGGACCAGATTTGGGTTGGAAATGTCCCTCCACGACCGAATCGCAGCGGGGGCAATAGAACCGCGTCACCAAAATATCTGACTTACATATTGGACATTTCTCTGGTAATTTTTGCATTGAACACTCCTTGCTAATATCAGTTCAGGAAATAAGGAATTATGCTATAATGTTTTTAATAAAAGCAAAACAGCGGTTTGGTTATTCATTCTTCCGCATGATGTAATTAATTTTTTAATCCAATTTCACGCAATATTGATAATATTTTATCATAAACTCTTATTAAGTCAATAGAGATATTGATTATATTAATTTAATCACCGTAAAGACTAAGTATTATTGAGTTGATTTTTACAAAAATAGAAAACATCAAGAAGAATATTAAAATATCAAAGAGTTGCTATGCTATCTCATTATTTGAGGATACTAGTGTTGCCTGGTGATTGCTTTGTAAAGGGTTAATAAAAAAACTATAGCCTTCTCTGGTAATTTGTGTTAGAATTCACAAATAGATAAACTGTTTTTCTATTATTAACTATAAAAAAGGAGTGACAAATTTATGACCAAGACTGTTAAAATAAATTCTAATTGGAAAGGCGCTATGCGCGTTGATACAACAGCTCGTGAACATACGGTGATCATAGACCAACCAAAAAATATGGGCGGACAGAATGCTGGTGCGAACCCTTTGGAAGTATTTCTTTTTGCTCTGGGTGGCTGCCTGGGAACAGTTGCATCTATTGTCGCCAATCAGGAGCGACTTAACCTTCGCAAATTTGATCTTGCTATCGAAGGCGATATTGATACCGATTTCTTGATGGGCAAGACCAAAGAAGGACGAGCAGGTTTTACAGAGATCCGCGTGGCAGTTGATATTGATGCGGATATGACCGATGAAGAAAAACAAGAATTCTTCGAAAAAGTTGACTCCCGCTGCCCAATTTCGGATAACATGCTCAACGAAACAAAAATTGTTTTTGATGTGAAGTAGCCCTTCTCAACGGGTGAACTTTCTCAAAGGCCATTTCCGGATGGCCTTTTTGCTATTTAAAGGGAGAAATCGTGTTCATTAATGAATGCTGATGGATGTTGGTATAATGAACGAAACACATTGAGTAGGAGAGAATATGTCCAATCCGATTGTAGAATGCATCCCTAATTTCTCAGAAGCGCGGCGACCCGAGGTCGTGGCGGAAATCATTGAAAAAATTGAATCTGTGGATTCGATCAGCGTGTTAGATCAGCACTCCGACATGGATCACAATCGCACGGTGGTGACCTTTGTAGGGCCGCCTGATGCGGTTGAAGAGGCAGCTTTTCAAGCGATTGCCAAGGCAGCGGAATGCATTGATCTGGATCATCATCAGGGCGAACATCCCAGGATAGGCGCCACAGATGTGGTGCCGTTTGTGCCCATTACGGATGTGACCATGGTGGAGTGTGTGGAAATGGCGCGCCGATTGGGAAGGCGTGTGGGTGAAATGCTGAAAATCCCAGTTTATCTCTACGAAGACGCGGCAACACGACCGGATCGTGTCAACCTTGAAAACATCCGGCGCGGGCAGTATGAAATGCTTAAGCAGGAAATTAATGTAAATCCCGACAGGGAGCCGGACTTTGGGCCGGCGAAGTTGACCAGCGCTGGTGCAACAGTGATTGGCGCACGCCAACCCCTGATCGCTTTCAATGTGTATTTGACGACCGGCGATGTAGCAATTGCTAATAAGATCGCCAGGGCGATTCGTCACTCATCCGGTGGGTTGAGATTTGTAAAATCAATAGGCATTATAGTTGAAGGTCGGGCTCAGGTATCCATGAACCTGACTAATTACCGACGAACCTCCATGGCACGGGTGGTTGAGATGATTCGCCGAGAAGCGCAGCGTTACGGCGTACAAATCCACCACTCGGAACTTGTGGGATTGGTTCCCAATGAAGCGTTGGTGGATGCCGCTGTCTGGTATATGCAAATGGATGAGTTTGAGCCTGATCAGGTTTTAGAAACGCGCTTGTTTGAAAATATTTCCAAGCCGCTGGGTGATATTGAGATTGATCAGGGAAGCAGTTTCCTTGAAGATCTCGCTTCCGGTGAACCGACCCCAGGGGGAGGGTCAGCATCAGCTTATGGCGCGGCGATGGCGGCTTCCCTGGTGGCGATGGTTGGCAGGTTAACGATTGGAAAGAAAAAATATGAAGATGTTGAAGGGGAGGTGTGGCCGTTGATTGAGCAGGCAGTAGAACTGCAGGGGGCGATGAAAGAGGCTGTGACCAAAGATGCTGACGCTTTCGAAGCGTATATGAAAGTTCGCAAGCTCCCCAAGGATACGGATCAGCAAAAATCCGATCGTATCCAGGCGATACAAGCTGCATCCATCAACGCGGCTGAGGTTCCGCTGCATGTGGCCAGGAATGCCCTGACGATTATGCGCCTGGCAAAGAAGATGGCTGAGTTGGGCAATCTCAACGCCATTACCGATGCCGCCACTGCAGCCACATTTGCCGAAGCCGCGATTAATGGCGCGGGATTTAATGTTCGGGTGAATTTGCTTGGGTTGGAAAAGGAAGTCGATCCAGCACGGATGCTAAATGATTTAAAACATATCGAAAAACAAGCCGAGCTAGTTGAGAGTGATTTGAAAAAGGTTCTTAACGAACGCGGTGGTCTGAACCTGTCCTGATCTCTGATGCATAAACTTTTTTGGTCATTGTTGGTTTTCTTGTGGGCGCTATCCCTGACTGGTTGTCAGGCAGCATCAAGCACTGCTAGCGAAGTAACGCCTTCTCCATCGCCCCCCCTGGCGACACCCAGCATGACCATTGAAATGACGATAGCTCCGACGGAAACAGAAGAGCCAACCCTCACTCCTACAGGGACAAAAACAAGTTCACCAACGCCGACCGAAATCCAATCCATGGATTGCGGAGAAATATTCTGTCATCTGCCGTGGCGCGGCATGTTGGAACGCCCAATCAGTGATGATTTTAGGAATATTACTGATCCAAACTATCCTTATGCAAGCACGCGAAATAGGACCCTAGATCCTCATCACGGGGTGGAATTGATCAATTCCTCCGGGACGCCCGTCCTCGCGGCGCAAACTGGCGAAGTGGTTTATGCAAATGCGGATGATTTGACATTGTTGGGTCCCTATACAGGTTTCTATGGGAATGTGATCATCCTTCGGCATCCCGACCTTTATCAGGGGAGAGATGTGTTTACGCTGTATGGTCATCTATCTGCCATACTGGTTGAAGAAGGCGCCCAAGTTGATGTGGGAGAAGTGATCGGAGAGGTTGGGGCAAGCGGCTCAGCAGATGGGTCGCACCTGCATTTTGAAGTCCGGTTGGATGTCAATGATTATGCACACACCACTAACCCGGTGTTGTGGTTTTCGCCGGTGACAATGCCTGAGGGAGGGCAGTCCAGCCTGCTGGCGGGTGTCATTTTGGATAAATCGGGGAATCCGGTATCGCAGTTTCAAATATCCCTGGAAAACCTGGATGAGGTTGGAGAGGTGGAAGCTTATTATTATCCGGTAACGTACTATCCGGCGGGCGTGAACAGCCACCCTGTGCTGCAGGAGAATTTCACGGTAGCTGATCTACCTCCCGGAGACTACCGGTTGGCGTTTATTTACGACCGGTTTTATGAGGTGTATTTCACGCTGGAGCCAGGGGAGTTGGGATTTATTAAGCTTCAGTTGGATTGAAGCGGTTATGATTATTAGGTGATTGACGAATGGAAGAGTTGAGGTGATATGACCATCAAAGCAGATAAATGGATCCGAAGAATGGCAAAAGAACATCAGATGATCGAACCCTTTGAGGAGGGACAGGTCCGACAGGGAGTGATCTCTTTTGGGACATCTTCTTACGGGTATGATATTCGAGTGGCGGATGAATACAAGATTTTTACCAATGTATATTCTGCTGTTGTTGATCCAAAGCATTTCGACCCAAATTCGATGGTGGATTTCAAGGGAGAGGTGTGTATCATCCCGCCTAACTCCTTTGCGCTGGCGAAGACGGTGGAGTATTTCCGTATTCCGCGCAATGTCCTGACCATTTGTGTGGGTAAGAGCACTTATGCACGCTGTGGGATCATTGTCAATGTGACCCCTTTTGAGCCTGAATGGGAGGGATATGTGACCCTGGAGATATCGAATACCACGCCGCTGCCCGCTAAGATTTATTCTTTTGAGGGGATCGCCCAGGTTCTATTCTTTGAAGCGGACGAGGAATGCGAGACCTCCTACGCGGATAAGCAGGGAAAATATCAGTATCAAAAGTCAATTGAACTGCCCAAGCTTTAGCGATCAATGGCTGTGAAGAAAATTATTGTCGCTTCCCATAACCCTGTCAAAGCAGAAGCCGTCCTGAATGGGTTTCAGCGGATGTTTCCCGAGGAAGAATTCACAATCCAAACCATGTCCGTGTCATCTGGCGTATCCGATCAACCGATGACGGATCGGGAGGCCAGGATTGGCGCACAGAAAAGGGCGCAAAATGCGCGCAGGACGTATCCCGATGGGGACCTGTGGGTGGGGGTGGAGGGGGGATGTGACTATCTGGATGGGGAAATGGTTTCTTTTGCTTGGATTGTCATCCTTTCAGCGGAGAACAAGGGCAGTGCCCGAACAGCGCTTTTCCGTCTACCGGGTGAGGTTCAAAGACTCGTCGAATCTGGGTTAGAGCTGGGTGATGCGGACGACCGGATTTTCGGACGGGAGAATTCCAAGCAGAAATCAGGGGCGGTGGGGATATTGACCGGTGACGTGGTTACACGGACTGCGCTTTACGAACAGGCTGTTATACTGGCATTGATTCCATTTAAGAATCCAAGCCTTTTTAATGGTTGAGAATGGTTGGAAAAGGATTATTCATCCAGATCATATTCCATGATCTGAGGAACGCCATTGAGCTGCACGATGACATCGATCAGTTCATAGGATTCAACCCCCTGAGGAGAAAGTACAACCGAGAGGATCGCTGAATAATTAGGGGGGAAAAGGAAATTATCGAAAACAAAATTACCCATACTGTAGACGATCAATCCATTTTGATATTCTTCAATGTCCTGTAGAACGTGGGGGTGGCTGCCGATCACCAGTGACGCGCCGCTGTCGATGGCAAGGCGGGCGACCTCCTGCTGAGATTGAAAAACTTTCTTTTTGATTTCATAACCGTTGTGCATAAGGACGATCACAAGATCGGCTTGCCTCTTGGCTTCCTGGACGATCTCTCTGATCTTTTCTTCATGTGCCCAGGCGACGCCGGGTTTTTCCGGCCCGGCTTCCCATGCGATACAATCATATTCAGATTCCTCAGAGACATCCATAAACGCAAGAAAAGCCAGACGAATGCCGTTGATTTCAATAAAAACAGGCGAGTAGGCTTCACCTTCATTCATTCCAGCGCCTACAGCCAGGACGTCATTTGCCGCCAGGGTCACCAAAGTGTCTTCCAATGCCGGAGGCCCGTAATCGAGGATGTGATTATTGGCGAGGGAGACCAGATCAAATCCGGCATAAGCCAGGGATTCGCCGCCTGCCAGCGGCGCGCGAAAGGCATAGGTCTTCTCTTCAGGAGTTCCCCGGTTGGAGAGCGGACATTCAAGGTTTCCCAGGGTGATATCGGCAGTTTTAAGCATCTCTGCGGTATAGAGAAAGGGCGCTTCAATCCCTTCTGTTTCGATCATCTCGCCGACGGTTCGACCGAGCATAATGTCGCCAACAGCCATCAAAGTGACCCTCTGATCTGATTTTGCGCGAGTAGTGGGTGTAATAGTAGGCGTGTTAACGAGTGGCGTTGGGGTGGGTGTGGGTGTATGGGAAGGAGCTATTGTTGAGGATGCTGTTCGTCTGTATGATGTTGGCGTGGTCTGAATGGGTTGGCAGGCGCTCAGGACAATAAAGGTTGTCAGCAGTAAAAATCGAAATAGCTTATTCCAGAAAGTGTAAGTCATTGATAAAAGAAAATCGCAGGGGTGTAGGGTTAAGGGGTAAACAAATGCTTACACCTTTTCGCCTTTGGCCTGGAGATCGGATTATTAGTTCCTGCGGCGCAGCATGATGATGATTAAGCCAATGATGAATCCGCCGAATATAATCAGGAGGGCGTCTTGTCTTTCATTGCGATCTTCCAGGAACACAAAGGTTTCTGTACTGCCGAATTTTGAAGTGGGATCTTTCTCTGGAGATTTCGCCATGAGGTCATCTTTTTTAATACGCGTCTTTTTTACCGGGGCTGCGCTGACGGTTACATAGGGCAGCAAAGTCTCTAATTTGGCTTCGCTAATGCCGGAGACATTAGTCAAATCTTCCACCTCTGAAAAAGGCCGGTGTTTAATAATTTCCTGAGCGAGTTTCTCCCCAATGCCGCTGAGTGAGGTCAATTCATCCTTGGAGGCGGTATTGATGTCAATAAGTGAATCTTTTTTAACTTCCATCTGATTCTCCATATCTTATTTTTTCGAGAATATTTCACCATCAATGATACCTTTGTATTAGTATATCTTTAATGGATTAGATTGACAATCAGACTTATAACCAGGATGATTGCAAAGTCCAAATATTATTTCATTATTTATAGCGAAACTGATAATAAACGGTGAATTTACTTTTCCACCCCAATCCATCGATAACTTAGCATTTTTTGTTAAAATCCTCCGATTGTGATTTTTTTTATTTTACTCTTACCACAGCAGATTGATCCGCATTTATGTTATCTTAAAGGCTTCCCCTAGCCCCCTTTGGGTGTTCCGCTTCGCTCCAACGCTAGGCGCCACCTTCCCCTTTGCCCCAACTGGGGCTGCGTCGCTTTTCTCCTTGAGGGGAAGGCTTTTTTAACATCTTTTATAACAAAGTAATTTCGTAGAGGATTGATCTGAAAGGAAAAACAAATGACTTTGCGATTGACCTGTACTCACAGTGGGGCCGTATTTACAGGCTTGTGTTTCTGTGTTAAAAATGGATGATAAAACAGATTATTTTGAAGATCAAATTATGAATAAGAAAGTCCCATTTTGGGAAAAGAAAACTTTAGAGGAGATGACAGAAGCGGAATGGGAAGCGCTTTGTGACCGATGCGGTAAGTGCTGTTTGCATAAAATTGAAGACGTTGAAAGTGGAGAGGTTCATTTTACCAATGTCGCTTGCCGTTTGCTGGATGTCAAGACCTGTCAATGCAAGGATTATGATCACAGATCAACATTGGTACCGGATTGTTTTCCCCTCACGCCAGAACTGGTCAGAAAAGTTAATTGGCTGCCTGAATCGTGTGCCTATCGGCGGTTAGCTGAAGGACGTGGTCTAGCTTGGTGGCACCCGCTTGTTTCAGGTGATCCTGACACGGTCAGATATGTCGCTGTTTCCGTCTGCGGCAAGATCGTCCGTGAGGAAGAGGTTGACCTGGCAGATCTTGAGGATATGGTTGTGGATTGGTTTGATTAAAATCCGAACGAAAACAGGAGGGGGATTAAGGTATACTTAAATCGTCCCTTACTCTTTTGTTGAGGAATGGTGTATGTCCGAATCAGAAAACCTAAAACAAAAAAGACAAGGCATAATAATTGCTGTAGTACAGGGTCAGGATGCTGATATGGCTATTCAATCCCTCAATGATGAGGGTTTCAAGGTTACGCGGCTGCCCAGCGTTGGGGCATTTCTCGGGCGCAAGAACGCTACCTTGATGATTGGTGTCAGCGAAAATCAGGAAGAAAAAGCGATTGACATTCTCAATGAAACCTGTCGTCAAAGAGTAGCTTTTATCGCTGTGCCTATGGAAAATGCACCACTTCCGATGCCCGCACCCATGCCAGTTACGATTGGGGGTGCGAATGTTTTTTCACTTGAAGTCGAACATTATGAGGAATTTTAGCGATGAAACTGATCATTGCCATAATAAAGGACGAAGATAACGATGCCGTTTCCAGGGCATTGACCAAGGAGAAATTCAGGGTTACCTTTATCGCCTCCACAGGCGGTTTCCTGCGAAGCGGGCGCAGTACATTGTTGATTGGCGTTGAGGATGACCAGGTTGAAGAAGCTCTGAACGTGATCCGTAAGAGTTGTAAAAAACCTGACGAATCCCAAGGAAAACGGGCGACTATCTTTGTGCTTAATGTCAACCAATTCACGCAATTGTAAACACAGTTGTGTGTCTTTTATCCTCTAACCTTGAGATGATTTGATGATGATTTGATGTTCTTGAAATCGCAAGATAAGTAATGTATTATTATTCTAGATGGATGGATTAACATCAAACAACTGAGTAAGATAGGAGATTATGATGAACTTTGGTTTAGCATTTAGTTACGTTTTCAAAGATGAAAATTGGTTTAAGAAGATTGCCATTCCAGCCGTATGCAGCCTGATCCCAGTTGTTGGGCCTTGGGTTGTGAGTGGTTGGGCGATGAAAGCTGCCAAGAACGTGATTGACGGCAATGAGGAGCGTGCACTTCCGGAGTTGGAATTTGGTGCTGATCTGCGCAGAGGGTTTATGGTATTTTTGATCACTTTAATCTATAACTTGCCTGTGGCTATTCTTTTTGGGATTATGGGCGCAGCATTTGGTTTTGGGGCTGATAGCGATCAAGGTTTGATGACTATCCTGTACATTGTGGGCGGATGCGTCGGCTTGATCGGGGTGGTCCTCGCTTTGTTGGTCTCTTTCATGAGCGTGATTGGGATTGCCAACTATCTGGCCAAAGGCGAGTTTGGCGCGGCTTTTAAATTCAAGGATATCTTCGCTATGTTGAAGAAATCCTTTGTATCCTGGCTGCTGGTGGTCGTGGGGCAAATCCTCGCTGTGGGTATTATCGCACCCCTGGGCACCATTGCCTGTTTGATAGGAGTGTTCCTGACCATGGCTTATGGATTAGCCGTCTATGCACACCTTTTGGGTCAGGCATACAATCAAGCTGCATCGCCGGTGTTGGGCGAGGTCGAGACGCTCTAAAGTATTTACTTCTATTAAAAAACAAAGCCGTCCGGAAGGGCGGCTTTTGATTTATCATCACCACACTTATTCGTGGAATTCCTGCACTTGATAGGTGAATATTTTGAGGGGTTTTTTGCGCCAGAGATCGCCGTGCGCACCCATCTTTAGGCATAGTTGAGAGAGAAATTCCTCTGGCTCTGACAGTTTCTCCCATACTTGCGGAAGGAAGGTTGCCTTGTGGTACCCATCCTCAAGCACGACGCCATCAACGCCAGGCTTGAGTTTTTGAATTAAATCTTCTGGTCCATCATATATCAATGGCTCGCGGGGTGAGAGGACTGAGACTTCAAGCTTGATTTTTGGCAGTTCTGGGGGCTGCACATTGGGGAACCTGAAATCTTGAAGGGCTGCCGCAACGGCATGTTCCTGAACGTCTTTTGCCAGAGGTTGATAGGCTTGCAGGGTTCCTATGCACCCGCGTAAACGATCGTTAATCGTGAGAGTCACAAATGAGGCGCCGTTCTCCTGGAGAGAAGGGGGCAGTTCTTCCAGTTGCACTTCAGGGAGGCTCTCACCTCGAACAGACCTCTCAAGAGCTTCACGGGCGATCCTTAATAAAATTTCCTGTTCGAGTTTATTCAATTTGGTTTGCATCTTAACTCAACTTTCTCCATTCTCGGTTGAGATATAACAAAGGGTCGGGTTTTTCTCCATTGGTTTTAACTGCCAGAACTTCACCAAAAAAGACGCTGGTTTCACCTATTTCCTTTGAATCAGTCACAATGCAATCGAGGAAGGCTAGGCTGCCCTTGATCAGTGGTGCACCGGTCACCAGGGAGAAGGTTTCAATATTCTCAAAACGAGGTCGGTCACGATCAACTTGACCCGCAAATCGTTTGGCAATCTCGACCTGGTGGGTATTGAGGATGCTGATGCCAAAAACACCGCCTTCCCTGATGAGGTGACAAGTGCGGGATTGCTGGCGCAGGGCGATGAGGATAGTGGGCGGGGATAAGGCAAGAGAATTAAAACTGTTCGCCGTCATCCCATGAATTTTTCCTTCATGGTATCCCGTGACGATTGCCACACCGGTTATCCATGAGCGCATTGCTTGTTTAAGTTCTTCAGGATCTGGTTTTTCTTTTGTCCTTTCTTTTTTCATAATTTTCATTATACTTGTTGTAACTTCACACATAAAGTTACCTTAAGTAATGAAGACATAAAATATTCATTAAAAATAAATCTGTCAAAAACCGGAGAATTAAGGTAAGATTTTAATCTATGAGCCAGTCAAACCAAGACGATACGCCTGAACCTTTGGATTCGCTTTCAGAAGAAGTGGAAGAAGAATTCTTTGAGAGGTCAAAACCCTTTACCTTCTGGCGCGGGCTCCAAACGGCAATCGGGGCCGCTTTTATCGTGGCGACGTTGTTCACCTTGTGGACGCCCGGCAGTTTGGTCGAATCAAGCTTGGAAGCAAGAATGGCGCAGGCGCTTGAATCGGCAAGTGGTGATGAAGAAGTCGTTGTGTCTACGCCCGATGCAACTGAACAAGCTCGATCCAATCGCATTGGCATTGTCTCCGGACATTACGGCTATGATTCGGGATCTGTTTGTCCCAATGGTGTCACAGAGGCTGAACTCAATTTGGAAATTGCGTCAATGGTTCAGAAGAAGTTAACCGACGCAGGCTATACCGTTGACCTGCTTGAGGAGTTTGATGACCGTTTGGTCGGGTATCAGGCTGCTGTTCTGGTTTCCATTCACCTGGATTCTTGCGAATATATCAACGATCTGGCGACAGGCTTTAAAGTTGCGGAAGCGCTTTCAGCGCAGGAAGTGGCAGGCACTCAGAGGCTGACTGCCTGTCTCTCACAGCGTTATGCGGAGACCACGGGGTTGCCCTATCATGCCGGTTCGGTGACCAATGATATGACCTATTACCATGCTTTCTCAGAAATTGACCCGTTAACAACAGCAGCGATCATTGAAGCGGGATTTATGAATTTAGATTATCAGTTTATTACCGAGGAGACGGAACGGGTTGCTGAGGGTATCGTAGCGGGTATTTTGTGCTATTTGAATGAGGAAGAGATATCCCCAACTCAGAGTCCATAATTAAGATGACCCAACTTGAGCGCCAGTTAATTCAAAAAGCGAAAGCTGCAATTCGACGGGGCGACCGAACGCTGGCAAGACGTTTAGCGCAAAGGGTTATCGCGGCTTATCCGGGGGATGTAGAAGGCTGGCTCATTCTGGCGGGTTTATCCACCCCCAAAGCAAGTCTCGCCTACCTGCAAATGGCGCAGGAGCTTGCACCGGAAGATCCGCGAGTGGGGAAAGCGTTAACATGGGCTAGACAGAGAATTGATGAGCCCCAAGAGACACCTGACCAAGAACATACACAGAGAATTGAATGGATCAGCACAAGACGTAATCCGTTCGTTCGTCCACCTATTGCAGTTGAAAAGCACTCTAAGGTGTGGCTGTGGACATTCGTCATTATTACTTTTTTAGCTTTATTATTCTACGGACTGGATTTGATCCCCGATAAATTCGTCCTGGCTGCCGAGAAAGCAGGTCCGATTTATCAGGAGACCTTTGCCAAACCGAGCCTGACGCCCACACCTACCAATACCCCTACCAATACACCGACACCCACCAACACCCCTACTTCGACGCCTACTTCTACTCCTACACCTACTGCAACTCCCACACGGACGAATACAGCAACGCCTTATCCAACAGCGACAGTAGTTGAATATCCAGCAATACCAGAGGGGATTGATGAGGATCGGTGGATTGATATTGATTTGTCTTCTCAGCGGCTTTATGCCTATGAAGGCCAGAAAGTGGTACAGTCCTTCCTCGTCTCAACCGGAACCTGGCAGCACCCGACCTTGACAGGCCAATATCGTGTCTATATTAAATTGCGATATGATGATATGTCTGGGCCGGGGTATTTTCTACCTAATGTGCCTTATACCATGTATTATTACCTGGGATACGGCATTCACGGTACGTACTGGCATAATAATTTTGGCACACCCATGAGCCATGGATGCGTCAATTTGAGAACTGAAGATGCAGGATGGTTGTTCAATTGGTCTTATGTGGGCATCCTGGTCAATATCCATGAATAAAACGAGGTCCTAGTTGTCTTTTATGGACGAGATTTCCCGACGTGATTTCCTGAAATTTTGCGGTTTGGGAATCGCCGGATTGATTTTGCCCGATGCTTTCTTTTCTCATAAGGGTTTACTCTTGCCTGTACTGGGCGATGGGGAATTGTTAGGACGTGTGACGCTTTCCGGTCATAAACTTTATCAAGAGCCAGATTTTGATTCGGGTGTACTTGAGGAGATGGCAAAGGACAGTGTTCGGACTATTACGGGGATAACCTTGAGCAGGGATCATTCGGCGCCCAACCGAGTCTGGTATGAATTGGATGGGGAAGGTTATGCTCATTCCGGGCGAATTCAGCCGGTCAGACGTCAACTTAACCGGGCTGCTTTCTTCATTCCCGAGGATGGCTGTTTGGGTGAGGTGACGGTGCCGTATGTCGACGCTTATTCCAGTGTGGATGCGGATCGTTCCATTGCCTATCGTTTTTATTATGCCTCAACTTTTTGGGTTTTGGATAGGATGATCGATTCGCAGGAAAATGTATGGTATCAACTTCTGGATGACCGCAACTACCAGGTTTTCTATATCCCCGCTGTGTATATGCGTCTGGTGCCCGATTCAGAACTGACACCTATTTCACCAAACGTTCCTTTAGAGGACAAGAAGATCATTATGGACCTGACCAGCCAATCGTTGACAGCATATGAATATGAACGTCCCGTCTTCATGTCACGCGTCTCAAGCGGCGTCAGGTTGAGCGAAGGTGGATTTGCCACCCCAAAGGGATATTATCGAACGATCAGAAAACGCCCCTGTCGGCATATGGCAAATCCAGCAAATGCTTACGGAAGTGGTTTTGACCTGCCGGGGGTCCCCTGGGTTAGTTATTTCACGTCGGGCGGCGTCGCCATTCACGGCGCTTACTGGCATAATAATTTCGGCGTTCCTCACAGCCATGGCTGTGTCAACATGACCCCGCAAGCCGCAAAGTGGATCTATCGCTGGACGGACCCGTGTGTACCGCCAGAAAAATACGTTTTCTCAGGGGACAATGGAACGCGTATTATTGTACAGTAAGTCACTAAATCTCTGTTAGATATTCTGCAATTAGTTAACCCGAATCTTATATAATGAAGCTATACTTCGGTCATCATTAGGATTTGAGTTATGGAGGAAAGATTGCCCAAAAAGGCAGTATTTGAAGGATTGGTTTACGATGAATTTGACCGTCCTGTGAAAACGGGATGGATCGGCAGTGAACCATGTTATATTGTTAATGATAACGGCTTCATGCGCCATATCCCCGCAGAGGAAGTCGATCGGCAGGTTTGGCGCCATATGCAGGAGCAGATCGAGGGCCATGAAGACCTGATCTCTGAGCAGGCCGCGGATATGCTGGGTCAGGACGATATTTTCACAATGGCGGCTATCCAGAATCAATTAAAGAATTTGGATGCTCAATTTGATCAATTGGCGAAGATGGGGATCCCTGAAGAGAGCCGGCTGTATCTTGGGATGATGGGATTCCGGATCATTATTTCCATCCACGGTGATGTATTAGAAGTGATTCAACCTGGAATCGTCGATGATTCCGGCGACAGTTGAGATTAAATAGGCATAAATTTTGCAGTAAAATGAAACCCAAGGAGTAGGTATGGTTTCAGATTTCATTGTACATGTTGACGAGTCAGATTTTGAGTATGAGGTGCTCCAGTATTCTGCCCAGGTGCCGGTTGTGGTTGATTTTTGGGCAAGCTGGTGTGTTCCATGCCGTGTGCTTGGGCCGAAACTTGAAGCGCTTGCTAGGGAAGGCAAGGGCAGCTTCCGGCTGGCGAAAGTCAATGTCGATGAAAATGTCAAGCTGGCGAAACACTACAAGGTGCGAAATATCCCCTCGGTAAAGGCTTTTGTTGACGGCAATGTGGTGGCGGAGTTTTCTGGTGTTCTTGCAGATGAAGGCCTGCGAGACTTTGTGCGACATTTAGCACCCGAACCGGAAGATTTGATGTATGACAAGGGCAGGAGCTTACTGAAGCAGGATGATTACCCAGGGGCGGAAGATGCTTTTAGAGCGTTTCTGTCGGTCCATCCCGACCATCCCAGCGCGCTGTTGGGATTGGTTCGAGCGATGCTGCTCCAAGGTAAGAGCGATGAAGCAGTTATTTTATTGGGGAACTTTCCCGCAAGTTCAGAATATAATACTGCCCAGTTATTGAAGCCCGTTGCTCAGGCTTTTTCAGAATTTAAAGACGCAACGATTGAGAGCGATAATCCTCTGGAGGCTGCTTTTAGGAATGGGATCAGGCTTGCACGGCGCGGCAATATCCTGGCTGCTATGGATGGTTTCCTGGTTATTCTGCGAAAAGATAAAGATTATCGTGAGGGGGAGGTCAAGAATATCTTTGTTGGATTGCTGGCGTTGATTGGGGATGATCATCCAGAGGCGCGGGGGTATCGGAATGACTTGTCGGCGGCGATTTATTAGGGTGTTAAACGTGAATTGTGAATTGGGGATAGGGTGGGTTGCCAACCCACCCTACAACTGTTAATTAATTTATTGAGTACCTTAATTAATAGTTCAAAAAATTCATTTGTATAAACTAGTTCCAATTATGATTTTACATGAGACATTGTTGTGTTTTTAAGCTGTACTTGAGGTTGATTAAAATCAATGGAATGTACCTTATCATTAATCACCAAAAGAACTGATTGCATATATTTGTTCATGTAAATATCGTTATAATTGACTTCAAGTCTATAGCTTCCTTGAATTTCTTTAGCCAAGTCATAATACAAACCTAAATCAAAGTGGTTTTTAGTAGGTAGAGTAAAAGGCATTGTATAAATATCAAAGTCGTACTCTTGTTCATGACCTAGTTTGAACAATCTGAATTGAACATTAATTGCCGATCCCTGTCCACAATTTTCAATATAAATTTTTTTGTATGTGGATTCAAACTTTTAGTGCAACAACATTGTTGAAGACCTCGTTAGGCTTA
>CAZNRI010000023.1:0-41994 GCA_964575595.1 uncultured Candidatus Brevefilum sp.
ATCCCCAAGGAGTTCTTTGATTTGTTTATAAATATGGAAAATCTTGACAGTAACGAAAACTTACTTTAACTTGACATATTCGTATATATACATATATAATAATTACAATTAAATGAGGAGATGCTAATGGATAAATTAGTGCCGGATTCCCCAAAAACGCTTTATCAGCAATTAGTAACAAGACTAAAAACACAGATCAGAAATAAAGAATTTAAACCAGGTGATAAACTGCCTTCAATTCGAAAAATGACAGATAAATATGATGTAAGCAAAATTACAGTTATTCGGGCTTTGGATGAATTACGCCAAGATCAATGGATTTACAGTGTTCAGGGAAAGGGATATTTTGTCACTGAAAATCAAATAATTAAGAAGGTTATGCCGACACAAGAAGGTTTTACAGATAGTATGATGAAGGAGGGGTTAAAGCCATTGAGCATTGTGTTGAAGGCAGAAATCAGTAGGGCAGATAACCAGATGGGAAAGGATTTTGGGATTGGTGTCAATGATGAGATGGTTGTGCTAGAACGGGTGCGTTTTGGAAATGAGATCCCTTTATGCATTCAGGTGAGTTACCTTCCGCATGAGGTTTGTCGTGGCATTCTTGATTTTGATTTCAGGAATCGTTCATTGTATGAAACTTTAAGAGAGGAATATCAAATCAGCATGGGAAAGAGCCGATATTGTATACAAAGCGGCTTAGCCGGTGAAAGAGAGCTTTATCATTTGGACTTAAAGCATCCTTCGGCTGTTTTGTGGGTTTTGCATTGGGCTTACACATCCTCGGGAAGATTATTCGAATTTGGAAAAACAGCTTATCGCTCAGATTATTTTCAAATTCATAGCCCTGTTAGCGAGTTTGAGTTAATTACTGATATCAGTTTATAAAGATTTGCCATATGGTATTTACTAATGATTGGAGGTGTCTATAGAGAAAGCGAAAGATTCATATTGTCGGAAGATTTTACCAGAAACCTTGGAGGAAGAACATGTTTACTTTACAGAACAAAAAACTATTAAGCGCAGTTATCTTGGTCATTGTTTTCACTATGTTAATCGGCGCTTGTACACCTGCTGAAGTGTCCACTCCAGAAGAAATAGAAGAAGAAGTTGTGGAACCTGAAGTTGAAGAAGAAGAGGAAGAAGAGGAAGTCCCAGAATCTTCAGATGAGATGTACACGCTTAAGATCGTCACCTGGCCAGGACCAGAATCTGACGCAGCACAAAAAATGGTTGATTATTTTAATGAGAATAAATCTGAAGAGGCGGGATTTAAAGTTGAGATCGTTTTGTTCGGAAGGGATCAGCTTTGGGCAAAGCAAGATGCGATCATGGCTGCCAGTTCGGATGAGGTGGATACCTTCTTCTTAACGAGTGCGACAGCTATTCGTTATTTACAATTCTTGGAACCGCTTAATCCGTATTATGCCGATCCAGAGGTCAATGTTTGGGGCGCCTCTCCTGATGATTTCATGAGCGGTGCTGTGGGTGCGTATCGCATTGATGGTCAACTTTGGGGTATACCATCAGATGTTTCATGCCACTTCCTGTATTACCGCACGGATTACATTGACGAACTGCTGAGCAATGCAGAATGGCAAGAGACCTATAAGAGTGTTTGTCAGGAACAGATGGGTTTGGAATTGGAACCTAAAGCTCCAGAAGAATGGACTTGGGATGATTATACGTGCGCTTCCTATTTCTTTACCCAAGCCTACAATCCAGACTCTCCTACAGAATTTGGCAATTACACTCAGGGTAAAGTCATGGGACCAACCAGTTACTTGTGGACAAATGCCCTCTGGTCTTATGGCGGTGAATGGTTTGACGAAGAAGGCAATCCGACCTTCAATACAGATGCAGCGAAACAAGCACAAGAACTCTGGACCCTTAATTGGGAAAAAGGGTTGACGCCCCCAGGTTCGATTACAGGTGAATATTCAGAGGCAAATGAGGCACTAAAAACGGGCAATGTTGCACTTGGTATTCAATGGAATGCTGCCTTTAATGAGTTGAATGCAGAGGATTCACCAATTTATGGGAAGATCGCCGTTGTTGCTACCCCAGCCGGTCCGAGTGGTCATTTCACTTATAACCAAAGTATTGGTTATGGTTTGAATAAATTCTCTTCTCATAAAGAAGAAGCAGCCTCTTGGCTCTTGTGGTGCTCAACAGAAGAAGCGAATGCAGTGTATGCGGAAAGTGGCGGCGTTCCCGCCTTCACAACCGTATTGGCTGCCAAATCTGAAGAGAATCCGATGTTCGGCGCGCTTAGTCTTGCCGTAGGTAATTTTGGAAGGGCAGCTTTACCAATGGCTGGTTACTATCAGGATATCGTTTGCGAGAATCTTGCAAATGCCTGGTCTGGAACCCTTTCAGTTGAAGATTCATTGGAACAACTGCAGCAGGAATGTGAAGACGAAAAAGAGAGTCGCGGCTTATAAAACGACGTGAGATCATTGCTTGACAATGAGAAAAATGGGAAGCCCAAGAAAACTTTGGGCTTCCCGAAATCACTGATGTATGAAATTTTTTCATCGTAAATGGATAGGAAATTGATTATGATTTCACGGATAACTTCGTCAAAATGGGTTCCATTTATCTTAATGCTTCCTTTAATATTATTATTATTGGTTTTTGCGCTTTATCCGATTCTGTACAGCTTTTGGCTCAGTTTGCATAATGCCTTCATTGAAACGCTTTCTAATCCGGTTTGGTCTGGATTAGATAATTACCTGAGACTGATCAAAGACCCCAAATTCATCGCTTCGATTACCTGGAGTGTAAAATTTGCTTTCATATCAGTAAGCATTCAAATGATCCTAGGTATTGGAATTGCTCAACTCTTTAATCGCCGATTTCCCGGAAAGGGCTTTGGATTAACGGCTCTTTTATTGCCCATGTTGGTATCTGCAGCTCTGATGGGAACGATGTTTCGCCTTTTATTTAATGAATTTGTTGGACCACTGGCTCATTTGTTACAACCTCTTACAGGTGGAGAGGCATTATTGAGTGCAAAATGGGCAAATGTGACGATTATCGGCGCAGATTGTATTGCATGTACACCTTTTGTCTTTATTAATGTTTATAGCGCTCTTCAAGCTGTCCCTATTGAGATTTTAGAGGCTGCCAGTGTAGATGGCGCAACCAGCTTTCAACGTTTCTTCAGGGTAACCCTGCCGATTATTATGCCTATCGTCGGTGTAACTTTCCTGGAGCGTTTACTTGCAGCATTCTTAATTTTCGACTTGGTGTTGACATTAACTGGCGGTGGACCAGGGACCATTACTCAAAGTGTCAGTGTTTATATTTATCGCAGGGCATTTGGTCGTAGTAATTTTGGTTTGGCGAGCGCTGGTTCTTTTGCTCTGGTGATTTTGTTAATTGTTCCTTCACTTTTCCTCGTAAAAAGATTATTGAGGTCACTAAATTCATGAAGACATCCAATTCTATTAAGAAGGGCATAGGCAAGATTTTACTCTTATTTGCCGTTTTCTTCATTATAATTTTCTTTACTTTACCCATGATCACCAATGTATTAACAGCATTTAAATCCGACGCTGACATTTCTCAATCCCCACCAAAATGGATATTTGAACCAGTATTGACGCATTTTAAAACTGTTCTTAAGGGTGGTGGATATCGCTTCACAAGTTATCTGCTCAACAGTATCATGATTGCACTTTCTTCAACTTTGTTAGCGGTAATAATTTCGCTTCCAGCTGCCTATTCCATTGTTCGTTATAGAGGTGTGGGTCAAATTGTCATGGGAGGAGCTTTGCTTTTACGATTGATGCCAATGATGAGTCTGGCAATTCCGGTTTTTGTTATTTTCCATAGGCTCGATCTGATTGATACACGCTTATCAATTATCATCATGCATACGTTGATCATTACACCAACAGCATTAATGCTTTTCATTGGATATATTCAGGATTTACCTCGTGAGCTTGAAGACGCAGCTGCAGTTGATGGTGCTAATGTTTTACAAATGATTTTGTTTATCCTTATTCCTATTGTTCGTCCTGGAATTGCTGCGGTTAGTATACTAGGGTTTATTATGAGCTGGAATGAATTTCTGTTTGCAGTGATCCTGAGTGTGGATAGATCTGTAACAGCAACTGTTGGAACTTCATTCTTTATTACATCACATCAGGTGCGTTGGGGAGATATGGCAGCAGCAATAACCATTACCTCGATTCCGACCCTGATCTTTATATTTGTTATGCAACAACAGTTGATCAAAGGGATAACTGCTGGGGCTGTAAAACAATAAAAAATATTTATCAATTGGAGATATTATGGAACAAAATGTAATCAATGACATCCATGGCGGAATAATAATTTCATGTCAAGCTGTATTAGGAGATCCAACCTTTGGTACATCATTTATGGCAGCATTCGCTGAAGCAGCTTCCATTGGTGGCGCAGTAGGGATTCGTGCAAATGGTGCGGATGATGTAAAAGCGATTAATGCCGCTGTTGAAATGCCAATCATTGGCATTTGGAAACGACCCTGTAATGACCCTAATAAATATATCATTACTCCCTCTGTAGAAGATGCAGCTCTTCTTGTGGAATCTGGCGCAGATATTATTGCTGCTGATGTCGCAGATCGACCCAGACCAGTGAGGATTGATGCAAAAAATCTAATTCAAAGAATAAAATCGGAATTGAATGTTCCTTTCATGGCAGATTGTTGGACGTTGGATCAGGCATTGCGAGCTCAGGATGCTGGCGCTGATATTGCGGCAACAACACTGGCATTACCCATTCATACCAGCGAGTATGAGCCAAATTTGGATTTTTTGAATGATTTAGTTTCAAATCTGGATATTCCAGTTATTGCTGAGGGTCGATATTGGGATCCCGAAGACGTTGAAACAGCATTTGAATTGGGGGCATGGGCGGTTGTGATCGGCTCCGCTGTTACCCGTCCTTGGATGATCACAGAACGATTCGTTTTATCAAGTCTGCGTGAAAAAAACAGGATTGAAGATGAAAAGAGAGTCTGAATTGGGACCGCACAATGCCAGCCAAGCGCGTTATGCGATTGGTATAGACCGCGGTCAAACAAATATTCGAATAGGATTAGTGAGAAATGATGGAAAAATCCTCAAGCTTGTGAGTAAAGAGAGTCCAGTTCTTTCTATGGAAGATCTCACAGGCGCTGGGGAACATATGATTCCATTAATCCAACAATTCGTGGCATTACCTGAAGTCTCCTATGTCAAGTTAGACGGTATTGCTGTGGCGATCGCGGGGGTGATTAATCGTGAAGGTGTCATTGTCGACAGCAAACATCCAAAAGATCCCTTATGGAAAGGTTACGATCTGAGAGGTCTTTTTCTGGATAAGTTGGAAATAGATCTTCCAATAATCGTTGAAAATGATTCGAAAGCTGCCACGTGGGGTGAATATTTGTTTGGTGCAGGTAGAGGGTTTGATCACATGATTTGCATTACGGTTGGTACGGGTATTGGTGGGGGTTTAATATTAAACAGAAAAATGTTCCACGGAAGCGACGGATATGCTGGTTTATTAGGTTTCATTTCTGTAGATCGGTTTGGGAAACGGTGTCCATGCGGTATGTTGGGATGCCTGAATGACTATGCATCTGGGACAGATATTAGAAAGAATGCACGTCTTCTATTAGAAAAAGGGGAACCAAGCCTCTTGCACGAATTCGTTGGCGATTCTTACGATGATATTACAAGCGAAATTGTCTTTATGGCGGCTCGTAAAGGAGATGAATTGTCCTGCCAGGTTGTTTGGGAGGCGGCGGATGCCATTGGACTTGCTGTCGCTGGGCTGGTGCATTCACTTAACCCAGACTTGGTTGTTATTGGCGGAGGTATTGCTGAACAAGGAGTTTTTTTCCTTGATCGAATACGACAGACTATGTTAGAAAATTCAATCGATTGTTATTCAAATATCCCTATCAAACAAACGACATTGGGAGATTTTGCAGGGACGATAGGTGCTGCAGCATTATTCTGGGGAGAGAATGAAGTTTAATGATAATTTGACGCGAAAAATACAAATATTTTAATAAATATTAATATTTTATGGAAAGGTTGATATGAACAATAAACAAATGATGAATGCCAATGAAGCACAAGAAAGACGATTTCAACATCCATATTGGTTGTGGGAAGCAATGAATCGATCATATGAAGTATTGCAAGCAAATTTGGCGGATTCTGAAAGCGAGAAGATCGAATGTGTCGTGAGGAAGATTGTTGAAATTGATCCAAAACACATCTTTCTGTTAGGGACAGGTTCATCGGGCTTTGCTGGGATGATCACTGCACATGCTTTGAATGAGCTGACCGATATCCCAGCTTCGGTCTACAATACAAGCGAATTTGGCGCATATCCCCCATCATTTCTTGGACCGGATACGGTTGTGATTGCAACATCACACTCAGGAGAGACACCAGGGGATATTCCTGTGATGGAATTAATTCACAAGAAAGGCGCATTTCTTATTGGAATAACAAATTACCCAGAATCTTCACTCGCAAAAGCAGTTGATTTGCCCTTGATTGGTCCAAATACTCCTGTTCTCCGTTTGCGCTTAACACGTTCTTATAATGGAAATATTTTAAGAGGGCTTCAAATTGCGGTCTCTCTCGGTAAGAAAATTGGACACAAAGATAAAGCAGAAGCGCTTGAGGAGGAGCTTATGAAAAGCCCTTTGGTTCTAAGAGAGTGTCTCGAGAAATATGCTTTGATCACACCTGATATCGCAAAATCACTGCTTGATGTGCCGTTGTTTTTTATGGCTGCTGCGGGACCAAACATGTCAACAGCCTATGAAGCAGCCCTTGGATTCTATCAGGGTTCAGGAGCTAGAGCGAGAGCTTTACAAATTGAGGAATTCTTACATGGCAGTATTCAAGCGATGAGAGAAGAGATGTGTTTGGTTGCTATTGCGGCGCCAGGACCGCTTCAAAATCGAATTTTACGATCAGTGAATGCTGTACAACAATTTGGTGCGAAGGTAGTGCTCATCGGACCAAAAAGTAAGATCGAAGCGTTTAACCCCGATGTCGCCATTCCGATGAGTGATGATTTGCCTGAGTTATTAACTCCTGTAATTTATACTGCCCCCTTATGGCAAATCGGTTATCACTTTTCTTTGCTCACAGGAAGAGACCCAGACTATATGGAAATGAGTGAAAGCGGTCATAAAAAAGCATTAGCATCTTTGATGCCTGAGGGCAGTCAATTCGATAGGTGGGCTGGTCGGATTGATTAATTGAAGACGATGGGCGACTCATTAAGAAGTCATCAATGCTTAATTATTAGATTTAGAAATCATAAAATATTTTAGGAGATACCATGCATAAAATATATTTCAACACCGTTCTGGAAGCAATCAAAAGTATGATGGATTCACAAGAGAAAGCAATTGAAGAAGCCGCAAAGTTGGTTGGTGATTGTATCGCCGATGGTAAACATGTTTATACATTCGGCAGTGGTCATTCACAATTATTGGCGAGGGAAATCACAGGTCGGGCTGGTGGATTGGTACCTGTATACCACTTGCCTGATCCCATATGGGGAATGGTTGAACGAATGGAAGGGTTCGGAGAAAAATTACTAGAGCAGTATCCAATTCAATCAGGGGAAGTGATCTTTGTCATTTCTAACTCGGGACGAAATCCAGAACCGATTGAATTCGCAATCGGAGCAAAGGAAAGGGGATTGAAAGTGATTGCCCTGACATCATTAAATCACTCAAAGAACGTTGACTCTCGCCACTCTTCTGGAAAGAAATTATATGAATGTGCTGATGTTATCCTAGACACTGGGACACCAAAGGGTGATGCAACGGTAAGTTTCGAAGGATTGTCAATAAAAGCAGGCGCTCTTTCCACAATATTAGGCGCTTCAATGCTAAATGCTGTTATGGTGGATGCCATCCAATATCTTTTAGATAAGGGGATAGAACCGCCCGTTATGATCAGTTTGAATGTTGACGGATCGGATGAACATAACGAGAAACTCATTGCACGTTATCGTGAAATGGCATGGATGCAACAATTCTTCTTTTAGACCATTTCTTTGAGTGAAGGAAGGTGAGTAAGAAGCTAATTTACACTATTCCTCAATGCTCTCAAAAGAGTTAATGGTATTTGGAGTTTATTAATACAAGTTTTTGCTCAACTGAGCATTAATTAGAGGATCAAACCTTTTTTCCGCCGTTGATGTTCTTTTTCGGTCCCATGAGACAGGAAATGAGAAGCGTCATAGGTTGTAAAAGTAAATTGGAGAAAAACAATAACAGAAATGAATCAAAAAATTGAGAAAATATTTACGGGTGTGCATAAAGGTGATATAGCGGTACTGTGTGATTTTGATGGAACGATTACGAATCTGCCAACGCTCGGATTAATTTTCAGAGAATTTGCAGCCTGTGGTATGGATAACGTCATTCGATATGAACGCGGAGAAATTGACATGCGAGAAGAGATCCGTGCCACATTTGAAACGATCAATGCGTCGAAGGAGGAAATGGAATTAGCATTACAAAAAGTTAAGATGGAAGCCGGATTTCTTGATTTTCTTGACTTTACAAAGAACAAGAATTATGGTTTTGCTATTGTGAGTGATGGGTTGGATTGGTATATTGATCACATTCTTAAGCGATATGGTGTACAGGATCTGACCATCTTTGCCAATGAGATTTCATTTGAACCCCAAGGATTTCATTTAGATTTCCCCTGGTTTGATGAGAGAGCCCCACGTCGCGGTGTATGTAAATCAATGATCGCTCGTTCTTATTCAAATCATTATGATAAGGTTGTATTCATTGGTGACGGAAGTAGCGATGTGGATATTGTTTTTGAGGCAGATGTTGTCTTTGCACGTGGGTGGTTGGCGAGTTATTGTTCTGGAAAAAATATTGAACATATTGAATTTAGAAATTGGGAAGAATTAATGAACAAATGGAGAATGGTTTTATAATGAATGGTGAAATTTTAGAACATGAAATTAATGAACAACCTGATGTTATTGAGCAGCTCATTGCACATGAAAGTGGAAATATCAGTCATATTGTCGAAAAAGTGAGAGATTCATTTGACTATGTGATGATTGCAGCCCGAGGTACATCAGATAATGCTGCACGTTATGCAAAATATTTGTTTGGCGAAAGAAATGCCATTCCTGTGGCTTTAGCCGCTCCTTCATTGTTCACGGTTTACAAACGCCCTCCACAGTTGGGTCGAGCGTTGGTGTTAGCTATTTCACAATCGGGTCATTCTCCTGATGTCATTTCTGTAGTAAAGGAAGCAAAAGATCAGGGGAAACCCACTATTGCTATTACGAATGACTATGGATCTCCATTAGCTAAGACGGCTGATTACACGATTAATATTAGAGCTGGCGAGGAAAAGTCAGTTGCCGCCACAAAGACTTATACCACTACATTATCAGCATTGGCGATGATATCCATATTCATTAAAGGGAAAACACTTGCTGATACAAAAATCCAGCAATTACCAGCATGGATGAGAGAAACGCTGAATGAAAATTTTCAGTTGACTGCTCAGATGGGAGATTATTTCGAAACTGATAAGTGTATCGTCGTCAGCAGAGGATATGATTATTCAACAGCGTTTGAATTATCTCTCAAATTAAAGGAACTAACTTGCACGAATGCTGAACCTTATTCTTCGGCGGATTTTATGCACGGACCCATTACTCTATTAAATAATGGTTCTCCTGTTGTTGTGATTTCACCACCAGTAAGTATGTTTGATGATATTAATCAATTAATCGCTAAAGTAAAGCGGTATGGAGTAAGGATTTTTGGGATATCGGATAATCAAGAAATACTAAAACAAGTAGATATCAAAATGCCAGTCTGTGAAGGCCTGCCAGAATGGCTATTCCCCATTGTATCGATTATTCCAGGTCAACTTATGTCATTGGGTTTGGCAAGAGCAAAAAAATTAGATCCTGACCACCCTAAAGGATTAACTAAAGTGACTGAGACGTGGTAAAGGAGTAGCTATAAGAATTTTCTATCAATTGAAACTTTAGGAGATTTGTTGATTGTAGTTTAGTAAAATAAAGAATTTGGAGATATGAAATGTCGATTATATTAGATTATTCTAATGTCATCACCCCAACAGAAATTCTCAGGAATAGTTCGGTGGTGATAGGAGATAACGGGAGAATCGAATACGTCGGTCCAATGGACTTAAAACCAGAAATAGACGGTCAACGTTTGGAGCTGAGGAATTTATATGTTGCCCCTGGTTTGATTGATATTCATGTACATGGCGGTAATGGGATAACTTTTGGAGATCCGGAGTCTTTGGCAGAAGATTTGAAAGAATATTCAAGGTGGGTAGTAAAGAATGGGGTGACAGGGTTCTTAACTACAATTACTGCGCCTACTCCTAACGAATTGTCAGCGATGATTCAATCGTTTGTAAAAGAATTTGAACAGGACCAGCCAGGAGCTCAACCATTAGGCATTCACCTGGAAGGACCATTTATGAATGTTGAAAAAAAAGGTGCTCAGAATCCAGATTGGATACGAGATCCTAATGTTGAGGAGGCAGTCAAGTATCTAGAAGCGGGCAGAGGATGGATTAAGCAGATGACCATGGCTCCTGAACTTCCTAATGCTGTAGATGTTGCTAAGAAATATCGAAAAGAAGGTGTTTCCTTGGCAATCGGGCACACCACCGCTGATTATGATACTGCAGTAAAAGCCTTAGAATCATATTGGACTCATATCACACATACATTCAATGCACAACCTGGGCTTCATCACCGGCGGCCAGGTGTTGTGGGTGCGATTATGAATTCAGAAGAAACGACAGCAGAGTTAATCATGGATTTAATTCATGTTCATCCGGGAGCGGCAAAGGTTTTGGTTCGCTGTGTCGGTTCAGACCGGATTGTATTGGTTACAGATGCAATGGAAGCTGCAGGTCTACCTGATGGGAAATATCATCTTTTAGGTGCAAAAGTCACTGTTCAAAATGGAAAGGCAACCCAAGATGATGGAACGATAGCAGGAAGTAGCGCAGTATTAAACCAATGTGTCAGAAACATGCACAAAGAAGTTGGTGTTTCGTTGTCTGATGCGATTAAAATGGCGACATTAAACCCAGCACGTGTAATTGGTGAAAATTGCAGACGAGGTAGCTTACAAGTTGGGAATCGCGCTGATTTAATCGTAATTGATCAGGATATTAATGTATATTTGACATTTGTCAATGGTAAACTTGTTTTTTCGGATTTATAAATTTTTATGAAAGTAATTTACCAAATCCTTTTGCCCCCAATCCGATGTCGGATTGGGGGTTTCTTAATTCAGTCCATATGCAAATTAGGTATTTATGATTATTCTTCAAGATAGGCTTATCTTGGATTGTTATGTTAGATGTTATTCATTTTCTTGAACAGTATAATCCTTAACCTAACTCTCAAATCAGCTTTTTGCATACGCATTGAACTCTCTCATGGAAAGTTCAATAGAGTTATAATTCTCATTAGGAACAAGCGCCATATCATATTCAGGATCTGGCCGCTGATAATAATACTGCGGGAAACGAATTTCTTCTGCTATTTTTATGGGAATTGATTCGCTGGAATTATTCAGATACCCAACTTTGACAAATTTATAGTTACAAAATTAACAAGATAAATATCTTTAATTATATAAACATGTGTTTCCACCACTTTCTTAAGAAATCCCTATATATGGGAATACACCCCCGCATTAGGCTGTTTTTACTCTCGTGTAGTGATGGAATATAAAAAATTATCACAAACATGAATGAGGTATAATCACTTTAATGAACAAGAAACAGGAATTACAAAAAGCGTTAACAGCCGCCATGAAAGCGAAAGATGAAGACACCAAACGCACACTACGCTTGGCAAAGTCCACAATCAAACTCGCAGAGGTTGAAGAAGGCGATGAAATTGATGACACGCGCATCCTTAGCATTCTGCAAAAGGAAGTTAAGACCAGAGAAGACTCTATTGAAGAAGCCAAACAAGCAGGTCGTGAAGACTTAGTTGAAACTGCAAAAAGGGAAATTCAAATCCTCAATCAATTCCTACCCCGACAGATGACATCAGATGAATTGTGCGATCTTGCAAAGATTGTCATTGAAGAGACCGGTGCAGAAAGCATGAAAGATATGGGCAAGGTCATGCAAAACTTAATGCCTAAATTGGAAGGACGAGCCTCCGGACAGGACGCTAGTAAAGCGGTTCGTGAATTACTGCAAAACACATAATCAATATGACAGAAGCATCCAAGGAAGAGAGAAGATCAAAAAGGATTCAAATCGTCAAGATCATTATCTTGGCGATTTCGGGGATTCTTGCTTTCTTCGCTTTAATCTTGCCGCAATCTCTCAGTCAGACATCGTATCCTATGGAAATTGGAGATGCCGCCATTGAAGATATCCTTGCCCCTTATTCTCTGACTTTTGAAAGCGAGGTCCTGACGGAAGAAGCCCGTCAGGAAGCAGCTTCATCTATTGATCCCATCTATCTACCCCCTGATCCCAGTATAGGGCGAAGACAGGTGGAGAATCTGAGAACTGTCCTTTATTACATTTCAATAATCCGGCAGGATGAGTACGCTTCACAGGAGGAAAGGATCGGGGATATCCAAGCCATTGGAGGTCTTAATCTTTCTGAGGATATAATCAAAGCCATCCTCAATCTCAATGAAACACGTTGGGACGATATACAAACCGAAGCTACAGATGTCCTTGAGCAAGTAATGCGAAACACGATCCGAGAATCAGATATTTATTCAGAGACAAGAAATATTGCTTCACTTATCGATTTTTCTTTCCCGGAAGAACAGGCAAATATCGTTGTTGAGCTGGCGAAACCGTTCATCGTACCAAACAGCCTTTACAGTGAGGAGCAAACGGAAACGACTATCACTAAAGCCAGACAATCCGTTGATCCGGTTATTCGATCTTTTATCGCCGGAGAGACGATTGTCCGTAGAGGTCAAATCATTCGCGAAACGGATTGGGAAGCACTTCAGCGTTATGGACTCATTCAACCCAATGACCGTGTGAAAGATTTCGTCGGTGCTGGGACCCTAACAATACTAACCTGCATCATAGTCGGATTATTTTTTACATATCAACAAGAAAATGTGTCTTATTCAATTAAGGCACTGCTTCTAATTTCGGTGACCTTTCTTTTGTTTCTCAGTATAGCCCGATTTATCATCATTGATCGCACTATCCTGCCCTATGTCTATCCTCTGGCAGCTTTTGGTCTTACGCTTTTTATCATCTTTAATTTTGAGATTGCAGCCTTTTTCTCCGTCATCCTGGGGATCATGGCAGCTTATGGCATGAGTAAGGGATTTGATCTGACAATCTTTTACATTCTACCGACAATTCTAGGCATACTCGTCCTTGGAAAAGCCAGACGAATTTCCGTATTTTTAGGCTCTGGTATCACAATTGGCGTGGCCGGTATTGGGATCATACTGGGATATCGCCTACCTGATTCCATGACAGATTGGATTGGCATTGCAACCCTATCCAGCGCTTCCCTCATCAACGGCATAGGTGCCGCGGCATTAACCTTATTGCTCCAATTCATTTTTTCTCACATCTTAGGTACAACAACAGCGCTGCAGTTATTGGATGTCTCAAGGCCCGACCATCCCCTCCTGCAGAAATTACTCAGGAATGCCCCTGGAACCTATCAGCATTCCTTGCAAGTTGCCAATCTTGCAGAACAGGCTGCTGAGGCTATTGGTGCTGATAGTTTACTTGTCCGTGTAGGTGCTATATTCCACGACTGTGGAAAAGCAAAAAATCCCCAATTCTTCATCGAAAACCAAGTCCAGGAAGAAATCAACCCCCACGATGATATTGATCCCATCATCAGCTCGGAAACCATTATCAATCATGTCAAGGATGGCGTTGAAATGGCAAAAAAGTACAATTTACCAGAGCGAATCATTGATTTCATACGAGAGCATCATGGGACAATGTACACCCAATATCAATACGCACAGGCTGTAAAGGATGCTGATGACCCGGAAAGCGTTGATAAAGAAAAGTTTACCTACCCAGGCCCCCGACCCCAATCCAGAGAGACAGCACTGCTCATGCTGGCTGATGGCACGGAAGCCCGCGCGCGGGCCGAGGTTCCTAAGGATGAAGAAGAATTACGTTCATTAATTGATACTGTATTTGACTTTTATGAACAGAACCAACAGTTGGATGACACGAACCTTACTTTGAAAGACCTTGAAGTTGTCAAAAATTCGTTTTTCAGGACCCTTATGGGCTCCTATCATCCACGGGTTCGCTATCCCGCGCTGGAAACTTCATCTACAAAACCCGTACCTCGTCTGCCCGAGATGACAAAAAAGCAACCTAATCATGATTGAAATCCAACAAAAGAATGCAAGTCTTCCTGAAATCAATCAGGAAATGATACAATTTGGAGTGGCAAAAACTTTATCATTACACGAAAAATCTTCAGTAGATGTGACCATCCGACTCACGGGTGATGACGAAGTCCGAAAATTAAATTATGACTTTCGAGGAATTGATCAAACAACGGATGTACTTTCATTCAACCAGAATGTACTAGACCCGGAAACTGGACGTTTTTATTTAGGCGATATTATCATATCCCTCAACAGAGCCCGCCAACAAGCACCCGAGAATAGTCACACCGTGAATGAAGAGTGCACTCTCCTCGCCGTTCATGGCACCCTACATCTTCTTGGCTATGACCACGCCGAACAAGGTGAAAAAGAAGAAATGTGGAAAATCCAAGGAAAAGTTATGAAACACGTTTTGGATAAATTCCAGGAGCTTTAAGGATGAAGAACATCTCAAGAATTCGATTATTTGGGAAACTACTCATCATCATATCTGCAGCAGGGATACTATTTTCAATTACAGGCATTTCCATTACTTGGATCATTGGGCCTAATCTTAAAAGAAACCTTTCAGGACTCCTTGAATCATTTACTGAAACACTGGTCACCACGAATAATGGATTGTCAATTTTAGATGGCGCTGTCCTTGATTCCCTCGCGAATCTGGAATTAATCGAGAGTTCATTGGATGCTCTTGGCGGCACGATAGAAGATCTCTCTTCTTCACTGGAATCCTCAGGGGACCTGATTGGGGACGATCTGCGGTTAACTATCCTGGATACTCAAACTGCGCTTTCTTCCGCTGCTGCCAGCGCTGTGCTCATTGATAAAACACTCAAAATAATTGATGGTATTCCATTTATTGGCGCGGATTATCAACCGGATGTCCCTTTGCATACCAGCCTCGAACAGGTTGCTGGGAGCCTTGAGGATGTTCCCGAATCATTAGAAACAATTGAACAGAACCTCAATAATACAGCAGCAGGACTTGACACACTCCAAGTTGACCTTTTAGCCTTGGGGGAAAATATCGCCGGTATGGATCAGGATTTACAAAATGCCCAAAAAGTCATTGGGGATTATCAGGCTATCGTATCAGATATAGAACAGAAAACAGAGGGATTACGCCGTCGGTTGACCACTTATATGATCATTGTTGGTTTATTTCTATCCGGTTTTTTCTTCTGGCTGGGGATTGCACAAGTGAATGTCCTAATTAAAGGCATTGATTTTTGGCAGGGAGAACAACATGTCGTCAACCTCGCCGATATCCGGCGAGAGTAATTTTTGAAACAATCAAATCTAACTCAACAGGAGATTCCATGAAGCATTTTCTTGACATTGCGGATTATTCCGCCGATGACATCCAAAATCTATTGACGCTGTCTGATAAGCTCAAAAAAGAGCTAAAGCAGGGTCAAGCTAGACCTTTGCTAAAGGATAAAGTCCTGGCAATGATCTTTCAGAAACCGAGCTTGCGGACACGTGTGAGCTTTGACATGGCTATGCGTACATTGGGGGGAGACGCCCTGTACCTCTCCCCTGAGGAAATTGGCTTAGGCAAACGAGAGTCGATTGCTGATGTTGCACGGGTCTTATCAGGATATGTTCACATCATTATGGCAAGGGTTTTTTCTCACCAACACATCCTGGAACTAGCCAAGTGGTCTACAGTACCTGTGATCAATGGACTGAGCGATTATAATCACCCCTGTCAAGCATTAGCTGATTCCCTGACAATTAAAGAGGAATTTAGTTCGTTTAAGGGACTGAAGGTGTCTTATATCGGTGATGGTAATAACGTCGCAGTTTCATTGATGAAAATTGTGACCAAACTTGGCGCAGATTTCTTTATCGCTAACCCAAAAGGATATGACATGCCAGAGGAAGATATAAAGGCAGTCCGCGATTACAATGGCATTGTAAAGCTATATCGGGAGCCGCAGGATGCCGCAAAGAATGCAGACGTCATATACACGGATACCTGGACGAGCATGGGCCAGGAGGAAGAAGAAAAAAAGAGAGAAAAGGTTTTTCCGCCTTACCAGGTTAATCAAGAACTTGTAAAAATGGCAAAACCCAATGCCATTGTCATGCACTGTCTGCCGGCCCATCGAGGTCAGGAAATCACCGATGAGGTTGCAGATGGACCCCAATCCAGGCTTTTCCCGCAGGCAGAAAACCGCATGCATGCTCAAAAAGCCATTCTTGTCAGATTATTACTTGGAGGAGATTCGGATGCAAAATAGCAAATACTATATCCAACTTGAAGATCAATACGGCGCACATAACTATCTTCCCCTGGATGTCGTCCTGACAAAAGGTGAGGGCGTTTGGGTTTATGATGTTGAAGGTAAACGTTACTTGGATTGTCTGAGTGCCTATTCCGCTCTCAATCAAGGTCACAATCACCCAAAGATCAAACAAGCGATGATTGATCAATTGGAGCTACTTACATTGACATCCCGCGCCTTCAGAAATGACAAACTCGCGCTCCTGTATAAAAAATTGTCCGATATGACTGGATATGAGATGTCCTTACCAATGAATACCGGTGCGGAAGCAGTGGAAACTGCAATTAAAGTAGCTCGGAAATGGGGCTATCTTACCAAAGGAATTCCACGGTATGATGCTGAAATTATCGTTGCAGAGGGCAACTTCCACGGCAGGACCACCACAATCATTTCCTTCTCGTCGATTGATATGTACAAGGAGGATTTTGGTCCCTTTACACCAGGATTCAAGATGGTGCCTTACGGCGACCTTGACGCCATGTCGGAGGCAATTTCAGAGAACACCGCTGCGATTATGCTTGAGCCCATTCAAGGCGAAAACGGCGTGGTCATCCCTCCGGAAGGTTATCTGCGAGGGGTTAAAGACCTTTGTGAAAAGCACAACATCCTCTTCATCGCAGATGAGATACAAACAGGTCTTGGTCGGACAGGTGCCATGTTTGCCAGCCAATTAGAACATGTGCGTCCAGACATGGTCGTTATAGGCAAGGCTCTCTCTGGCGGTTTCTACCCTGTTTCTGCGGTATTGGCTGATGAAGATATCCTGGGATTGATAAGACCCGGAGAGCACGGTTCTACCTTTGGCGGAAACCCATTAGGCGCAGCTGTTGCTATAGCCGCATTAGAAGTCATTGAAGAAGAAGAATTAATTATCAACGCCCAGGTGATGGGTGAATACATCACAGATTACCTGGAAGAAGTGCCAAAAAAGAACATTCAAGATATCCGTGGAAAGGGTTTATTGATCGGGGTCGAGCTCAAACATGAGCTAGGAGGCGCCAGGCGTTTTGCTGAGGTGTTGCAGCAGAAAGGTATCCTGGTCAAGGAAACACACGAGCACATCCTGCGATTAGCGCCACCATTGATCATCAAGAAAGAAACAGTCGACTGGATGCTACCCATCATCCGGGATGTTCTATTAATGGACTAAAGCAAGCAATCAAGGTAGGTGCGTATGGAGCGTTATGCGAAAATTGTCTGCACATTAGGACCCAGCAGCGATACAAAAGAGAAGATTCAAAAATTGGTCAATGCCGGTATGAATGTCGCTCGACTGAACTTCTCTCACGGCACCCACGACGATCATGGCGCATTAATTAATCTCATACGAGAGTTATCTGATGAGATGGGGACAGCCATCACAATTCTCCAGGATTTACAGGGGCCAAAACTGCGAATAGGTAAGCTCCCCGGTGGAAGCGTTGATCTGAAAGCCGGCGATGAAGTCACATTGAGCTCATCCGAATCCAATGTCACTTATGAAGATGATACCTTTATCCCTTTCGAGATCCCAAACTTGCATAAAGCGGTACAACCAGGTAATCACATCCTCTTGGATGATGGACACCTTGAAATGGAAGTCCAATCTGTAACCGGGGAGAAAATTGAGGCGGTTGTCATATTGGGGGGCACCCTGAAATCCAATAAGGGTGTCAATCTGCCTGGTGCGAACCTCAATCTACCGTCCTTGACTGAAAAAGATCTCGAGGACCTAAAATTCGGCCTTGAAAAAGGTGTGGATATGGTCGCCATTTCATTTGTCAAGACGGCAGCCGATGTCCAAACGGTTCGTAAAGCGATAGAAGAACTTGCGTCAGACAAACAATCCAAAAAAACGCCCATTATTGCTAAATTAGAACGACCGGAAGCATTGGACAACCTCGAGGAGATCATCAACACAACCGATGGTGTGATGGTGGCAAGGGGTGATTTAGGCGTCGAGATGTCACCGGCAGCTGTTCCCATTGCACAGAAAGAAATCATAGCTTGTGCTAATTCCCATGCTAAATTGGTGATCACCGCCACACAAATGCTCGATTCCATGATCAATAATCCCCGCCCCACCCGCGCAGAGGCAACGGATGTTGCTAATGCCATCTTTGACGGCACAGACGCAGTAATGCTGTCCGGCGAGACAGCCGCTGGTAAATATCCCGTGGAAAGCGTGCAAATGATGGACTCAATCATCAGAAGCGCTGAAGCCAACCACAAGAGATGGGGGATATCCACGTTTGAAACCGAGCTTTGCCCTCAAAGCGACTCTATTTCCATTACCAGCGCTGCTAAAGAACTGGCCAACGACCGCGATGTTGTTGCAATTGTCGTCTTCACCCAATCTGGTAAAACCGCGCGCCTGATGTCTAAAGTTCGTCCCGAGGTTCCTATTCTGGCTTTTACGCCGGAACCTCGTACCTATCAAAAAATGGGATTATATTGGGGCGTTAATCCGCTTCTAGTGCCTTATGCCGACACCCTGGAAACCATGATCAAACACGTTGAGACCGCCATTGCTACCACAACCAACTTAAAACGAGGGCAGCAAGTTATCCTCATCTCGGGTTTCCCTGTCGGCGCTTATAGACAACCTAATCTGGCTTTATTGCACACTTTGGGAGACATATAATTTTAATGGATAAATAAAAGACCGCTGTTAGTATAGTACCAGCAGCGGTCTTTTTTTATTCGCTATGAATTTACAGCATACTGCGATTGATCCTTTCAAGGGTTTCAGGTGATGGTCGCAAAGCCTCAGCTGGCATTCTGTTCATCGGCTCTTCCGTTAGATTCAAGTGATCGTAAAGCGTTTCCTGATCAGGATCAACATAGATTAATCCGGTTACCAACCAATGGTTTTGCTCTGCTTCTTCGAGAATTTTCATCGCCTGCCATTTGTCCCTCGGATCATAATCTTTTTCAACCTTCTTGAGAACAACAACGGAGCCGTCATGAAGAGTTACTTCTTTAGTTTCCCCATCAGCAAACTCATCCAGAATGATTGCCCTCTTCTTCGGTACATAGGAGATATCATGCAACGGTGCTTCATGCTGTCTGCCCCAATGATAGGAATGCAGCGTATCTTCCCGATTGTTGAAACTCACACAAGGGCTGATGATATCTAATACAGCTATGCCGCGGTGACTTAATGCTGCCTTCAGCAACTCCCTGACCTGTTTGGGATCCCCAGCGAATGAACGCGCCACGAAACTGGCATTGCCGATCAAGGCTTCTTTCGCGATATCAATAGGAAGGAAAGGATTGGTGCCATGATGCTTCAGCTCCAGACCTTTTTCGGCGGTTGCAGAAAATTGCCCCTTTGTCAATCCATAAACACCGTTATTTTCAACGATGTAAACCATGGGTAGATTGCGCCTGATGATGTGTTTAAATTGTCCCATGCCAATACTGGCTGTATCGCCATCTCCTGAGACGCCGAGTATTTTCATGCGTGTATCTGCAAAGGCAGCCCCTAAGGCAAGCGAAGGCATACGGCCGTGCAATCCATTGAAACCAAAGGATTGACTCAGAAAATAGGTTGGGCTTTTGCTGGAGCAGCCAATACCGCTTAACTTGACAATCTGATTTGGATGAATACCCATCTCATAAAAAGCCATGATGATTTGTGCTGAAATGGTATTATGACCGCATCCAGGGCAAAGAGTAGATGGCTCCCCTTTATAGTCGGAGCGTGTCAGACCGATGACATTCGTATCCTTTTTCTTATCAGCCATCCTAATTTTCCTCCTTTGCAGAAATGGTGTTAATGATGTAATCCGCCGTCATGGGTAAACCGTCAATATATGCAAGTGAAATCAATCTTTTTGCCATATCGCAGTAATCCAATGTTAGGATTTGGTGTAGTTGGCCATCCTGATTCAATTCCAGGACGTAATTCCTATCATGCGCTTTGATGAATGAGCCTACCTCTTTTGAGAGAGGCAGCGCCCTAATGCGCATAAAATCGGTAACAATACCTTTCGCCTTCAACTTATCCTGTGCCTCAATTAATGCCGGTTCGGTTGAACCCATCGCGATCAGGCCAATGTCGGCACCTTCGAGATTCCTATAAACAGGTTTGGGCAGATTCTCCCGTGCTGTGTCGAATTTCGACTTTATCCTATCCAAAGTCCTTCTCCAAACCTCGGGATCTTCGCTGTAGTTTCCATAATCGTCGTGTCCGGTACCCCGTGTGAAATAAGGGGCGTCCTTATGTGTATTGCCCATTATCGTTCGGTAAGGGATGCCATCACCATCCACATCGAGATAGCGTCCCCACTCGCCCCACTTACCCTTAAAATCTTCTAAGTCTTCTTCCCAAAGGATTTTTCCCCGATCAATCGGCTGATCAGGATAGTCAAACTTTTTCGTCATCCACAGATTCATGCCTAAATCAAGATCACTTAGAATGATCACGGGGGTTTGGTATTTCTCAGCGATGTCAAAAGCTTGCCATCCAAACGCAAAACACTCATTGACGGAAGAAGGAATTAAGAGAATATGTCGGGTATCCCCATGTCCTAAAGTGTAATTCTGAATGAGATCGCATTGAGCTGTGCGCGTTGGGAGCCCGGTGCTTGGTGCGACGCGTTGAACATCCCATAAGACAAGGGGAATTTCAGCAAAATATGCCAGGCTCATATATTCTGTCATCAGGCTGATGCCCGGACCTGATGTCGAGGACATGGCACGCAGCCCAGCCCAACCAGCCCCGACAGCCATCCCAATGGCTGCAAGTTCATCCTCAGCTTGTACGATCGCATAAGTGTTCTTTCCCGTTTTAGGTTCTTTTCGCAGTTTAGCAGCAAAAGTATCCAATGATTCCGATAAACTGGAAGCAGGTGTGATCGGGTACCAACCGCAAAACTGAAAACCGCCGTAAACAGCACCTAACGCACCAGCCACATTGCCGTCAGCCATAATATAATCATCCAGCGGTTCCATAGATTCGACGCGATACCGGTCTTTCTTTTCGAGGTTTACCTCAGCCCAATCTGCAGCTAGTCGAACTACTTCAAAATTTGACTCTGCCAAAGATGGTTTCTTGCCGAAGTGGCTTATTAAAGCATTGTGAATCGCATCCATACTTATCCCTAGCATTTGCGAGACAATGCCAACATAGACCATATTGCTCATATATTCCCGTAAATTACGCGGGATATCCGCTTCTTCAATCAGGTCATTAACCGGCATAGGATAAACAATCACATCATCTCGATGGATAGGCAGTTCGATATGATCCGCATAGAACACGACCCCGCCGGGAACGTTATAATCTAAATCTTTCTCGAAAGTGGTTGGATTCATCTGCACAATGATGTCATCATGTGCCACACGAGCCAGGTAACCATCTTTGGATACTCGAATGGAAAACCAAGTTGGCAAACCTTTGATATTCGAGGGAAAGATGTTTTTCCCTGAAATAGGGATGCCCATATGGAATATGGCTTTTAACAAAGTCGTATTTGCTGTTGCACTCCCTGAACCATTCACTGTACAAATCGTCATACAGAAATCGTTGACATCTTCCCCCAACACTCCTTTTTGGGGCTTCTCGGTATCAGTATCCTTTTCCATTTAGGCTCCTTCCAAAAGTCTATTCAAAAGGTATCTTTGAATTATTTTGTTCCCTCTGGAATAAAAGGTCCATATGAGCAATCAATGCCTGATATCCGGAGAGAAAATCACTGTGAGCTATAGAATCAACCATTTGTTGGTGATAAGTCCAAACCCGTTCTAGGTATTTTCGGTCTTCATAGACACTCAACCCTACTGCTTCATAGATATCCCAGTATGATTCCAGTATTCCCAAGACAAAATCGTTATCAAGACGACGATAGATGGTCATATGTAGCTGCCGGTGTTCTGCATGGGGGATTTGCATAGGATCAGCATTGAGTTTCTGATTTGCGGTTCTGATGGTCTGCTTGAGCTCTTCAATATCATCCATTGTCAAACTGCTGACAGCTTGATACCAATAGGATGCTTCAATGTGATTTCTTAGATCAGAAAACTTACGGAACATATGTCGGTCCACACTGACCGCATACGCCAGGCTTTTCTCGACAGCCGGCGCAAATGAATACTTCAAACACTTAATCCCCGTTCTCGGTTTGACTTCAACAAATCCCAGGACTTTCGCCACTTGTAATTCTTCCCGCAAAGTCGAGACACTGACATCCAGTTCATCACTCAAGTCATTCAAACTGTGTAATGACTCCTCACCATTGGCTACTTTGTATGCAAGGTAAGATAGAAACTGTGAGAGCTGGTTGGAAAGAATTGTAGGATTCATGACATCCTTGTTTTAATCATATGATTAATATGATGAATTTTACACTTCTAATATAACATGTTATACAGCCAACGTCAACGAATTTTAGGTTTTTCCCTCTATTTATTCCTTTTATCCTTTGTTTGATGTTACAATCTTACTTCGTTGAGCTAATAATGCCCGATTTCTACCTGTTTAATCAAGGAAATTCATGAATCTTTATTCCCAAATATCCGAACATCTGAATCTCCCACGTCATAAGGTTGAGAGCACCGTCAAATTACTCAAAGAAGACAATACCATCCCCTTCATCGCACGTTACCGAAAAGAACAGACCGGCAATCTTGACGAAGAACAAATCCGTAACATTCGTGATGATCTGCACTATCTCGAGAACCTGCAAGATCGAAAAGAAACAGTCCTGAAAACAATCCGGGAACAAGGAAAATTGACAGAAGACTTAGAGAAACAAATTCTCAATGCAGCGACAATGACCGAAGTTGAAGATCTCTACCAACCTTTCCGCCCAAAACGTCACACACGGGCAACAGCAGCAAGAGCAAAAGGGTTGGAACCACTGGCGCAAATGATCCTGGATCAGATTTTCTCTGAACAGACCATGGACAAGCTGGTTTCTCCCTTCCTCTCTGAGGAAGTACTAGATACCGATACCGCACTTAAAGGCGCATGTGACATTGTTGCGGAAATGATCAGTGAAAACGCGGATATTAGGCAAACTATCCGTGAAAAAGGAACCAAATTTGGAAAACTGATCAGTGAGAAGGTAAAAAACGTCAATGACGAACGTCAGATATACGAAATCTATTATAAATTTGAACTTCCGATAAAAAATCTGAGGTCGCATCAGATCCTTGCGATCAATCGCGGCGAAGCTGAAAAGGTGTTGCGGGTCAATATTAAAATTGAGGAACAGGAATGGCGCACAGCCATCCGAGCACAATACCCTCCTGACCGCAGGTCGCTTTTCTTTTCTACTCTAAACAGCGCTGCAGAAGATGCCGCTAAACGTTTATTATTACCCTCTATAGAAAGAGATATTCGTCGAAATCTTACAGAGATCGCTGAAGATCACGCTATTGACATTTTCTCAAAGAACTTACTCGCACTTCTCTCCCAACCCCCATTGTCAGGTCATGTTACCCTTGCCATCGACCCCGGTTTTCGCACCGGCTCTAAAGTTGTTGTCATCAACAGATTCGGAAAGCTGCTTGAACATGCTACTATTTTTCCACATCCTCCCCAGAATAAGAAGGATGAAGCATACGACATTATCCTATCCCTGATCAAGAAACATGATGTGACACTTATTGTCATTGGAAATGGCACCGCATCGCGCGAAACAGAGCTATTTATCACAAAAATTACAAAAGAAAATCCGAAACTACACTATCTCATCACAAGCGAAGCTGGAGCCAGTGTCTACAGCGCCAGCAAACTTGCCCGAAAGGAATTTCCTGATCTGGACGTCAGCATCCGAGGAGCAATTTCCATTGGTCGGCGGGTTCAGGACCCACTGGCTGAATTAGTAAAAATTGATCCTAAATCAATTGGCGTGGGGTTATATCAACACGATGTCAACCAAACAAAACTTTCCAATGCTCTGGATGATGTGGTTGAGTCAGTTGTGAATGCTGTTGGCGTTGAAATCAACAGTGCCTCCGCCGCCCTTCTCACCCATGTCGCTGGCATCGGGCAAAGTTTGGCGGGAAAAATCGTAGACTATCGAGAGGCGAACGGCCCTTTTAGAAACCGAAAAGAATTACTCGATGTCTCAGGGATGGGCGCCAAGACATTTGAGCAGTGTGCAGGATTTCTCCGCATTCGAGATGGGGATAATCCATTGGACGCTACCGCCATCCACCCAGAAAGCTATTCTATTTCGCTTCAAGTATATAAACACCTGACAATTCAAATTAATTCAGGAACTGAAAAAAGAATGAACACAGTTTATCTATTCAAGGAGCATGGAAATATTGAAAAACTAGCCCAAGAGTTAAATGTTGGCATACTTACACTCGAGGACATCCTGGATGAAATTGCTCTTCCTGGGCGAGATCCACGTGAAGACCTACCCAAACCGCTGTTGCGAAAAGATATCCTCACCATGGACGATCTTTCACCAGGCATGCAGTTAAAGGGTACAATACGAAATGTCGTTGACTTTGGTGCTTTTATTGATATCGGCATCAAGGTTGATGGTTTACTCCACCGATCTAAGATCGCTAGGGGAACAAATCTGAAGGTGGGAGATATTATTGACGTCATCATTTTATCAGTAGACCGCGATCGCAATCGGATCGCCCTGAACATGAAAGAAAGAGAACATTAATGACATCACAAACCTCAGAGGGAATTTCCGAGTTCAGTTTTGAAACAAAATATACAACAAACCAAAAAACACCCCTTCTCTGGATCCTTTCCCATACCATTCATCAGTGGCCATATATACTCATGGCACTGTTTGGTGCCATGAGCAATGCCACATTGGCGAGTATCGTCCCAATTTTTATTGGACGCGCATATAACGAAATAACCTCAATCAATCCTTCATTAGCTATCATTGGTCAATTTGCTCTGGTCATCGGAATCTCGCAAGCGCTACGCGGCGTACTCCAGTTTTGCAGAAATTTTGGATTCGAAATTATAGCTCAACAGATTGAAAGATACGTCCGTCAGGAACTATATGTCAATCTGCTTGGAAAGAGTATGACCTTCCATAATCTACAATCTGTAGGTGAATTAATGGCAAGGGCAACAAATGATGTTCGTGAGGTGAACTATATGTTCAGCCCTGGATTCAACCTAGTGATAGGATCTCTGAATTTCTTATTGATTCCCCTTATCGTCGGTCCTACTTATCATATTGCCTTGATTGCTACACCAGCAGCATTCATTATTTTATACAGCCTCACATTATGGCATTACCTGAATATTTTAAATCCAATCACGAGTCAGGTTCGGGAATCGTTTGGGAACCTCAACAGCAGGCTCGCTGAAGCTATTGATGGCATTGAGGTTGTCAAAGGCAACGCACAGGAAGATTCAGAGATAGAACGTTTCCGTGAAAACGCCATCGAATACAGGGATGCCTCCATCAAACAAGGAGATGTAGAAAGTAGATTTTTACCGCTGCTCCTGCTGGGAATTACAATGGCAGCAGGTCTTGGTCATGCATTGATCCTCCTTCAGCAAGGATTTATTAATGTCGGTGATGTGATCGCATATTTCGGTACGCTTTCTTTATTAGGTTTTCCGACTTTTGTTTCCCTCTTTGCTTACTCTCAAATTTCCCTGGGATTCGCAGGTGCCAGGCGCATCCTTGAACTCATGAACACCGAAAACAAGCTTGATCAGAACATTGAAGGATTTGCTCAACCGATCCTGGGTGCCATTGAATTCAACGATGTTGTTTTTGGCTATAATAGTGACGAGCCTATATTGAAAAACATTAACATCAGCATTGAACCGGGTCAAACCGTCGCCATCGTTGGTCAGACTGGTTCTGGAAAGACCTCTTTGGTCAAATTGATCAACCGCACCTTTGATGTCCAAAAAGGGGAGGTCTTGGTAGATGGTGTTGATGTGCGCGATTGGTATCTCGAATCCCTCCGTAACCAGATTTCAATCATTGAACAGGATGTATTCCTCTTCTCACGTTCCATCGCTGACAACATCGCTTTTGGCAAGCAAGATGCCACCCGGAAGGAAGTCATCCAGGCTGCCAAAGAGGCACAAGCACATGAATTTATCCTCAGCTTTGAGAATGGCTATGATACAGTCATCGGCGAGCGGGGAGTCACCCTATCCGGCGGACAAAGGCAGCGGCTGGCGCTTGCGAGGGCTTTTCTTACCTCCCCTAAGATCCTTGTCCTGGATGATTCAACCAGTGCAATTGACAGTGAAACAGAAGATCATATCCAACAGGCTATCTTCAGAGCTGCAGAGGGAAGGACAACACTGATTATCACACACCGTCTTTCCCAAATACGTTGGGCAAACCTCATCGTGGTGATGCGGCAAGGTGAAATTGTGGCTGTTGGTTCACATGAAGAACTTATGCAAGTATCAAAATCTTATCAAAAAATATTTAGCGAGTAATTATGGGTTTCTTTTCAGGTTTAGCAGCAGAAAAATACGACCGCCAGTATTCTGACAAAAGATTGCTCAAACGGATATTGGATTATTTCAAGACGCAATCCAAACGACTATTCATTGTGGGCATTACGATTGTCCTCATATCCGTGATTGAAGCAGCAATGCCTATTGTCGTCTCACGAGGGTTAGATAAGGTTACTCAACAAATAATATCATCGTCTTTAATCCTGACATTAACTGGAATTGTCCTAGGATTGGGCATATTTAGCTGGTTGGCTAACTTCCTCAGACGCCGCTATTCTGCCAGGACCATTGCTGACTTGATTCGACAGCTTGCAACGGACGCCTTTCAAGCATCTGTCCACCAGGATATGTCTTTCCACGACAGCTTTTCATCTGGAAAAATCGTTTCAAGAATTACATCCGACACACGGGAATTCGGTCAATTAATTACATTATCGACTGATGTACTCATGCAGACAATAACTTCAATCATTTTGAGTGTTGTCCTCATACGAACAGAATGGCGTATGGCGTTAGCTGTATTCTTGCTCGTCCCACTCCTTTTTTTTCTTGTAATGCAATACCGTCATGCTGCCAGAGAGATCACCCGTGATGGGATGCGCGCAATGGCAAACGTCAACGCTACAATCAAAGAAACTGTCAGCGGCATAGCGATTGCAAAAAATTTTCGACAAGAAGAAGCAATTTACGAAGAGTTTCAAGAAGCAAATCAAACATCTTTTAAAGTCAATATTAAACGTGGTTTCATCCTTTCTATTGTGTTTCCAACACTGAGAGCCATAGCCGGCATTGCTACAGCGTTGCTGGTTTATTTTGGTGCCATTTCGATATTGGAAGGTTTTGTGACTGCTGGTGCCTGGTATTTGTTCCTGACAACGGTGGATCGGTTTCTTCATCCCGTGATGAGTGTTTCCTCGTTCTTTACCCAGGTACAGACCGGACTTTCTGCAGCTGAACGTATCTTTGCGTTGATTGATTCTGAACATTCAGTTGAGCAGAAAGGGGCTGTTTATCCGAAAAATCTTGACGGGCAGATCGACATGATCTCTGTTGAATTCAGCTATACGCCTGATGAAAAAGTATTGAATAATTTTTCCCTGCATATTGACCCAGGAGAAACCTTGGCTCTCGTTGGTCACACAGGCGCAGGTAAAACTTCAATTGGACGTTTAATTGCACGATTTTATGAATTTCAGGGTGGAAAAATCTTAATTGACAATGAGGATATACGCAATTACGATCTTATTTCCCTTAGGCGGCAAATGGGAATTGTTCCGCAAGTGCCATTTTTGTTTTCAGGCACAATAGAAGAAAACATTCATTACGGTTGCCCTATATGTGATCAGGATGAAATACTAAAAATCGCCAACCAAATTGGTGAGGGAGAGTGGCTGGAAACACTACCTAACGGGTTGGACACAGAGGTCGGTGAGCGCGGCTCACAACTTTCCATGGGGCAGAAACAGCTGGTGGCGCTGATGCGGGTTCTCATCCAAAAGCCATCCATCTTTATCCTGGATGAAGCAACCGCCAGTATTGATCCCTTCACAGAAAAGCAGATCCAAACTGCACTCGATTTGATTCTCTCAGAGACGACCAGCATTTTAATCGCTCACCGGCTGTCCACGGTGCGTTCCTCAGACAGAATCCTCGTTATGCGACAGGGTGAGATCATCGAAGAGGGCAATCATGAACAACTCACGGCTCAAGGTGAACACTATGCCGAGTTGTATAATACTTACTTCCGTCATCAATCCCTAGAGTATGTGGAAGAAGCTAAGAAATACGTGAAAAAATAAAGAAAATTTCCATGCAAAGTATCATCATTTGGCTTCAGTTTTCTTGACATAATCTTCAGGTGATTTTACAATCAATTTGATGACAGTCAGAATTTAATGGGAAGAGTCCTCACTTAGGTAAAGGCACCGAAGGGGCAAAGCTCTCAGGCTGAATCTCTCAGGTAAAAATGACCCATTAAATAGACACCTCTGAAACAAAGTCAGTTAGATAATGTCTCATAAAGACATCGGGACATCAGAATAACAGAGGATATTATTTTCTCATATTAATCAAACACCATATAAAGGAGTTTACAAATGGAAACGCCAAAAGGCTTGAAATACGCAAAGACAGATGAGTGGGTTAGAGTTGAAGGTGAGGAAGCCGTCATAGGTATCTCAGATTTTGCGCAGGACCAATTATCTGATGTAGTCTACGTTGAAGTTATGGTTAGTGAAGAAGACTCGGTCAGCAAAGGGGATACCCTCGCCACAGTTGAATCAGTCAAAGCAGCTGCGGACGTCATCCTCCCTATCTCCGGCAAAATTATCGAAATCAATGAAGAGCTAGCTGAAACCCCTGAGGTTCTAAATACCGATCCCTATAAAGCCGGTTGGATCGTTAGGATGACGCTGGACGATCCTTCCGAATTGGACGAATTAATGGATTCGGACGCTTACGAAGCATACAACGAAGAACGAGAGGGATAATGTTCACACCACATACCTCCCAAGAAGTCAAGGAAATGCTGAGGGAGATTGGTGTTCAGACAATCGAAGAATTATTTGCTAAGGTTCCGGAGGAACACCGTTTCCCGGAACTTGTTCTTCCTGAAGGCTTATCCGAAATTGAGATTAACTCCGAACTCAACGAAATAGCCTCAGCAAATGCCTCGACAGATGATTTCATTTCATTCCTGGGTGCTGGCGCTTATGATCATTACATTCCTGCTGCAGTTGATATGCTTCTGCGACGGGGAGAATTCTATACAGCTTACACCCCCTACCAACCAGAAATTTCTCAAGGCACATTACAGGCAATATTTGAATTCCAATCTTTAATGGCAGAGTTAACAGGGATGGATGTTAGTAACGCCTCCCACTATGATGGGGCAACGGCTGCTGCTGAAGCCGTGAACTTAGCCTATCATTTTTTCAGGGGAAGACGTAAAAAAGTACTCCTCTCCCGTTCCGTCAACCCACAGTATCGCGAAGTCATTCGCACATATATGCAGGGTCAAGAGAATGTCGTCGTGTCCGGTGATGATGAAAATTTTGATATTGTATCAAACATGGATGCATTTACCGAAAGAATAGATGAAAACACATCCATTGTTATTGTTCAATATCCTGATTTCTTTGGCAGAATCGTAGACTATACGAAACTTATCGAAAAAGCTCACACTTACGGCGCATTAGTCGCTTTTGTTATCAATCCAACAGCTCTGGGCCTCATCAAACCGCCAGGTGCTTTTGACGTTGATATTGCCGTCGGCGACGGTCAACCCCTTGGCATTCCCATCTCTTTCGGCGGCCCATACCTGGGAATATTCACCACAAAAGAGAAATATGTCAGGAAGTTAGCGGGAAGATTGGTCGGCGAAACAGTGGACGAAGATGGAAAACGAGCCTATGTCCTCACCCTCACCGCACGCGAACAGCACATCCGTCGTGAGAAATCCACTTCCAACATCTGCACCAATCAAGGGTTGATGGCGCTTGCAGCAACGATATACTTGAGTCTGCTCGGAAAACATGGATTCAAGCAGGTGGCAAACCTCTGCTATCAAAAAGCTCACTATGCTGCAGAACAAATTTCTAAATTAAACAATTATGAACTTGCATTCCCCAACACACCTTTCTTCCATGAGTTCGTTGTTAAAACACCAAAGCCGGTCAGTGAGATCAATCTTCACCTACAGAACCATTGGATTTTAGGCGGCTATGATCTGAGTGAAGTCTACCCGGAATATGAAAATCATATGCTGATCGCAGTTACAGAAAAAATATCCAGAGACGATATTGACGATTTTGTGGCTGCATTGGAGGAGGTTGGCCATGACTGAGAAAACCATCTATGAACTTTCACAACCCAGTCGCAAAGGTGTCACATACCCTGATCCGGACGTTCCCATCGTGCCATTACCTGAAGGTTTTACGCGTGAAGAACTCCGCCTGCCGGAGCTTTCAGAAATCGATGTCATCCGCCATTTCACGAAACTTTCTTCGACAAATTATTCTATCGACAAAGGATTCTATCCCTTAGGTTCCTGCACTATGAAATACAACCCAAAAATCAACGAGGAGATGGCTCGGCTTCCTAACTTTGCGCACACACACCCCCTACAGCCTATTGTAAGCGTTCAGGGCAATTTATACTTGATGTACCAGCTACAAGATTGGCTTGAGGAGATTAGCGGCTTCCATCGTGTCTGTCTCACGCCTGCTGCCGGTGCACAGGGTGAGTTGGTGGGTGCGCTGATGATCAAGAAATACCATCAGGTCAATAATCACAAAAAGCGCGTGAAGATCCTTATCCCGGATTCTGCCCACGGAACCAACCCCGCCACATCTTCAATGAGCGGTTTTAAGGTTGTTCCAGTCCCCTCAGACGAGCGAGGAAATGTTGACATTGATGCCCTTAAACAGGAATGCGATGATACCCTCGCGGGCCTGATGCTAACCAACCCCAACACGCTTGGATTGTTTGATGAGAACGTCGAGGAGGTGATCAACCTTGTTCATGAAGCCGGTGGGTTGGTTTATGGTGACGGTGCCAATCTTAACGCCCTTTTGGGCGTGTTTAGACCCGGAGATGTCGGCTTTGATATCATGCATTTCAATCTGCATAAAACATTCTCCACCCCACACGGCGGAGGCGGTCCAGGTTCGGGCCCTGTCGGCGCCTCAGAAGCTCTGAAGGATTACCTCCCTGGTCCGGTTGTGACGATGATTGAAGAGGGCGATGACGAAAATCCGCCATTTTTTGGGTTCCACACACCGGAAAAATCCATAGGACGCATGAAATCTTTCTATGGACATTTTGGTGTGCTTGTGCGCGCCTTTACTTATATAGCCATGTTGGGTGCAGAGGGGTTACGAGATGCAGCTGAAAAGGCCGTCCTCAACGCCAATTATTTGATGTCAAAGGTGAAACAACACTATCCGCTTCCCTTTGACCGCACCTGCATGCACGAATTCGTGGTGGAAGGCGCATGGGAGGATATTCCGGATATTCACGCTTTAGATATCAGCAAGCGGTTGATGGACTACGGCTTTCATCCACCTACAAACTATTTCCCGCTCATCGTACACGAAGCGTTGATGATTGAGCCCACAGAAACAGAGAGCAAAGAGACTCTGGATGCTTTCGCTGCTGCCATGAAGGCAATAGCTAAAGAATCTCGGGAGAATCCCGAACTCCTCCATCATGCACCCTACAACACACCTGTACGTCGCTGTGATGAGGTCAAAGCCGCCAGAGATTTGGTGCTGCGCTGCCGGATTCCAGAGTGATAATATATGCTCAAAAACACAAGGCGTTGGTTATATCCAACGCCTTTTATGTCGTAATCAGTCTTTTAGAATGAGGCTGACGGGACAATGATCTGAGCCCAGAATATCGCTATGAATGACCACATCTTCAACTTTATCCATTAAGCCTTCTGAAACCAGGAAATAGTCCAATCGCCAACCAATATCTTTCTTTCTAGCATTATAGCGATATGTCCACCATGTGTAATCTTCTCTTTCTGGATAAAGTTCTCTGAAGGCATCCACAAACCCATGATCTAGGTAAGTATCAATCCACACCCGCTCTTCTGGTAAGAATCCCGTATTTTTTTCATTGGACTTGGGATTTGCCAGGTCAATTTCATTATGAGCAGTGTTAAAATCGCCCGTAATAATAATATTCTTTCCTGCTTCATGTAATTCATCGCAAATTATTAATAAAATTTCATAAAATTCCAGCTTGAAAGGCACTCGTTTGTTCTCCGAGCCGCCGTTCGGAAAATAGATATTATAGAGATAATAATCCTCAAATTTTGAAAGGATTACCCTACCCTCGCTATCAAATTTATCAATTCCAATGCCCTTCTCAACCTCCAACGGTTCAGTCTTATGAAAAGTGACCACGCCGCTGTAACCTTTTCTTTCAGCAGGGTTCCAAACTGCATGATAGCCCTCAATCATAGCCTCTTCATCGCTGATTTGATCCAATTGGACTTTTATTTCCTGAAAGCAAAGCACATCGGGTTGGATATCTTGAACCCAATTAAAGGCATTCTTCCTGATAATCGCTCGGTAACCGTTTACATTCCAAGTTGTAATCTTCATGTTTTACCTTTCACTTCTTATTCCTGCTATGGTAAACTTGTTAGTTGAATTAATAACTAGTGACATACAAACTGATTTTACTCAGCTATATTACTATCACAAAGGCTGACGATGATTATAAACACTCAACTGAAAAGCAGAATTGCCGGTTTGCTGATAACACTTCGTTTCTTAAGCGCACTCGTGTTCTTAAGTGATCCTATAATCGTCACCGCTTCACCATTGCAGCAGGAAGAGGGACCGGTTTACATCGTTCAGCAGGAGGATACCCTCAGCTCAATTGCAATGCGCTTTGGCGTTTCCTTAGAGGATATACAAACCGCAAATAACTTGCCTGACCCCAACGCCATTCAGATAAATCAACGCCTTGTTATCCCGGGCTTGGAGGGTATTTCCGGGTTATTGACATCTGAAATTTTATCATACGGCACATCGTTAACCGATCTCACTCGAGCTTATAGCATTGGTCGTGAAGATCTGGTCACACTGAATCACCTGATCAGCCCATCGGAAGCTATTGCTGGCATGAAATTCATCGTTGCTGTCAGTGAAGATAAGGCTGAACTTTCTCCTTTCACAACAGTTTCTAAAGGCGAAACATCCCTTGAAAAGGCGATCCAAACAGGTGTATCCCTATGGCAGATTCTTGAAAACAACCAATTAGAAGCAAGCTGGGATATGCTGCCAGGTGAAGCGCTATATAGAGAGTTACAAGAGGATGCCGAAAACAACATCTTATTTAACACAATTGCTATTATCGTCGTCAACCCATTACCCACTGTGCAGGGTGAAACTCTTGAGATTATTGTCACCACCGATGAAGCCGCAGAAATCAGCGGCTTATTCGGTGATAAACCTCTGCGATTCTTCACTGAAGATGAAAAGAATTATTACAGCTTCACCGGCGTACATGCCATGTCAGATGTAGGACCCCTCCCGCTTCAAATTACAATAGCCAACGCTGACGGTTCAACACAAACTTATGAACAAATGGTGCTGATCGCCTCTGGCAACTACGGCAACGATGCATTATTTCTCGTTGACGACATTTACGTCGACCCCGAGACCATCGCAGAAGAAGATGAAATCATCAACAATGTCCTAACCCAATATACATCCGAACGATATTGGGATGGGCAATTCCAATATCCCATTGATGAACCATGCATTAATGGTTATTTCGGTCAAAGGCGAAATTATAACGATGGCGCGCTATATTACTATCACACTGGCATTGACTTTGAGGTATGCGCGCCAAATCTGAACATCTATGCGCCCGCTGCAGGGAAAGTTGTGCTAACGGAAGAAATGGTTGTTCGGGGAAACGCCATCCTTATCGATCATGGTTGGGGCGTTTACTCAGGCTACTGGCACCTCTCAGAATTTAATGTACAAGTGGGCGACTTTGTTCAACCTGGCGATCTGCTTGGAATCATTGGAAACACCGGTCGGTCCCTTGGCCCACACCTGCATTTTGAAATTGACATCGGCGGAATACCTGTGAATCCTGAAACATGGTTGAATCAAGTCTTTCCCTGAAAGGCACATTAAAAAAATACAAGCACATATCTAATGTGCTTGTGTGTCAATGCGCTGGGAGGGAGTCGAACCCTCACGCCTCAGCGGCACGTGGCCCTCAACCACGCCTGTCTGCCAGTTCCAGCACCAGCGCTTGAGCAGAGTAATTATAACCTTCATAAAAAGCTTGTCAAGCAAAGACAAGAAAACGAATAAGGAGAATTGAAATGACAATTGTATTGGATGCTATGGGGAGTGACCAACGCCCGTACCCAGAAGTTCAAGCCGCTGTCACCGCCTCAAATCTTTACACCGAAAATATCCTTCTTGTCGGTGATGAAAAAACACTGCGAGAAAAATTAAACCTTACCTCCGGAGATCATTCTCGGGTAAAAATTATACATGCCCCAGAGGCACTGGACATGAGCGACCATATTGTTGAGGCTCGTTCGAAAAAACAAAACACCATGCGTGTGGGCATGGAATTGGTGAAAAATGGCGAAGCGGATGCTTTCGTCACTGCCGGTAATACGGGCATGGCAATGTATTTCGCCAAAAAAGTTTTCGGCGACATTGAAGGCGTTATCCGGCCTTGTTTATGCGGCATTTTTCCAGTCAAGGATGGATATGCTGTCCTTCTTGATATCGGCGCAAACGCTGAATGCCGCCCTGAATTCCTGTTTCAATTTGCCGTGATGGGAAAGATTTACGCAGAAACAATGCTCGGCGTAGATAACCCTCGTATAGGATTGCTCTCCAATGGCGAAGAGGAGGGCAAAGGTAATGATTTGGTACGGAACACTTTCCCTCTTTTAAAGAATTCCAAATTGAATTTCATTGGCAATGTTGAAGGTAAGGAATTCTTCGGTGGTCATGCAGATGTTGTCGTCACGGATGGTTTCACCGGCAATGTCCTGCTAAAATCCACCGAAGCTGTAGCAAAACTGATCATTGACCTTCTAAAAGAAGAATTAATGTCATCCTTTCGAACCAAGATGGGCGCATTGCTGGCAAAGCCCGCTTTCGGAAAAATTAAACAAATACTTGATCCCTCTGAAATTGGAGCCGCCCCACTGCTTGGAATCGATGCACCGGTATTCGTCGGCCATGGCCGCTCCGATGCCAAAGCCTTGATCAGCGCAATTCGGGGGGCAGAACAATCTGTAGACAACCAACTTTTAGCAAAATTACGACAAGCGATCTCAGAAAATATCCAACAGGAGTAAAAAAAATGAAATTAGTACTCAATGAGAAACTCATCAAGCGCAATAAAACCATCGGTAATATCACATCCATCATCGGCATCGCTATACTTGCGGTTGGTCTGATCTTGAATTTTAATCCCACCCCAACAAAAACCCTGATCTCATTCGGGGCGTTGATTGTTGGATTTATTATTTCACAAATAAGCACCTACTACGTATCTCGATTTGGGCGACAACCACGGTTTGATGAGATTATTACAGAAAATTTGAAAAAACTGGACGATGGCTATACTTTATATGTCTATAACTCCCCTATCCCATTGCTTCTGGTGGGGCCACATGGATTATGGATCCCCACGCCTATCACTGCCAGTGGAGAAATCTATTATGATAAAAAATGGAAGCAACGCGGTGGTGGTTTTCTGATGAAACTCTTTGGTCAGGAGAACCTCGGTCGTCCTGAAGTGGAAGTCCAGGTGAACGAAAAGGATATCCACAAGTTACTAGAGAAGCATCTCGAGAAAGACGAATTCCCCCCAATTCAAAGCATTTTAGTCTCAATGCATCCCAAAGCGACCATTGGCAATGTGGATGATGCGCCCATACCTGTTGTGCAAACTGATGCGCTACGACGGATAATTCGTCGATATGATAGGAAATACGAAGTTGAAATACCCCAAGATGAACTGGATAAAATCAATCAATTGTTTAGTGCTTAGGACCTAGACTGGTCAGGATAAACCAGCATATTTTCTTAGCGTTTGAATTTCTTCAGATTTTAGATAGCGGAAATTCCCGGATTGGAGTTTCCCAAGTTCGATAGGTCCAATCCGCACACGACGGATCTGCCGCACAGGAAGCCCAATGCGAGCACCGGTTCGGCGGATCTGTCTGTTTTTTCCCTCCCGCAAGATCACCGTCAACCATGCGCCTTTCTTAGTATAGGATTTGACTTCAACCTCTGCCGGCAAAGTTCGATAGCCATCTTCCAGTACCACCCCACGACGCCATATCTCTAATTGCTCATCATCCGGCCGCCGTGTCAACCGCACCTCATATTCCTTATCGTGCTCGTATCGTGGGTGGGTCAGCCTGTTTGCCAATTCGCCATCATTTGTCAACAAGACTAGCCCTTCACTATCGAAATCTAGACGACCAATAGGATAAAGATGCCGTTCATCCTTCACAATGTCAAAAATAGTCGGCCGGTCGTCATCAGGTGCATCTAATGACAGGAAGTTACGGGGTTTATTGAGTGCAATATAGACCTTCTTTTCGGCTTTGCCTATGGGTTGACCATCCAAGCGGATTTCATCTTTCTTTGGGTCCGCCTTGGCGCCTAATGAAATTTTCTGTCCGTTAACGGTCACACGACCTTCTTCAATAAACCTTTCACACCCGCGCCGTGAACCGAATCCGGCTCTGGATAATATCTTCTGAACTCTATCTTCCGACATTATGTTTTTAAAACTTCCTTAGTTTCGTTGCTATTTTGGATTTCTTCGAGGGCTTCAAAATCTATAAAGGGAAGCTCGTCAAGCGTCTCCAATCCAAAATATTGCAAAAATTCAGGTGAAGTGCCATAGAATATAGGTCGTCCAGGCGTTTCAGCCCTACCCAACTCCTCGAGTAAACCCTTGGATAACAAAGTGCGCAAAACACTGTCGCTGTTGACACCTCGTATCACATCTACTTCAGGACGGGTAACCGGTTGTTTATAGGCAACAATAGCCAATGTTTCAAGTGCAGCCTGCGATAAAGTACTGGTCGATTCTAAACCCAGAAATGTTTCCACAACCTCACTCATTTCAGGGGCAGTGGTCAACTGCACCTTCGTTTTAACACGCATCAAACGCAAACCGTGACCGTAGGTCTTATAATGCGTTTCCAACGCTGATAATTGCGATTCCACTTCGCTTTCAGTGACATCCAAGGCCTTAGAGAGCTGATAGACACTGACCATCCCAGATGAGACGAATAACATAACCTCGATTTTCGCTTGAATGTCTTGTTCCTTATTTTCTTTATCCATAAATTATCTCAATTTTTATTAATATCAATAGATAAAGGATTATACTCTATTAGAATCACCATGATCCGGCTTGATGCTGGTAAAATGATCAAGTGAGTTCCTTTATGAGAAAAAGCAATAATAAAATAAGGAGAAATCAATGCGAGTATTGCTGACCGGTGCTGCCGGATTCCTAGGTTCACACCTGACGGATAGACTCATTGCTGAAGGGCATGAGGTGATTGGTATGGACAACTTCATTACAGGCAATGAGGCTAATCTTTCACATCTTGCAGGCAATCCGCGTTTCAGCTTCATCCGACATGATGTTTCCAATTTTATATTCGTCCCCGGAGAAATTGATTATGTGGTTCATTTCGCTTCTCCTGCCAGCCCAAATCCTGCCTCTCCCCTGGGTTATCCGAACCTCCCCATCCAAACCCTAAAAGCGGGTGCTTTGGGAACTCACAATTCCCTGGGCGTTGCGCGGAAATACAATGCGAAATTTCTTCTTGCTTCCACGAGTGAAATCTACGGCGATCCCCTCGAACACCCTCAAAAGGAGACATACCGAGGAAACGTGGATCCTGTTGGTATAAGATCGGTTTATGATGAGGCTAAACGCTTTGCAGAAGCATTGACTATGGCTTATCATCGATTTCATGATATTGACACACGCATTGTGCGCATCTTCAATACCTACGGCCCCCGAATGCGGTTGGACGACGGACGAGTCGTACCCAACTTCATTCAGCAAGCCCTGCGAAGTGAACCACTCACCATATATGGCGATGGAAAACAAAGCCGTAGTTTTTGTTATGTTGACGATTTAATTGAAGGTATTTACCGACTGATGATGTCTGATTACCATGAACCCGTTAATATCGGTAATCCTGATGAGTTTTCAATCCTTGAATTTGCTTATCTCGTCAATGCCTTGGTTGAAAACACAGCGGGAACTGTGATGAAACCTGATAAACGAGTGGGCAATGACCCGCAAAGGCGGCAGCCTGACATTTCCCGTGCAAAAGCTCTCTTGAATTGGGAACCTAAAGTTGCCCTTCGTGACGGTCTTATCAAAACAATCCCCTATTCCAAAGAGAAAATGGGGTTATGAACATTCTTAATTGCAGGAAAGAACGGCAGCGTTTCCTAAAGTTTACCTTTGTTGGATTGACGGGCACCATTGTTGATTTTGGGCTTCTGAACCTTCTGCGGATAGTTTTTAAACTACCGCTTGTGTGGGCACAAGGCATCTCATTCACAGTTGCTGTGATTAACAACTTCCTTTGGAACAGGTTTTGGACTTATCCTGAATCCCGCGATAAAGGGGCTTCATGGCAATTAATGCAGTTCTTTATTATCAATATCATCGGCATTACCATTCGCACACCTCTGATTTCATGGTTGGATGACTTGATTCTTAACATTTTAATAAAGGTAAAGGTTGATGTATCCATTGAAAATTATGTCATCAGCCAGAATCTAGCCCTCGCTGTAAGTATTTCCGCTATCATGCTCTGGAATTATTTCGCCAACCGTTATTGGACTTTTAAAAATATCCCCTCGGGTGATGAAGAGCTTCGCGAAGAAATGTAATAAGTATCCAATTTGAATGTTTATGCTTTACACAATATTTTCAAGGAGCCAATTAAATGCGTGTCATATCCGGTAGCGCCAAAGGAACACAACTTTCCAGCGTCCCTGGAAAATCCACACGTCCCATCACTGATCGAGTCAAAGAAGCGTTGTTCAATATTTTGCGGCTAGAGATAGTCAATAAAAGCATATTAGATCTCTTTGGAGGGACAGGCGCTGTAGGCATTGAAGCACTCTCACGCGGGGCTGATCACGTTGTCTTTATTGAGATCAACTACCAGGCTTATAAGACCATCAAAAAGAACCTTAAGGCTACAGCTCTCGAAGCTTACGCAACTGTGCTGAAAAAGGATGCTTTTGTTTACCTGCAAAAAGAACCCGAACGAGAGTTCGATATTATTTACATCGCTCCCCCTCAATATCAAGGGCTGTGGGTTAAAGCCATGGATATCTTAGATAAGAATCCTGGATGGATCAAGAAGGATGGTGTTGTTATTGTACAAATTCATCCTAAGGAATTTGGTAAAGATAATGACTACACGAATTTCAAAATATTTGATCAACGAAATTACGGTGACACACACCTTATCTTTTATGAATATATCTCACAGGAACGAGATTATTAATTTCTCAGAATCTGTATATTGGTATTTGCCGATTATCACTGGATCACCTTCTTTATACCTAACAATTCTTGGCAGTAAATAGGCAAGATCTTCAACCAGGGGGATTTCTTCTAGCCCATCCAGGTCGAACCAAAACAGCTCTCCCTCTTTTGAGGGGATGAATCCTTCGCCTGTATACGCACCGCGAAAGATAAAAATGGCAACCCCTTCTTCTTGCGAGACATCAATCATGACTTGACCGCAATAGATGAGATCAAGATCAGGTATCCCAGTCTCTTCCAACAATTCACGCTGTGCTGCTTCAAGAATTTCTTCTCCAGCCTCAATATGACCCCCTATACCATTGTACAGACCTGCCCAACGCCTTTTGTTTTCTGCTCCTTTGATCAATAAAACTTGCTCACGATCATTAAAAAGAAAAATCAAGGTACGTGGAATAACGTGATATCTTTGATCCTTAATCCTTTGATCGGCTCGAGGCATTTTTCAAACTCCATTAACAAAAACAGTCCGTGAGATCATTCTCCCACGGACTGTTATTTCAAACCTAGGTTAGGAACATTGGAACTCCTAAGAAGTCTTTAACTTTCGGCTTGTAATGTTCTTTATCATAATATGCTTCAACATCAACACGTTTCCTGCCGGTCAGGACGATTTCTATCGGGACGGTCGTGTATCTACCACCCTGTAAAGCCACCAACTTGCCGTATTCTTCCCGTTGGATAAGTTGCATGGCCAAATTACCGTAGGACATTGCCACCATTCTGTCGAGAGAATCGGGAGCGCCTGAGCGCATGATATAGGCAAACTTCTGATAAAGAATGTGTTGATTAGTTATTTTTTTGATTTTACTGGCAATCATTTCGCCAATACCGCCAAGTTTTTGATGGCCGTAAGCATCTGCTGGTCCGGATTTTATGACCTCCCCATCCTCCATCATAGCGCCTTCAGAAACGGTGACAATTGCATAATTTGATGGGTTGTTTCGTTTATCTTCATGCAGGAAATTTGCAAGTTTTTCCATGTTGAAGGGTACCTCAGAGATAATTGCCCTGTCGACATACGCCAGATATGCACTGATTAGGCTGGTTTCACCCGAATTGCGCCCAAATAACTCAAATACACCAATGCGTTCATGTGAACCCACTGAAGTACGCAATTGGGTGATCAAATCCACAGATCTTGTGACTGCTGTTGAAAAACCAATGCAGTAATCTGTACCGAAGACATCATTGTCCATGGTCTTAGGGATCGCAACTACCGGAAAACCTTCCCGACTCAGACGGACACCGTAACTCAGGGTGTCGTCACCACCGACCGGAACGAGTACATCAATCCCCAGATGATCCAGCACCTTAAGAACATAATCGGAATAATCCATAGTCCCTTGATCTTTATTTTCTTTACCATGGCTTGAATTCTTAAGGAAATCAGGTACATCCTTTTCCCGCACATTCTGAGGATTAGTGCGTGAGGTGTGTAAAAATGTCCCGCCCGTCCGATCAATAAGACGGACATCATTCCGATCGAGATCCTTAATGTAGTAATCATGAGTGGAGGGGTCGTCCAGGTTATACCACAACAAACCGCCCCACCCACACCGAATACCCAAGACCTCATACCCTGCATCAAGAGCATTTAGTACAACCTCTTTCATTGCGGGATTCAGACCAGGAACATCTCCGCCGCCTGTTAGAACGCCAATTCGTTTACTCATAAAAAATTCTCCTTCAATAATTTTAATTGTTCCTAGATTCAAGTATCAAGTGCAACAGTGATTTTTTAAGAATACCATAGG
>CAZNRI010000024.1:0-40952 GCA_964575595.1 uncultured Candidatus Brevefilum sp.
CCCCAAGGAGTTCTTTGATTTGTTTATAAATATGGAAAATCTTGACAGTAACTTTACAAACGTGTATCTTGACATATATTCCCCATCAAGTATGATTAATGTTTTGGAATGACCCAAGAATGAGGTAACCCGAAAAACGGTTTTAGTCATGGCATTATGATCATTTTCAATGCTTCTAAAGATAACTAAAACCTATTCTTTATTCCTCTAAGCTCCCCTTTGATGACATTGGGAAGCAAAACTTTAGAGATAATTAACTCGATAAATCACAGCGGTTACCTTTGAACAATCAGAACCGAGATAGATGTGTTTGAGTTGTCAAAATTAAATAACGTCTGCAGAAAAAGAACATTACGTTCCCGATCGCAGGAAAATTTCATAAAATCGACCCCGAACGCAAGCGAATTTCCCCAGACAGGACATAAAAATATAAAAGCACATAACTCATAAGTTGTTTGGTGTTAAATTTGATTAAATACAATTTTCAGGTAAGGTGAAAATAACCATGACAGAACAAAATAGAGTAGAAGCCGGTGGACTGATATATAAAGATCATAGTGCGATGGTTGGGCTCATCGGCATCCCCACCCATCCAGGTATTGGCGGCCGCTACTTTTCCGAGATCGCCAATTCCGGCATCCATGTTGAATTGATCGTAAACCTGTTTGACGGGGATAAATATGACCATATCCTAGTCTGCATTAACCGCGATGACCTTGATAAAGCGCTGAAGATCACTCAAGAAATCCACGAAGATGTGGGCAGCCAATCGGTTATCCACGATGCAAACGTTGCCCTGGTCTGTATCTCCAGCCTGGATTTCACGGAGAGCCAGACGATCGCCGGACACATGTTCAAGACCCTTGGCGATTACGAGATCAACATCCACGGCATCAGCACCTCCGTTTCCTCCGTCACCTGCATGATCAATGCAGCAGACCTCAGCAAAGCGGTAGAGGTATTACGACAAGCATTCATCTTGCCTTAATATATTTTAATAACGTTATGTTTTATGGTTAAAAAGGTAGATTGAAAGCGCAGTAAAATGAACTCCCCCATTTCGTCTCAAAATCACACGGGAACCATCGTCCGGATGATCGGACCTGTTATTGATATCCGCTTCCCCGACCGTAAATTACCCCGCCTGCAGACAGCTATTATTATCCCCCATGATGACAACGTGATCACCGTTGAGGTGCTCGAACACCTGGACGAGCAAACCGTGCGCGGCGTCGCCATGGAATCGGCGCAAGGCTTGCGCCGTGATATGGTCGCCTATGACACTGGTACACAGATCCAGGTACCTGTCGGCAAAGCCACGTTGGGCAGGGCATTCAATGTCCTTGGCGAGACCATTGACGGCGGTGAGCGTCTGCCCGCCGATGTCGAGAGAAAGGGCATCCATCAATCCCCACCCAGCTATGTAGAGCAGCGCCCCTCCAGCGAATTGTTCATCACCGGCCTTAAGGTGATTGACCTGCTGGCGCCCTTCGTACGCGGCGGCAAGGTAGGCTTGCTGGGCGGCGCGGGGGTCGGAAAGACCCTATTGATCATGGAAATGATCCGGCACACCTCTGCTGAGCATGAGGGCGTATCGGTTTTCGCCGGCGTCGGCGAACGCACACGTGAGGGCAATGACCTATACTTGCAGATGCAGCGTTCAGATGTCCTCAAAGATGCCATCCTCGTCTTCGGCGAGATGAACGAACCCCCCGGTGCCCGCTTCCGTGCGGTCTATACCGCCCTGACAATGGCAGAATATTTCCGGGACACCGAACATCAGGATGTACTGTTGTTCATCGATAATGTCTTCCGCTACATCCAGGCGGGCGGCGAGGTCTCAGCCCTTTTGGGCAGGATGACCAGTGCCGTCGGCTACCAGCCCACCCTGGCGACCGAGGTCGGGGAGCTTGAGGAGCGGATCGTCTCCACAGAGGACGGCGCCATCACCTCCATCCAGGCTATTTACGTCCCCGCTGATGACCTGACCGACCCCGCCCCCGCAGCGACCTTCTCCCACCTGGACGCCACGGTGGTGCTCTCACGGCAGTTAGCCAGCCAGGGCTTATATCCGGCTGTCGACCCCCTCGAGTCGGGCTCGCGCCTGCTCACGCCGCGCATCGTTGGCGACCGGCATTATCAGGTCGCCAGCCGCATTCGTGAAACGCTGGCACGTTATAAGGAACTGCGCGACGTGATCGCCATCCTGGGCATGGAAGAGCTGGCGGAAGAAGACCGCCTTCTCGTCCAGCGTGCCCGCAAGATCCAGCGCTTCCTGACCCAGCCCTTCTTCGTGGCGGAAGCCTTCACCGGACGGGAGGGCGTCTTCGTCCCATTGGATGAGACACTGCGCGGCTTCGAGATGATCCTTGACGGCGAGTTGGATGAGATTCCCGAGCGTATGTTCTATATGACCGGCACCATAGACCAGGTGATTGAGACTTATCATCAACACCGGGAAGAAGAAAAAGAAGAAGAACAGCCCGAGGAAGCTCAAGCTGAGGTGGTGACATGACTGAGGTTTTAGAGCTGATCGTTCTCACGCCGGATAAAAAAGTACTGGAAACTTCTGCTAAGTCTATGCGTGTCTTGCTGCCCGACGGCTGGTGGGGCATCCTCCCCGGGCATTCGCCCATGATCTCCTACATCGACTCCGGCATCGTCCACTATACAACAGAGGAAACCACCCGCTATATTGCACTCTATCAGGGCACAGTTGAAGTCCAGCGCAAACCCCACGAACCCACCCGCGTGAACATCCTGACGGCAGCCGCAGAGGAAGGTGAAGACTTAAACGCAGTGAAAGCCGCCCTGGAACAGCAGGCTGAAAGGCTGCTAAAACTGGCGAAAGAAGCTAACCGAGAATTCAACCAGATCAGGCTGTCATTGGAGAAATCCCTCCATGAAGCCCAAATCACGGAAATGGGTCTATGATGTTGGTGAAGCAACAGGAAAATCCTCAAGCGTATGACCTTCCTCAGACTATCAAAACGGAGGACTCACAAACCCATGATCGGGAGAATTCTTCAAATTTCATGGAACTCATGGCGCAGGTATCCACCCTGGCGTGGAATCTGGTGATCCCCATCGTGGGCGGCGTTATCCTGGGACATTACCTGGATAACCGCCGTGAGAGCGACCTGACCTGGACCTTGAGCCTTTTGACCTTGGGCGTGATAATCGCTTTCAGCAATCTCTACAACCTCTACATCGAACACGGGCAGCAGAAATTACAAGAGCAGGAAAGCACAGAAGAACAAGAGGAGACAAATGTTCAAGAAGCATAAGAAAACACTGACGCTGATCCTGGTTGTCCTTGTCGTGGTCGCTCTGGCACTGATCAGTTTCGAATTACGGGAAAAGACGGGCTTCGAACCGGAACCGGTGGCGGAAGAAATTGCACCTTCTGTCGTCTTCACCGTAGGTCCCGTTCAAGTCACCTCCACCGTCGTCAACACCTGGATCATGATTGGCGTCCTCGGGTTCGCTTCCTACTGGATCGGGCGGTCGTTCAAAATCCGCCCTAACATGATCCAGAATGCCATTGAATGGCTGGCGGAGGTCATCAACAGCCTGATCGCCAAGAATATCGGCTCGAAGAACACCGAACTGTTCTTCCCCCTCATCGCTACCCTCGCCATCTTCATCGGCATCTCCAACCTGCTGGGTCTGATCCCTGGCTTGCGGTCACCCACGCCGGACATCAACACCCCGATTGCCATGGCGTTGATCGTCTTCATCAGCGTGCCCTATTTCGGCATCCGCACCCGAGGTTTTTGGAGATATCTCAAGCACTATGTGGAGCCGATCTTCCTCATGCTCCCCATCGAGATCGCCAGCGAGATCGCCCGTACCTTTTCCCTCACCTTCCGCCTGTTCGGCAACATCCTCGGCGAAGAGATCATCATCGCCATCCTGTTCCTCATCGCGCCCCTCATCGTGCCCGTGCCCATGATGCTGTTCAGCATCTTCACCGGCGTGCTGCAGGCTTATATCTTTACGTTATTATCCACTGTCTATATCGGCGGCGCTGTCAAAGCCCATCAAGCATCAACAAAATGAATCATTGGATTAAGGAGTAAAAAATGGATTGGAATACATTACCTTGGGATAAAATCTTCGTGATCGTGACCGTTCTGGTCGCGGGTCCTGGGATCATCATAGGCATCACAGTGCCTGCCATCGGGCAGGCGATCGTCGCGCTGAGCGGCTTGAAAGCCATCAGCCGACAGCCGGAAGCCGGCGACAAGATCAACAGCATCGTGCTGCTGTCCCTCGCCATGCTTGAATCACTGGCGATTTACGTCCTGGCTGTGATCCTGATCCTGGTCTTCGCCAACCCCATGCGTACCTTCATTCTGGGAGGATAATCCTGGAATTCATCTCGGTAACGCACCCTAACTTAGAGAGTCAATCATGTTAGAGATTAACATCAGTACGATTCTATTGGAGATGGCCAACTTTCTCATTATGGCTTTTATCCTGAACCTCTTCCTCTTTAAACCGCTTCAAAATACGCTGAAAGCGCGCGAGGAGAAAACCACACAGATGATGGATGAAGCCGAGCAAGCCAGGCTGGAGGCTGAAGAACAACGGCTGGCATATGAAGAAAAGAGCAGCAATATCGATGCGGAGATTGCCGCCCGCAGGAATGAGGCGCGCATCATCATCGAACAAACCCGCCAGCAGATGCTTCAGGAAGTCCAGTCTGAAGTTGAGCGCCTCAAGCATCAGTCAAAGGAAAACCTGTCGAAACTGCGCGCGGATGCCCTCAGAGAGCATCAGGAGGATATTGGCTTGCAAGCTTCACGCTTCGCCCACGGCATCCTTGCGGATCTGATGTCCCCGCAGCTTAGAGATGCCTATCAGGTCGCCTTCCTCGAGCAAATCGAAAAGACAGACCTTTCCATGCACGTCGAGACGCCGGCGCCAGGGAAGGCGGAATTCATTGACGTGATCCTGCCCAAAGACCCCTCCCCGGAATATCAGGAGGAACTCTCGAAGCTGCTTCATCAAAAAATTAATCAGGAGTTTAATTTAAACGTGGAGGTCAACCCTGACCTGATCGCGGGCGGAATCCTCCGCTTTGAGGACATCCTCATCGACGGCAGTCTGCAGGGGCAAATTGATCAACTCAAAAAGAAATATCAACACGCAGCATAAACGAATCAGACCCATGAATTTACCTGACACCCAAAACACCAACCCTGAAAAGCCCAAACTGCACACAGAGGACCTGCGTCAAGACGTCCAGCAGTTCGTGGCGGAACAAAAAGCGCAGCTTGAAGCCCTGCAGGAGCGATTCTCGGATCAAACGGCAGAAAACCTTCAAGCTCTGGCGAAAAGCGCCGCTGAATCCCACTATGCCCTAATCAAACAGAACATCGGCACCGTCAAGAAAGTCGGCGACGGCGTGGCGATTGTTTCCGGTTTGCGGGACGTCACAGAAAACGAGCTGGTGCTCTTTCCCGATGATACCTACGGACTGGTGATGGACCTGCACGAGTTCACCATCGGCTGCGCCATCTTGGGCACCGGCGAGGACATCCAGGCCGGCGACATCGTCTATCCGACCGGCAGGGTCGTGGACGTCCCCGTTGGCAGGGAGCTGCTCGGTCGGGTGGTCAACGCCCTCGGTCAGCCAATTGACGGCTTGGCCCCCATTGAGACCGACACCTTCCGACCGGTGGAATTCCCCGCCACTGGTTTTATCCACCGCGCGCCGGTGAACACCCCCCTGCAAACCGGCATCAAGGCTGTCGATTCGATCATCCCCCTGGGCAAGGGCCAGCGCGAACTGATCATCGGCGACCGCCAGACAGGCAAATCGTCCATCGCTGTGGATGCGGTCATCAACCAGAAGGGGCAGAACGTCTACTGCATCTATGTCTGCATCGGACAAAAGATGTCCACCGTCGCCCAGATCGTGGAAGCCTTCCGCGAACACGGCGCGCTGGAATACACCTCCATCATCTCCGCCAGCGCTGAGGATTCCCCCTCGCTGATCTACCTGGCGCCCTATGCGGGATGTGCCCTGGCGGAGGAATTCATGTACGCCGGTCAGGATGCCTTGATCGTCTACGATGACCTCTCCAAGCATGCCATCGCTTACCGCCAGCTCTCCCTCCTCCTGGAACGCCCCGCCGGCAGGGAAGCCTACCCGGGCGATGTTTTCTACCTCCACTCCAGGCTGCTGGAGCGTTCCGCTCAGCTCTCCAGCGAGAAAGGCGGCGGCAGCATGACCGCCCTGCCCATCGTGGAGACCCAGGCGGGCAATATTTCCGCCTATATCCCCACCAACCTGATCTCCATCACGGACGGGCAGATCTACCTGGATACCAAACTCTTTGATGAGGGCATCCAGCCCGCCATTGACATCGGGCTGTCCGTCTCGCGGGTGGGCGGCGCAGCGCAGAACGATGCCATGCGCGCCGTCTCCAAGGACCTCTCCCTGGACGTAGCGCAGTACCTCGAACTGCGGGTGTTCTCCCGCTTCGGCACCGAGTTGGATATGGAAACCCGCCGTCAGTTGGACCGCGGCGAGCGCATCCGCACCGTGCTCACCCAGCCCCAGTATGAGCCGCTGCCGGTCGCCCATCAGGTCGCCATCATCTACGCCGCCACTGAGGGTTATCTGGATAATGTCCCCACCGATATAATCGACGAATTTGAGGACAAACTAATCACCTACTTAAAGCAGTACCACGCCGGCTTGCTGACCGAGTTCGCCGCCGGTCGCTGGCATGAGCAGCTTCAACGGGAACTGGAAAGCGGCTTGAATCACTTCATCGATAAACTGTATGAAAGCGGCTTCATCCAGGTGCCCGAGGAAGAGGATATGGGCTTCTGATGCAATCCATCAACGAGATCCAGAACCGCCTTCAAGGCATGGAGGACATCAAACACCTTTTGCGCTCCGTGCGGGCTATGTCCGCCATCCGCTGGCGCAGGGCAAAGCAGCACCTCGAGATCGCACAGGAGTATGCCTCCCACGTGGACGCCCAATTGAGCACCATCTTCGCTAAAACAGGCCCCGCCATCCCGGCGAGCATTTCCCCCAAACCCGCACAAACCAACCCCAAGCCCATCGTCGGCTTGATCACCCTCACCTCGGACCGCGGCTTGTGCGGCAGCTTTAACACCGGATTGGTGAGCAAAGCCATCCATGTCACCGAGATCCTTGATCGGAAGGATAAACAGGTGCGCATCATCTCCCTGGGCGGATACGGCGAGCGATTGTTCCGCAATGCGGGCTATGAGATCTTCTTCTCAGAGCAAATCCCCTCGCAGCAGGCGGTATCCTTCGTCAACATGCGCAAGATCATCGCCCACATCCGCGCTTTCTATGAATCGAGGGCGATTGACGAACTGAACATCCTCTACAACCAGTTTAATTATTTCGGCTCCTACACCCCCAAGTCCGTGCAGATCCTCCCCCCGACGCTGGAGGATTTACAGGCGCAGCCCATTACGGTGGATGAGGACCTGCGGGTGATGAGCGATACGGGGGAATTAAAAACCTTCCTTTTATGGGAACACCTCGCCGCCCGCCTGTACCTGGCTTACATCGAATCCACCATCAGCGAACACAGCGCCCGCCTGCAGACGATGGACTCCGCCATCAGCAACCTGGAAGAGCGCGCCGCGGATCTGGAGATCCAGTATCACAGCATCCGCCAGGAAAAGATTACCCAGGACGTGCTGGAAGTGCAGAGCAATATTCGGGAGCGGAAGAAGAAGATGTAGAAGTAGGTCATGCATGGTTCGTTCGCTTCGCTACCGAACCTGCGTGACAATAATTCATCCCATCCACGGAGCGTTTTGTCGTTGCCCCACCTGACTTGCGATAGGACTTGAATTATAATAAACAGGAGACGCCATTCACCGAGGGGTTTTTATGCAAAAACTGCTGTCAGCCTACATGAAAGAGATCGCCGACACCACCAAAAGAGGCGATGCACGTGAAGAATCCTATTACGGTGCACTAGCACAATTATTTGAAGATTTCCCTTTGGGAAAAGACCGATCCACGCATGTCACCACGCTTCCAAAGAAAACCGATGCGGGTAACCCAGACTTTCGCATCTGGGATGGGGATCATTTTATCGTTGGTTATATTGAAGCCAAACCGCCCGGCACCAATCTGGACCAAATAGAAACTACTGACCAGCTGGAACGGTACCTGAGTACCTTCCCAAACGTCATCCTGACGGATTTCTACGAATTCCGCCTTTATCGTGAAGGACAACTGATTGACCAGGTTTCAATCGGCCGTCATTTCACAGCCAAACAATTAAAATCAACACCTCCACTTGAGAATGTTGACCAATTCGAAGAGCTTCTCAAGAAATTTTTCGCCTTCAAATTGCCTGAAACTTTCTCAGCAGAAAAGCTCGCCACCGAATTAGCCAAGCGCACCCGCTTTTTACGCGACCAGGTGGTCACAGAAGAACTGCGTGACGAAGAACAAGGCAGCACTGGTCTTTCTGGGTTCTTCAATGCCTTCAAGGAATACCTCATCTCTGGACTAACGCATGAGCAGTTCGCTGACCTCTACTCTCAAACCATCACCTACGGCTTGTTCGCAGCACGCACCCGCGCTGATGGCAACTTCAAGCGCAAATTGGCTTTCGACTATATTCCCCAAACCATCGGCATCCTTCGCGATGTCTTCCGCTACATCTCCCTGGGGAACCTCTCTCCGCAAATGGAGGTGATCGTTGATGATATCACCGCTGTCCTGAACGCTGCTGATATCAACAGCATCCTGGCACAATACTACCAGGAGGGCAAAGGCGAAGACCCCATCATCCATTTTTATGAGACCTTTCTCAATGAATATGACCCGGAAACCCGAGAGCGGCGGGGCGTGTATTACACCCCCGAACCGGTTGTGAAGTATATCGTAAAATCCGTCCACCAATTACTCAAATCCCATTTCGATTTGAGTGACGGTCTGGCGGACCCCAGTGTCACCCTGCTGGACCCGGCAGCCGGCACCCTGACCTTCCCTGCGGAAGCGATCAAACTCTCCGTCAAAGAATATGTTTATAAATACGGCGAAGGCGGGAAAAAAGGTCTGATACGAGACCAGATACTAAAGAATTACTACGCCTTTGAGTTGATGATGGCGCCCTATGCCATCGGGCACATGAAGATCAGCATCCTGCTGGAATCGTTGGGATATCAGCTTGAGGAAGATGATCGCTTCAAACTTTACCTGACCAACACCCTGGAAATGGAGGAAATCCAACAAATCAACCTCCCCGGCCTCCAATCCCTGAGCGAAGAGAGCCATCTGGCTGGCAAGGTCAAGAAGGAAAAGCCTATTCTGGTCATCATTGGCAATCCCCCGTATTCCGGTATGTCAGCGAATAAGAACGAATGGACAGAAGAACTTCTCAAGGAAGATGTCGACGGGGCACAAAGCTATTATAAGGTTGATGGGAAGCCCCTTGGGGAGAAAAATCCCAAATGGCTTCAAGATGATTACGTCAAGTTTCTGCGCTTCGCCCAGTGGAAAATCCACAAAGCGGGCAAAGGGATCGTGGCGATGATCACCAATCACAGCTATCTGGATAATCCCACCTTTCGCGGCATGCGTCAGAGTTTGATGAAGACCTTTGACGAGATCTATCTACTTGACTTGCACGGCAACAGCCTGAAACGGGAAACAACACCTGATGGCGGTACAGATAAAAATGTCTTTGATATCCGGCAAGGCGTAGCGATTGCCCTCTTTATCAAGAACGGAAACAATAAAGGTCATGTCCATCAAGCAGATTTGTATGGATTAAGGGATGAAAAATATCGCTGGTTGAATCAAAATGATATAACCACCGTTAACTATCCTGAAGTTTCGCCCATTAGCCCTTATTATTTCTTCATCCAGAGGGACATTGATAACATCGCCCATTACCTGGAATGGATGAAGATCAATGATATTTTTTCTGTCAATAGTGTTGGTGTTGTGACATCACGAGACAATTTTGTTATTTCTTTTGATGAAACGACCTTGAAGAACAAAATCCTTCAATTCTCCAACTTATCACAATCAAAGGAAATAATCTCTCAAGCTTTTAACTTAAAAGATAAATCGAATTGGAAAATTCAAAACGCAAGAAAAGAGATTGAGAAAATCGACAATCCTTCATCATATATCAAAGAAATTAAATACCGACCTTTTGATACTCGATATACTTTTTATCATGAGTTCCTTATAGAACGAATGCGATCAGAGGTAATGGAGCACATGCACGATGACAACATTGCTATTTCTTCTGTTAGGCAGGTTAAATCAGGCGATGAATGGCAACATTGTTTGGTTACGAACAATATCACTGAAAGTTGTTATGTTTCAAATCGAACCAGTGAAATCTCATATGTTTTCCCACTTTATTTATATCCAGAAGAGGAACAAATTGAACTATTCAATCAAAATCAAAATGGGAAAAAAGCGAATATTCCTCCAAAGATATTTAGAAAACTAGAAAGTAATTACCCATCAACGCCAACACCTGAAGAAATTCAACAATACATTTATGCTATTCTCTATTGTAATATTTATCGGGAAAAATATTTCGAGTTCTTAAAGAGGGATTTTCCTAGAATTCCTTTTACAACAGATATGAGCGTTTTTAATAAAATGTCAAATTTCGGAAGAGAGTTGATATCCTTACACCTATTAAAAAGCTCTATGCTTGAACAGCCAAATGTAAAATACCAAGGAACGGGCTCTAACGCGAAAATCACAAAAACAGATTATGACAAACCAAGAAAACGAATTTACATCAATGAAAATTATTTTTTCGAAGGGATTGAGCCGGACGTTTGGGAATATGTAATTGGTTGTTATCAAATATTAGAAAAATACCTGAAAGACCGCAAAGGCCGCCGGATGGACGACCCCCGGCATTACATCCGCATCGCCACCGCACTCGAAAAGACCATCGAAATCCAAAAAGAAATTGACGCGCTGTACCCTGAGGTGGAGAAGGATGTGATTGAGTTTTGATGATTTGCATGTAAAGTCGGATAAAATATTCATCTTCGATTCAAATATAATGAGATTCTGATAAATAAGTAATTAATTCTAAATTTCATGGGGCTTCGTGAAATTGTTGTATGGTAAAATGTTAAAAATTTTCAAAAGGTATTATAGAAGGGGTTCATAATGAAAATCAGTGATCTGCTTGATGGGATACGAAAATCCGACATTGTTCTTCCAGAATTTCAGCGTGAGTACGTATGGAACAAGGATCAATCGAAAAAATTAATAGATTCTTTAATTAATGAATATCCCATAGGGTCTTTGTTGTTCTGGAAAACAGATAATCCCCCAGCCTTAAAAAATATTACAACCTTACCAGAAAAAATCGGCTTGATTCAAGTGATATTAGACGGGCAGCAAAGATTGACCACTCTCTATATGTTAATCAATGGCAATATTCCTCCTTTCTATAAAAAAACAGATATAGATAAAGATCCACGAGGTCTCTACTTTAATATGGATACAGCGGAATTAATGTATTATCAAGCCACAACCATGAAAAACCAACCTTTATGGGTGTCAGTGGTCGATGTTTTTGAAGAATCAAACAGCATCAGTGTATTCAAGATTGTAAAGAGTTTATATGAAGATGAAGCAGCGCAGCTTGAAAAAGGAGAGAAGTTTACCAATAATCTAACAAAATTACGTAATATAAGAAGTTTTGATCTACCAATTTTAAACATTCCCTCTGAAGCCAATATTAATGAGGCAATTGATATTTTCGATTTAGTAAATCGACAAGGTACAAAGTTAACGGATGCTGATCTTGCCCTAACACATATGACAGGACACTGGCCAGAAGCCAGGCGAGTGATTAAAGATAAAATTGAAGAATTAGAAGAAAAACAATTCGAGTTTGACCTTACTTTTATGGCAAGAGCAATGACGGGGGTGGTGACAAAAAGAGCGCTATTTGAAATTATCCACGATAGGGCTGAAGATGAATTGAAATCTGGTTGGAAAAAGCTGAATAGAATTTTAGATTATTTGATTTCTATTCTTCCCAATCATGCTTTTATCCATTCTACTCAAGACGTTAACACAAACAATATCTTTATTCCTATCATTGTTTATCTTTCTCTTCACGATAGCAAATTTAAATCGAAAGTAGAAATTAACAACGCTATCCATTGGTTATACCTCGCAAATATCTGGTCAAGATACTCGAGCCAGACTAATCAGAAATTGGAATTTGATATATCTATTATTGTTAGAAATACCCAACCTTGGACAGAGCTGATTGATGCAATTAAAGATCAAAGAGGTCGAATCAAAGTTGATGGGAAAGATCTTGAAGGTAGAACAACATCTCATCCTCTCTACCGTATGACATATATACTCGCCAAAGCCAACGGAGCAATTGATTGGTTCAACGGTATTCCACTTGGCGGTTCCGGAGGAAAGTATTATGGATGGCAAAGTCACCACATATTTCCCAGTTCGTTACTATATGAAGAAAAATATGACTCAGAAAACCATATTCACAAGAAAATTGTTAATGAGATAGCAAACAGAGCTTATCTCACTGCAGAATCTAATATCGATGTGTCCAATACTCCACCTTATGAATATTTACCGCAGATTGAAGAGTATTTCCCTGGGGCTCTACAAAAACAATTTATTCCGATGAACGATGAACTTTGGAAACTCGAAAATTATGAGGAGTTTTTAGAGGTAAGGCGTGAATTAATCGCTAAGTCCATCAATGAATATCTCGAAAGTTTAATTATTGAACCCGAGGAAATGCATAAAAAAACAATTGAGGAAATAATCACACTAGGCGAGAGTATTTCTCTGGAATTTAAAAGCACACTTCAATGGGATGTCAGGCAAAATCAAATTAATAAGAATCTCAGACACTCAGTATTAAAAACTATTGCTGCATTCCTCAATAGCGAGGGAGGAATACTGGTGATCGGAGTAGAGGATAATGGAAACATATTCGGTCTTGAAAATGATTACGCATTAACAAATCATTCTAAAGATAAATTCCTGAACTTATTAAATATTTTAATAAGCGATTACATTGGTCTGGACATGTCTCCCTACATACAAATTAGAATTGAAAACATTCTGGGCAATGATATATGTGTTGTGGAAGTGGATAAATCCCACAAGCCGGTTTTCATGAAAGTAAATGGACAACAAAAACAATTATATGTAAGGCGTGGTACAACAACTCACGCTTTAGATCCTGAAGAAACATATAATTATATTGAGACAAATTGGGGTTAATATCTCCCGCTTTCTATTTAACAATACCCTCCATTTTTAAATCACACTTTTATTAACCCATTGACTGTGAGCTACATCATGCCGATGGAGGATTAACGATTTGTAACGTGGGCTTCACCACACGCGACCTACGTGAATATTGCCTAATCCCCAAAAATACCCCATAATTAACCCATCACCCTTTGCGTGGAAAGGACCGCTGATGGCAGACGAAATCAAACAACCCAACCACAGGCGTGAGCACTGGATGAGCTACATCCTGCCCGTGGCGCTGATCGCCGGGCTGGTCGCCCTGCTCACCATCATCGCTGACCGCCCCTCCGAGGAGCTGCAGCCCATCATCCCCGAGGAAGAGTGGCTGACGCACATCGCCGGCTACCTGATCATCGCCGCTGAGGCAGCCGCTGCGCTGGTCATCGGCGCCGCCGTCGTCACTGCCATCATCAGCTATATCCGCCACCTGTTCGACGGGTTAAATAAACAGATCAACTATACCGAGCGCATCCGCCTGCGCCTGGGGCACATGCTCAACCTGGGACTGGAGTTCGCCATGGGCAGCGACATCCTGCGGCTGGCGGTCTCCCCCTCCACGCAGGATGTGATCATCCTGTTCGCCATCGTCCTCCTGCGCATCCTTCTGAATTACTTCCTTGAGCGCGAGATCCGCTCCTCGGCGGAGTTTTGCGGTCCGGGGGATTACCTCCCGCCGATGGAGGAATAACGCCCGTCATTGCGACGAGCGCCAGCGAGGAAGCAATCTCCGGACTCTCGAAATAATTTAGTTTATCCAAAGATAACAAACTACATACAAATTTTGGGATTGCTTCTTCCGCCCTTTGGGCTCAGCCGGCGGCTCTTGTCGCCTGGCACTGCGCTGATGTGCCCCGTCGGCACTCAGCTTGTCGCAACGACGGGAAGAGATATCACTCTAACTTGTAAAAATGACGAGAAAAATGATTTTTATTTGTCACGTGGGCTTCGCCACACATGACCTACGCCCCCTAATACCTAATTTCCTAATACCCATTACCGAATTCCTAGAGATTCAACCACCGCGCCGTCAGCTTGGGCAGGTCGCCCAGCAGCCCCTGCTTGAAGGTGCAGTTTGGCAACGATTCAATGAACAGCCGCCCATAGCGCTTGGTCAGCACGCGCTTATCCAGCACCGCCACCACCCCTCGGTCGTTCTGCGTGCGGATCAGCCGCCCAAAGCCCTGGCGGAATCGCAAGACCGCCTCCGGCAGCGCGTATTGATAGAAGGGATCCTCAAAGGTCTCCGACCGCGCTGAGATGATCGGGTCGGAGGGGACGTCAAAGGGCAGCTTGACGATCATCAGCACCGACAGCGCCTCCCCCGGCACGTCCACGCCCTCCCAGAAGGAGCGCGTCCCCAGCAAAACCGCCCGCTCGGTCTCCTTGAAAGTGTCCAGCAGCATGCTGCGTGAGGCACCCTCCCCCTGCTCATAAACCTGGATGTCGTCCTGCGCCAGGATGGGCGCGATCCGGTCTGAGGTGCGCTGGAGCTGGGAGTAGGAGGTGAACAGCGCCAGCATGCGCCCGCCGGATTCCTTCGCCACCGAGGTGATGGCGGCTTCCACGGCGCGCTGATGCCCGTTGTAATCGGAAGGCTCGGGCACATCCGTCGCCACATAGACCAGGGCTGCGGTCTCGTAATCAAAGGGTGACCCGACCACCAGCTCATCAGCATCCTCGGCGTTCAGCCTGCGGCGCAGATATTCAAATTCGCCGCCCGCTGTCAGCGTGGCTGAGGTCAGGATGACGCTCTTCTTTTGATACCAGAGGTACTTCTCCATCAGGTTGCCAATGTGCAGCGGCGCGGCGTTCAAATTGATTTCTTTGTATTTCGGGTTGTTCTCCACCCAATAGATCGTGTCCGGGTCAGGGTCCATCGTCAAGCCGTCCACGTTGTGCTGGATCTCGTCCAGGCGGGTGAACATATTGCCCAGGCTGCCCCACATGTCTTCGGCTTCCTCATTGTTCATGTCCGCCAGCTCGCTCATGGGCGTGCGCAGCTCCCGCAGGATAGCCATTAAGCCCTTCAGGGTTTCCAGCGCCCCCTCCCAACCGATCTCTACATCCAGCCAGATGGGCAAGGTGCGCGTGGAGGGAGTCACCCGTTCTTGCTGGGGATAAGTGCCCAAGGGACGCCCATCACGCTGTTCTTCCAAAAAAGCGCCCAATGCCTGATAATACTGGGTCATCTGGCTGTCAAATCGGAACGCCAAATCCGCCGCCTTCTTGACCAGTTTCGTCAAAGACGCCATCTGGGTTGGTTCGAGCAGGTCTTCACACAAGTCCAGGAAGCGCCCCAGGATGCCCGTCTTCTCCCCGCCCAACTCCCGCGTCAGGCGGGTGATATCCACTGCGCGCACACGGAAGGACATGGCGTTGGTTGTCGCCGATTCCAGGTGATGCGCCTCATCCACGATCAGGTAATCGTAGGAGGGGAGTACCTTATTCCCCGTGGCGGTGTCCGCCAGGAGAAGGGCATGGTTGACAATCAGGATATGCGCATTCTCAGCAGCTATCTTGGCGCGGTAGAAGGGGCATCGTCCGCCCGTGCGCTTGAGGCATACCTCCAGCCGGCAGCCTTCATCCTCCGCCGATAAGCGAGACCACACCACACGTTCTACAGTGCCGTTGAGGTTGATCTCGGTGCGGTCGCCGGTTTGGCTTTCCAGCAGCCAGACCAGCACCTTCCCCAGTACACGCATCTCGGTTACATTCTCCGGCTTGCGCCGCCGCATGGCTGCCAGCCTGCGCGGGCACAGATAGTTGGAGCGCCCCTTGAGCACTGCCGCCCGCAGGGGAAGGTCAAGTGCCTCGCACAGGTCTGGAATATCTTTATTGATCAATTGATCCTGGAGGTTGATGGTGTTGGTCGAAACAACCACGCGGGTATTGTTCCTGAGTGCCCAATACGCGGCGGGGATCAGATAAGCAAAGGATTTGCCCGTGCCGGTGCCCGCCTCCACCATCAGGTGCAAGGACTCGCTCAACGCCTGAGCGACCGAGCGCAGCATGTCAACCTGTTGAGGACGGTATTCATACGCCTCAAAATGGTCAGAAAACTTGCCACCCAAATCCAAGGTAGCAGCGACCTCCTCAATATCCAATGCTGCGGGTTCTTCAATGTCCACATGGATTTCTTCGCCGGTATAGGAAACTGGCTTTTCAAATAACGGCCCGTGCGTGCCGCCACTGGCGCGCTTAGCCTTCACCGGCTCCTTGGCGCGCTGGCGCAATACCTGCTGAAAAACCCAATTAGCCTGCCAGTCCAGCGGTTCGCCCATGCGCACGATCTCCGCCAGGAGGTCCAGCGGCAGTTGTTTTGCCTTCTCCACCAATTGAATGAAGACCGCGTGGGTTGCCTTGGCATCATCCAGAGCGCGGTGCGTGGCGGGCAGGAGCACACCAAGCTGCTGCGCCAGGGCAGAGAGGTTATAACGGCTGGCGGTCGGCATCAACACTGCCGCCAGTTCGTAGGTGTCAATATCAATGTTGTCCTGCAATGCGCCTGCCCCTCGTAGGAATGTGAGGTCAAAGCTGACATTATGCCCGACCACCGGGTCATCGCCCGCAAATGCGGCAATCTCTCCGATCACATCCGGCAGCACGGGGGCATTGCGCACCATATTGTTGGATATTCCCGTCAATTGTGTGATAAAGCCCGAAATGGAGCGGCGCGGGTTGACCAAGGTGGACCAGGTGTCCAGCACCCGGCGTCCGTTGAACTTGACCGCGCCAATCTCGATGATGACATCCTCATCCGGATTTAGACCTGTTGTTTCGATATCAACTGCAACCATGGAAGACATGATACGATTATACCTGTTTTACTGGCTGCTCAATCTACAGCACAATATCCCCACTTTATTGAAAGAATAGCCATATCCGCTGGTATCTGCCATAACGACCGGCATGGGAAATACGATATACAAACCCTTAAATAGGGTTTAATCAAGTGGTCATTTTCAGTGGATGAATGTCGGAACTGACGTCAAGTATAAGGGCTTATTTATTTTCCAGCAGAATCTTAATATCCGTCAACGTCTCGTTGATCCTAAAGGCGAGGATCATCAACTCACAATAAATACGAGTGAATAATGCGCCAAGACCAAAGGTTAAAACACCGCCCAGAGCGCCCACCAACAAGCCTAACGCTATGCTGGGAAAAGCACCGTCGCTTATACCACTGATGAGTGAGCCAACAAAGACAACAATACCGCCAATGATACTGCCTATGAAACCAATCCAGAACAGTATTTTAATGATCACCGGGGTAATCATTCTTTCAAAACTAAAAAACCTCTTAAATTTCAACATAATCTCCCAGAAATTTCCAAATAATAAATTTGATGTCAATTACAACCACAATATTATCACGAAATGATACTAATTCGAATTTATAAAAAATTTCATATCTATACCTAAAAATTTTATCCTTAACTCTCAACCTGACGCTTTCCTATCCATAACCTGTCATTCTCCATAGAGGGGTCTTTTATCGATAATAATGTAATAAGATTCCTCATCACGAGTTATCGAAATTTTAGGTATTTTCTCAATTGAGAAACCTAATTCAAATTGGAGGTTCACATGAAAAAACTATTGCCCCTCGTCACCCTCTCGCTGATCGCTGCCTTTGTCCTAAGCGGCTGCGGGGTTCTGGAATTATTTGTCGAGACAGTGGAGGGGTCGGGTGAGGTCACCGTCGAAAAGCGGGAACTGGGGAGCTTCAACGCCATTGAAGCTCACGGCGATATTGAGTTGTATGTCACGCAGCAAAACACGGGAATCGAAGTTCATGCTGAAACAAATTTGATGAAATACATACAAACCTATGTCGAAGATCAAAAACTCATCATCGAAATTGTAGATACAGACGGCAGCAGCATCAATCTCAAACCGCTAAAGCCCATTCAAGTCTATGTCAAATTGGTGCGCATCATCAGTGTCTCCCTATCCGGCGGTGTGGATTTCACATCCGGACAGCTTTTGGCGGAAAATGCTGAGATGAATTTATCCTTGATCGAAGGCAGCACGGGGAAGATCAATGCCGTTCGAACAGGCGTTGTAAACATCCACCTGTCCGGAAACTCCGAACTGGAAATTGTTGACGGGCAAGTTACCGAGCAGCATATTAATGCCAGCAACGGTTCGCAGTATATCGCTGAATGGCTTAAAAGCGAGGTAACTGAGATTGAACTCAGTGAAGGCAGCGAAGCGACCATTTGGGCGGAAGAGACTTTCAATGTCGATTTGTCCGGCGGCAGCATGGCTTATTATTACGGCAGCCCAGTAAACCTTAATGAAATCAGAAGCAAAGGGGGCAGCGACTACATCAGCCGCGGGGAACGATAATTACTATTGAATGGCGAACGTCAAATAAATTAATAGTAAAGAATCAAAAAGCTGTCTGGTATCAGACAGCTTTTTGATTTATAATTTTTCTCGATAATCTGATTGAGAGTGGTCATCATTTCCAGGGGGAAAGGCACATCATACCTGGCATCATCTCGAAAGATCAAACCAATATAGCTATTTATTTGAGAGGTGAATCATGTCTAAAAAATTTTTAATCGCTTATGGATCGGCTACAGGTTCCACCGCAGAAGTTGCACAGCTCATCGGTGAAGAAATGCGAAAAGGCGGCGCTGATGTGGATATCAAACCCGTTGAAGATGTCAAGGACATCAGCGGGTATGACGGCGTCGTGGTCGGGTCATCTGTTCGTATGTTCACGCTGCTGGGAAAAACAAAACGGTTCCTGCGCAAACATCGCAAACAACTACGGCAGCTTCCTCTGGCATACTTTATCTCCTGTATGACGATGAAGGAACCCACGCCCGAAAACATTGAGAAAACCAAGAGTTTCGCGGAACCCATGCTCAAGGTCAAAGAGCCGGTGAGCCTGGGCTTATTCGGCGGATGCTTTGACCCGGATAAGCTTACGGGGATATTTGCCAAGACCATGCAGAATGAGCCCAAGGAAGATGCTCGAGATTGGGAAAAAATCAGTGCTTGGGGTCGGGAAATAATGCCCAAGTTATCCGCCAGTAAATAACGGATCATCCATCAAACAGACCTTAAATACATCAGCGGATGACTTTGCAAGTCATCCGCTGATGGTTTTCGGAAGGAGCCTCTAAACCAAAAGGAGAGAAAAGATAAAATACTCTTTTCAATGAACTGAGACCGTTCTCAATTCATTGGTAACAGTATAATAGATTATTTCGTCAAAGTGCTTAAGAACATGTTAAGGGTTGAAGAGCAAACGTTTAAGAATTCCTATGAGAAATGAAATTTACATCAAAAATCCTGGCATGGGGGTTTTCTGTTTCAACATACATTATCCCCCTAAAATCAACACTTTCGAATTTTACGAAAAAATCAATAATGAAGAGGACAAACCTCAACTCCCGCAGCCTCCAATCGTTGGCGCACAGCCCTAGCATTATCAACAGCATGAGAATTATCGCCATGCAGGCATAAAGTATCCATCCTGATCTTCTCACCATCGATTGTCATTCCCTCCTCAACCAAGCGCAGCGCATTGTCAGCCACTTTTTCCGGGGCTGTAATTACCGCGCCCGACTGGCCCCTGGGCATTAATTGTCCATTGGCTAGATACGCCCGATCGGGAAATCCCTCATTCGCCACCGGACATCCCGCTTCTTTTCCTATTCTGATCAATTCCGAGCCGGCCAAACCGACCAGGATCAACCGTGGGTCATAGGCGAAGACAGCCTGAGCGATCGCCTCAGCAACCGCAGCATCTTTCGCAGCCAAGTTATACAAGGCGCCGTGCGGTTTAACATGGATGAGTTCCATACCGGCAACATGGGCAAAAGCGTCCAGAGCACCTATTTGATAACAGACAGCATTGGCAATTTCTTTAGGTGCGAGCAGCATCAACCGCCGGCCAAATCCCTGCAGATCTGGAAACCCTGGATGTGCGCCTAAGGCAACGCCATGTTCTTTTGCCAATGCAACCGTGCGTGCCATCACATCCGGATCGCCCGCATGAAAGCCGCAAGCCACGTTGGCAGAGGAAACAAAAGCCATCATGGCTGCGTCTTGGCCTAATTCATATCTACCGAAACTCTCACCCAGATCACAATTCAAATCAATTTCCAAAGGTCTAACCATAAATCCTCCTTCTGTGAAACTGCGGCTTCCAATCCCTCAACTGCTTCTCTGAAAGCTCCCTGAGCTTGCAGAATATCAACCGGCGTGAAGTGAATCCCCGTCTTCTCCGGCTGCGCCTGTGCCAGCAGTGGCAGGTCCACCCGGGCAACTGTTCCAATGCAGGTGTAACCGCCGGTGGTGGGATGATCGGGCATCATCACAATCGGCTGACCATCTGCAGGCACCTGAATTTCGCCCAAAGCCATGCCCTGTGAGACGATATCCGCACCGCGGCTGTGTTCAAGAGCCGGCCCCTTCAAACGATAGCCCATGCGATCCGATTGGGCTGAAAGACGATAAACTGCGCTGTTGAATGTCTCAAGACTGGCTCTCGTTATCCGGTTCTGGTGCGGCCCCAATATCACGCGCAACTCAATAGGATCGCCATAGGAAGGCCTCGCCCCTTCCGATATGGTACGCCCAGCCAGCCCCAGTTTCTCATCCGCTGCAGATGAGAGCGGTAACTGAACACCCGTGACCAAACGCCGCCCAAGCCCAGCACGGGGGTATGCGCTGCGCGAACCCAACCATTCGGGGGATAAAATACCACCAGACACAGCCAGATAAGCCCAATTTCCGCCTTCAATCTTCTCCATATTAAGGACATCCCCTTTTCTGACCCGGAAAGCCATCCAAAGGGGCAGGTCTTTTCGGTTGACACGAAGTCGGTAACCAGCACCGCAAAGCGCCATCAGCGCATCTGCCTCAACTTTAACAGCCGCATCCGAAAAGCCCATTTCCAGGCAAGCGGAATCCAGCCCATTGCCCACCAAAATATTCGCCACCCGAAAAGCCCACCAATCCATGGGGCCGGATTCAGGCAGTCCATAGCGCTGATATCCGTTGCGTCCCAGGTCCTGAACCGTCATCATCATAGACGGCGACTCAACGATGAGCGTCATCCGCTGACACCAGCTTTCAGCGCTACAAAGCGAACTTTATCTCCGGGTGAAAGCAGAAATGGAGGCTCATGCTCTGGATTAAACATAACTAGGTCTGTCCTGCCAATGATGCGCCACCCGCCCGGTGACTCAAGGGGATAGATACCCGTCTGTCCGCCAGCGATGCCAATGGACCCTGCCGGCACCCTTGTCCGTGGCGTTGAGAGCCGCGGAGTTGCCAGGGCAGGATCCAACCCCATTAGATAAGCAAAGCCCGGCGTGAAGCCCATCATGCCCACATGATACATCTGTGCGGTGTGTCTCCGTACGACCTCAGCGGGGGTGAGGCCGTGATACTCGGCCACAAAAACAAGATCAGGGCCCTCTTCGCCGCCATAGCGAACTGCAATTTCCACTTCTTTTGTCGCGTGTATCTTCCCCATTGGACAGTTTTCGATACACTTTTCCATCCATCCCTTCACATCTGCACCGGTGACCTGCAGTGGATCATACATCACCAACAAGCTGGCATAAGCCGGCACCCGCGCCTGAATACCGTTGAGTGGTGTTTGTTGCATCCAATCGTCTAATACATGGACCTTGTGATTAACATGTTTTTCGAGTGATTCCCCCAATTCAAGCAACATGGCAGATTCGCCTACAGGTGAGATACGAGGAAAATGGTTAATTTTGCTCGTCATCCAGCCTCTCGATTATCGAATGGTGTATAGATGCTGTTAAATGCGCGCCAATTAATACAATCATTGATGTGAGATAGATCCAGAATAATAACGCCACAATAGTGCCGACTGAGCCGTAAACCAATCGGTATCGCGATAATCCACTGCTGAGATACCAGGTGAAGGCGTTATTCAATAGCTCCCAAACTACACCAGCCACCAATCCCCCCAGAAATGCAGCCTTATGATTGACATCCACCATTGGCACCCATTGGTACAAAGCCCAGAACATCAGCATATTAAGCCCGACCGGTACCAGAAACGCACCAACCTGCCAGATAAAAGTTTCGTGCAGAACTTTATCGTTAAAAGGGACATTGATCACCGGCATCAAACCAGATATCGTTGAAGCGCCAAAAGAGAGCACCATCAGCAAGCATAAAGCCAAAAACATAAAAAATCCGAGCATACGCCCTTTAAAGAAATCAGGTTCTTTTGCATCAGGAAAAGCTCGGTTAATATTTTTTGCGAGGATATTAAACACACTGGTTGCAGACCAGATCAGAGAAATCAAAGCGAGGAGAGTCACTGCGCCGCGCAATTCCAAAACCCCTTCAATATTGGCAATCACGACATCTTCAACGCCAGGGAGAATTCCATGGAGAAGGTGTAGCAGTTGTGCCTGCACTACCGCTCGATCAACAAAGAAACTGCCCACCACGATGAAAACCAGCAGCATTGGGAAAATTGAGAAGAAAGCATAATATGCCAGAGAGGCTGCCGCTTCCGAACCTCTTGCGTTTGCGAAGCCTTTAAATGTGGAGCGAAGGATCTCCAGAATGCCCCCGCTGAAGTCGTCCACACGTTTATAGAACGACTTCAAAGACTGAAATATTTTTTGATAGGTCATTTTCAACTTCATAAGGTTTCAAATCGTTGGTGTAATCATTAAATAATTATACTGGTTTTTGTGCTTATACCTCTTGACCCTTATGTGATTGCATCGTAATATATCCGAGAGACGCTTATTCATTTTTTTAAAAGTAACTATCTGAAGAGTTACAGCAACATAATCCACAATCGAATTCTTAAAAGAGAGGGGGGTATTAATTTAATCAAAACGAAAATAAATTTCAATGTTTAGTTATTAGAACTATCAAATCGCTTATGAGCGAGGCGTGGCTCGCCCGTACGACTATGAAGATATTTATGATTAATAAAACATTGATAATGACTTTTTCCGTATCCTTGCAGTGTCAGCCCCTGCACGAATAGCAGACCGATGATTGACTTTGCAACCGACTTTAGGTGAGAAAGTCCCATACGAATGATCACGGTATAATATCCCCTGACTTTCAATGGAAACAAAGGAGTGATCGTGGATATCCAAACCATTCAGCAATACTATCAAGCCCGAGGTCTGCAGTGGCCTGATGCTAAAGACGCTTTATGGTTCTTTCTCTCAGAGGTCGGGGAATTGGCAGAAGCATATATAGCCCATTATCAAGATCAGCTAACAGAGGAAGAAGTACAAATGCTGGAAAACTTTTCCGCCGAAGGTTACCATGCGGATGAGATCGTCTCACGAGTTGAGGGATGGGTTCGCAATAATGACCGCGTCCGCAAAGAAAACATTCACAAAGAAGTGGCGGATTGTGAAATGATGTTATGTGTATTCATGTACAGCCTGAGCGGCTCCACACCAGACGAAGCATTACTGGCGAAAATGAAAGAAAAACTCGGCAGCGATGCAGATTTAATTATTTGACAGACAGGGCAGAATCGATTATAGTCATAGCCAGTTAATCAAGCATAAAGATAAAGAAAGGAGGCATGTCTGATGTCGGTCATTGTATATAACGGAAATCAACGATTAGAGTACGCGCCTCCTGCTGGTCTTACTGACTAGATATCTCATTAGATTGTCACCCTGACCACAGGCAGCGCCTGTGGTTTTTTCTTTCCCCCTAAGGAACATCCACAGATAAATTCCATCCTGGCTTTCGCCAGGGATGTGATTGATATGTCAACGATACACACGTTAAAAGGTGATAAATAGAAATGAGTAGGAATAATAATTTTGATCTCATTGATCAATTGGAAGGTCTGGAAGATATCCCATCGGTTCGTAATGTCGCTGAGAACGAATACCGCCGAAAACCCTCTCCGAAAAACAAGATGAGAAAAGCGACTGGGAATGAGATATTCGAATTAACAGAACAGGAAAACGAAATTTTTTTTAGTTACAGAGCGTCAAAACACGAAAAGGAATGGCTGATCAGTTCCCTATCGGATTTCTACCGCCAGCAGTGGTTTGATGATGTCTTACACCTGATCAAAGGGGGCGGCAAAGAAGCTTCAGTCTATCAATGCAGCGGAAATGAAACCACAAAAAGCAAGTACATCGCTGCCAAGGTCTACCGCCCCCGAAAATTTCGGCAATTGCGCAACGATTCTCTATATCGCGAAGGCCGACTTATTTTGGATGATGAGGGTCATGAAATTCATGATGACCGCACCATGCACGCTGTTCGTCAACGCACTAAATATGGACTGCGTGTCATGCACACCTCCTGGATTGAACATGAATTTCAAACTTTGAATCTACTCCATCAAGCCGGCGCGAATGTACCAGAGGCCTATGCCAGCGGCAATAATGCCATTCTCATGGCCTATATCGGTTGGGATGACTTGCCTGCGCCGACCTTAAATATGGTCAACCTAAGCATCAAAGAGGCACGACAGGTTTTTGACCGCGTCATACACAATGTTGAAATCATGCTGTCGCACAACCGCGTCCATGGCGATCTGTCCGCTTTTAATATTCTCTACTACGGTGGAGAAATCAGCCTGATTGACTTCCCTCAAACTATTGACCCTGAGATTAATCGCAATGCTTACGCCATCTTTTCACGGGATATCCTTCGCCTATGCGAATACTTCCAGGCTCAGGGGTTGGATTGCGACCCCCACGGCTTGGCGGAGGACTTATGGACCAAACACGGCTATCCAATCAGACAACCTGTTGATCCCAGGTTGCTACCAATAGAGGATTCGGATAATGATTAACCCCTATTGATAACAAAGCTTAATCAGATATCTCGTTATCCACTTCCAATATGAAAGCGGCTTCCTGTTCCTGGGCAATAACGGTGTACGTGCCTGCTTCAAGCCCTTCAACATCTAAAACCACCGTTTCTTCAAAGGGAACCAATGCCTGCGTACAGGCAATGTCGCCTGTTGGCCGACGGGTACGGACTGTTAAGATGAATTCCTGTCCCTCTCGCTCCGCCGTGATTTCATCCAACTCCGTGCATCCATCCGGTAAATAACCGGATACTTGCACTTCAACCTGAACCGGGAAGGACTCTAATATCAAGATATTGAGAGATTCCACCGTCGCATTCTGTCCATAAGTGTAATCATCTGTGGCTTGCGAAGGTTGACAGGCTGAGATTAAAAATACAGTTAATACCAATGTAAGGATTATAAATTGCTTCTTTTTCATGTTGATCCTTTCTTTTATTATGATTCTACTTACTTAATTAACGATTGAGAGACCACATTTGTTCCCTTATAGGGTACTTTGACAATATAATAGCTGTATAAACGATAAAAACAGAGCAGGAAATGACCATCAGAGACGTCATCATCATTGGCGCAGGTCCAGCCGGCACGATGGCAGGATATTTCCTCGCCAAAGCTGGCTTGGATGTACTCATCATAGATAAATCCACCTTCCCGCGCCGGAAGATCTGCGGCGGGGGGCTGACGCACCGCGGTTTTTGTGAAATCCCATTTGATATCTCCCACGTCATTCACCGGCAAATTAATTGGGGGTATCTCGGCTTTCGCGGGCGGAAAGTGGCTACTATCCAGGGCGACAAGCCCATAGCATATTTGGTCGATCGCGCGAGCTTTGATGATTTTTTGCTACGAAAAGCAAAGGACCAGGGGCTTGCATCCCACCTTGGAGAACGTTTTCTAAGTTTGAAGGAAGAAAATAACCTCATCCAGGTTGAAACAAACAAAGCCAGCTATACCTCCCGATACCTGATCGGAGCAGACGGCGTTCACAGCCAAGTTGCTAAAGCCATTGGCGCAGACCCCTCCCAAGGATCCAGCCTTGCTTATGAAGCCCGTCTGGCACTCCCCCACAACCATGAACTGCCCTTGATCGACAGCATCACCTTTGATTTTGGTACTTTGCTTTGGGGGTATGGTTGGATTTTCCCCAAGAAAGACCATCTTAACGTCGGTGTGTTCCGAAGCTGGCCTGGAAAGCGAACATCAAAGCGAATACTGATGCGCTTCATCCAGCAGCACCCCGTATTACACCAACTGCCCATTCTGGATATCCGCGCTTTCCCCGGGCCGCTTGGCGGCGGCAACCCAACAGTGCAGAAAGATAAAATCTTGCTCACGGGTGACGCTGCCCAGTTGGTGGACCCATGGCTTGGTGAAGGCATTTATTACGCTCTCGTCAGCGGACGTTTGGCAGCCGAATCGATCATCAGCAGTGAAAAGGGAAACAGTGAGGAAATATTGCAGTATTCCGAGCGAATTGACCGCGCCCTCACCCCCCAACTGACCAGCGCCAGAAAATTATCCCTGGGGGTTAACTTTCTTTATATGATCAATGTCCTGGCATTGAGCGCCAGCCCAACACTGCAAAGCATGATTATCGACTTGCTACGAGGAGAGCGCTCCTATTCACAACTATTGAAAACAATCAAGAAAGAATTTCCTTCATTAATTTGGAAAATCGTGATGGGCAAGTGAACTCAATGTAGTAAGACGTTTTCCCAAAAGGATACAAATCAATATTTGTCATTGGTTTTAAATTGAAGATTGAAACTTAACGGGCGAGGCATGCCTCGCCCGTTCGCAATATAATATAAGTATTTATTTAATATTGAAACATCAACCTATACACAATATGCATTACTCATTAAGATAATCATATCTCGCCAGGAGCGTGTTGTAGATATAATTCTGCCACATGGCGATCATATCCTCATCCAGGTAGTCATGCGTTGAAAAAGTCTGCCACACCATACGCCCATCCAAGCACTCTGCAATTGTGCCATAAGCATCATAATATTTAGGTTGTGTTCCAGCTAACAGCACAGCATTTGAGCCAGCATTAATCTCTAACGTGTCACCAATGTCTCCAAGCCATAAAAACGATCTGGAGGGAATCAGCATACTCATAATATTGGGCTGGGAGAACATGGGATCACTCGGCTCCAAAAGATATATCAAAAAGTCATAGAGGTTATCCTGAGGGTTACGCTGCCAATCTTTATGGAACGATATACCGCAGCGCTGCATCACTGGTAGGATTCGGCCATAGTTAATATCATCAATATACCAAATCTCAAAGATCATCGCTGTTCCCCGGTCGATATGATCAGCTAAAACATCAAAGTAGTCACCTGAAATTGAGTCTCGCGATTCAGCGGCAATAATAATCAAATCCCACTGCATTGCCGAATTGAGATTAGAGAGTAAATCTCCCATTGCTCCACCAACATTTTTCGTGTTGCTGCCTAATCCCAACCCATCAATCGCATGCTCAATAACAGGTGACTGACCCAACCCGTACATATCATCATATAATAAAATATCAACTTCATCCAACCATTCTTCAAAGGACATCGCTGCTTCCTCAGTTGGGGGTTCTTCCTCTTCTTCAGGCTCTTCAACCGGCTGGATTGTAAAAGTGGGATATAGTGTATAGGTGGGCTGAACGGCTTCTTCCGTGATTACAGGGGACTCTTCCTCCTGGGCAGCACGGGTCTGATCCATCGCCATGCTGGTTTGTTGAATTCCCAGGGCGATACGCGTACTTTCCAGACTCGGATCGCTTCCCGATGAGGGAAATTCACAGGAGGTTAATAACAGACTGAACATCAATAATAAACCCAATATAAACGTTTTTCTCACATGCTCCTCCTTATTTATCGTCAATAAGCGACTCTCCTAATCCAATCGTGATATTCTAATTTATCATTAATTATAATTGGAATCAAGTTAAACTGATTTCAATTTATTTAAAATTTACACTTCTTCCAACATCAATCTAAGTATAATTGGGTTAGAGAAAAAAACTAACAGGGAAAGTGAAGGGCTATGGATAAGAAAAACAATAAACGCGTGATTATCTTCTTAGCATTTGCATTTGGCATTGCCTGGAGCACAAGCTTGGTCATTTATCTCATGGGGGGACTTGAAAACAGTCCAACCTACAATATCTCAGGCGTTCAAGTCAGCCTGGCACTTATTTTATTGTCGACGGTTTTCATGTTCGCTCCCGCTATCGCCAATGTCCTTACACGTATATTGACCAGAGAAGGAAAAACTGCTCTCCAACTCAGACCTCACCTCAAAGGAGGACGATGGAAATATTATCTTGCTGCCTGGTTCCTTCCTGGTTTTCTCACCATTTTTGGGGCAATACTATTCTTCTTACTTTTTCCCAAATATTTTGACTATAATCTTTCCACCTTAATGGATCAAATATCAGGGATGGAAGGTATAAACGCCATCAATCCCTGGGTCTTGGTAGTCATTCAAACCGCCCAAGCCTTATTGGTTGCACCCATATTAAATGCTATCCCCTGTTTCGGTGAGGAATTTGGCTGGCGCGGCTACCTCCAACCTAAGCTGATGCCGTTGGGCGCACGCAAAGCTATCCTGCTGACCGGTGTGATCTGGGGCGTATGGCATTGGCCCCTGATCCTGATGGGCTATAACTATGGAAAGACTTATTTTGGCGCTCCATTACTTGGCCCCCTCGCCATGGTATGGTTCACAACCACCTTGAGCGCCATTTTCGGTTGGGTGACGATTAGAGCCGAGAATGTCTGGCCTGCCGTCATCGCCCACGGTGCATTAAACGGAATCGCTTCAATTGGCATTCTTTTCACTTTAGGAAACCCCGACCCCCTTCTCGGCCCCACACCCGTTGGAATCATTGGAGGGCTAGGGTTAACAATGGCTGCAGTTTTGATATTCTTCCTTCCCAATGCGTTCAAGCCGAAACGAATCCAGATAAATGACGTTGAAAGATGGAACCGGCCTGAATAGAAAACGAGGGGGTTAATCAGCATCCCATCCATTTTCTCCCACCAGAGGCACAAAAACCACAGGGATATTGGATGAATGGTTGAGTCCATCTTCGGCATTTTCCCATATTTCCAGCCTCTGTGAATAACGCCTCCCAACTGGGATGACCAGCCTTCCACCAATGGCTAATTGATTCAGCAACGGTTTTGGCACAGAAGGCGCAGCCGCCCCAACGATGATGCGGTCATAAGGCGCGCACGGCGTATAACCCTGCGTGCCATCCCCCACATGGACATGGACATTCCCGTATCCCAGCTCATGCAATACTTTTTCCGCCGATCGTGCCAATTCAGGATACCGCTCAATCGTGTGAATTTCTTTTGCCAACTCAGCCAAGATAGCAGCCTGATACCCTGAGCCTGTCCCCACATCTAAAACTTTGTGTTCTGATTGCACATCCAATAAAGCCGTCATCAACCCAACAATATAGGGCTGTGAGATGGTTTGCCCGCTGCCGATCCGCAGCGGTCGGTCTGAGTAAGCCTGCTGGCGAGCCTCAGGTGGGATAAAGAGATGCCTGGGCACCTTCCGCATCGCATCAAGCACGTGCTCATCATCAATCCCCCGTCCCGCTATCTGCTGCTCCACCATCCACTCTCGATCAATCTGATTTTCTTCCATCCAGACCCTCTTCAATTATTCGTTTGGCGATCCTTCGATCCACCTTCCCCATGGGAAACCCTTCAAGTTGATCCACCCCCACCCAAGCCAATTCCTCACACTCAATCGATTTTGGCTCATGCCCATCGGTTAAACCACAAACAAAAGCGTGGAGGGTGATCTTAAAATGAGTATATGCATGTTTATACACCCCAAAGGGACCTAAAACTAAAACATCTACCCCTAATTCTTCTCGAATTTCCCGCCTCAGGCAGCTTTCCAGGTCCTCGTCATCTTCTTCCAGAGTGCCCCCGGGAAATTCCCAAAGCCCCCCCAAAAGGCCATCCTTCGGCCGCTGTGCCAGGAGGACCCGACCATCTTTTGAGATGACGGCTGCCGTCACCGTGAGATGAGGGGTTTTCTTACGCGGCAGCTTCACCGGCCTTTCTTCCTGAAGCCCCAACGAGAATGCCTGACAGTGATCTTTAACCGGGCAGTTGACGCAGTCAGGCTCCTTCGGTGTACAGATTATGGCTCCCAAATCCATTAACGCCTGATTATAGGCGCTCGCCTTGCCAGTCGGAAGGTGAGCTTCCGCCAATTCCTTTATCCTTTTCTCACCTCCAGTTGAGCGCGCTGGTTCCTCAACATTGAATAGGCGGGAAAAGACGCGGCGGATATTGCCGTCTACAGCTGCAACATCCTTCCCAAATGCAATGGAAGCAATTGCCGCTGCTGTATAAGGCCCAATCCCAGGCAATTTCTGTAAATCCGCGAGAGAATCCGGCACCCGACCCTCATATACCGTCACAATCATCTTGGCTGCCAGCAATAAGTTGCGCGCTCGACTGTAATATCCCAAACCTTCCCATAGGGAGAGTATGTCCTGTTCCGTCGAATTTGCTAATGTCTCAATATCCGGAAAACGATCCATCCAGCGGTGAAAATAAAGGATCACCGTATCCACCTGCGTTTGCTGTAACATCACCTCCGACACCCAGGTGCGGTAAGGCGATTTATGAGAACGCCAGGGTAATTCCCTGGCGTTGATTTCATACCATTCCAATAAAAGAGGAACAAATGACATCAGAACTGGAAGCCTCCCTCAAGCGGGGCAAGTTTCAACTCATAATTGGTCACATAATCTTCCAACTGCTGATTCAACAATTCCCATTCTTCAGATGTGACAATTTCCTGAGCTCTTTCTAACCCAGGAACGACAGCCCCCACCAATATTTGAGGATGATCCCCGTATATTGTCACCCAGGCATCACTTAACGCCATGCCCAACTTTTGCACGCCTGGCATAAAATTACGCACAACGAATTCAAAGTATTCTTGTTCACGTCCTGGTATGATGTCCCAGGTCATTATGACTTTAATGTTCATAAAAAAACCTTCCAGCCGGATGATGCACCAGAGAACTAAAGACTTTTTTCCAGCACCATCACTCGAGTCTCTTCTGGAAGTGAGCTTACGCTTGATAGCTTGATAGATTCTTCCGTCTCAACTGCATTCAGACCCATTTCTTTGAGGAATTTTGAAAGGGGATCAAGTTCCATGACAGAATCACTCACATCGTAATGCATGGGGATAACAATGCTCGGTTCAAGAAGGCTGATCACTTCTGCTGCGTTAGCAGCATTCAGGCTGGTCTTCCCACCCACTGGAACCAATGCGACATGGACTTCTCCCAATCCCTCCACTTCGGTCTGGTTTGGGACGTTATTCAACTCTCCCAAATGCACAAGTTTCAATCCATCATAATCAATCACATAGACCGTATTGATGAAATCTTCGCCCGAATTTTTCTTTTTGCTGCCGTTGATCCTAACGCCGGTGACAAAAACGCCGCCAATTTCATATTCTCCTTGCCCGACAACTTCGAATGCCTTTCCGCGGATCGCCTTGACATAATTATGCGCGGGCTTATCACAACTAACCGTGACAATATCGGCTCTTAATTTTCCCGGATCATAACCTACAACCCTAGGGTCAAAAGGATCGGTGACAACCGCAGCCATACCCCGTTCGTTGATTCTAAAACATGAATGTCCATACCAAGTAATTTCCATAAAGCCTCCATGATGTTATATTAAGAATTATACATCGTCATGCCAAATTTATTCTATTTTACCAACCATAGATTGTATTAGGCTATCATTCCATATTAATTGTAGAATAATAATTGAAGAAAAAAACTAATTCAAGGAGACACACGATGTTTGAAAATTTTGCTGGAACGACTGTAATGATTCTATGCCTTGTCGGAGGTGGGATTCTCCTTATTCTCTTACTGCTGTTAAGAGCAATCAAAGTCATCCCCGAATACGAACGCGGTGTTATATTTACGTTTGGTAAATTTTCCGGCGTTCGAAAACCCGGCTTAACACTGCTCATCCCCATCGTCCAAATCATGCGCCGGGTAGACATGCGCCTCGCCACTGCGGAAGTACCGCGGCAGGAAGTGATGACCAAAGATAACATCCCCATGCTGGTCAACGCAGTTGTCTACTACAAAGTGACTGATCCGGAAGCCGTCATCATCAAAATCGAAGATTACATCTTCGCCATCCGGCAGTATACGCAGGCTGCCCTCCGGGACGTGATCGGCAATAATGAGATGGATACGGTATTAATGGAGCGCCTACAAATTGCGGAGGCTATCCGCGAGATTGTAGATACCGAGACCAGCGACTGGGGCGTGGATATCGAATCCATCAAGATCCAGGAGCTGGAACTGCCGGCTGAGATGAAACGGGCTATGGCGCGACAAGCTGAGGCTGAACGTGAACGCCGGGCGACTATCATCGCATCCAAAGGTGAACTTGAAGCCTCCAAGAACCTCCGGGCAGCAGCGGACGAACTATCGTCTTCTCCAGGTGCATTGCATCTGCGCACCCTGCAAACCATCCGAGATATCGCTTCCGACCCCTCTGAAAAATTGGTACTCTTTATGCCCTCCAACATGGCTAATCTTGTGGATGTGTTTACTGGGAAAAAGCAATAATGACAGTACCCAAACTTGACAATAACGTCCGCTATTTGCAGATCGCGTTTAACTATGATCTGGGCATGGCCTTGCAGATCCTGCCCTGCATTCCGCAAAGCAGCCGAATCTTAATCGAAGCTGGGACGCCCTTTATCAAACTTGAGGGTATGGACGGTGTACAGGCGATCAGCCGCCGCTGGTACGGTCATCTGGTGGCTGACCTCAAGGTCACCGACGGCGCGCTTGGCGAGGTGGATATGGCACGTCGCGCGGGTGCAACCGCCGCCACCGTCCTCGGCAACGCGCCAACGGAATCCATTAACATGTTCATTGAACGCTGTGCCCAACTGAACATGCTCTCAATGATTGACCTGTTGGGCGTCTCAGATCCCTTGGACGTGCTGCGACCCTTGAAGAAAGCCCCCGATATCGCCGTTATTCACCGCGGAAGGGATGAGGAGAACACCCGAGGAAAAGTAATCAGTTACCGCCAGGTCAACCGCATCCGCAGCAAATATAACTCGCTCATCTCCGCTGCTGGCGGTGTTGACCTGCGGGAAGCGCGCAGCGCCATCTTCAACGGCGCTAATATCGTCGTCGCCAATATCGTCCGCCCAGGGGACGGCTGGACAGGGATCAAGACCACAGAGGATATCACAGCTATTTCAAACAAATTTCTGGAGACCATTTCCTAAGGTCAAGAGCACGCCAAGGAGATAACTAAAAATAACTACCTTCACAAACATCGTAGATACGTTGCGTGCTGTAGTGCAGCGTCTCTACGGTGATTTCAATATATTCAATTATCTTATTAAGCTTAGAAACCTTCCAGGCAGCTCAGATCGGCGACGCCCTCTGAAAGCCCAGCGATACGCTGACAGAGCGCCAGCCTGTTCTTCCGAACATTCTCATCCTCAGCCATCACCAAAACTTCATCAAAAAAGCGGTTGATGACCGGCACCATGGGGAGAAAAGCATTGAGAAAGGCATCTACCGTCTTCGTCCCCGCCATCCCATTTTCCGCCCTTGTTACAGCCTCATACAACAATTTCTCAGATTCCTCTTCAAGCAGCGACTCATTCACCTGATACACCTCATCCAAATCCCGGACGATACGCACACAACGGCTGAAAGCGGGTAGGATTTGGCCCCAATCATCTCGTGCTACCCAAGCAGACAGCGCCTGGACGCCCAGGAAGGCACCGTAAGGGTTCTCGCCCTCCTCAGCCAGGACAGCATCTACCACATCATAATTGAAGCCCTGCTCCAGCAGCATCCCTTGCAAACGCCTCTGGATGAACGCCAGGCAGTCTACACGGTCCTGTTCTGAGATATCCACTTTCAATTGACCAGCAGCTTCTTCCAAAGCCCAACCCAGATCAAGTTCAATCTCCCAAGCCATCAGGTTCTGGCAGATGCCCAAAGCAGCTCGGCGCTGTGCAAAGGGGTCTTTGGTGCCTGTTGGCGCCAGCCCTACTGCAAATAAGCCCATCAGAGAATCCAGGCGATCCGCCAAACCAACTACCAAGCCGGGTTTTGTCTCCGGCGATTTATCGTCAGCGGAACGGGGGAGGTAGTGCTCAAAAATAGCATCAGCTACCTCAGGCTCCTCACCGTTGTGCAGGGCATAATATCTGCCCATAACGCCTTGCAGTGAGGTCATCTCAACCACCATATTGGTGGCGAGATCAGCCTTACATAATTCCGCAGCCCTTTGTGTGATTTGCATTTCCACTTCAGACAACTTTATTCTCTCCCCCAGAGATTTACCCAGCGTTGTTATACGCTGGGTCTTATCCAGGAAAGAGCCAAGTTTGAATTCAAATGTCAATGTATCCAACTCATCCACAAAATTTTCTAACGGCTGCTGAAGGTCTTTCTGGACAAAGAATGCTGCGTCATCAAAACGCGCCAGGATCACCTGTTCATTGCCGTCAATGACGGTTTCAAGGTGTTTCTCATCCCCGTTGCGGACGCCGATAAAATAAGGCATCAACTGCCCACGATTATCTTCCACAACAAAGTAACGCTGGTGCTTCTTCATCACAGAGATAAGCACTTCAGAAGGCAGCACTTCCAGATATGATTCATCAAATTTGCCCCGAAAAGCGGTCGGAAATTCCACAAGGTGGGTCACTTCTTCCTGTAAATCGGCATCCTTCTGCACATGACCGCCGACTTCGGCTGCAAGGCGATCCGCCTGCGATAATATCTCCGCTTTGCGCGCTTCCGGATCAAGGATGATGCCCTGCGATGATATCTTCTCAAAATATTCTTTCGGATTTTGAACATCCATTACTTCAGGCTTTTCAAACCGCAAGCCGCGGGTAGTCCTGCCGCTCGTGTAACCAGCAAATTTAAAGGGGATCACGCTTTCACCATGCAAAGCAAACAGCCAGCGGACCGGGCGGGAAAAAGCCACACCGCTCTCATTCCAGCGCATGGACTTGTTGAAACGAATCCCACTGATTAGATCGGGCAAAGCCTCTCGTAACACCTGGGCTGCGGATTGCCCCTCCTCTTTAACGTGCGCGACGACATATTTGCCGCCGTCCACCTCCTCCACAACAAGGTCTCCCACATCAATCCCCTTACTCTGAGCAAAACCTTCAGCCGCACGAGTCGGATTGCCGTCTTCATCAAATGCCCGCTCAGCGGGTGGACCCTTCACATCCAGGAATTGGTCAGGCTGGCGGGCGGCTAAACCCACAATGGAAACAACCAACCGGCGCGGCGTGCCCAAAATTTTGATCTCGTCGTAAGCAAGACGCAATTCATCCATTAAACTTGGCACACTTGCTTCTAATTGAGAAAGGGCGTCCGCCAGGTCTGAGGGTGGTAATTCTTCTGTGCCAATTTCCAAAACAAACGGCGCTTTATTTGAGGTAATTTCCACATTCAAGTCAGTGAGGGGCACGTCTTCTTTTGACTCCGAACCCTTCAACCAGGGGAATTCAGCACTCTTCCGCTGTTCGACATAAGCTGCCGCCACCTGACGCGCCAGCTCACGTGTGCGCTTGAAAATTCCCTGACGCTCCGTCACACTCACTGCGCCGCGCGTATCAAGGATATTGAAGGCATGGGATGTCTTCAGGACATAATCATGAGCGGGCAAAACCAAGCCCGCTTTAATGGCCCGCTCCGCCTCTTTTTCATAGAGTTCATACATCTGACGCACGCTCTTGACATCAGCGACATCGAAGTAATACGTGCTGTGTTCGCGCTCGCCCATCAGGTTGACGTCGCCATAAGTCCGTTTATTACCCCATCGAATATCCTTGAAATGGCGCGCACCCTGCAGCGTCATGGCAATCCGCTCAAGTCCGTAGGTGATTTCCACAGAGACTGGGTCCAGATCCTGACCGCCGCACTGCTGGAAATACGTGAATTGGGTGATCTCCTGACCATCCAACCACACCTCCCAGCCCAACCCCCAGGCGCCGATGGCAGGTTGCTGCCAGTTGTCCTCCACAAAGCGGATATCGTGCTTTTCCGGGTCAATCCCCAGTGCCTGCAAGGATTGGAGGTAAATTTCCTGCGGGTTGCCGGGGTCGGGCTTTAAGATCACCTGGAACTGATAGAACTGCTGCAAACGATAGGGGTTGTCGCCGTATCGCCCATCGTCGGGGCGGATGGACGGCTCCACATAAGCCACATTCCAGGGCTCCGGCCCCAGGACACGCAAGAACGTCGCTGGGTTCATTGTCCCAGCGCCAACCTGAGAATAATAGGGCTGCCAGATCAGGCAATCCCGTTCCGCCCAGAAATCTTGCAGTTTCATGATGATAGATTGAAAATCGAGCGCTTTAGCCATAACTCAACAACTCCAAAGACAAATAAAAATCTGATAATAACAGGGTCACGACAGGCACTATCTTTCCCAAATAAAGCCGTTTCATTATACCACCCTGACCGTGATCATCTTACCCGATCATGAGTGTCAGGTTCATTTACTTTTCTTATTGTTCCTGACCTCGCGCATGAATTCCGGCGAGTTCAACTTGCGCTCTAAGAGATAGGTCAGATAGCGTTGGATCAAATCTTCCAACCCCTGTTCAATATCCTTGGGGATGACCATATTTTCTACCTGGCGCCAATTCGAGCGCTGGAGATGGCGGAAATAACGCAAAACGTCCTTTTGAAGGTGCCACGCTTCCGTCCGCGCTGGACCGCATTTCGGGCATATTATGCCGCCGACCAAAGGAGAAAAATATTGATCTTCTTCCTGGATTTGATTCCCACAATCCACACACTCAAACAACTGCGGTCGGAAACCCAGCAGATCCAGCAATCGCATTTCATAATAATGGATCACCGTTTCAGGGTTGGGTTGCTTTTCCAGTCGGCTGAGGGTATTCGCCAAAAGCCGGAAGATGCCGGGGTTCTGCCCCTCTTCGTATGTGAATCGATCCACTACTTCCATGACATAAGAAGCATAAGCAATGCCCTCAAGATTATCACGCAGGCCGGGATAGGAATCCACTGTTTCTGCCTGGGTGATGATGTCAAGATTGCGCCCCACAGCCATAAAGAGAGTCACTCGCGTGAAAGGTTCCAGATGTCCGGCTTTTCGGGAGCGGATCTTTCGCACCCCTTTGGCAATGGCTGAGATTTTCCCCTTCTCCATCGTAAACAGCTTCAGGATGCGGTCCGCTTCGCCATATTCAATATGCCCCAGGACGATGGCCTGGGTTCGGTATGAGTGAGATTCTCTTGGAGACATAAGCTTAATAGAATTATAAACAAAAAAAGCGCATGATATGATATCTCACGCGCTAAATGGAATATGCATGCATCAGCAAATTACGACTTTTCCAAGTCAGCCTGACCAAATGCGTTTGGCAGCAGGTCAGCAACAGTATATTCAGCCAGCAGCTTCCTCTCTAAATTGGCAATTAAAACAACCGTATCCATGCCAAATTCAGCCATCACCTGGCGGCATGCGCCACAAGGCGTACCGCCGTTTCTCGTGACCACAGCAATTGCCTGAAAAGATCTCTCACCTTGAGATACGGCTTTGAAGATCGCCACACGCTCCGCACATACGGTGAGCGGGTAAACAGCGTTTTCAACGTTAACCCCATCGTATATCTTTCCGGATTCTGTGAGCACTGCCGCGCCAACAGTATAATCCGAATAAGGGGCATAAGCCCATTCCCTTGCATTTAATGCTTTCTGGATTAGGGTTTCACGCATTTCATTCGTTAACATCTTCTGCGTCCTTTAATACTTTATTATTTTCATCGCGCTTTGCGCGGATACTGGAAATCCGCCGTCCAATCACCTTGTCGACCGTCAAAATCACGCCATCAGCTCTGATTTCTTCACCGCCAGTTGGCACATCACCAATCTCTCCGTAAATATAACCGCCGATGGTATCCGCATTTTCTGTAGCAATATTTGTTTCCATGACCTCGTTAAAAATATCGAGATCAACACGTCCCTGAAAGACAACTTCATCTTGCCCTACCCGCTGATAGGGCATCTCTTCACTTTGATCATATTCATCCCGAATTTCACCAATGATCTCTTCAACAATGTCTTCTAAAGTGACGACGCCAGCCACACCGCCGTATTCATCAACCACAATCGCCATATGCATACTGCGTGCCTGCATTTCAGCCAGCAGTTCATCAACTTTTTTCGCCTCCGGTACAAAATAAGCCAACCGCAGCAGATCACGATGTTCAGCAATTGTGCCTTCATCCTGGCGAATGCTTAATAAATCCTTGGCATAAAGCAGACCCACAACATTATCGACAGTATCCTCATAAACCGGGACACGGGAATGTCCAGCCTGCATAAAAGTATCGCGGGCTTTACCCAGCGTGTCATTGACATCCATTGCAAGAACATCAATCCTGGGGACCATGATTTCTTTTGCCAGCGTGTCGCCAAACTGAAAGATGGAATAGATCATCTCTCGTTCGCCTTTTTCAAGAGAGCCCTCGGCCTGACCGACTTCCACCCAATTTTTAAGGTCTTCCTCGGTCATAGATGCCATACCAACCTGGTTGGCATTCGGTCCCAGAATTCCTATGACCAAGGCAGAAAGCGGTGAGAAAAGGATGTTAAACAATGATCCAAAGAAACGGAATCGTATAGCGTTTTCTTCAGTTTCACGCAAGACCAAAGCTTCAACGCCAAACTCCATCACACTAACCAGGAACATCACTGCGGAAAGAATTAATAAAACAAGCCAAAAATCGATTGTTACCCCGTATGCAAAAAATATCACAGGGACAAGCCCGGCTAACAAAAAGTGAAAAAACATCAATGCCAGGCGCAGTCCCGTTTGAAGACGGGGTTCTTCGATCAATTTTACGGTTAGATTAACCTCATTTTCCCGATTTTCACGCAGATTCAACAAATGCGGCAGCCGCGCAAAACTCAAACTGGATTTCACAGCTACAACCAACAAATCCAGAATAAGCAGGACAACTGCCAGAACCCAAACCAACAAAATATCAGTCACTTTTCTCCAACTTACGTTTTTCTCTGGCCGGAACACCTAATACGAGTGTGTCCGGGGGTACGTCCCGTGTGACAACAGCCCCTGCGCCGGTTACACTGCGGTCTCCGATTTTGACCGGTGCCACCAGCATAGTGTCACTCCCAAGAAAGACATCATCGCCTATCTCGGTGGGATTCTTCTTTTCTCCATCATAATTACACGTTATCGTACCGGCGCCAATATTGACGTTTTCGCCGATTTTCGCATCCCCAATGTATGAGAAATGCCCCATTTTCGTACCGGGACCCAACACTGATTGTTTGACTTCGCCGAAATTGCCCAGGTGAACACCCTCTTGAAGATGCGCTCCTTTGCGTAAGTGGCAATAGGGCCCCATTGTCACATGATCCTCCACAACAGCTTTTTCAAGGGTCGAAGCAATAACCCTGACCTGATCCCCCATCTTTGTGTCCATCACGGTTGTATCAGGTCCAATCCCGCAGCCCTCCCCTATGATCGTCTCACCTTGCAGGTGTGTATTGGGATAAATAATAGTATCCCGCCCAATCGTTACACTCGATTCTATATAAGTGGTGTCCGGGTCAAGGATCGTCACACCGAACAGCATCCATCCCTCATTGATTCTTTGGCGCATAACCTTTTCTGCGGTCGCCAAATGCACCCTGTTATTAACCCCAATCGCTTCATCAGGATCCTCAATGACATTCGATTCCACAGCATAACCTTCTTCAACAGCCAATCCAACAAGATCCGTCAGATAATACTCGCCTTTAGGTGAAACTGGGATCTTTTTTAATGATGCCCACAGCCAATCCGCGTCAAAGCAATAAGCGCCAACATTATACTCACAAATAGCCAGTTGTTCAGGCGTAGCAACCGCTTCTTCAACAATACCGGTGATGTGTCTGGATTCGTCGCGGACAACCCTGCCAAACATGCGCGCCTTGTCACCGGTGAAGCTGGTCATCGTCACCGGGCTCTCACCGGCTTGATGCAAAGCCAATAAATCCTTCAGCGATTGCCCTCGCAGAAGGGGCATATCACCGTATGTCACAATGATCGTATCCGCCTTTCCCTCCAATTTCGAGCGCGCCGATGAAACAGCGTGCCCGGTTCCTAATTGTTTTTCCTGAACCGCATATTCCGCCTGATCGCCAATAGCCTCGCGCACCTGTTCAGCGCCATAACCGACAACAAGCACAGGGGGCAGGTCCACCAACTCCCTGACAGCACCTAAAGCATGGCTGATCATCGGCTGACCGGCAAGAGGATGTAACACTTTGGGCAATTTTGAACGCATGCGGGTTCCTTCTCCCGCAGCAAGGATTATAGCTGCAGTTGTCATAAGTTTACTTCTTTCACTTTGTCCAATGCTTTGACCACCCTGGAACAGTATTGTTTGAACTTAAATCCAAAATCCCAAGCATACCCTTGGATCATTCCAAAGGTTTTGCTTGAGCTATTTCTATCAGGGATACTATCTTCTTGCGTATTCAATTTTTTTCTAAAATGGCCGGGGCACCAGGATTCGAACCTGGATCAACGGATTCAAAGTCCGCTGTGCTGCCATTGCACCATGCCCCAGAACGATAGGACTGATTCTAACACATTTTATATAATATACCAAAACGTACCTTAAGCCCAGTTACTGTCAAGATTTTCCATATTTATAAACAAATCAAAGAACTCCTTGGGG
>CAZNRI010000025.1:0-40705 GCA_964575595.1 uncultured Candidatus Brevefilum sp.
CAGACCCTTATAGGGTCAGGTCAAGCCACCCGCTATGCGGGTGGTCTTGACTAATATCAATCCGCGTCCTGTTTCAAGAACGCCACCGTCCGCTCCCAGGCCAATTGAGCCGCGTCAGGATCATAAGCATCTTGACGGCTGGGTTCGAAGAACCAGTGCCCGGTACCGGGATAGATGTGCGTGGTTACCGGTCGCCCAGCTTGCTGGAGGGCTTGAACCATGGCTTCGACATTCTCGCGGGGTTCGTAATCATCATTCTCAGCAAAGTGACACAGGTACGATGCTCGTGATTGACTGTAATCTCCATCTCTTGTGCCGTAGAATACGACAACTTTACGAATGTGTTTCGGGTCGGCGTTTGATCGTTCTAGGGCATACCAGACACCCAGCGAAAACGCGACCATAGCCACCCCCTGGTTATCACGATCATAGTGTTCGCTGAGCCAAAGGGTTGCATCAGCAACTTCCTGTAAATTCTGTTCGTAACGCGAATCTGATTCATCTCTCAATACTTCCGCCTCCGGTAAGGTCGAGGCCGTCTTGCCATGATAGAGGTCGAGAGCAAGGGTGACGAAGCCCGCATCCGCCAGGCGGTCGCAAAAGGCTTTGATATCTTCGTTCAATCCCCACCAGGGGTGAAGAACAAGGATGGGATCGCCCATGCCATTCGGCGGGAGTCTCAGATAACCATTGGGGTGTTGGTGATCAGTCATAATTCCATCCTCTTGAGAAAATGTTCAGATGAATAGGTTGTTTCAAATGACCATAGTTTTTAGAATTTATTAATAGTTATGGTGATCTCTCGTGGGTTAAAATGCCCTACAAAAAAGCACTTTCCAGATGGAAAGTGCTGGTGTCATCATAATGGGTTTTAAGCAGCCATCGCCGGCCTGAACTTATATCCATAGACCAACAGCCCGCGCTCATCGCCGTCCGAGCGCAGCTTGCGGGTGACCATTTCCACGGGCATGCCAATTTGGACTTCCTGATCTCCCAGGTCGGTCAGTTGTGCGGTGACAACCGGGCCTTCTTCCAGTTTGACCAAGGCCACAGTATAAGGCGCTTGCTCTTGAAAGCCGGCGGGAGCGGTCACCATGCGGGTGAAGGAATACACTTCACCCTTGCCGCTGAAGGCATAAGCCGTCTTAGCTTCACCGCCGCATTCTGGGCAGACATCCCGGGGTGGGAAAATCTTTGTATGACAGTGTGGGCATTCTTCGCCCATAAGGGCATAACGTTGTTTTCTTAATCGCCAATGGCGTGGTACTTCCATGGTGCATACTCCTTATTAGAAACTCGTCAATCTTTCAGGACGGGGTTTCCTTGTTCAGTATTGAAGAGTTTACCGAATTGTGACTCTCAGAAACTATCAAATTGATTGAATCCCGTTTTTTACCAGTCTTTGTACAGACTTGAGTGGTTTGGTGATTAGAAATATGTTTGATCAGGACCAATTTGTCGATTACAAGCGTAAATTTAATGATATGATTTGGAAAAATTGAAAGTGATTCCCCACCAGGAGGTATGACTGCCATGTCCATTTATTTATTGGACAAGACCTTACAGTTTGATATTTACTATGATTGTGAGGATCATGACCTGGAAGACAACATCTGCGTTACGATTTTTGAGCGCTGCCCGCCTGACGAGCAGCTCCTGCGCGTCGGTGAAACCCATCTCTACCTCACGCCCGATGAGGCGCGCCAGTTGGGGGAGGCATTACTGGAAGCAGTGGAACAAAGCAAATCCAATAAAGGGCACTAAGGAGAACGTTATTTAATGAGACTCACCCAAGAAGCGGTCCGCAGGGTGATGCTGGCTGAACAGGGATTATTATCCTCTCCCGATCTGCGGGAGGCGCTGTTATGACGATCCAGCCCGGTTTTACCCTGTGTTTTTTATTACACGGCGATGAGGTGTTGATGCTCCATCGGCGATTTCCTCCCAATCAGGGGCTGTGGAACGGTGTGGGCGGTCATATTGAACCCGGGGAGACGCCGCAAGAGGCGGCGGTCCGGGAAATTGCGGAGGAGACGGGGTATCAGGTGGACGCCCCTCAGTTTGCCGGTTTGCTCACCTGGGACGGCTTTGAAATCCCCCCCGGTGCGATTGCTATCTTCATTGCTGAAGTTGGTGACAAGAACTTCGCCACCAATCATGAAGGCGAATTAGCCTGGCAGCCCCGGGATTGGGCTTGCGGCGCGCCTGAGGTGGTGGATAACATTCATGTGTTCCTGCCAAAGATTCTGGCGGGGGAGGAGCCTTTACATTATCATTTCAGCTATCGGGATGGGGTGCGGGTCAAGGATGTCATAACGCCCTTGTCGGAGGATTTTAATTTGGACAGACCATATCAATTTACATGGGATATTTATGAGGAAAGTAAAGGCGAATTTCTGCTCAGTTTCGATAAAGATCGGTTGCAGGTGGACATGGTCCAAGACTTCATCGCTGGGCAATCCTATTGGGCGGAGGGTCGGCCGCGGGAGGTGACTGAGCGTTCAATCCAGAATTCCGTTTGCCTGGGGATCTATCATCAGGGCGTTCAAGTGGCTTTTGCCCGCTTGGTGACAGATCGGGCGACCTTCGCCTGGCTGTGCGATGTCTTTGTTGGTGAGGGGCAGCGAGGGCAGGGGCTGGGGAAGTGGCTGGTGGACGCCGCCTGCCGGTACTGCGATTCTCAGGGCATAAAGCGCACCCTGCTGGCGACCCGCGATGCGCAGGGGCTGTATGAGAAATACGGCGGGTTTGAATATTTTGATAATCCTTCTTTTTGGATGACACGCTTTCCTAAAGAATGAAAAGGTGGTCACGTGTGGTGCAGCCCATGTGACAAGTCTTGTCATTACGAGCCCCTGCAAGGGGCGTGGCAATCTCCGGAGTCCTGTGAAAGGATAAATTCTCCAGGGCAGTTATAAATTACAAGCCATCCAATTCTCAGATTGCTTCTTCGCTGGCGCTCATCGCAATGACAAAATTGTTTTTGTCACGCAGGTTCAGCTGCTACGCTTTCAGCCGGCGGCTTTGTCAACATCTCATGATGTTGACACTTCGCTGGGGCAGCTTGAAGCTACTCCAACTCGTGCCGCCTGGCACTGCGTTGATGCGCTCCGACGGCGCTCAGCTTGTCACCATGCGTGACCTACAAGAAAAAGGGGTTATGATTGATAGTATATAGATCAAATAAGAACCAATGTGCCAACGTCTGGCACCGCATTCAATTATTGTAAATAATGACAGGTGCATCAAATTGGGTCTTAAGGAGAAGAAGCAATGGATATCCAACGCGATGAATTCAACATCAGTACCGATAAGGAAAAGCTTCAGATGGACGTGATCCACCGATATCTGACGGAGGAAGCTTACTGGACAACGGGGCGGACACGGGCGATGACGGAAAAGACCATCCGGAATTCTCTCTGCTTTGGGGTTTATCACCATGATCAGCAGGTGGGGTTTGCTCGTGTGGTGACGGACTATACTATTTTCGCCTATCTTTGCGACGTTTTCATCCTCACCACTTATCAGGGGCAGGGCTTGGGCAAATGGCTGACCGAGGTCATCCTGAGCGTTTTGGATGAGGAAGGGGTGCGCTGGACGATGCTGGCGACGCGCGATGCCCACGAACTCTATGAGGATTACGGCGATTTCCAAAAGCTTCACCTTCCGGAGAAGTGGATGGGGCGGGTCAATCCACGCCTCCTGCGCAGCTCCGGGCAGCCCTACACTGTGCCTGGGGATGGAATGTAAAAAAAACAGGGATAAGGTATTTGGTAATAGGAAATTAGGATAAGAACACCTGGATTTTGAAAAGTTTTGTTTAATCTTCTTTTAGGGGGAATTAATAACATTTTTTTAAACATGAAAATAGAATAATATCCTAAAATAAAGATAAGGGATCTCCACAGCGCAAAGGGGGGAGTGAGAGCCCTTGTGATGAACAAACGATTGTTTGCTCTTAGATTGAACAACAAGTGATAAAGGATGTGTGTTGTGAAAACCATCGTTGCAGGTGCTGTCGGTGAGTGCGTCCATGTCGCCGGCGTGTTTAATTTCCTCCGTCTGGCTGAGCAGGCTGGCTGGCGAACGGTGTTCTTAGGTCCGGCTGTCTCCATTGACGAGGTGATCGCAGCAGCAAAGCGAGAAGATGCGGATTTGGTGGGTGTTTCATACCGGCTGACCCCGGAGACGGGGGAACGCCTGTTGGGTGAGTTTGCGGAAGCAGCGGATGAACTCCGACAGAGCGGCGTTCGCTTTGCTTTCGGCGGTACGCCGCCGGTGGCAGAGCGTGCTGAGACGCTTGGTTTCTTTGAGATTGTTTTCGACGGGACTGAGAATACGGATGAGATCCTGGCTTACCTACGCGGGCAAAAGCCCGGCGCAATGGACGAATCAGATTTTCCACAGACCACGGTTGAGCGCATCCAATGGAAAGCGCCATACCCCATCCTGCGGCATCATTACGGTCAGCCAACCCTGGAAGCGACATTAAAAGGCATCCGCCAGATCGCTGAAGCACGGGCGTTGGATGTGATCTCGCTGGGGATTGATCAGGAAGCACAGGAGAATTTCTTTCACCCCGAAAGGCAGGAGAAACGACGCACGGGTGCGGGCGGCGTGCCGGTGCGCTCACCAGAGGATTACCGGGCGCTGTATGAAGCCAGCCGGACGGGAAATTATCCTTTATTGCGCTCCTATTCCGGGACAGATGATTTTATCAGACTGGCGGAGATGTATGCAGAGACCATCAATATCGCTTGGTGTGCCATTCCCATCTTCTGGTTCAACCAGATGGATGGACGGGGACCTTGGGGGCTGGAAGACTCCATCCGCAAACACCAAGAGGTGATGGCATGGTATGGACAGCACGACTTCCCGGTGGAACTGAATGAGCCCCACCATTGGGGCATGCGCGATGCCCCCGATGTGGTTTTTGTGGTTTCCGCTTACCTCTCTGCCTATAACGCCAAAGCCTTTGGCGTGCGAGATTACATTGCTCAGATGATGTTCAACAGCCCGCCTGGCACCTCGGATGCCATGGACCTGGCCAAGATGCTTGCTTGCCTACGGATGACGCAGCCGCTTGAAGATGAAACTTTTCATATTTGGCGGCAGACACGCACAGGTTTATTAAGTTATCCCCTGCAGGATGACGCTGCCCGAGCGCACCTCGCTGCCAGCATTTACCTGCAGATGGCAGTGAAGCCGCATATCGTCCATATCGTTGGACACACGGAGGCGCACCACGCTGCCACGGCTGAGGACATCATTCAGGCCAGCCGTATGGCGCGTCAGGCAATTGAAAACGCGTTGAAGGGGCAGCCGGACATGGCCCAAGACCCAAAAATCCAAGAGCGTGTTGAGGAACTTCTCCGGGAAGCTGACGTTACACTGCAAGCGATACGTTCCATTGCGACGGACGATATCCAAGATCCGCTCACGGATCCAGCAATTTTATCCAAAGCTGTTAATGTTGGTATTATGGACGCCCCACATCTTAAGAACAATCCCTTTGCCCGGGGCGCTATTCAGACCCGTATTGTGGATGGCGCTTGTGTGGCAGTGGATTCGGCGGGGAAACCGATTTCAGAATCCGACCGACTTCATCAAATTCTCAAGGAGGAACTATGACGACTAAAAAATTTACTGTGATTGGCGCCGGCAATGGGGGCAAAGCGATGGCGGCATATTTGGCGATTGTGGGGCAGGAGGTGACCCTGTACAATCGCACCTTCCGTCATATTGAGGTGATTGCCAAGCGGGGCGGGATTGACCTGGAAAGCCCTCCCGGCGGGCCGCATGGTTTCGGCGCGCTCAAGAAAGTCACTGATGATATTCAAGAAGCGCTGGCGGATGCCGAGGTGATTATGGTGGTGGTCCCTTCTTCTGGGCATGCTAACATTGCCCACATGGTTGCACCACACCTGAAAGATGGGCAGATCGTCATCCTGCACCCAGGGCGCACCTGCGGCACAATTGAATTTAGGGAAATTTTGAATCGTTGTAAATGTCAGGCGGATATTGTTTTGGCTGAAGCGGAGACCTTTATTTATGCCAGCCGATCCGATGGCCCCAGCCAGGCGCGCATCTTCCGTGTCAAAGAAGCAGTACCCCTGGCAGCCCTGCCCGCCACAGATACGCCCAAGGCGCTGGCAGCGGTGGAACACGTTTATCCTCAATTTATTGATGGAATCAACGTGCTGCAAACAGGCTTGAACAACATGGGCGCTGTCTTCCATCCCGCACTGGCGATCATCAATGCCGCCCGGATTGAGTCAACACACGGTGATTTTGAATTTTATATTGACGGCGTCACGCCGTCGGTGGCCAGGGTGCTGGAAGTGGTTGATCGAGAGCGAGTCACTGTTGCCTCTGCCATGGGGCTGCGGGCGCGATCCGCAATGGAGTGGCTGCAGATGGCGTACAATGTGCGCGGGGAGACGCTCTACGAGGCTATTCAGAATCAGAGTGGTTATTACGGGATCAATGCCCCTAGCACGCTTCAACACCGCTATATCTCCGAGGATGTGCCTATGAGTCTGGTGCCGATCGGTGCCCTGGGAATGCGTTACGGTGTCTCTGTGAATGCCATTGATGCAATTATTCGGTTGGGCTGCATTCTACACAGCACGGATTATTGGCGCAAAGGCCGCACCCTGGACAAGCTCGGCATCAAGAACCTCAGTGTTTCGGAATTGACGCGCTATGTGAATGAGGGTGTGCGGGAGTTTTAATAAGCGTAAGTCAAGCGTTGCTTGAAAGGAAAAATTATTCCCATGTATATGATGATCTAGACCCCAGAGAAATAAGCCTGCTGTTATCAGTGTTAAGACGAAAAAGTGAACGGCATTAGATGATTTATATTGTTGTTTAGCTGAAAGTAAATGTGGTAGATTATTAATAGGAACTGTAATCTTTGGATTATTGTTATAAGGAATACTTATGCTGCCCCTTTCTGATGAGCGAACCCGTTATAAAATTTTTCCCTGGGTAACCTATCTGTTTATTTTTATAAATGTTGGCGTTTTCCTCCTGGAAATTTCTCAGGGTGAAGCCTTTGTTGAGCAATGGGCCTTTGTCCCCAATCGTTTCTTGGCGGATCCCCTTGGTGATTCCATCACCCTGATCACGGCCATGTTTATGCATGGGGGCTGGTTTCACCTGATCAGCAATATGCTTTACCTATGGATTTTTGGGGATAATATTGAGGCTAGATTTGGGCACCTGCGATTCATTTTGTTTTATGTTCTGAGCGGTGTGGGTGCGTCCTTAGCGCAATTGGCTGTCAGTGCCAGTTCAGAACTGCCTATGTTGGGTGCTTCTGGCGCCATCGCCGGGGTTTTGGGTGCCTATGTTTTATTGTTCCCGAGTCGCCGGGTGCGGGTGTTGGCGGGTTATTGGATTGTCCATTTGCCGGCTTTTATTGTCATTGGTGTATGGTTTTTATTGCAGTTGCTGCGCGGTTTCACCAGCTTTGCTGTGATGGCAGATACGGGGGGCATCGCCTATGCTGCGCATGTCGGGGGATTTATCAGCGGGCTCCTTTTGGCGTTGATATTTCGGAAAAAGTAGTTAAAAAGATCGCGTGGGCTGCGCTGCCTTTGAATTGTTTTTCTAATAGCAGAAATGTCGTATAGGCTTTAGCCCCTTTTTAAGGGGTGTGCATTATGTTTGTTCTCTCTATAAAGCACCGAATGGATTGGATATTGGCCTAATAATAAGTAAGAATTAATGTTCCATTTCTGTTTTTATGTTACTATAGCATTAAGCTTTACCCAGCGTCACTAGGTGGAATGTTAGACAATGACTGAAATAAAATCACAGCGTCCTCTGGTTTTTCGAGTTTTGCTCTTTATCCTTTTCCTGCTGACACTTCCGGGATGTCGTTCAGTGTCCTTTCCAGCCACGGCTGATTCGGGGGTCAAGGATGCAATTTCACAAGGCGCTAAAATTACCGCGCCGGTGGAAGACGACGGCTATCTGTACTTGCGGTTGGGGAATACGGGAGAAGGATATGAGCACACTTTTATTCGCGTCCCAGCCGCCTGTGTGGTGGATCAAACCGTCTGTGAAGATATTGAGGCTATCCCGACCTACCCGGAAAGTGGCATTTGGGACCATCATCTGCATTGGTCCCCGGATCAGACCCGCGCTCTTCTGTTAGATACCAACACCCCGCGCATCCATTCCTTCGACCCACAAACAGCTCATTTTTCCGTGCTTCTGGAGGATATCTATGTAACGGGGGATAATCTGATCTGGCTTTCGGCAGATGAGGCGCTCACCATTCATCAGAGCGATGAGAATTCTGCCAGTTTTCTATCCTTGTCCTGGGCGAATGGGGAATTTCGGGTGACGGAACGCACTACCCTAGAGGGTGCACCTCGTTTCATTGGTCAGGGGACCGATGGGGAAGTATTTATAGCGCAAAATATCAACGGTTATCCAGGCGGCGACACCTCCCTCAAGCTGCAAGCTGTGGAAACGCATATTCTTCAGATGGCCCCCGACACTGGGGAAGTGACTGAGCTGTGGGGAGAGGAGGACTGGCTCAGCATGCGCCCCCATATGGTCACATCGGATGGGCATTGGTTGGGGTATGGAGATTGGGAAGTATACCTATGGAACCTTCAGACAGGTGAGCAAATCTTTGTGGGTGAAAGCGTGCATTGGTTAACACCTTCCCCTGACGGGCGTTGGCTGGGGGCGGTTTTTGAAGAAGAGGATTTATATAATATCCGTTTGCTGAATCTGGAAACGATGGAATGGAAACCTTTGCTCCTGCTGCGGAGCTCCCCCAATCTTTATTGGAGCCCGAACAGCTGCTATCTTGTCTTAGCGCGCTATTATGAACCGGACCTGGTGTCGGGACCAATCATTGCCATTGACCCTGAAACGGGGGATGTCTTCTCACCAGCGATTGACTTGCAGGGACATCAATGGGTGGATGATGTCAGTTGGGGACGGTGAAAGTGCGTTGTAATGCGCGTGATCTGTAAGTCTCATAACAGAAATGGAGTGCAGGCTTTAGCCTGTATTTTGAAGTATCAATTTATATATTACTCTCTCTATTACGATCCGAATTGGTTTGGATATTACTCTGTTCAAGTCAATGCAGACAGGTCGGACAAAAGTCCCCACTTCAGGAATTTATTGAGTTTTATTTACTCGTAGAGGTGACATGACGGGACACCTCTGTGATGTTTCCAGTCGGAGATTTGAAATTTGTATTAATAAATAACACAAATATAATTGACAACTGTAAACTTTATATTATAATAACAAACAAGGATGTCAATATGGTACAAAATTTGGAAGAAATTATTGGAAAGCGGATTAAGGAATACAGGAGTAATCAGAATTTATCCTTGCGGATGCTTGCGGAGCGATGCGGTTTGTCCGCGAATACTATCAGCCTGATTGAGCGGGGTGAGAACTCAGCAACGATCTCTTCGTTAGATAAAATTTCTGAAGCCTTAAATATTCCCATAGATGATTTATTTCAAAAGAATCAAAAGAAATCCGTCTTTTATTTAAGGAGTGGAGAGGGGTTGAAAAAGAAATCGTACAATTTTGAAATTGAGACTTTAGGCTTTGGATTTGAAAATCAGCAGATTGAGCCATTGCGCGTCACAATATATCCCAGCGAGGATGAGTCCCCCCAGTTAATTTCTCATCCAGGTCAGGAATTTGTTTATTGTCTCTCTGGGGAAATCGATTTTTTTATCCAAGGACGTTGCTATCACCTTGCAACGGGGGACAGTCTTTTGTTTGACGCGAGTTATTCTCACGGGTGGGGTAATCCCCAAAAGGATAAAGCAATTTTGTTGATCATGTTCCAAAGCTTAATAGATCCCGTGGGTGTCCGGCAGCGTCATATTGAATTAAGTATGGCAGAGAAGGCAGACTGAGATTGATGTGTAAGACTTTTTTCACGGATAGATGGGATAAAAAAGATGCTTGAACCACTTGTTTACCTTTTGGTTTTTTTAGGGGTAATGATCTTGATCGCTTTATTGTTTTGGCCTGATAAAGGTTTGATCCCATTTCTTTTAAAGAGATCACTTAGAAACAAACATACTAAGATTGAAAACATCTTAAAGACCATTCAACATTGCGAATTTCATTCGCATCCCGCAACGCTCCACCATATTGCAGGTACTCTTGATGAATCGCCTGATGAGATATCTCGTTTACTGGACAGGATGGTCGAATTGGAATTAATTCAAATGAAAGGAAATGAAATAAGTTTAACCAGTAAAGGATTTGAATATGCTATCCATATGACACGTGCTCATCGCCTTTGGGAGGAGTTCTTAGCACAAGAGACCAGTTTGCCTGTTGAAGAAATTCACAAACGAGCGAATGATATAGAACATGATATGTCGCAAGAATCGCTTGATGCTCTTTCGATGCGGCTGGGAAATCCATTATTTGATATTCATGGCGATCCTATACCCAATGCTCAGGGAAAAATACGTCAAATGAAAGGGAGGTCATTGACCGAATTGCCGGCGAAACAAACGCTTCGGATCACGCACTTGGAAGATGAGCCCGAAGATGTATATTCTCAACTCGTTGCGGAGGGGTTATATCCGGGAATGGCAATTTATTTGGTTGAAGAATCTTCAAGCAAGATTCGTTTTTGGTCGAAATATGGTGAACATGTTCTCACCCCTGTGATCGCATCAAATATTTCTGCGGTCCCAATACATGATGTTGTTGTCCCGCAAGAAAAGACAGCAGTTACGCTCTCAGAACTGGGACTTGGCGAAAAAGCAAAAGTTAAAAATTTATCCCCTTATCTCAGAAAAGTTGAACGGAGACGCTTAATGGATTTGGGGTTTATACCGAGCACTGTAGTTGAAGCAAATTTAAGAGGCACACGTGGCGATCCAACGGCTTACCGAGTCCGAGGGACGCTCATTGCCCTGCGTGAGGATCAAACCCGTTTGATTGAAATTGAGCCACTCGAGAGATCTCAAAAGGAATAGTTCAATGAAAAATTCTAATGGCAGCTCTTCATCAGGAGACGAATCATTAAAACATAAAGAATATCATCTTCAAGAGATGGGCGTTGAATTAGAAGATTGCGATTATATTGTCGCCCTGGCAGGAAACCCAAACACTGGAAAGTCTACCGTATTTAACGACTTGACCGGTTTGCATCAACACACGGGTAATTGGCCTGGAAAAACCGTTACTCGTGCTGTGGGTGCTTTTGAGTTTTCAGACACAAAGTATAAAGTCGTCGATTTACCAGGGACCTATTCTTTGTTGGCGGTCACAGAGGACGAAGAAATTGCACGCGATTTTATTTTGTTTGGTCGTCCTGATGTAACGGTCGTTGTGGTTGATGCAACTTGCCTTGAAAGAAATCTGAATCTTGTTTTGCAAATACTTGAGATTACAGACCGTGTTGTAGTTGACTTGAATCTTATGGATGAAGCTAAGCGCCATAACATCGAAATTGACGTTGCACAGCTATCAAATTCCTTGGGCGTTCCAGTTGTTCCAACAGCTGCTCGCTATAACAAGGGCATGGATGACTTGACAAAAGCTATTCATGAGGTCGCAACCAACCAATGTGTTCCACATGCTTATCATATCCAAATGGATTCCCCAGAACTCAAAAAGGCAGTAGATGAACTTTCGGAAAAAGTTGAAGAAATTTATCCCCAATTACCTAACATACAATGGGTGGCTTTACGGCTGTTGGATGGGGACCGAAAAATCATTGAGGCATTTCGAAATGGAGATTTTGCCGATATGGCATAGGCGAATTAAATCAAGATATGAATATTTCTGATGATCATGAGTAGAAAATATATGAATAATACAAGGGCAGAAAAAACAATAGCTATCGAAGAGGTTCTCGAAACTGCGGAAAATATGCGATGGAGTATTGGCGAAAATGTCCACGAAAAACTTGTAGAGGAGATTTACAAGAACGCTGCTCAGATTGCTGAGAGTGCTATAAAACGAACGGGCGAAAGATCGCGATCCAGGCTTGACCAAACTCTCGACAAAATTGTCACCAATCGCATCACGGGTATCCCAATTATGATTGCTTTGTTGATCCTTGTTTTCTGGATTACGATCAAAGGTGCCAATTACCCTTCTTCCTGGTTATCTGGGTTGCTCATAGGTATCGTACATCCGGCACTTAAGACTTTTTCAGTAAACATAGGATTACCCTGGTGGCTGGATGGATTCTTGTTCGATGGCGTGTACCTGGCGACCGCCTGGGTGATTAGTGTGATGCTTCCCCCGATGGCGATTTTCTTTCCCCTTTTTACATTACTTGAAGATTTTGGTTATTTACCCAGAGTGGCATTTAACCTTGATAGCATATTCAAAAAGACAGGTGCTCATGGAAAACAAGCTTTGAGTATGGTGATGGGTTTTGGATGTAATGCTGCTGGTGTTGTAGCCACTCGTATTATTGATAGTCCACGTGAGCGTCTGCTTGCCATCATTACAAACAACTTTTCACTATGTAATGGCAGATGGCCAACTCAAATCTTACTCGCAACTATTTTCTTAGCCCCTTTGGTTCCCAAACAATGGGGAGGGTTGGTATCTGCGGCTGCTGTTGTTGGTATTGCAATCTTTGGTGTTTTATTAACTTTTCTATTTAATTGGGTTCTCTCAAAAACCATTTTAAAAGGCGTTGCATCCACTTTCAGTCTTGAATTGCCTCCGTATCGACCTCCACGCATTTGGCAGACTATTTACACTTCGTTAATTGATCGTACATTAATTATTTTATGGCGGGCAGTAGTTTTTGCTGCGCCAGCAGGTGCTGTAATCTGGTTATTAGCAAACATTCAGATTGGCACGGGCAGTATTGCAGAGCACCTCATTCAATTCTTTAATCCTCCAGGAATATTGCTCGGAATGAATGGCGTCATCCTGCTGGCATTTTTGGTCGCTATCCCAGCTAATGAGATTGTCGTTCCCACAATCTTAATGCTGACCGTTTTAACTACTGGGATAACTGCTGTTGGGGCAGGCGCTGGGGTGATGTTCGAATTGGAATCTATTGCTGCAACGAAATCTGTGCTTACAGCGGGTGGTTGGACTGTATTAACAGCTTTAAATGTAATGTTATTCAGTTTGATGCATACCCCTTGCAGTACGACAATATTTACCATCTATCGTGAGACAGGCAGTAAAAAATGGACATTAATTGCTTCCTTACTCCCCTTACTGGCGGGGATTTTGTTTACATTTATCCTCACTCAAGTGTACAGATTAATTGAAGCGATGGTTTAAATGCGGGTTAATTGTTGGCTAGTGGCACGATATCATAAAAGTGAATTATGCTTAGGGCATACCTGTAAAAATGTTTGTTAAAATTTTGCAATTTCCCCTATCGGTGTTATAATGCATTCGCAAAAATCAATTGAATAGCCCTATGCGGCACTCTTATCCAGAGAGGTGGAGGGACCGGCCCGATGATACCTCGGCAACCAAAAAGCTAGCCTTTTATGGTGCCAACTCCGGCAGAACGAATTTTTCTGGAAGATGAGAGGGATGCCAATGCTCATTTACGCCCCTCTCCACGAGCCAGAAGGGGCGCTATCTTTTAATGAGACATGGAGGTTCTCACCTATGAGTCTGACATTTATGAATTTACCCAAGTACCTGTTCACGTCCGAGTCCGTCACTGAAGGACACCCGGACAAGATCTGCGATCAGGTCAGCGATGCTGTGCTGGATGCTTTGTATAAAGAAGACCCCTATTCACGCGTTGCCTGCGAATGTGCTACCAAGACCGGTTTCATTATGGCGTTGGGTGAGATCACGACCACGGCATTCGTCAATTTTGATGAGCTGGTGCGCAAGATTGTCAATGATATTGGCTATGACAGCAGCGAGAAGGGTTTCGACGGTAATACCTGCGGCGTGATGGTCGCCCTAGCGAACCAATCGCCGGATATCGCCTTGGGTGTGGATAAAGCCAAGGAAGCCAAAGAAGGGCAAATGAATGAAGAGGACGAGATGGAATCCATCGGCGCGGGCGATCAGGGGATGATGTTTGGCTATGCCTGCAATGAGACCGACGTTCTCATGCCCATGCCCATTTATTATGCCCACAAGCTCACCCGCCGGCTGGCGGAAGCACGCAGGGCAAACGACCTTGATTTCCTCCGTCCGGACGGCAAGAGCCAGGTGACGGTGGAGTATGAATACGGGAAGCCTAAACGCATTCATACCGTGCTGATCAGCACGCAGCATTCTCCGGATGTAACCCAAGCTCAAATTAGAGAGGGCGTGATTGAAGAGATCATTAAACCCGTGCTGCCCCCAGAGTTGGTGGATGATGATTTGATCGTATACGTTAACCCCACCGGACGTTTTGTGGTCGGCGGCCCGATGGGCGATGCCGGCGTGACCGGGCGCAAGATTATTGTGGACACTTACGGTGGTATGGGGCGGCACGGCGGCGGTGCGTTCAGCGGAAAAGACCCGACGAAGGTCGACCGCTCCGGCGCTTACGCCGCTCGCTGGGTGGCGAAGAATGTGGTCGCTGCCGGTCTGGCGGACCGCTGCGAAGTGCAGGTGGCTTATGCCATTGGCGTGGCGCGGCCCCTCTCCATCAATGTCGAGACTTTTGGCACAGGGAAGATTGAGGATGCTCGGATTGCTGAACTGATTGATGAGCATTTCGATCTTCGCCCTGGTGCGATACTCCGCGATCTGGACCTGCGGCGACCGATTTATCAACCCCTGGCAGCTTACGGCCATTTCGGTCGCGATGACCTGGATTTGACCTGGGAGAAAACCGATAAAGCCGATCTATTGAGAGACGCCGCTGGGTTGTAGACGATATCGCATCGAGATAATTGTAGAGACGTTGTCCGCAACGTCTCTACGTGTTTAATAAAGAAATTTTCTAATGTTGCTGAAAAAGATGGATTAGTGTTAATCCGAAGGTTTGGGGCAGGCGTTTGAAATGGTGAGGATCATGACGACTTCTCCCTGGGCGGCTGCTTTTGAATAGGCGTCTTCTAACCCCTCCCAGAGATCAGCATCTGTCCCCAGTATTAATGTGCTCATGGAGCCAGGCATCACTTGCAAGTTATGCTTCTCTAACGCCTTGAGCGTCTGATTGATCGTAGGCGAGAGCGAGGGCTGACGCAGCGGGTAAATACTCAATTGAGCTGATAGTTCCCGTTTGGTTTTTTCTATCTCGTCCTTAAACATCTTTTCCAGGGCATTGATTTCATCGAGGATTTTTTGGGACACCTGGTTTTCTTGACAATGTTTTCGGGCTTGCTCCAATTGATCTGTGATTTTATTTTTGAATTCAATATTTGAAAGGTGTTTAGGCATCTTTGGATTGTCCTTTCCTCAATAATTTAACAGCCAGTCCGATAAATCCACCCCAGGGCAGCTTCGACGCGCCGGAGAAGATTGGCCAGAGCGTTGTTTGTAGGGTGAGGGCATACTCATGAGGGATTACCTTTGACAGCATTTGTTTCAATTTAGCAGGAGTGTATAATGCAGCCTTGCCCCAAATGGGACCGCCTTTCACCCGATACTGCCATCCGAGCAGGCTGTGTTTATTGATGACGCCAAGGAGGATACCCTGCCGTGCAACGCGTAGAGCCTCGGATAGGGCTTGTTGGGGATCGGGGATGAATTCCAATGTCGTGATGAGGGCGAGGATATCGAAAGCCTGTGAAGGGAAAGGCAAAGCTAACGCCTCCCCTTGAAGGCAGCGTATGGGATAGCCGCTCACGGCTTCATTGAGCATGTTTCGCGAACGATCCAGCCCAAAAGGGGAATAACCTAGTGTGCGGAACCAATGTGTGAAGTGGCCCGTTCCGCAGCCCACCTCCAGGATTGTTGTTGCGTCTGGAAAAAGTTCCAAGAGTGTTTTCAGGAGAGCTTTTTCCTGAAGATCCGCTTGTTTTCCGCGGGTATGATACCAGGCTTCATAGTGTGCTGCGATGTCCTCATTTTGAAATGGATTGTCATCCTTCATAAGTTTTATTCATTGACCGCAGTTATTGTGCTCTGAGTTGTGAAATATGTTTTACGAGTAACCCTATGAAGCAAACCTGGATTTTCAGTCCCAATGCCTTATCTTTGTTGATCAATTCATGCAATTCGTCGGTGTTGATTTCAAGAACTTCGACTTCTGTCTGACATTTTGCTGAGGAATTGTACTGATACGGCGGCACGAGGGCAGACCCGCCGACGATTTCACCGACGGAAATCCTGTCAACGCGGCGAGGTTCCTTTCCTTCTTCTTCATGGATAATATCCATTGTGCCTTGTTTCAACAGATACAAGAGCTTCGCCGGCTCACCCTGGTTAAACAGGATATGTCCGGCAGAATAGCAGATTGAATCGCAGATTTCTGCGATGGTACTTAACTCTTGATCGGAGAAATCTCGCAGGCAGGGCATATTTCTCAGACATTCCGTATTCGTAACCATCTTACACCTCCATTATTTGTATTTTTTTAAATTTTCGAGACGAGCGGTATGATTCGTCTTCGGCTTTGGTCTGCAATGTCCTTGAGCTCTTTTAAGACTTTTGGAGAGAATGGGGCTTCAATTTCATCTGAAATAAACCTCACCGCTTTCATACGCTCGATCTTTAACAAGATTTTCTTTGTGGCGCGATCGCCTCGGACGCTTATCAAATTATCAGCAGCTGCTTCAAGTTCTGCGATCTCTTTTCCCTTGGCTGTAGAGCTGGTTGAAAACAAATATGAACAGGAGGATGTGTCCTGAAGCGTATTCTTCATTTTATCGAGGATTTCTTGTTCGTATGTCGGAGAAAAGAGCAACAGATTCAGCGCTGACCCGAAGACCAAAATACCGGGGCCCTCATCCGGCACCATATCACAGGCATGATGCAATGCTTCATCCCATATACTTGGCTTGACGACATTGGCTTTAAAGGACCTTCCTTTTTGTTTTTCCATCCCATCCTGGTGGACGTCCAATTCAATAAAAGCCGTCCTGTCTCCGTAATCCTCCAGATTTAATTGTGTGATGCGTTTTAAACTGGAAATAATAAAACTGTGATCAGGGTATTGCAGTGACATAAAGACCACACTGCCACCTTGTCTCAACCAGGTCGAAGCGATGAAATTTCCAACTAATGGTTTTCCGGATCCGCCCGGACCTGTCAATAGTGTTGAACTGGGAATGGGTAGTCCCTCAGGCATTAATTGATCCAGCCAATCTGCTTGTAATGGTAAGGTTTCCATAGAAAGCTCAATCCTCCTTGAGTGTTCGTGTTCTTCTTTTGATAACAATGATAATGTTTCAATGATGAAAGTCGTGTATCAGGGTGAATGAAATGATGATGCCTGGTATTAAGACCTCATATGCTCATCAGAGATCTTTCATGGATTAATGATCTAATCAATAATTGAATAAAACATACCTATTTCAAAAAATAACGGCGATATTGATAAAATCTGACGATGGTAGAACGTGATAATAACAACCTAATCCGTGGCATACAGAGTCCACATCCGAGCTAATTCATCTTGTTCGGGGTGGATTTCTTGATAGTGAATTGTTTCTGCGGTTTTGATGATCTTTACGCCTTCCCCGGAAACGACCTCTCCGATATCGGCGTAAGCGATCCCTTTTTCATCCAGTTTTTGCCCGGTGGTTTCGACCTTCTCAGGGGAGAGCGTGGCAACCAATGTCCCCGAGGAGATCATCTTCAAAGGGTCATAGTCGAACGCGTTTGCAAACCGAAGGGCGACCGGCGGCATGGGAATTCGGTCATAAGCTATGTTCATTCCTACCCCAGATGCGCCGGCAATTTCAAGCAGCGTTTCCAGCAGACCGCCTCGGGTAACATCGTGCATGGCGCTGGCACCCACTTCGCCCAGGACAACAGCTTCCGGAATGACACTGACCTGTCCCATGAGTTGTTTGGCTTCCTCGATGTCCGCTTTTGTCAAACCCAACTTAAGCGCTGATTTGGAAAAATCATTTGCTAAAATGGCCGTTCCTTCCAGGGGAATGCCTTTGGTGATCAGGACATGATCGCCAACCTGGGCTCCTTGCGTCAGGATCGGTTTGCGCTCTCCAAAGGTTCCCAGGGCGGTGACCGCCACCAGGGGCCTGGCAAGGTTGTTGGAATATCCCGAATGTCCGCCGATGATGGAAACGCCCGTCTCTTCGGCAGCCTGTTGGATATCGCGCATGATCTGTTCAAGCAGAGCCTCGTCCTCTTTGTGTGGAACGAGCACCAAGGTTTGGATCCAGCGGGGCGGCATGCCGCTGGTGGCGATGTCGTTGCAGGCGACATGCACAGCTAACCAGCCGATGTTATTGACCGCCCCCACAATGGGGTCAACATGAGAAGCCAGGATATCGTCTCCGACCCGGGTGAGGGCTACATCTTCCCCAAAGACCGCGCCCATGATCACATCTGGGTCATTTGATTTCAAGTAGGGATAAACACACCGATTAAGAACGTCCAGCGAAAATTTTGACATTTTCAGAACCTCTATTTTGACTCATGTTTGCTGTTGGGGTAATGCGATCCTGAGGCACTCCAAAATCGGGTGCCGTAGCGTGTGATGACCTGCGCCTTGCCGCTGCTTTCCAGGTCATTCAGGGTTTCCTTGACGTTTTGTGACGACCATTTTTCCAGGGATTGGATCAATTCTGATTCTCGCATGGGGTGGCGGGTGATGATGCCCACAATTGCTTCTACCAAATCTTCCTCACTGCCAAAGTCAAAGGAACCCATGGGGGGCATGACGAGTTTGGCAACCTTACCCAGGATGGCGTGCGCGCGCAAGAGAGCTTCTTCATCGGGAGGTTCCACCCACATCTCAACTGGAGGGCGCGTGGGCTGAACGATGTGGACTTCGTCTGGTTGGATTTGTTCCAATTGATCCGCAATTTCCTTGAGCGCTTTTTCACTGTCATTCAACCCTTTGATCAGCATGACCTCAACCCACAATTGATTTTCATAGACCTTGCGGAAGGCGATTAACCCTTCCACTAAACGGTCAAAGGAGAAAATTGGATGTGGGCGGTTGATTTTTCGATATAAATCAGGGTTGCCGGCGTCCAGGGAGGGCAGGACAGCGTCCGCCGCAGTCAATTCCTGGCGAACCTCAGGCAAATATAACAAAGACCCGTTGGTGATTACGGCAACGGGCAGCTCCGTCATGGATTTGACTCCCCGGATCATCTCTCCCAAACCTGCGTGCAGGGTGGTTTCGCCTGATCCCACGAACGTGATCCAGTCAATATCCCCTGGGGCATGTGTGCCCAGGGTTTCCCGCACCTGTGTAAGGATATCCTCGTTCTTGTAAAAGTGTTGCCGCTCTGTCACAAAGGGATTGGTGCGGCCGAGCTGACAGTAGACGCAGTTCCAGTTGCAAGTTTTCAGAGGAACCGGATCAATCCCCAGGGATTTGCCCAATCGCCTGGAAGGCACCGGGCCGAATACACGCTTTACCATCGTCACCTTCTACTCATAAGTGCGTTCACCGAATAATTTTGTCCCGACGCGCACAATATTCGCGCCTTCTTCAATGGCAATTTGATAGCTGTTGCTCATGCCCATGGAGAGATATTTCATCTCAACGTTGGGAATGCTCTTCGCTTTGATGCGCTCAAAGATTTCACGCGTTATTTTAAAGTATGGACGGCTATTCTCAGGCTCCCCAAATCGTGGTCCCATGGTCATTATGCCTTGAACCTTGAGGTTTTTCAACGCGCTTATTTTTTCTACAAGTTCATCTACATCCTTTGGGAGAACACCGGTCTTGTTGGATTCCTTTCCGCTGTTGACCTCAATGAGGACGGGCAATGTTCTGTCTGCCATGGCACAGCGTTGATCCAGGTATTTTGCCAGCCGCCAGGAATCCACCGTTTGGCACATATCAAATAATTCTGCGACATATTTTGCCTTATTGCGCTGAAGATGACCGATCATGTGCCAAGTGGCGCGATCACCAATAGCCTGGATGATGGGCAAGGCTTCCTGGATATAGTTATAGCCGATGTGGATTATGCCAACCTGGATGACTGCCTGCACTTCTTTTAGTGTCCTTGTTTTAGCGGCAGCGACCAGGGTCACACCTTCCGGGATATTTGAAGTTATTTTCTCAACAGATTCTGCAATACGTTTTGCTGGTTGATCCATAGGTCACCTCTTTGATAATACAATGATAACAGCAGTTAGAATACCTGCGATAAGTGAGAATAAGGAGTATTTTTTGTTCTCTTTTTCCACAGCCGGGAGCAGGTGAGTGGCACCCACGTAGATGAGCGCCCCAGCTGATACCGACAGCAGCAAGCCCAGGGTTGAGCGATCAATGGTGTTGATGAAGGGATAGGAAATCAATGTACCCAGTGGCGTGGATAGGGCTGCGGCTAGAAAAGCCCAAATGACCGCTTTCTTTCGGGATACGCCTGATTTATCCAGCAGCAGGAAGGTTACAATGCCTTCCGGAAACTCATGCAGAACCATGCCAATGGCAGCCAGGACACCCGTGAAAACACTAACGTTAAAGGTGATGGAATAAATCACGCCGTCAATCAAAGAATGGAATCCAATCCCGATCATGGGGATGATGCCCAGGGCGATCCCTTTGCATTCACGATCGTTGCAGGCATAATAATTAATGATCCGGTTGAGAAAAAACAACACCATAAACCCGACCAACATAAAAACTGGCGCATTCTCATTCATGGATAAGGCTTTAGGTCCAATATGCATAAATGAAACCGAGAGCAGCACACCCGCTGCAAAACTCATGAAATAAGCAATATTCTGATTCCCCCAGACGGAGAATTTATTGATAACATAAATGCCGATGGATGTCACCACACAAGCCAGGCTGCTGGCGAGAATCACCCATAGAAAATTGTCCATTGATGTCATGTACTGCCTCCTTTATGGCTTAATTATGCCCGTTCATTCTCGATTGTTTCTCTAAGCGCCCTGATGGATAATTCAGCACAGTGAACGTGATCTTCCGGCAACCCGCCCAGAGCCTCAACCAGCGCGTGGGATTGGATGCTTCCGGCTTGTTTGAGCGTTTTCCCTATGATCATGCGGGTCAGCATTCCGCCGCAAGCGATGGTTGCCTCACAGCCGTCCGTGGTGAAGCGCGCATCCTGGATGACATCGCCGTCCAGCAGAAGCTCGATTTGCATGCTGTCACCGCAGCATCCCTGATACTTCCCTTGTAAATCCGGATTCTCAAGCGTGCCAATATTTTCCTGATCCTTGATGATCTCCTGGGCAATGGGTGAGTATTCTGAAAGATTCGGCATTGGTTCTTCGGGCTCAGGCGTTTGATAGCCATCTTCAATATGTTTCTGTTCTGATTTTTGTGCAATACCTGCTGCTCTAAGAAATTCAACCAACAGCGTGTTCAATCCTTCAAAACGGATATTTTCCACATCACCTGCATCACAGTATTTAGCGACGTCAGGGTTGATGGGAATTTGAGCGATGAGTGGGGCATTCGCTGTTTTCACGATTTCGTCTGTATGACTTTCGCCAAAGATGAAATGCCTTTTACCGGTATCTGGGCAGTTGAAATAAGCCATGTTCTCAACAATGCCGATGATATCCACCTTGACGATCTGCGCCATGTGCACGGCTTTTCTGACCACCATGGACGCCAGGCTTTGGGGCGTGGTCACCATCACGAGCCCATTAAGGGGCACGGACTGCATGATCGTCAGGGAAGCATCGGATGTGCCTGGGGGCAGGTCAATCAATAAAACATCCAGGTCTCCCCAAACCACATCGCCCCAGAGCTGCTGGATCGTGCGGCTGACCAGCGGGCCGCGCCAGATGACCGCCTGATCTTCTTGCGGGAGCAACAAATTCATAGACATGACCTTAATGCCGGTCCGGCTTTCAAGCGGAAGGATTCCTTCATCTGTGGCGCCTACGGGGCCATGAAGTCCAAATAACATAGGGATGCTGGGGCCGGTGATGTCCGCATCCAGCACGCCGACCTGATAACCGGATTGCGCCAAAATGCTCGCTAAAAGACCGGTTACAAAGGATTTACCAACGCCGCCTTTGCCGCTCATCACCGCAATAGCGTTCTTAATATGATTATATTGTTCCGATTTTCCTTGGAAAACCTGTTTAGCTTGAGGGGTTTGTCCCTTTTCCTTTTCGTTGTTCATTAAATCTTATCCTCTTATTCACGAACCATTGCAGTGCCGCACTTAGGGCAGGAAATGTCCATGCAGCGTTGACCGACACGATGTTTCATTTTATGTCCGCATTTAGGGCAGACGCAGTAGCCTGAAGGGCCAGCGCCGGGCTTGTTACCGCCGCCCTGCCCCCTGCCTCTCCCACTGTTTCTGTTTGAAATTCGATTGAACATGTTTACCTCCACATCAATATAGTGATCATATTTTATTTATTAGGATGAATTTGGTGTTTCACTGATTAAGTGCTGCGATACCAACCGATCGGCATGGTCCGCAGGACAGATGACCAGAATGGCGCGGGAGAAACCATACTCTCGGTTTTCCCAGCGATGGGGAATGTGCGCCTCAAAGATCAGGCTGTCTCCCGGCTCAAGGTCATATTCTTTTTCTCCCACGAAGAAAGCAATACATCCTTCCAGGCAATATAAGAATTCCTGACCGGTATGGACGATGGGGTCCGGATCGCTTGACTTGTTTGGATCAAGGGTCATGAGCAGCGGGGTCGCTTCGCCCAGCGCCAATCCACCACCCAGATCTTCCAAGATTCCCTGTGGAAAGCTTGTTTTCGGCCGATCCCCTGCTTTTTGAAAGACGACGGGATCCGGTGAAGCCACCGATTCAAAAAAGGTGGTGATGGGAACATTTAAGGCGTTTGCCAGCTGCTGGAGTGTGCTGACGTTAGGTGACGTTTTTTCATTCTCAATCAAGCTCAGGGTGTTGAAGTTCAACCCGCTCATCTCTGCCAAAGCACGTAAAGAAAGCCCTTGGATGATACGCAGTTCCTGCAGCTTGCGTCCCACGTTGATCTCTGACGGGAGTGGGGTATGGGATGAGTCCTGCATGCTTTGCATAAGCTGGTTGCGCCAATGGCTGTGCGGTTCGTAGGATTTGGGGTTTTCATTGGTTGCCATACGATCATTCCTTTTCCGTTTGTACTAATATTATAGTACATTAGTCAAAGATTTCAACCAATATATTGTTACAAAGTGTCGTTGTCAGCGAGTTGGTTAAATATACGGACTTTTTTGATGAATTAATTGGGAAGCAGCCTGGCTTGATATCTGCTGGCGAACAGCGCTGGACCGCCGCCAGTATGCCAGAATAACACCGTTTCTGTTGGCTTGAAGAATCCCTGGTGAATGAGGTCGATCATTCCCGCCGCTGCCCGCCCTGTGTAGACCGGGTCCAACAAAAGGGCTTCCTGCTGCGCAAACAATTGGATCGCCTGAATCTCGGGTTCCCCCATTACGGCATAGCCTTCACCGGTGTAATCGTCGTTGACCAGGACATCGCTGGGGGTAAAGACCCAATCCTTCCCTATATATTCGGCTGTTTCTGTGGCGAGGGCGGCGACGCGGGTGGAGAGAACATCAGCGGGCTGATCTACACTGATCCCCAGGATCTTCCCCCTAAATCCGGTCATCTTCGCACCGACCAACATGCCTGCCTGGGTACCGCCGGAAGAGCTGGGGAAAACGATCCAGTCGGGATCCACACCTTGCTCCGAGAGCTCCAGCATGGCGTTGACATAACCCTGCGCGCCGGTGGGATTAGATCCGCCGTAGGGGATCAGGTAGGGCTTGCGCCCCTCTGATTGGGCTTGCTGAAAGACCTCTTCCAGCTTGGCGTTCATGTTATCCCTGTTGGCGTGGATGATTTCAGCGCCAAGCAGATAATGCAGAAAGTAATTGCCGTCTGGCGGCTCCGGCGGATCGCCAAACAGCACCAGAATGCAGTCCATGTCGAACTTCGCGGCTGCTGCGACAGTCTGGCGGCAGTGATTGGACTGCACTGCGCCGGCGGAAATCAGGGTTCTTGCCCCCGCCTCCTGCGCCTCAGCCAGCAGGTATTCCAGCTTACGGGTCTTGTTGCCGCCGAAAGCTAAGCCGGTTTGATCATCGCGTTTGACGAGCAGATGCGGCCCTTTGAGGACGGCGGAGAGCCTGGGCAGTTCTTCAACAGGTGTTGGCAAGTGAGCGAAAGTTAATCGTGATTTCATATGCTCATACTCCTTTTCGTTTCCATTTTACCCCGCCTGCGCATCCACCCCAGGATGCGCGGAAGGACCTGGCTGTATAACCGATACGCCAATGGACGAACTGGGTAATCCCATGCACCCAGGGTGCGCACGACCTGACCGCCGAACCCATCTTTGAAGCGATATACACCCCACAGGGGGTCATCTTTGTTGAATTCATCTGGTGCGCCCCACATATCGTAGGCGTAGCAGCCTGCGGCTTTGGAATGCACCATCGCCTCCCACTGCAGCTGGTAATTGAACATCTTCTCCCGATGTTCGTCCAATGACATGCCGTGAAAATACCAGGCGCGTTCGCCAAACCGGAAGATGACAACCGCACCGACAGGTTTATCTTCCACCTCAGCGATGAGGGGCTCTGCCAAATCGGCTTTGAAAAAGGTCTCCCAGACTGCATTGTAATAGGCTTTGCTGCGGATTAAAAAATCGTCCCGCAGGGATGTATGGGCATACATTTGGTAGAGCAGTGGAATATCCTCAACGCCGCCCACCCGCACGCTGACGCCGCGCCGCTTGGCCAGCCGGACGTTATAGCGGGTCTTGGACTTCATACGCATCAACAATTCTTCTTCGTCTTCGGTCAGGTCTACGAACACGGTGTTTTTGTATTGGATCTGTTCATCAGAAAAGGTCCACCCATTATTTTTCAATTTATCCAACACCGCCTTCCCCGTTGGGTTCTCGGATGACTCCTCCTCGCCCGGGACGCCAAACCCCACTGGCAGGTCAGGGTCAATCTTTATGAAAATAGCGCCTTTACTTTTGGCGAAGTCTCGCAGGTCGTTCAATACCTCCTCAACCAGGGATTCCTTTGACCAATCCAACAGGGGGCCGCGGGGCACATACATGACACTCAAACGCATGGCAAAGCCACCCAGAGAAATTGTCCGCTGAAGCACCAAAGCGGCTGCTGTCACCTCACCGGCGTTATCCCGCCAGAGAAGGGGATGAGGCTGCCAACCGAATTTCGATTTGACCTGACCCCACTGCCAGGTTTGCAAGGCATGCGCCCCGGGAAGGTCTTTGATCTGCTGGTTCCAATCCGCTCCGTTCTCGATGTCTGCAAATTCCAAGATAATAAAACTCCTTTATGCTGACGGCGTCCTGCGCTGATCAGTGAGGATTTTGTAGAGATTGTAGAAGAAAGGACGATAGATGCGGTCCCAGGCGCCAATGGTGCGGCGCACTTCGCCGCCAAACCCCCGCTTGAAGCGATAAACGCCCCACAATCCATCCGATCGTTCGAGGAAATTTTCCTCCAGGTAGGGCTCGGGATGATCTGGCACGCCCCACATATCATAGACTTTACAGCCTTTGTTCTTCGCCCAGCGTATCGCCTCCCACTGCAAGAAATATGTCGGCATGCGGTTGCGCTCTTGATTGGTGGAGGCTCCATAGAAATACCAGGCTGTGTCTCCATGAGTGAAAGCCATCAACCCTGCCAGGGGTTGACCTTCATACTCGGCAATGAAGAGAATACAAGACTCTTTTGTCGAAAAGAGGTCGAAAGCTTTTTGGTAGTACTCAAGGCTGTGGGTTCCAAACTCATCTCGCTCGCCGGTGGTGAGCATCATATGATGGAAGGCATCAACATCTGTGCTTGATTTGATTTCGACATCCTTGCGCTTTGCCAGCCGAATATTATAGCGGGTCTTTGATTTCATGCACATCAAAATATCGTCTTCGGAATCTTCCAAATCGATTAATATTGTTTGTGGAGGTTGAATGGTATGATCGGTTGCAACGAAACCGGGCAGTCGATCTTGAATGAAGTCCTCATCAACCGGCTGCCAGATATCCGGCTCAACCCGCAGAAAGACCGCATGCTCTCGGCGGCAGAGTTCGTCCACTTCCCGCCAGAATTCTGCCCAATCGCCATCTCCGACCGGTCCGCGGGGGATATAAGCGACACTCAAGCCAAGAGGCAAAGGTTTGAATAGAATCATGCCCCCCATTTGTGTGTGCTGGATGAATTTCGGCGACCAGCCAAAGCCTGCTTTCAACCTTGCCCATTCGAGGGTTTGCAGGATGTGCGCTTCTGGATGATCTTGGATGAATTGTTTCCAGTTCTCTGTGTCTACTAAAGTCATAGTTTCCTTAAAACACATGACATTGCCAAGGTGCCGGCAACATCAATGATTGCAATTCCCCTTATTTATTCTGAGACCCTCATTCTACCATATCAAGGTGAGTCTCCTGGGCTTGAATGTCGGCGCCGGGTATGGTTTCACTCAAAATAGATCGTATCTCTTCCGGTTTACCTTCACGGGCAAGGTATATCAGTTGATCCACGATTGATTCTAATTTGTCGGAGGTGATGCCTTCTTCGCTGTCAACCTGATTGATATCGGGATGGGCGGTGGGGGAATAGGCAAAGCCCTGATCCCACAGGTCTTCACTAAGTTTCTCGCCAGGGCGAATGCCAGAAAACACAATTTCAATATCCTTGCCGGGCTCCAGGCCGGAAAGACGGATCAGGTCTTCCGCCAGGTCAAGGATGCGGACTTGCTGTCCCATGTCCAGGATGTAACTCTCCCCGCCCTTGCTCATGGTGGAAGACTGCAAGACGAGGTGCACCGCTTCGGGAATGGTCATAAAATAGCGTTTCATCTCCGGATGCGTCACAGTCACCGGGCCGCCCGCAGCGATCTGCCGTTTGAAGCGGGGGACTACGCTGCCGCGGCTCCCCAACACATTGCCAAAGCGCACAACCGAATAAGCTTTATTGGAGCGTTTAGCTGCATCCAAAACCATCATCTCAGCAATGCGCTTGGTGGCGCCCATCACATTGACAGGCTGGATGGCTTTATCGGTGGAGATCAGAACAAGCCGCTCAACATCACGTTCAAGCGCCGCTTTAATGAGATTGCGCGTACCCAGGATATTGTTGGTAACGGCTTCTTCGATGTTGGTTTCCATCAAGGGGACGTGTTTGTGCGCGGCCGTATGATAGATCACATCCGGCTGCCAGCGGTCAAAGATCACGGAAAGTCGGGATAAGTCCCGCACATCCGCGATGAGTGGGACAATATCATGGGTGGGGTAACTCTCTTTGAGAGCCATTAGGGCTTCAAAAATGCTGTTCTCGCCATGCCCCAGCATGAGCAATGTCTTGGGATTGAGCTGGGCAATTTGTCGGCACAATTCACTGCCGATAGATCCTCCGGCGCCCGTCACGAGCACCACCTGATCCTCCAAGACCTTGCCTAAAGCTTTGGTGTTCATTTGAACGGGTTCTCTCCGGAGGAGGTCGGAGATATCCACTTCCCGCAGACGGCTGACGCTGACGGAACCACCCAAAAGTTCGTAAATGCCGGGCATAGTGCGAAAAGCAATGTCTCGCTGCCGGCATACCTCTGTCACTTGACGTAGGACTTTACCGGACGCGCTGGGAATGGCGATGATGACCTCATCGACATGGCGCGTATCCAAGATATGATCGATTTCATCCAGAGACGCCAGGACCGGCACGCCGTGTATCTTGCTATCCTGTTTGGAGGGATCATCATCCAGGAAACCAATAGGCTTGAGGTTTAATTGTGGGTTCTTCTGCATTTCCCGCACGACCATCGCGCCTGCGTCGCCTGCGCCGATGACCAGCGCCCATTTCCTTCGGCGGGGGAAGGTGCGATCTCCTTCTGTGGCTGTGGATGTGCTTTCCGCCATCAGCCGGAAGATGAACCGCAATCCACCGACGAAAGCAAGGGAAAATAGCCAATCAATCACCAGGACTGAGCGGGGGAACCCCACGAAAAATCCGCCGGCGAACAATCCAATCATGATCCCGCTAATGACCATGGAGGCGGTGGTGACCGCTGAAATGATCAAGACCAATTCCCGGATGCTGGCATAGCGCCATAAGCGACGGTAGATGCCAAACAAGAAATATACCAAGGGTTTGATGACCGCTGCCACACCCAACATCCATAACATGGAGCGTTGATAGGTGGGGAAGATGGCGATCAATTCAAGCCGAATTATATAACTCGCCAATACAGAGACCAGGCTGAGAAATATATCCCCTGCCAGCAAATAGCGATTTCTAATTTTTCTGCCGAAGATGATCATAGTGGAGTCGCCTTGGGACTATTGACCCTTAAACCCGAGAACGTTGCCCACTGTCCTGAGGATAATGGAGATGTCCATTAAAAGTGTGCGGTGTTCAATGTAATACAGGTCATATTCGAGTTTGACAGCCGTTTGTTTCACTGTGCCAGCGTAACCGTAATTAATTTGCGCCCAGCCGGTGATGCCGGGCTTGACCAGCAATCGTGCTCGATAGAAGGGGATGTGTTTCTGAAAATGCTGTACCAGTTGCGGGCGTTCAGCTCTGGGGCCGACCAGGCTCATCTCGCCGCTGAGGACATTGATGAACTGGGGGAGTTCATCCAGGTGGGTTTTACGGAGGAACCAGCCCACCTTGGTCACCCGCTCGTCGTTTTCCTCGGTCATGCGGACTTCGCCATCTTTTTCCGAGTCTCGTTCCATTGTGCGGAATTTGATGATCTTATACGCCTGACCACCTCGGCCAACGCGTTCCTGAGTGAAAAAGATGGGGAATCCTGATTCAAGGATGATTGCCAGGCTGATAAAGGGGAATAAGCTCAGCATGAGCAGGGTCCCCACAAAACCGCCTGTGAAGTCGAGCAAACGCTTGGATAATTGATAAGTGGAACTGGTATGAGATTTCTCTACAAATGAGCGTACGATCCATTCTGCTTCTAACAGGAAAATGGGCACTCGCCCCAGGATCTCTTCATACACCTGGGGCATGAGGGTTAACTGGATGCCTTTTTCCTGGGCGGCGAGGATGGCTTGAAACATTTCCCCGCGCATTTCGCCAGTGATGGCAAGGATGAGGTCGGTTACCTCTTGTTCGGATATGATATCAAGGAGGTTCTGGCTGCTGCCGAAGACTTCGAAGTCCCCGATTTTGTTCCCAATTTTATCCGGGTCATCGTCCACCAATCCTACTGTGAAGAAGGGCGGCGGCCACTGCTTTGAGATCACCTCGACAATGGTCTGGCCAGCATTGCCCGCGCCAACGATTAATACACGGCGCAGAAGATGGGGTGCAGTGAATATCCGAATATACACTAAACGCCACAGCAAGGTGAAAACCGCTGCCAGGACGATGAACATGGCAACGCCGCGGCGGGGGAGCGAATTGGGCGTGGATGTGAAATAGATCAGCAGATAGATTAGGGTGTAAACCAGAGTCGCCAAGCTAATCCCTTTGATGGTTTCTTTGGGACTGCCGGCACGGTGGACATCATACAATTCCACCAGAAAAATGATCCAGAAAAACGGGAGGAGAAAATACCAGAAAGGCGGTCGGTCAATGATGAATTCCAGGGAAAATTCCATCCAGGCATCCCCAGCAGCCCAGAAGTATAGGGCTATGAAGAGAGCAATCGCTGCCATGAGGAGATCCCCAATCAGCAGGATTACAATGCGCTCAGAGGCGCGTAAATGCCATCGTTTCGGTTTGGATTTCATCGACATCCCTTACATTTTAACCTGTTTTTGATTTTGGCGGGCACACCACGCTCCATAGAAAGCCAGCGCCCCAGGCTATATGCATGGTGGCAATTGCCAGTGGGACGCCCAAAAGGAAAGCGAGGCTTTTGTGTTTGAGTGCAAGTTGCACCCCTGCCAGCATCAGGATGAATAAATACAGGCTCAACAGGGCGGCAAGCGCCCAGCGGGCGAGAGAGAGAAATGGGGCAAGAATGATCAGGATAATCAGGGCCAAAACAAACAGGGGTGGGAGCGCCTGACGCATGCGGATAGTGTCGGGGTACCGGCGCAGCATTTGCCATTTCCAGTACCCATATCGCCAGTATTGACGGGCCAGGGCTTTCAGGTTCCTGCGGGCATAATATTCAGAGCGGATTTTGGGGTCAAGCCAAATCCGGCCGCCGTTCTGCCGGATGCGGGTGTTGAATTCATAATCCTCATTGGTCAATAAGGTTTCATCAAACAATCCGACCTGATCAATCAGGCTTCGGTGGAATGCCGCAAAAGGCACCGTATCCACATAACCGGCCTGGTTGGTATAGCGGTAACGCGCGCCGCCCACCCCGATCGGATGACCGGCTGCGCCGGCGATACTGCGCGCTATCCAGCCATCCCCGCCCGGGCGGATATTCCAAACACCGCCCACATTTTCTCCGCGTTCTTCCACCAATGCTTCCACTACTCTGGTGACATATTCGTGATGGGGCTTGGAATGGGCATCCAGCCGGACAATCACCTCTCCGCTTGAGGCTTTGATGGCTGTGTTCAGCGCAGAGGGAATGGTCATTTTGGTGTTCTCGACCACTTTGATCTTTAAATCCGGATGTGTCCCTTGCCAGGTTTTGATCGCCTGAAGAGTGCCGTCAGTTGAACCGCCATCGGCGATGACAACCTCCATGTCCTTTGCTGGATAGGTTTGTGCGCGGAGTGCATCCAGCAGAGGCGCGATGGTTCCTTCTTCGTTATAGCAGGGGATGATAATTGAAACATTAATCGGCATATTTTATCCAAGTGTCATGACAGTGGGCCTATTTTTACCACAAACCGGCCTTAAACCCCAGTTTGGGAGGCTCACAGGTGCGCTGGTCAGGGCTTATTCAGTGATTATACGTTGTGGTGTTAATCGATTTAGGCATCAGGGGATTGAAGAGCGACGGCTTCGATTTCCACAGCAGCACCTTTGGGCAGGGCGCTGACCTGAAATGCTGAGCGCGCAGGGAAGTCCTCAGTGAAGAATTCGCTGTAAACCGCATTCATCAAGCCGAAATCATTGATATCCCGCAGGAAAACCGTGGTCTTGATCACCAAATCCAAACCGCTTCCGGTAGCTTCCAGGACGGCTTTAAGGTTGGTCAATGCCTGGCGGGTTTCCGCCCGTATCCCGCCGCTGACCAGCTCACCGGTTTTGGGGTCAATGCCCAATTGACCAGCCGTGAACACCAGGTGACTGGTGGACACGCCGGCAGAATAGGGGCCGATAGCGGCTGGGGCTTCGTCTGTTGTAATAATTATCTTTTTGTGTGAGGGAGATTGCATCATTCGCCTTTCTGAGATCAGATGATGAGGGGTGTGATGGCTATTATAACATCAGGCTTGTTTAGCGATGAGTGATCTAAGCCAATATTTTAGTATCAAAGAGGTTAGCGCTGAAGCTGTTGTTCAGTGAATTAACCCGCCGTGATAAACTAACTCGTAGACCTTTTCTCCGGATTTTTCTATCCATTCTCGGCCGGTGAAGTGCGTCAAATCCCCGGTGGAGGTGTCGTAATAGGTGAGGTCTGCTCGCTGGTGCTGCCAGCCGCCAAGAAACCGCCCTTCTGCATACAAGCGAGATAGGCTGGCTTTGATCATTTTTCCGGCTTCAGCGGCATCAATTTTCTCCGGTTGAAGGATAACCCCATAGTAATTCATGCCCCACATGGATTCGCCTTTGTGATAGACTACTTCCTCGCCGATAAAATCCGAGCCGCCGAAATAACTGTCACGATAGCTGAAATCTCCCTGGGTAAAGACCAGGTCATGGGATTTAGGACGGCAGGGCTCAGCCTGCGTGCCATCGCCGACATAGGTGGCTGCCTTTGCAGCGACGATGAAATCATGCAGTTGATCTAAATCAAGCATCCTTTCCTCCAATTTTCTGCTCTGTTTTCATTGGGAAGTCTAATCAAAATCAAGCAAGGCCAGGATGTCCTTCAAGCAGGCATCAAACATCTCCTGCATAACGGCGGGGTCAGCTTCATAATTACTGCCAAACATCCCATCACCGTAAATTGCCCGTGTTCTCTTTTTACTTAGAATTTCAGCGCCTTTTGTGGGGGCACACTTATCCTCTTGGGGTAATTCAACCACTTTATTAAATTCAAAGGCTTCAAACCAACTGGCGTGTCCCGTTTGTAAATTGTGATTTTTAGCAATGTCCGCCGCAGTTTGCGTGGCCCACCAGGAGTACCAGTTGAGCCGCAGATCCGGCAGTTCATTTAGTAGTTCAACGGAGAATGTTTTGATGGGCACATTACCATCATGTCCATTCAGGAGTAGAATTTTACGAAAGCCAGCACCATAGAGGGAGCACAGGATGTCTTTCACCACATCCAGATAAGTGTGCAGGCGCAGACTGACTGTGCCTGGGTAATCCAGGAAATAAGGCGAACAGCCAAAGTTCAACGGCGGTGCAACCAGCACGCCACTTTTCTCACTCGCTGCATCCGCCAGTGCCATGGGGATATTGGTGTCGGTGAGCAAGCTCAGGTAACCGTGCTGTTCGCAGGAACCCAGTACCAGTATCACCCGATCATCCCCTTTGAGGTAGTCATCAACCTTCATCCAATTAAGGTCTTTAAAATGCATTATTTTTCTCCACAATAATTAGGGTTGTTTAGAAATTATAGCATTACATAAAAGACGTAGGGGCGACCCACGGGTCGCCCGCTTGTCCTCAAAAGATTAATACTTATACGTTTTAATGGAACCTCTTTACGATGTTTTCTAGAATTGTCTAAATTGGCTCTCACACCACAATATTGACCAAGCGCCCAGGGACATAAATCACCATTTTAGGTGTTTTCCCTTCGAGGTATTTCGCCACGTTTTCACTGTCCAGGGCGGCTTGTCTGGCTTGTTCCTCGCTGATGTTGGCGGGCACGGTCAGCCGGTCGCGCAGCTTACCGTTGACCTGCACGATCAGCGTGACTTCCTCTTCTTTGGTGGCTGCTTTATCCACCTCAGCCCAGGACTGGGTGTGCACCGAATAATCGTGCCCGGTGCGGACCCACAACTCCTCTGCAATGTGTGGGCAGACCGGCGCCAGCATGCGAAGATAAATGCTTTCAGCTTCTTTCCAGGCGCCCGTTCCAAAAGCGCCGGCGTCTTTCGCCTCTGTCATCTCATTCAAAAGTTCCATTAAGCCGGAGACGATAGTGTTGAAATTGAAGGTCTCGAAATCGCGGGTGACGGATTCAAGTGTCTGGTGAACCTTGCGGCGCAGGTCGCGCAGCACCTCTTCATCCGCGCTTTGTGCATTATCAGCCGGCTCCAGGAATGTATACCAGACCCTGCGCAGCCAGCGGGCGCTGCCTTCGATGTTGCCGCTGTTCCAGGGCGCGCCCAGCTCCCAGCGGGCAAAGAACATCAGGTAAGCGCGCACGGTATCCGCACCGTAAGCCTCTACCAGATCATCCGGTGAGATGACGTTCCCCCGGCTCTTGGACATTTTCTCGTTGTCCTCACCCAACACCATGCCCTGGTTGCGGAGCTGGAGCATGGGTTCCTTTCCTTTGGTGATCCCCAGATCGCGGCAGGCTTTGTGGAAGAAGCGGGTGTAGATCAGGTGCATGGTGGCATGTTCGATGCCGCCGGTGTAGATATCTACCGGCATCCAGTAATCGTATTCCTTAGGGTCAAAGGGATATTGGTCATAATCGGGGCTCAGGTAACGCAGGTGATACCAACTGGAGCACATGAAGGTGTCCATAGTGTCGGTTTCGCGCTCAGCCTCCCCGCTGCATTTCGGGCAGGTGGTGTGCCGCCAGGTAGGGTGCAGCTTGAGGGGGCTTTCACCGGTGGGCAGCCACTCGACATCATCCGGCAGCCTGACAGGCAGGTCTTCTTCCGGCACAGGGACAGCGCCGCATTTCGGGCAGTGGATAATGGGGATGGGCGCGCCCCAATAACGCTGGCGCGAGATCAGCCAATCCCGCAGGCGGTAGTTGACGGCGTGTTCGCCGATCCCCTTTTCTTCGAGGTATTCCACAGCTCGATCAAAGGCTTGCTCTCCTGGCGTGCCGGTCAGCGGTCCAGAGTTGACCATCTCGCCCATTGCCGGGACGGCGGCTTCCATCTCTTCAGATTTGATGGGGTCATCATCGGGCGGTTGAATTACCACAACAATGGGCAGGTCGTATTTACGGGCGAACTCGAAGTCGCGCTGGTCATGCGCAGGGACGGCCATGATCGCGCCGGTGCCGTAGCTCATCAGCACGTAATCGGCGATCCAGATGGGGATCTTTTCGCCGTTCACGGGGTTGACGGCGTAACCGCCGGTGAAAACGCCGGTTTTCTCGCGGTCCGCAGTTTCACGTTGGATATCGCCCATGCGCTCCGCCTGGGCTTGATAGGACGCAACCGTTCTTTTCTGGGCTTCGCTGGTGACCTTGTCCACCAATGGATGTTCGGGTGCCAGCACCATGAAGGTCGCGCCCCACAGGGTGTCGGGGCGGGTGGTGAAGACCACAATGTCATCGCCGTCTTCTGTTTTAAAGGTGACGGATGCACCTTCCGAGCGGTTGATCCAGTTGGTTTGCAGGGTCTGCACCTGTTCCGGCCAGTCCATGCCGGAGAAATCCAGCAGTTCATCGGCGTAGTCGGTGGTGCGGAAGAACCATTGTGTCAGGTTCTTCTTGACCACAGGCGTCCCGCAGCGTTCGCAGTGGCGGTCTTCGCCCTGCACCTGTTCGCGCGCCAGGGTGGTGTTGCAGTTGGGGCAGAAATCAACAGGGGCTTCTTTCTGGTAAGCCAGGTTGTTTTTAAAGAATTGGAGGAAGAACCACTGCGTCCAGCGGTAATATTTTGGATCAGCGGAGATTGCCTCCCGGCGCCAGTCAATCATGGCGCCCATGGACTTGAGCTGCCGGCGCATTTTCTCGATGTTGCCGAAAGTCCATTCCTTAGGGTGGATGCCGCGCTGGATGGCAGCGTTCTCCGCTGGCAAGCCGAAGGAGTCGAAGCCCATGGGGAACAGGACGTTATAGCCCTGCATGCGCTTGAAACGGGCACGGGCATCAGAGGGGGTCATGGCGTACCAATGACCGATATGCAGGTCGCCGGAGGGATAGGGCAGCATGGTCAGGGCATAGAATTTGGGGGTTTCCTCGTCAATATCGGCGTGATAGAGACCGTCCGCCTCCCATTTCTTCTGCCATTTGGGTTCGATTTCTTCGGGCTTATATAAAGGTATGCTCGTCGGGTCAGACATATTCTTCTCCATTTGATAATTTTTCACTCACAATTTCACTTTTTTCCTAATCACCGTTCACAAATCACAATTCACTATTCACCATCTTTAAAACAAAAAACGCCATCCCAACAGGGACGACGCTGTGAACGCCGCGGTACCACCCTGCTTCCCGGCGCTTGATCAAGGCCGGACAGCTTGGGCCGCGCTAACGGGCGGTGAGCGTCGCCGGTTACTGGTGTTCACCGGCGCCATCTGCTCCCTGTGTTGGGGGCTGGCAAGGCGAGTTCGATCTTGTGGGGAGCTCCGCGGCGCCCGCCGGGCTTCTCACCGAGCTTTCCCGGCTCGCTGGCGGACGGTCTACTACTCCTGCCGTGATGTTTATCTCTATGGGCTTGATTGTAGCATATCTGGTCTGGGTTAGGCAATACTGGTCTTTAAAAATTTTGGGATGCTCAGCAAGTTGTATTAGTGTCACTTATGCTAATTTGTCACTTAAGGCAATCAAGCCTTCCCTTCGAGGAGCGAAGCGACGAAGCCCCCGAAGGGGATAGGGGAAGGTGGTGCCCGAAGGGCGCCGGATGAGGTGATTCTTAATCATTCGGGAAATATAGATTTGTAAATATCATCGCAGACGTTTTCGAAATGATGGTGAATATCCGCGTTCGAATAGCGCTTCACAGTCAACCCGCGGTCCTTAAGATACTCGTCTCGGATGGCATCTGCTTCTATCCCCTCTTTCTCATAATGCTGCGAGCCGTCAATCTCAATCACCAATTTTGCAGATGCACAATAAAAATCGACGATATAGGGTCCAATCACCTTTTGACGACGAATGGTCACCGGCAGACCTTTTAGAAAGTCATACCACAGATGTCGTTCTTCTTGCGTCATTTCCCGTCGCAGGCGCTGGGATAATTTTGTCAGGTTGGGGTTGTGTTTCTTTTTCATTTATCCCGCCTTTTCGGTTTTTTGGTTTTTTACCTCATCAGTCCGCTGCGCGGACAGCTTCCCCTGACACCTGGCGGTGTCTCGTCGCTTCGCTCCTCGAGGGGAAGCCTTTAACATTGTCTTAGTAATCTTCTTATTATTCTAATGCGAGTTGTCTAATTCTTCTTAAGCCTTCCCCTTGAGCGCAGCGAAACACCCGAAGGGTGCTAAGGGAAGTTGGCGCCCGAAGGGCGACGGATGAGGCGATTCTTAATCATTCGGAAAACATTACACTGAATTTATCTCCCAGGCAGGCCTTCCCAGGGCTCTCCACCCATGCATAGCGCACCCCCTCAATTAAGGGGCAGGGGAGGTTGTGTTTGAGGAGATAGCACTCCGGCCAGCAACGCTTCCGCTCTGGGAGGATAACAAGCACCAGGTCGCCGCATTGCAGCCGCGCGCCCGTGGGCGGCATCTCTTCACAGTCCAGGGTGATATCGGCAACGAAGCGCCTGAAGCACAATCCGCGGCGATCGGCTTGATCCACGCCCTGCCTCGCTGCCAGGCTGATCAGGCTGACCGGTCTGTCCGGATTCTTGCGTTCAGCCCCCACCATGCCCTCCGCCGTGAACTGGGCGCAGTCTCGTCCTTCAAGCAATACCGCAACTTTCACCGTATTTTCCATGATTCCTCTTTCAGACTCTCAATGAACACGCCAAGTAGATTTTAGCACAACTCCTGTCAGAGATTCGTGGATATGCGGGGGATACTGTGATGACTATTTTTTAGAAAATAGCTGAACCGTTTCTAATCTTGTTTTAATGCTTGGGGTCGTTTATAGTAGTAATGGGAGGGCTTGGAATATAAAAATTGGAGGCGCTATGAGAAATCAGGATTTGGATAAGTTTAGGGAAATTGCAAAAATCATGGCAGATGCAGGCCAGGAGGCTATAAAACGACGCGATTGGGAGCCCCCAAAGATCGAATCGGTTGGGGCGCGCTCCTGTGGTGCATGCGGTAGTTGTGGTGCATGTATCATTTCACCTACGCCTGATGCTGAAGTCGCCGCAGTGGCTTGTATAACAATGATCACTGATTGAAACAGCATGACGATTTACCAAGCCTTCCCAAGGTTAAGGGAAAATATCGGCCTTCATTTGATGCCGCATGGCGGCTTTTTGTATATTAATGAGACCGACGGAAGGGCAATGCATACGCTCAACCGCGTGGGGGCGGACATCCTGCGCTTATGCACTGGTGCTAACAGCCTGGAGGGGATGATTGAAGCGGCGTCAAAGCAGTATAACAAGATAGAACATCACAACATCAAGGCTGAAATCGTCGATTTTCTAACTGAGAGCGAAAGCCATCAATTCATCACTGTCCTGGATTCGCCAGAAGAAACTCCTCTACGAATCACCGGCTCACCGGATTTTTATCTTCCCATCCATTTTATGGTTGAAATTACAGATTTCTGCAACCTGCGTTGCCGCCATTGTTACCGTGGCAGTTCCCCCGATTGTGTGAATTTCTTTCCGGCTGACTCCTTAAAACGAATCTTTCAACAAATGCGTGATAACGGCGTCCAATCCGTTGAGATAACTGGGGGTGAACCTTTGACCCACCCCGATTTCTTGAAGATATTGGCAGAAGCAGCCGACCGGTTCGACCAGGTGGCTATCCTGTCCAATGGATGGTTGTTGAATGAAAGGATTGTGGACGCCATCCATCACGCCACGGATCAGACTTCCGTCATCGTCCAGATTGATTTGGATGGGGACAACCCTCGAACCCATGACAGATTGCGCGGCGTGACAGGGTCGTTTCAGCGGGCAAAAAAGGCTGTTTCGCTGCTGGCTGAGACGGATGCTGTTGTCAGGGTGGCTATGAACGTCCATGGTGGCAATATCGGACAGATCGAGAGTGTCAAAGACCTGGCTAAATCCATGGGAGCATCCTTGTTCAGCTTTTCACCCATCCTCGATATCGGTCGCGGTGAATTTATGAACCCTATTTCCCACGACCAATTTGCGGTTCTCTCTAATCTTGCTGAAAGGTTATCAAAGGAAGAGCCGGCTTTTGTCTTCTTGGGAACGGAAGAATTGCAGCAATTGAAGATGTCTGAGAATAACTGCGGTGCGGGTTGGCGCACCCTGGTCTTAGGACCAACAGGCGAACTTCGGCCTTGCATCATGCAAGATGAACGATTTTTGACCTTGGGCAACCTCATGACCTCATCCTATGTTGATCTGTTCAAGAATCTTCCACTATCGTATTTTTATCAATTAAAACCTCCCTCAAAAGAAATTTGCGGGGACTGTCGTTTTCTCCCCTTTTGCTCAGGATGCTTCACCCGCCCGATCTACGTATGGCAACGATCAGAAGAATTGACCTGTCATTGGGATAAGTTAACCCAGTTCAGCTCCTTTATGGCCAAAGTGTCTGCTACTTAAGCCTTTTATTCTTAATCTATCAGGCTCAAATTATTCCTATCAATTAGAAAGTGCTGCACTCGCCCATTATCAGAATAAAGTAAGAACTTCTTCGATCAATTGACTTTAACTGGTCACCGTGCTAGAATGCATTACTGGAATGCGACAGGTTTATTGGTCGACTATGAACGTTGGAACTCATTTGGTATTATTGCTGATTGAAAAAACGAACACTTTGCCCTGACCGGCCTGATGCCGCAGGGCGTTTTTATTTTTAGGAAACGAAAACTATAAACTTGACCTCAAATGGGGTATCCCATTTAAAAATTTACACATAAATTGAATTTATTGATTAGATGTACTAAGGAGTACAGAAGGAAAAATTAGAATGACAAACAAAAAAATATTACGTATTGTCCCAATAGGGGGCCTTGGGGAGGTTGGGAAAAACATGACCCTCTACGAGTATGGGAATAATATCCTCATCGTAGATGCTGGTCTGATGTTCCCCGAAAACGACATGATCGGTATTGATTACATCATCCCCGATTTTAAAGACTATTTAAAAGATAAGAGAGATTTGGTCCGCGGGATCATCATCACGCATGGACACGAGGACCACATCGGCGCCATCCAGCACGTGCTGGAATATATTGACGCGCCGATCTATGGCACGCCTCTAACGCGCGGCTTGCTGGAAGTCAAGCTCAACCGCTACGGCATGTCTGGAAAAGCCGATCTCCGATCGGTGAATGCGGGTGACCGCGTCCAGATTGGGCCTTTCCAGGTTGATTTCTTCCATGTGTGCCACTCCATTCCGGACGCAGTCGGGTTGGGGATTGAGACCCCGGCAGGTCTGGTGGTTCATTCGGGGGACTATAAATTTGACCATACGCCTGTTGACAATTGGCCTACGGATTACGCCAAACTAGCTGAATTTGCTGAACGCGGCGTGATGGCTTTGCTGGCTGATTCAACCAATGCAACCGAAGCGGGTTGGACTAAATCCGAACGGGTGATTGATGGCGCTCTGGACGAGGTTTTTGAAAAAGCTGAAGGGCGCATTTTAGTGGCGACCTTCGCATCGCTGATCTCCCGCATGCAGCAGGTGGTTAACGCCGCTGAACGCCACGGGCGTAAGATCGCCTTCACCGGCCGGTCCATGGTTGACAATATGGAGATGGCTCGTGAATTAGGCTATGTGAATTTTCCTGAGCGTTTGGTGATCTCTCTGGAGAAATCCCTGTCTATGCCGGATGACCAGGTGGTGTTGATGTGCACCGGTTCGCAGGGAGAGCCTCGCTCCATTATGGGGCGGCTGGCAAACGGCACCAACCGGAAGTTCGATGTTCGTCAGGGCGACACCATCGTGCTCTCTTCTCAACCCATTCCGGGTAATGAGGAAGCAGTTTATCGAACGATCAACAAGCTGTTCCGCCGCGGCGCCAATGTGATTTATGAAGCGATCGCCCCAGTCCATGTTTCGGGTCACGCCAGCCAGGAAGAGATGAAGCTGCTCTTGCATCTGGTCCGACCCAAACACCTGATCCCCATCCACGGCGAACTGCGCATGTTGAAGCAGCACGCTAAGCTGGCGGAAGAGGTTGGTATCCCCAAGGAAAATATCGCCGTTGTGGAAAATGGGCAGATCATCGAATTCGTTGATGGCGAAATGCGTCTGGGTGAACGGATCCCCGGCGATTATATCTTCGTTGACGGTAGTGGCGTGGGCGATGTGGATAGGAGCATTGTCAGCGAACGCGATATTCTCGGTCAAGATGGGATCATGGTGGTTAATTTGAATGTCAATAAGAAGACCGGTAAGCTGAAGGGCGAACCGGAGATCCTCACACGAGGATTCATGCTGCCCGAAGATTTGGATAATGTCATGGGAAGCCTTAATGACCGGATTAATAAAACAGTTAGTAAATCCAACGGCAATTTGGAAAAGGCTATGCTGCAATCCCTGAAATCCTATTTCTATGAGGAGACCAAACGCAGTCCGTTTATCTTTGTGATGGTCAATCGAAGTTGATTTCAATTGAAGAATAGTAAAATCGAAGCGTATCTGCGCTTCGATTTTTTTTGTTAACCCTTTAGGAGGTTGAGGGCGGAACGCCCGAAACAAAAAACCACCGGCTAT